>NZ_JBBDHD010000305.1:0-883 GCF_044129415.1 Streptomyces racemochromogenes
CTCATCACATCCTGGGGCTGTAGTCGGTCCCAAGGGTATGGCTGTTCGCCATTTAAAGTGGTACGCGAGCTGGGTTTAGAACGTCGTGAGACAGTTCGGTCCCTATCTGCCGTGGGCGCTGGAGAATTGAGGGGGGCTGCTCCTAGTACGAGAGGACCGGAGTGGACGCATCACTGGTGTTCGGGTTGTCATGCCAATGGCACTGCCCGGTAGCTAAATGCGGAAGAGATAAGTGCTGAAAGCATCTAAGCACGAAACTTGCCCCGAGATGAGTTCTCCCTGAGACTTAAAGTCTCCTGAAGGAACGTTGAAGACGACGACGTTGATAGGTCGGGTGTGTAAGCGCAGCGATGCGTTGAGCTAACCGATACTAATGAACCGTGAGGCTTAACCTTACAACGCCGAAGATGTTTTGGCGAAGAGACGAAATTTTCAGCCTGATACAGATGAACAGAATTTGCCTGGCGGCTTTAGCGCGGTGGTCCCACCTGACCCCATGCCGAACTCAGAAGTGAAACGCCGTAGCGCCGATGGTAGTGTGGGGTTTCCCCATGTGAGAGTAGGGAACTGCCAGGCATCAAATTAAGTAGTAAGCCGGTGCATTAATCCGGTGGTTACAGAAGTATTCGGTGGAGCGGTAGTTCAGTCGGTTAGAATACCGGCCTGTCACGCCGGGGGTCGCGGGTTCGAGTCCCGTCCGCTGCGCCATATTCGCTTCAAGGCCCCCTGAACACCTTGAAGCTACGAGAAAGCGGCCATTGGCCGCTTTTTTCGTTTCTGCCTTCCGCTAAGTCCTCTCTTCCCGCGTCGTCCTCGTCGGTTCGTCACCTGCGTTTCATTCCGGCGTTCTCCCTCGCGGCTGGTCTTCCAGCGCATGCGCCGT
>NZ_JBBDHD010000361.1:0-319 GCF_044129415.1 Streptomyces racemochromogenes
CGCGGCCGAAGCCCAGTCCGGCGGAGAGGAACTCGCGGATCTCGTCGCCGTCGAGGACCTCCACCCGGTGGCCCTCGCCGCGCAGCCGCTCCGCCAGCGCGTGGGCGATGGTGGTCTTGCCGGCACTGGGCAGTCCGGTCAGCCACACCGTCGCCCCCTGTCCGCTCGGGCTCATCCGGTCCGTCTCCGTCTCCGTACGTCGGCGTCGGGTCATCAGCCGTGCAGTCCGCACTCGGTCTTGGCGCGCCCGGCCCAGCGGCCGGCCCGGGCGTCCTCGCCCTCGGCGACCCGGCGGGTGCAGGGGGCGCAGCCGACGGAG
>NZ_JBBDHD010000362.1:0-319 GCF_044129415.1 Streptomyces racemochromogenes
TGCCGTTCGAGCGGCTGGTCGAGGTCGTCAACCCGGTCCGCTCGCTGGCCCACCACCCCCTCTTCCAGGTCATGCTCACCCTCCAGTCGCAGGAGCGGGCCTCGCTCCGGCTGGGTGACCTGCCCACCGAGGTGTCCGGCCTCGATGTCGGCGCCGCCAAGTTCGACCTCGGCTTCAGCCTCGCCGAACAGCGGTCCGACCGCGGCGAACCCGCCGGGATCGCCGGCAGCGTCGTCTACGCGACCGATGTGTTCGACCGTGGGTCGGTCGAGGTGCTGGTGGGGCGGCTGGTGCGGTTGCTGGAGGCGGTCGCGGGTGA
>NZ_JBBDHD010000306.1:0-860 GCF_044129415.1 Streptomyces racemochromogenes
CCATCGACGGCGCCTGGGTCCCCGAGCCCACCGCCTCCAAGCTCGTCTCCGACGGCGGCTCCGTCCTCCTCGACGAGGGCAGCCTGTGGCCCGGCAACAAGTTCGTGATCACGAACGTCATCGTGTCGCAGAAGTTCCTCAAGGAGCACCCGGACGTTGTCGAGGCCGTGCTGCGCGGCACGGTGAAGACCAACGAGTGGATCCACGCGAACCAGGACAAGGCCAAGGCCTCCGCGAACGCCCGGCTCCTCGCCGACACCGGCAAGGGGCTGGACCCGAAGGTCATCGACCCGGCGTGGCCGAGCATCTCGGTCACCGACGACCCGCTGGCCGCGACGCTGAAGACGCAGTCCGAGTGGGCGGTCAAGGCCAAGCTCCTGGAGAAGCCCGACCTGGCCGGCATCTACGACCTCACGCTCCTGAACAAGGTCCTCAAGGCCGCCGGCAAGCCCGAGGTCTCCGACGCCGGCCTCGGCGCCAAGTAATCCCCCAGTCCAGCAACCCCAGGAGGTGACGACCATGGCCACCACGCTCGCCAAGGCTGCCGAGGGCTCGGTAGCGGAGCAGACGCACGCCGCCCGCATCGAGCACGTCTCGAAGTCCTTCTCCGGCCCGGCCGGATCGCAGCTCGTCCTGGACGACATCAGTCTCGATGTCGCTCCCGGAGAGTTCGTCACCCTCCTGGGGGCCTCGGGGTGTGGCAAGTCCACCCTGCTGAACCTGGTCGCGGGTCTGGACAAGCCGTCCGCCGGGTCGATCGAGACCCCCGGTGGCCGTCCGGCGCTGATGTTCCAGGAGCACGCCCTGTTCCCCTGGCTGACGGCCGGGAAGAACATCGAGCTGGCGCTGCGGCTGCGCGG
>NZ_JBBDHD010000035.1:0-66060 GCF_044129415.1 Streptomyces racemochromogenes
AACAGCCACACCGAACCCGGCAACACCGGCACCACCCCCGGCCACGGCGGCACCGACACCACCCCCACCACCGGCGGTGCCCACCACCCGGACACCCCGTCCACGGGCGGCGGCGGCCACGGCGGCGGGGGCATCCCGCACCAGGGCGGCGGCGGCATCCCGGACAACCTGGGCCACGGCAACGGGGGCGGCATCCCCGACGGCCTCGGCCACGGCGACGGAGCCACTCCGGCGGTGCCCGGCCACGGCGACCGGCCCGAGCTGCCGCCCCACCGGGAGAACGCGCACCAGTACACGGACGCCGAGAAGCGGCAGATCATGGAGTACCAGGTCCACCGGGCGAACGACCCGGCGGACCCCTACTTCAAGCAGTACTACAACAAGCTCGGCTACCGCCTGCGGGCCGACGTGCCCGACCACACCGGCCTGGTGCCGCCGCAGCTCGTGGAGACCGCCCCCGACGTCTGGGTGCCGAAGTCCGACATTCCGCCGCCGGTCCCGCCGGACTACCTGGGCAAGGCCGACTCGGTCAGCCACAAGGACCTCTCCGTCACCCAGGAAATGCGGGACTCCCTCGACCAGGCCGCGAAGGAGCGTCACGACGCCATCACGGCCGACAAGGGTCCGCACGACGCCTATGGCGAGGCCAAAAAGGCGCACAAGCTCCTCAACACCCCGGAAACCGAGGCGGCGCTCGACGCGGCCAGGGCGAAGCACGCCCCGCTCCACGAGGCCCTTTCCAAGAAGAGCGAGGCGTACGGCGAGGCCATAGCCAGGGAACACGCGATACCGAAGGAGTTCCCCGGGGCCAAGGAAGAGAAGCTGCACGGCCCCGACAACGGAAACGACCAGTTCGACCAGGTGTACAAGCACGGCGACCGGTACGTCGTGGTCGAGGCGAAGAGCCATGTCACCACGGACCTGGGCGAACGCCGCATCGGTGGTAAGCGCGTCTCGCAGGGAACCCGCGAGTACTTCGAGGACATCCTCAAGCAAATGAAGAAGCGCGGAAGGGACATCGACAGCGAAAAGCAGCTGTACGAAGCCCTCAAGGCGGCGCTGGACGCGGATCCCCCGCGGATCGATTACGTCGTCGTCAAGGGAGCGGATAACACCGGAACTTATGCCGGATACACTATCCGCCGTTTCGACCTCAGCAAATGACAGGAGAAGCGATGACGGTCTTCGTGCCCGGCCATTCGGAGCCGCGGCCGACCAGCGCGGCCTGGGTCGAGGGTCTCACCGAGGATCTGGTCGAGGACCTCGACGCTCTCTCCTCGTCGCCCCGGAAGCTCAGGTCGGCGTGGAAGGACGCCACCTTCAACGTCAACGCCCGGTTCGGGGTGGACCCACGGGCCGCCGAGCTGGGGACGTGGGAGGCCGTGGTCACGGCGGCGCAGCTGGGAGCCGCGCTGTTCCGTACGGCGGGGATGACCGAGGGGACCACCGAGGTGCGCATCCACCACGCGATGCGCACCCTGCCGGCGGCCGGGCCCTCCTGGGACGCGAACGCGGAGGCGTGGATCGAGGCGTTCTGGTACGCGGTCATCACGCGCGACCAGCCGAGGATGACCGAGCTGTGCGAGCTCCCCATCGACGTCCTGCGCGCCTCGGGCGCCGACCACGACGACTACCTCTACCACTGGGTCGCCACCCTCCAGGCGTACTGGCTCAAGCGTCCCGAACTGGTACCGGAGCTGACGCTGACGTTCCAGCGCTCCCACCCCGACGTCGCCGTCATCGCCGGACGCGACTACATCCAGCAGGTGGCCTACCCGCCGATCAACCTCTTCTACAAGTTCCTCAAGAAGGACGAAGAGGGCTTCCACACCACGCTGCTGGAGGCCCTGGAACTCCACAAGCGGTACTGGACCGCCACTCCCGAACGCGCCGACGACATCGACGGCCTCGTACCGCTCGGCGTCCTCGCCGTGACCTGCCTCGCCTACGACGGCGGCATCCCGGTCGACGTCGAGTCCCCCTACCTGCCCGAGCACCTGCTGAAGCGCTCCTGGGTCGGCGAGTTCGAGGTCTGATGGCCGCCGAGGACTACGACAGCCAGCTCCTGGAATCCGTCGCGGTGCGGCGGCGCCGGCTGCGCGACGCCGTGCTGTTCGGAGCGCAGCGGGGCCGGCGGGTCGCCGACGAGCGGATCGGGAAGGCCGTCGCCGGGCTGGTGATCGCTGCCGTGCTGTGCGCCGGATGCGTCGGCTGGTCGTTCATCTCGCACCGGCTGATCGGCAAGGTCGGGACGCCAGGTCAGGTCAGAACTCGGTGATAGGTTCGAACGCGTGGTGAACATGGGGGCGGGAAGCGGAACGGCGCTGAGCCGGGTGACCCTGGTCGGTCAGCGGCGGCGGATGGATCTCGTCCTCCCCTCCCGGGAGCCCGTCGGGCGGCTGCTGCCCGACGTCATACGGATGCTGGACGACCGGGTGGCCGCGCAGCCGATGCTCCGCCACCTCGTCACGGCGGACGGTTCCGTGCTGGAGCACGGGGTCTCGCTGGAGGACGCGGGCGTCGTCGACGGGGCCGTGCTGCGGCTCGTCCGGGTGCAGGACGTGCCGTCCGCGCCCGTGGTGCACGACGTCACCGACGAGGCCGCCGAGGACCTCGACGTCCGGGCCTGGCGCTGGCGGCCGGCCGCGCGGCGGGTGACCGCCGGGGCCGGGCTGGTGCTGTGGGCGCTGGTGGCCGGATGGTTCGCCCGGTCGGCGTTCGCGCCGGGGGCCGTCGCCGGTGTGCTGCTGGCGGCCGCCGCCGTGTGCGGGGTCGTCGGGGCCGTCGCGGGCCGGCTGAAGGGGTCCGGGCTCGCCGCCGCGCTGCTGGCGACCGCCGGTGCGGTGGGTGTGCTCGGGGCGTGGACCCTGGGCGACGCGCAGCACTGGCACGCCATGGGCCGGCTCGCCGCCGTGGCGGGTGCGCTGGCCGTGGCGCTCACGCTGCTGGGGTGGTTCACGCCGCTCGGGCGGGGCGGGTTCGTCGGCGCCGCCGCCGTGGCCGGGCTGACCGCGATCTGGGAGGGCGTGGCCCTCGCCCAGGGGCACGCGGGGGCCCGGACCGGGGCCGTCCTGGCCGTGGTCTCCGTCGTCCTGCTGGGGCTGCTGCCGCGGCTCGCGCTGGCCGCGGCCGGGCTCACCGGGCTCGACGACCAGCGGGCGCGGGGCGTTTCGGTCAGCCGGTACAAGGTCGCCACCGCCCTGGGCGCCACCCACCGGGGCATGGCCCTGGCCACCCTCGCCACCGCCGTGTCGGCGGGCGCGGCCGGGGTGGTCGCGCTGACGGAGCCCGACGTCTGGACGGTCTGCCTCGCCTCGGCGGTCGCCGCCGTGCTGTGGCTGCGCGCCCGGGCCTTCCCGCTGGTCGCGGAGGTGGTCGCGCTGCTGCTGGCCGGGGCCGCCGTGACCGTGGCCGCCCTGCTGGTGTGGGCCGGCCGGGCCGGGGCGGCCGGGCCGCTGGCCGTCCTGCTGGCGCTGGCCCTGGCGGCGCTCGGGGTGCTGGCCGTCCAGCCGCCCGAGCACGTACGGGTCCGGCTGCGCCGCTTCGGGGACGCCGCCGAGTCCTTCGGCGTCATCGTGCTGTTCCCGCTGCTCATCGGGGTGTTCGGTGTGTACGGGCGGCTGCTCGGCACCTTCGCGTAGGGGTTGCGACTCAGACATGTCAGACACGAACCGCCAGGACGACTGGCAGGCCGGGGTCCTCGGCGAGCTGACCGGCACGCCCTCGGCCGCCACCCCGGCGCCCCAGGCGGGCGGCGCCCCCGGCGGGGCGCACGCGGCTCCCTCCGCCGGTCCCGGCCAGTGGCAGGGGCGCGCCGCTTCCGCACTCCCGCACCAGGGCCCCGCCCCTGCCGACTGGCCGGCCGACCCCGCCCACGCAGCCGGCGGTCAGGCGTACCCGGCGCCCGGCGGGCACGCCCCGTACGCCGGCCCGGACCAGGGCCAGTGGCCGGCCGACGCCGGACAGGAGCCCGGGCGTCCGTACGCGCAGGGCCGGCCCGGCCAGCCGCACCCGCGGCCCGCGCGGGCCCAGGCCGCTCCCGAGACCGTGCCCGTGCGCGGGGCCGAGGTGCCGGGCGGGCGGCCGCGGCACGGTGACCCGCTGCTGCGGCGCACCCTGCGCGGCCTGCGCGGG
Source organism: Streptomyces racemochromogenes (assembly GCF_044129415.1). Lineage (GTDB taxonomy): Bacteria > Actinomycetota > Actinomycetes > Streptomycetales > Streptomycetaceae > Streptomyces > Streptomyces racemochromogenes_A. Next base: position 4,135 of record NZ_JBBDHD010000035.1, read on the forward strand.
GCCCTCGGGGCCTCCGCCGCCAAGGCCGTCGCCGCCGAGACCGGGCTCGCCGCGCAGGTGCAGCAGCCCGTCACCACCGGGCGCCACATCGTCGTCACCAGCATCCGCGGCGGATCCGGCAAGACCACCGTCACCGCCCTCCTCAGCCGCACCTACAACCACTTCCGCCACGACCCGGTGCTCACCCTGGAGGCCGACGCCGCCCTCGGCACCCTGCCCGTCCGGCTCGGCGTCGAGTCCCTGCGCTGGACCTGCGGCGACCTCGCCCAGATCGTCCGCCCCTCCATGCAGCTCACCGACATCACCGGCTACCTCGTCCCGCTCCCCGACGGCGGCTGGCTGCTGCCCGGCAGCCAGGGCCGGATCGGCGCCCAGGTCGACGTCGCCACCTACCGGACCGTCATGGTCGCGTTGCGCCGCTACTTCGGGGTCACCGTCGTCGACTGCGAGACCCTCCCCGGCGAGGTCGCCCGTACCGCCCTCGACACCGCGCACGCCCGCGTCCTCACCACCCCCGCCACCGCCGAGGGCCTGGTCTCCACCCTCGCCGTCCTCGACTGGCTCGCCTCCCTGCCGGTGCCCGTCCTGCCCCGCACGGTCGTCGTGCTCACCGTGCAGTCCCCGCATCCGGCCATCGACCTCGGCAAGGCCGCCGAGAAACTGGCCGCGACCGGCGCCGGGGTGGTCGTCCTGCCCTACGACCGCCACCTCGCCTCCGGCGGCGCCGTCCGTACCGAACTGCTCGGCGAGGGAACCCGGGAGGCCACTGTCCGGCTCGCCGCCGAGGTCCTCCAGCGGGCCGTGGCCCTCCCGGCGGCCGGCGGCGCCCGGTGACCCAGCAGCTCGTCCACCGCCCGGCCCGCGGCACCCTGCCCCCCGCCCCCGCCGAGCCCCGCACCGTCGAGGCCCCGCCGAACCTCCCCGAGGGGAAGATCGGCAGCCCGGCCACCGCCCTGCTGCCCATGGCCGGCGTCATGGGCTCGGTCGTGATGATGACCGTCATCCGCAACAGCCAGTTCGCCGCCGTCGGCGCGATCGTCCTGGTCTTCGCCCTGATCGGCGCCATCGCCCTGTTCTGGTCCCAGCGCGGCAAGGCCCAGCGCACCCGCCGCGCCCAGCGCGAGCGCTACCTGGAGTACCTGGAGGAGCAGCGCGAGGAGCTCGGCGCCCGCGAGAAGGCGCTGCGCGACGAGGCCCGCCGCCTCAACCCGCCCCCGGAGGCCCTCTACGACCTCGTACGGGACCCCGCGCGGCTGTGGGAACGCCGCCGCACCGACCCCGACTTCCTGCGCCCCCGCCTGGGTACCGGAGCCGTGGCCGTCCAGGAGATCGCCCTCGCCGCCGGCGCCGGGAACGTCCTCACGCCGCCCGACCGGTTCATGCTGAACGAGGCGGGCGCCCTCATGGCCCGCTTCGCCCGCTCCAGCGACTTCCCGCTGACCGTCCCCCTCGACCGGGCCGGGAACGTCAGCATCATCGGCGACCGCGAGGGCGTCCTGGGCGTCGCCCGCGCCCTCCTCGCGCACACCGCCGTCCTGCACGCCCCCGACGACGTGGCCATCGCCCTCGGCGTGCCCGGGGAGCGGCTCGACGACTGGGAGTGGGCCAAGTGGCTGCCCCACGTCCTCGACCAGCAGGAACAGGACGGGCCCGTCGCCGCCCGCCGGATCGCCCCGAGCCTGCCCCAGCTCGCCGCCGGGGTCCTCGCCCCCGACCTGCGCCGCAGGGCCTCGTACGCGGCCGAGGTGCGCCGCGGCCTGTCCGACCGGGGAGCGCTGCGGCTCGCCGGCCGGCTGCTCGTCGTCAGCGACGAGTACGGGGAGAACGCCGTCGAACTGCCCCGCCCCGACACCGCGGTGGGCCTGGCCGACATGAACACCACCGTCCTGCACCTCCTCGCCGCACAGGTCCACGAGCCCGACGAGGTGGCGATACGGATAACCGTCACCGGCTCCGGCGGCCCCGACGGCTGCCACATCACCGTCCAGGACCTGCGCACCCCGCAGGCCCCCGCCGCCGAGGGCCTCACCGACGTCCTCGGCCCCGCCACCGCCGAGGGCCTGGCCCGGATGCTCGCCCCGCTGCGGCTGTCCGCCGAGTCCGTCGCCGAGGGCACCCCCGTCTCCGGCCCGGTCGACTTCATGGGCCTGCTCGGCATCACCGACCCGGCCCGCCTCGACGTGGACCGGCTGTGGGCGCCCCGCAGCGAGCGGGACTTCCTGCGCGTCCCCATCGGCGTCGACGACCGCCACGGCCCCGTCCTCCTCGACCTCAAGGAGTCCTCGCAGCTCGGCATGGGCCCCCACGGCCTGTGCGTCGGCGCGACCGGCTCCGGCAAGAGCGAGCTGCTGCGCACGCTCGTCCTCGCCCTGGTCACCACCCACGCCCCCGAGGACCTCGCCATGGTCCTCGTCGACTACAAGGGCGGCGCCACCTTCGCCCCCTTCGAGAGGCTCCCGCACGTCGCCGGCGTCATCACCAACCTGGAGAACCAGGCCGGGCTCGTCGAACGCGTCCACACCAGCCTCGCCGGCGAGGTCAAGCGCCGCCAGCAGGTCCTCAAGGACGCCGGGAACGTCGCCGACATCGGCCACTACGCCGTCCTGCGCGCCGAGAAGCCCGAACTGGAGCCGCTGCCGCACCTGTTCGTCGTGATCGACGAGTTCGGCGAACTGCTCACCGCCAAACCCGACTTCATCGACCTGTTCCTGTCCATCGGCCGCATCGGCCGCTCCATCGGCGTGCACCTGCTGCTCTCCAGCCAGCGCATCGAGGGCGGCAAGCTCAAGGGCCTGGACACCTACCTCTCCTACCGGCTCGGCCTGCGCACCTTCTCGGCCGACGAGTCCCGCACCGTCCTCGACACCACCGACGCCTTCCTGCTGCCGCCGCTGCCCGGCTTCGGCTACCTCAAGGTGGACACCTCCACCTACACCCGCTTCAAGGCCGGCTACGTCTCCGGGCGCTACCGGGGTCCCGCCGCCGGACCCGGCGACGCCGAAGAGGGCCCCCTCGCCCTGGCCTACCCCACCTTCAACACCCTCCAGGACGAGACCGGTCCCGCCGAGCCCGCCGAGGAGAAGCCCACCGCCACCGCCCGCGAGACCGGGCCCAGCGTGCTCTCCGTCATCGTCGACCAGCTCGCCGACGCCGCCCCGCCCGTCCGCCGCATCTGGCTGCCCCCGCTCCCCGACGCCATCCCCCTCGACGCAGCCGCAGGACCCCTGTCCGTCACCGAGCACGGGCTCCGCCTCGCCGCCGCGGGCACCGACCCCCTCGCCAAGCCGCGCCGCGCCCCCCTGCGGGTACCGCTCGGCGTGCTCGACGACCCGGCCCGGCAGTGGCGCGGCCCCTGGGAGCTCGACCTGACCGTCGCCGGCGGGCACACCGCCGTCACCGGCGGCCCCCAGTCCGGCAAGACCACCCTCCTGCGCACCCTCGCCCTCTCCCTGGCCCTGACCCACACCCCCCAGGAAGTGGCGATATACGGCCTCGACCTGGCCGGCGGCGGCCTCGCCGCCCTCGCCGGGCTCCCGCACGTCGGCGGCATCGCCGGCCGGGCCGACCGCGAACGGGCCGCCCGCACCGTCGCGGAGGTACGGGCCATGCTCGCCGTCCGCGAGCAGCTGTTCCGCGAGCACTCCATCGACTCCGTCGACCAGCTGCGGGCGATGCGCGCCAAGGGCCTGCTCCCCGAGCTCCGCTCGACCGACATCGTCCTCCTCGTCGACGGGTACGGGGCCCTGCGCGAGGAGTTCGACGCCCTCGACGACGCCGTCACCGACCTGCTCAAGCGCGGCGGCGGCTACGGCATCCACGTCGTCGCCGGCATGCTGCGCTGGAACGACGTCCGCATCGCCAACCAGTCCCTCTTCGGCGGCCGCGTCGAACTGCGCCTGGGCGACCCCTCCGACTCGGCCATCGACCGCAAGCTCTCCGAGACCATCTCCCCGGACACCCCGGGCCGCGTCCTCACCGACGCCAAGCTCTTCGCCCAGACCGCGCTGCCGCGCATCGACTCCCAGGCCGGCACCACCGACCTGGCCGCCGCCCTGGAGGAGGCCGCCGGCACCGTCAGCGCCACCTGGCACGGCGAACTCGCCTCCCCCGTCCGGGTCCTGCCCTCGCGGCTGCCCGCCGACCGGCTGCCCACCGCCGACGAGGAACCCCACCGCATCCCCGTCGGCGTGGACCAGGACGTTCTCGCGCCCGTCCTCCTCGACCTGTTCGGCCAGGACCAGCACCTGCTCGTCCTCGGCGACAACGAGTGCGGCAAGACCAACCTCCTCGCCCTGGTCGCCCGCCAGCTCATCGCCCGCTACAGCGAGGACGAACTGGTCTTCGCCGTCTACGACCCCCGGCGCGGCCTGCGCGGCGTGGTCCCCGAGCCCTACCGGGGCGGCTACGCGCACAACGCGAAGATCGCCGCCGCGCTGTCGGCCGGGATCGCCAAGGAACTCGACAAGCGGCTCCCCGAGGACGGCCTCGACCCCGACGCCGAACCCGGTGAGGGCCCCGGCTTCGCCGGACCGCGCATCGTGGTCCTCGTCGACGACTACGACATCCTCACCACCGCGGGACAGCAGCCGCTCCAGGCGTTCGTGCCCTACCTGCCGTCCGCCCAGGACATCGGGCTGCACTTCGTCATCGCCCGGCGCGTCGCCGGCTCCTCCCGCGCCCTGTACGAGCCGCTGCTGACCACCCTGCGCGAATCGGGCACCACCGCGCTCGTCATGAACGGCGAGCGCTCCGAGGGCCAGCTGTTCCCGCAGCTGTACGCGAGCGCCCAGCCGCCCGGCCGGGGCACGTTCGTCCGGCGAGGCCGCCCGCACCAGGTCGTCCAGACCGCCCTCGCCGCCCCGCCGACCCAGGAAGCGCCCTGACACCGTGACCAAGGACGTCATCGCCCTCACCCCGAAGATGCCCGACGCCGCCGCCCTGCTCGTGGCCCTCGCGGCGGGCGGCGCCGACCTCGACGCCGCGAGCGCCGGCGACGGGGCCGTCGTCCAGCTGCTCGGCGCGGGCGGGCGGCCCCTGGTCTCGGTGGAGGCACCCGTGCTGGTCCAGGTGCCCGGCGAGGCCGAGCGGCTCCTCGGCACCCCGTCCGCCACCCCCCTCTGGTGGACCGAGACCCGCGCCTCCACCGCCGTGCCCGAGGCGGCGGAGCTCGCGGGTGCCGTCGCCGGACGGCTCGCCGAGGTCCTCGGCGGGGCCGTCTGGCCCGAGGGCGCCGGCCGGGTCACGACCGTCCCGGTGGGCTCCGAGGCCTCCGCGGCGCCCGCGCCCGTCGGCGCCCTGCCCACCGTCGACGTGGTCACCGAGTCCACCGCCGTCGTCCTGGCCGACCGGCCGGTGGTCCCGCTGACGGCCTGGCTGTCGGACGTCCTGCGCACCACGGCCTCCTTCGGCGCGGCCCTGCACATCGTCACCCCCGCCCACTGCCGGCTCAGCCTGCCGCTGCGCACCGTGCTCACCGGGGCGCCGAACCGGTGGGTGGTCCAGGACCCGTCCTGCGGCTACTACGACGGCCTGTCCGGTGCCGTACTGGCCTGGCAGGACGGCACCTTCGCACCCGCCCGCGACGCCGACGGCCGGGCGCGGCCCGCCGACGCGTTCAAGAGGCCCGCCGCCGGGGCCGGGGAGCGGCGGCTGACCGTACAGCTGCGCACGGAGCACCCCGCCGAGGCGGACACCCTGCTCGGCGGCGCGCTGGAGACCGCCTGGCACGCGCTCACCGGCGCCGGTCCCGCCGGCTGGGGCACCGCCGAACCCGTCAACCTGCCCTGGTCACCGCGCCAGTTCACCGACCTCGCGCGGAGCCGGATGCCCGAGCCCACCCTGGTCACCGCCGTCGGACACCCCGACCGGCCCGCGCTGGCCACCGTCCGCGTCACCCGCACCGCGACCGGGGTCGAGGAGGACGCCACCCTGTCGCTGGGCTACGGGCCGTCCGAGGAGGTGCCGCTCGCCGCACTGGAGGAGCTCGCGCAGGCCCTCGTCTCCGGGCACGGCCTGGTCAGCATGCTGGTCTCGCTGGGCCCCGGGCGGCGCGACCTGAGCCTGGCCCCCCGCTTCGCGGCCCCCGCCGTACCGGTGTCCTTCACCCTCGGCGCCCCGGGCGTCACCGAGGTCACCCTGACGCAGGCCCGGCGGCCCCCGCTGGCGCTGAAGCCGGTCCAGGTGGGCCCGCAGCGCAGGCCCGGCCTGCACTACCCGCTGGGCGACGGCGCCGACCCCGCCGCGTGGGAGACGCTCTCCACCCTGCTGACCCACCTGCGCACGGCCGTGCCCCCGCTGACGTAGGCCGGACGGGTCAACTCTGCGATAAACCAATGAATCCGACGGTTGCTCCGGGTAGGGCCGGACGGGACGGACCCTCGATCCGGTCCGCCCCGCAACCGAAGGACAGCACCCATGCACCTCCCCCGCACGGGCCGCCTCGCCGCCCCCGCCCTGGCCGCGCTCGCCCTCACCACGGCCCTCGCCGCACCGGCCTCCGCCGCCCCCGCGGTCGTCTCGCGCGACAACAACCAGGTGGTCTTCACCGCGCAGCCCGGCGAGACCAACACCGTCACGTTCAGCACCCCCGGCGGCTGGCTCCAAGTGGTGGACAGCACCAGCAGGATGGTCCCGGGCCCGGGCTGCTCCCGGTTCAACAACGACCCGCACGTCATCCGCTGCGGACACTCGGCCGCCGTCACCCGCCTCCAGGCCTCCCTGGGCGACCGGGACGACGTGGTCCGCAACGAGACGTCCATCCCGAGCGACCTGACCGGCGGGTCGGGCGACGACAGGCTCATCGGCGGCAGCGGCCCCGACCGGCTCATCGACTCCGACGGCTGGAACGCCGCACCCGGCTCCGACACCTTCGAGGGGCGTGGCGGCAACGACACGATCGTCAGCCGCAACGGCGGCTACGACAGGATCGACTGCGGGGAGAGCCTCGCCGACCTCGACATCCTCCTGGCCGACGCGGCCACCCTGGACCACCTCGTCCCGCACACCTGCGAGTACGTCCAGCGCGGCTGAGGCCGTGCCGTCCCGCCGGGCTACAGCTGCGGGCCGCCCCCGGCCCGCACCAGGCCCGTCTCGTACGCCAGCACCACGACCTGCACCCGGTCGCGCAGCCCCAGCTTCGTCAGGATCCGGCCCACGTGCGTCTTGACCGTCGCCTCCGACAGCACCAGCCGTCCCGCGATCTCCCCGTTCGACAGGCCCTGCGCCACCAGCAGCATGACCTCCCGCTCCCGCTCGGTCAGCCGCTCGATCTCCTTGTTCTCCGGCTCCTGCGCGGTCGTCGGCAGCATGGGCGCGAACCGGTCCAGCAGCCGCCGCGTCGTCGACGGCGCCACCACCGCGTCCCCGCTGTGCACCGACCGGATCGCCGCGAGCAGCTCCGCCGGCGGCACGTCCTTCAGCATGAAGCCGCTCGCGCCCGCCTTCAGCCCCGAGAACGCGTACTCGTCCAGGTCGAAGGTGGTCAGGATGATGACCTTCGGGTGCTCCGCCGGCTCACAGATCCGCCGGGTCGCCTCCACCCCGTCCAGCCGGGGCATGCGCACGTCCATCAGCACCACGTCCACCTTCGTGGCCCGCAGCACCTCCAGCGCCTCCAGCCCGTCCCCCGCCTCCGCGACGACCTCCATGTCCGGCTGGGCGGCGAGCACCATCCGGAAGCCCGTGCGCAGCAGCACCTGATCGTCGACCAGCATCACTCGGATGGACATCAATTACCTTTCTTCAGCGGGAGCAGCGCACTGATCCGGAAGCCGCCGCCGGGACGCGGGCCCGCGTCCAGGGTGCCTCCGACCATACCGATGCGTTCCCGCATGCCGATCAGACCGTGTCCGGCGCCGTCCGCGCCGCCGTCCTCGTACAACTCGTGTGCGGCGCCCCGCCCGTCGTCCTCGACGAGCAGGCCCAGCCCGTCGTCGAAGTAGACCAGCCGTACGCTGGCCCGCGCGTCCGGGCCGCCGTGCTTGCGCGTGTTCGTCAGCGCCTCCTGCACGATCCGGTACGCGGTCAGCTCCACCCCGCTGGGCAGCTTGCGCGGGGTGCCCTCCACCTCGAAGTCCACCGTCAGCCCGGCGGCCCGGACCTGCTCGACCAGCACCTCGATCTGCTCGACGTCCGGCTGGGGCACGTAGTCCTCGGACTCCTGCGGCTCGCCCGTGCGCAGGACGCCCAGCAGCCGGCGCATCTCGGCGAGGGCCTGCCGGCCCGTCCCGGAGATGGTCTGGAGGGCCTCCTTGGCCTGCTCGGGCGCCACGTCCATGACGTAGGCGGCCCCGTCGGCCTGGACCACCATCACCGACACGTTGTGCGCGACGACGTCGTGCAGTTCGCGGGCGATCCGGGCCCGTTCGGCGGCCACCGCCACCTTGGCCTGGGCCTCCCGCTCCTTCTCCAGCCGCTGGTTGCGCTCCACGAGCTGGGCGTAGTAGGCGCGGCGGGTGCGCAGCGAGTCGCCCATCACCCACGCCAGGGCGAAGGGCACCACCATGAAGGCGACGAACAGGGCCTCCTGCGGCGCGCTCGCGCTCTTGTCGACGCCGAACCGCAGCGAGTAGAGCGGGGAGGCCAGCAGCCCGGAGACCAGCGCGGCGCGCGAGACCCAGCGCGGGACGTCGCCCGAGGCCGCGACGGTGAAGAGGATCACCAGCATGGCGATGTCGCAGAACTGTGCCTGCGCCCCGATCACCAGCTGGTAGAGGCCCGCTCCCACCGTCAGCCAGAACATCTGCTGCGTCCACTTGCGGCGCAGCGCGATGACGGCGGTCAGCGCGGCCACGACGGGCACGGTCGCCACCCGCAGCAGCGTGCTCGCCCCGCCGAGGTCGGCGACGTTCAGCATCGAGAACCCGAAGAAGAGGACAGCCCAGAAGCTGTCGACGCCCGTCGGGTGTCTGCGGATGAAGTCGTAGAGGCGCTGCACGTAACCCAGCGTAGGGAAAGCGGATAGGTGCTGGAGTCAACCACAGGTGCGATCCCTGTGACGGGGGAGTACTCCCCAAGGTGGAGGGTGACCTTAACCTGGGCGGGATGAGCGCTCAGGGTGGTGTCGGGGAGCAGGCCGGGGGACCCGTCGGGGAGCCGGTTCGGTGGCGGGTGGCCATGGAGGCCGCGCTGTACGGGCCCGGCGGTTTCTACGTGCGGCCCGGGGGCCCCGGGCCGGCCGGGCACTTCCGGACCTCCGTGCACGCCTCGCGGCTGTACGCGGGGGCGGTGGCCCGGCTGCTGGTCTCGGTGGACGCCGAACTCGGGCATCCGCAGCGGCTCGACCTGGTGGACGTCGGGGCCGGGCGGGGCGAGCTGCTGGCCGGCGTCCTCGCCGCCCTGCCGGAGGCGACGGCGGAGCGGGTGGTCCCGTACGCCGTCGAGCGCGCGGCCGCCCCGGAGGGGCTCGACCCCCGCGTCCGCTGGGTGGACGCGCCGCCCGCGGGGATCACGGGCCTGCTGTTCGCGAACGAGTGGCTGGACAACGTACCGCTGGAGATCGCCGAGGACGGACGGTACGTCCTGGTCGCACCCGACGGGACGGAGACCCCGGGCGGCCCGCTGGAGGCCGCCGACCGCGCCTGGCTGGAGCGGTGGTGGCCCGGCGCGCAGCGGGAGGGGCGGGCGGAGATCGGCCGGGCCCGCGACGAGGCCTGGGCGGCGGCCGTCGCCACCGTGGACCGGGGCCTGGCGGTGGCCGTGGACTACGCCCACACCCGCGGGGCCCGCCCCCCGTACGGCACCCTCACCGGCTTCCGCGCGGGCCGCGAGGTCGCTCCCGTCCCGGACGGCGGCTGCGACGTCACGGCGCACGTGGCCCTCGACTCCTGCGCCGGCCCGGGCGCCGTCCTGCTCACCCAGCGCGAGGCCCTGACCGCCCTCGGCGTCTCCGGCGGCCGGCCGCCGCTGTCCCTGGCCTCCACCGACCCGGCGGCCTACGTCCGGGCTCTGGCCTCGGCGGGTGAGGCGGCGGAGCTCACCGCCCGCGGCGGCCTGGGCGACTTCGGCTGGCTGATCCAGCCGGTCGGCATCACCGGCGGGACGCTCCTGGGCTAGAGCCGCTTGACGCTGCGCAGGGTGGCCGCGTAGTAGCCGTTGCCGTCGAGGCGAGAGGTGCCGCCCTTGTCCCCGATGGTGGGGCCGTTGGCCTCCTCGCGGCTGGAGATGAAGATCTGGTGGCCGTCGGTGTCGGTGCCCAGGTAGATGCCCGTGTGGTCCAGGCGGTCCTTCGTCCGGGCGTCGAGCTTGAAGAACACCAGGTCGCCCGGCTGGATCACGTCGATCGACGCGGGCCGGAACTGCGCCCCCACCCCCTTGAGCGGGATGACGTCGGTGCCCAGCGAGGAGCGGGCCATGCCGTTCGCGGTGCGCGGCAGGCCGGGGCCGGGGGCGTCGTCGGGCATCAGGGGGTAGCGGGCCCGGTAGCCGAAGACGGTGCGGACGAAGCCCGAGCAGTCCATCGACCGGTAGCGGGCGCTCTGCGGCTGCTTCTTCACCCCGTTGCGGAAGGTGTACGGGGTGCCGAGGTAGTCGTAGAAGTCCGACTGCTCCAGGCGCAGGTCGTTGCCCTCGGAGCCGGTGGGGTTGAGCGGGCCGAAGGAGGCGTCGCCCGCGTACGAGACGCCCTGCGCGTCCTTCTTGACGGGGGCCTGGTCGCCGTACTGGAAGGCGAAGGCGAAGATGTCGTCCTCCTGGCTCCCGAAGTACTTCTTGAACCACTCCTTGAACCAGGGCGTGCTCTCGGCGCCCTGCTTCCACGGCTCGGGCATCAGCCGCACCCAGTTCTCGGTGACGACCCGGGTGGTGGTGTTGGCGGGCTCGGTGAAGGTGCGGCTGGGGCCGGTGAGGGTGGCGGTGCGGGCGCCGTCGGTGAAGGTGGCCAGCACCTGCCCGGTGGCGTCGCGCAGCACCGACCGGTTCGGGCTCTGGACCCGTTCCCACTTCTGGCCGCCGGCGTCGCCGCCCTTGAGGGCCGCGGTGACGTTCTTGTCCTGCACCATCTGCACGGAGGGCGCCTTGGCCTGCTCCTGCACGCGCAGCGCGTAGGTGAAGTACGCGCTGGCGGCCAGCAGCGCGAGCACGGTGACCGCGTGCAGCACCGGACGGGTGCGGCGGCGGCTCTTCGGCTTGGCGGTCATTCGGGGGCTCCGGGGGTGGGGGTGGTGCGGGGTCAGGCGGCGGGCATGACGCCGAGCAGGATCCCGGCGGTCAGGACGACGTACGTCATGAGCGTGGCGCTGCCGGTGGCGAGCAGGGTGGCGCCCTTGGGCTGGCGGACCAGCTGGTAGGCGATCAGGCCGGGGACGATGAAGCCGAGGGTCTGGTTGGCGTAGAGGAGCGGGAACTCCAGCTGGAGCACGATCACCACGGAGGCCTGGAGCAGTACGCCGATCAGGACGACGGCGGCGAACAGGCGCTTGCCGTAGAGGATCACGAACCGCTGCGTGAGCAGGGTCAGCAGGTACGTCAGCACGGTGATGCCGAGGACCAGTGCCGCGCGCTGGAGGTCCTCGACGAGGGTGAGCGCCAGCCAGCCGGGGGTGATCATGCCGCCGGGAGAGAGGTTGGTGGTGAGGTAGCAGAGCAGGGAGAACAGCAGGCCCAGGGCGATGCCGATCGCGGCGATCTCCGGGGTGAGGACGGCGGGGATCAACGGGGCTCTCCTGGGATGTACGGGTACTGCGGCTGCGGCTGCGGCTGGGGCTGTGGCCAGGCCGGAACGGGGGTGGCGGCGGCGATCCCGTACGGGTCGGCCGGCCGCTGCGGGCGCTGCGGCCCGCCCCCGCCGTACGGCTGCTCCCCGGGCCAGGGCCCGGGGGAGGGCTGCGACGCCTGCGCGCCCTGCTGCGGCTGCGGCTGCGGGTGTGCGGTCTGCGGGTGGGGTTGCCGGTCCCGCCCGGGCTGCGGTCCGTACGGGGCCTGGCCGTGCGGGGTCGGGTCGTACGGGGTGTGGCCGTGCGGGGTCTGGCCGTGCGGGGCCTGCGTCTGCGCGGGCACGCCGTACGGCGTGCCCGCGTACGCCTGGTCCCCGTCCGGGAAGTCCGCGTACGGGTCCGTGCCGTACGGGTCCGGTCCGTGCGGGTCGTCGGCGTACGGGTCGAAGGGACGGGCGAACGAGGGGGCCGCCGGCTCCTCGGCGGCCGGCGCCGGCGACGGGGCGTCCTCCGCCTCGTCGGGCGGCAGCTCCGCGAGGTGCTCCAGCAGCACCTCGCCCTGCCCGTGGATGTTGCCGATGGCCACCAGGGAGGAGTGCTCGCCCAGGTGCGCGAGCAGCTCGTGCACGAACTCCTCGCCGTCGCGCTGCTCGCCGCCCAGGTCCACCGCGCGGTCGCGCCACTCGGCGGGGATGGCGTCGATGGCGCTCTTCGCCGGGTGTCCGATCACGAACACCTTGTCCGGCCGCAGATCGGGAACGATCGCGCCCATCTGCCCGTTGCGCTCGACCCGGTCCGGCCGGCAGTTGATCACCACGTTCAGGGGGCGGTCCACCGCGCCCAGGTCCAGCAGCTGGTTGATGTTCATCAGCGTGGACTCCGGGTCGTTCGCCGCGAAGACGTTCGCGAACCGCAGCCGCTTGCCGCCCGGCGCCAGGTACCGCTCCACCGACAGCACGCCCGGGTCCGGCGGGGCCTCGTACATGCCCTTCAGGGCCGTGGCCCGGTCCACGCCCAGCAGTTCGGCGACGGTCAGCGCGATGGCCACGTTCTCCTTGAACGTGAACCAGCCGAAGCCGCGCAGCTCCTCGTCCGAGACCGTCTCCGGGTCGGCGTAGACGAGCCTGCAGTCCCGCGCGTCCGCTTCCTCCTGGAGCACGTCGAAGCGCTCCTTCTCGGCGGTCACGCAGATCCCCCCGTACGGCATCGACCGCGACAGCGAGCGGGCGATGTCGTCCAGGGTCGGGCCCATCTCGGCGACGTGGTCCTCGCGGACGTTGCACAGGACGCCGATGGTCGACTGGATCAGCTTGGACTGGTTGATCTCCTGGAGCGCCGGCATGACGGCCATGCACTCCATGACCAGGGCGTCCGGGCGGTAGGCGGCCGCGCGCCGCACGATGCCGATCTGCTCGACGACGTTGGCGATGCCGAACTTGCGGTAGACCGGCTCCTCGGTGGCGTCCGGGTGGATGAACCGGGCCGCGGTGCCGGTGGTCTTGGCGACCGTCGTCAGGCCGCCGCCGCGCAGCGCGCCCGCGCACAGCCGGGTGATGGAGCTCTTGCCGCGGATGCCGTTGACCAGCACACGGTTGGGTATCCGCTCCAGGTTGGCGAAGTGCCGGCGCTGCTCGACGATGCCGGCGACCAGCATGACCAGGCAGCTGACGAGCAGCACGCAGTAGAGGAAGAGCACGGGGGATCAGTTCCTTCCGGCCGTGGTGGCGGAGGGGGCTCCCGCTCCCCCTGTGTCGTTCGTCGTCCGCTGCCGTCCGCGCCGCCGGCCGCCCTGCTGGAGCTGCTGGCGGATGATCTCCAGGCTGCGGGTCACGGCGCCGACCTCGTCGTGGTGGCGCGGGTAGAGCACGGTGCGGCGGTCGCCGTCGGCGAGGGCCTCGGCGCGGCGGGCGAGTTCGCGCAGCGGGGCGACCACGATGATCTGGAGCCAGCCCAGGCAGGCCGCGCCGACGGCGAAGCCGAGGAGCCCGGCGAGGACGGTGCGGTTCTGGAGGCTGTACTCGCCGATGGCCAGGCCCTTGGCGGACTGCCAGCTGACCACGCTCCACTTCAGGTCGCCGGCCGCGCCGCCGCCCGAGAAGGGCGCGGCCGCCGCGATGACGTGGTCGCCGCCGCTGCGGTAGAGGACGCCGCCGGGCTTGGGGGCGGCGCCCACCTTGAGGGAGGAGCCCTGGACGAGGGCGTCGAGGCGGTCGTCGCCGAGGCCCTGGAAGGCCCGGTAGCCGCTGTTGGAGCCGATGGTCCGGTGCTTGGCGTCCACGACCCGGATCTCGCCGAGGCCGGGCCGCTTGAGGAGGGCGTTGAGGAAGTCGATGCGGAACTCGCCGACGACGGCCGTGCGGGTCCGTCCGGGGATCTCGGCCGTGGCGATGATGACGGGTTCCTTGGCGCCGTCGTAGAGGGCGACGGGCTCCTTGCGGGGGCCCTTGCCGAGGGGGGCCCGGGGGTGGCCGCCCGCCTGGGCGAGGGTCTTGCCGGAGCCGTCGATGACGTACAGGGAGGCGTAGCGCGTGTGCTCGCGCAGGGTGTGCTCCAGGACGTCGGCCATGCGGTCGGGCCCGGCGTCGGCGCCCATCAGCGCGCCCACGGACGCCAGGTCGGCCTGGCCCTCGTTGAGGGCGCGCCGGACCCGGTCGTTGAGGGTGTCGGTGCGCTCGCGCTGGTCGTTGACGAGCTGCTGCGGCACGACGACGGAGTCGCCGGCCCGGTTGACGAGCAGGCCCAGCGGCAGGCACCAGGCCAGGAGCAGCACGGCGCAGACCGCGACGAGCGTACGGGCGCCGGTACGCCTCTTGTCCCTGCCGCGGGCCCCGGGCGCGGCGGGGGCGCCGCCGCCGTCGAGGTCGAGGTCGCGGAGCTGGCCGCGCAGCCGGTCGAGCGCGAGGGCGATCCGCGCGGCCTCGCCGCCGCGGGGGATGGTCACGGGACGGGTGAGGTCGCCGCGGGTGAGCCGGCGGCTCTCCAGGAACAGGGTGATCAGGGGCCGCTGCACGGTGGCGACGAGCAGGGCGATGACGAGCGCGCCGACCAGGAGCAGTGCTCCGGCCAGGACCAGTCCGGCGAAGGCGTCGGTGGTGCGGGACGGGTTCTGGGCGATGTCGGTCATCGCGACGACGGTCAGGTCCAGGCTGGTGGCGCTGGTGCCCACGCCCGGTTCGGGCCCCGAGAGCCGGGCGTACCCGGCGGCGGCGCGTTCGCCGCTGGTCACCCCCCCGGTCAGACTGCCGCTGACGCCGGGGAAGCCGCCGGAGCCGGGTTCCTTGACGGTCAGCGGGTTGGCCCGGGTCTTTTTGGCGGCCGTCCTGGCGAAGGAGGCGAGCTGCTTGGTGTCCCGTTTGACGTCGGCGCGCCGGTTGTCGCTGAGGAGCATCTCGGGCTCGGGTATGCCGTCGGTGCTCAGGACGGTGCCGTCGGCGCCGACGACGGCGATGCTGCGGAGGTTGCCGAGGCTGATGCCGGGGAAGCGCAGGCTGCTGGAGGCGACCAGCAGTTGCTGGGGCTGGTCCTTCCAGGTGAGCAGGGCCAGGGTGAGCAGGCGGGTCTCGCCGTTGGCGAGGGTGACCATGCGGGGGGCGAGGCCGCCCTCGCCGGAGAGCTTGGTCAGGTCGACGGCGGTCAGCGGCAGGTTCTCGCCGCGTGCGGCGAGCAGCCGGCCCGAGCCGATCTCGACGACGGCGGTGCCGCGCCACTTCTGGTAGACGCTGCCGATCCGGTCGAGCACGGCGTCGGGGGCGACGGGCTTGCCGGCGGAGAACAGGGCCGCGGCCCGGTCGAGGTCGGTGACGCTCTCGTCCAGGGAGGCGCGCAGGGCGATGGCGCCGTCCTCGGCGAAGTGCTGCTGGGAGGTGAGCACGGCCTGGGGCAGCCGGTCCTCGCGGACGCTGCCCAGGCTCATCGCGGTGAACCCCGCCAGGGCGAGCAGCAGGACCGACAGGACGGTGATCGGGGGCCTGATGCCGCCGAGCAGGGACATGTCGGCCCTGCGGCGGGCCTTGCGCCGTCGCTTGGCGGGCGAAGCGGCCACAGCGGGGGTCCTTCCTGGCGGGGGAGGTCGTGAGCGCCGGGGGCGGGCTCGGGTGGTGCGGGGGAGCGGGGCGGGCGGGCGTGCGGGCGTACGGGGTCAGTCGGGGAGTTCCCGCAGGGGGCGCAGGCCGTCCTTGGCGGCGCCCCGGTTGAGCAGGGTGCCCCGGGTGCGTTCGAAGGCCAGGCGGTAGCGGGCGCGCTGCTCGGGCAGCAGTTCCTTCCCGTCGGGCGTCGTCCCGGAGGCGAGGGCGGCGGCCACGTCGACCAGCCGGTGGTCGCGCGCGGGGGCGGGCCCGCTGCCCGGCAGGTCGGTGCCGGGGGTGCTCTCGGGGTCGGGCGGGATGTCGGTGTAGGTCGGCACGAAGCGGGCCGCCACCTCCCACTTCCCGTTCTTCTCGGAGAAGTCGAACCAGCCGATGGCGCCCTCTTCGGTGAGGCCGCTGGGCACGTCGTGCCGGGCGAGCTGGTTGCCGAGCCCGTACGCGACCCAGGTGCCGTCGATCTTCTCCATCGGCTGGACCACGTGCGCGTGGTGGCCGATGACCAGGTCGACGCCGGTGTCCCGGGCGATGGCGCGGGCCAGTTCCCGCTGGGGGCCGCTGGGGTCGGGCTGGTGCTCGCGGCCCCAGTGGACGGAGAGGATCACCACCTCGGCGCCGGCGGCGCGGGCCCGCTTCTCGGCGGCGGCGACGGCCTTGACGCTGACGAGGTTGGCCAGCCAGGGCTTGTCCCCGGGGACCTCGCGGCCGTTGAAGCCGGAGGCGAAGGAGAGCTGGGCGACCTTGACGCCCTTGACGTCGAGGATGTTCGGCCGGTCCGCCTCCTGCTGGCTGCGGGCGGAGCCGGTGTGCCTGAGGCCCTCGCGGTCCAGGGTGTCGAGGGTGCGCTGGACGCCCTCGGGGCCGTGGTCGAGGGTGTGGTTGGAGGCCGTGGAGCAGGTGTCGTAGCCGATGTTCCGGACCGTCTTGGCGATCTGCGGCGGGACGAGGAAGTCGGGGTACGTCCGGAAGGGGCCGCCGGGCTCGCCGAGGACCGGCTCCATGTGGCAGATCGCGAGGTCGGCCTTGCTGATGACCGGCTTGACGCCCGCCATGATCCGGTCGAAGTCGTACCCCGTGTGCCCGGCCGCACGTGCGTCCCGGGCGGCCTGGTCGGTGAGCTGGGGGTGGACCAGGATGTCTCCGGCCGCGGCGACCGAGAAGGACCGGCCGGTCCCGCCGCCGGACGCCGGGGCGGCGTCGCCGCCGCCGCTCCCGCCGAGCAGGCCGCATCCCGCGAGGGCGAGGCTCAGCGGCGCGCACAGCAGCGCGGTGAGGGCCCTGGGGAAGACCGGTCGGGTGGGACGGAGATGCATTCGGTTATTTTCGGCCAGTGACGAGGCCGGGGTTGACCAAAAACATAACGATCGCCGTGATCATCTGCGCAACGATCATGACGATCATCGGTTATGTCGCTTTTCATCCGAACAATTCGGTCAAAAGGGCGGAGTCATCTGCTCCGCCGCCTGTGGCGCAGGCCACCGATCTCCTCGACCGGGTGACCCGATTCACCTCCGCGTTCGGGGTGCGGGGCGGTTACCGCACCCCGACACGGGCCGAGAGGGATGTCGTGGTGGAGGGGGTTTCCAGCCTTTTGGGCGGAAATCTCGAAGAGGCCCGGACCCGGCTCGCGGCGGTGGACTACCGCGTCGACACCTTCACCGACGGCCCCGGCGGCCGCCGCTACGCGGAGATCGCGGACGCCGCGCCCGACTCCGGCTCCGCCGCCCGCGGATGGGGCCGGGTCTACGTCGACCTCGGCGCCCCGGCGCGCTGGTCGGTCCAGGTCCCGCACCCGATCGCCGACCAGGACACCGAGCGGCTCGGGGTCGCGGTCCTGCGCGGGGCCCCGGGCGGGGTCATGGTCCTGGCGGGCGCCCACCGCAAGGCGGCCGGCGGCCCGGGCGGCGGCGGGTCGGAGTCGGACTCGGAGTCGGACTCGGAGGAGGGCGACGCGGCCGGGGACGGCTCCGGTTCGGGTGGCGGCGGTACCGGGGAGGCCGACGTGGCGCACCGCACCGACTCCGTCTTCCACGCCGTCATCGCCGAGCTGACCCGGCGGGGCCTGCCGGGCGTCCAGCTGCACGGCTTCGCCGACTCCACCGTCCCCGGAGCCGGGGCCGTCGTCTCCACCGGCGCGGGCGACGCCGCCACCGCCGACGCCGCACGGCTGGCCGCCGGGCTGGCCGCCCGGGGGGTGCGCCCCTGCCGGGCCTGGAGCGGCAGCTGCCGGATGTCGGGCCGGGGCAACGTCCAGGGCCGGCTGGCCGGCGAGCTCGGCACCCGCTTCCTCCACCTGGAGCTCGCCCGTTCCGTCCGGGCGGACCCCGCCCGGCGCGACGAGGTGGCGCGCGCGATCGCGGACGTCACGGCCGGGTGGGCGGGGGCCCAGGGGGCGTAGTGCCGGTCCGGGGGAACGGCGGAGGGGCCGGCATCCCCCCGGAAAGCCGGCCCCTCCGTACCGCTCCCGCGGCGTGCTGCTCCGCGGTCCCCTACTCGGCGGCCTCGTGGTCGTGGCCCGGACGCAGGCCGCCGCCGTTGCCGGAGCCGGTGGTCGGCTGCGAGACGACCGGCTGCGACAGCGGGGCCAGGTCGTAGGCGTAGTGGCCGACCGCGTTCGCGATCACGTCGACGTTGATGTCGAGCGCCTTCTGGTCGATGTTGGTGATGTCGTCACCCTTGCCGTGGTAGTTCACGTCGTAGGCGACACCCGCCTGACCGCCGAACTTCGCGGCCTGCGCCGCGGTCTTGATGCCCTCGGCGCCCGTGTCCGTACCGCCGGACGGGATGCCCGCCTCGATGAACGGGCCGTAGTCGGAGCGGCCGGTGAAGTCGCTGCCCTCGTGCGGGATCTTCCGCGCGTCGAGGAAGTCGGTGATCTGCTTCTCCAGCTGCGCCGAGCCCTCCGGGCCCGGACCCGAGCCGACCTTGTCGGAGTCGTCGCCGTCGTAGACGAAGTAGGCGGCGTTGGGCGAGGCGATCATGTCGAAGTTCAGGTAGAGCCTGATCTGCTTCTTCTGCTCCGGCGTCAGCGAGGCCACGTACGCCTCCGAGCCGAGCAGGCCGAACTCCTCCGCCGACCACCAGGCGAACTTCACCTTGTTCTTGATCTTCTTCTGCTCGCCCGCGAGGCGTTGCGCGACCTGGAGGATGCCGGCCGAGCCGGAGCCGTTGTCGTTGATGCCGGGGCCGGCGGCGACCGAGTCCAGGTGCGCGCCGAGGAAGACCGTGTTGGCGGCGTCTCCGCCCCTGGTCTCCGCGATCACGTTGAAGGTCTTGCGCTTCTCACGGAACTGGCGGACGTCCAGGGTCACCTCCACCGGCCCGGCGGCGGCCTCCGCGGCGAGCTTCTCGCCGTCGGCCTGGCTGATGCCGCCGGTCGGGACCTTGCCCGCGTCCGGGTCGCCCAGGGTGCCGTTCAGGGCGCCCGCGGTGTTGTTGTAGATGACGGCGCCGACCGCGCCCGCCGCCGCCGCGTTCGCCTGCTTCACGGCGAACGTGCAGCCGCCGCGCTTGACCAGGGCGATCTTGCCGGTGAAGGCGCCGGCCGCGAAGTCTGCGGCGTCGCAGCCGTTGGATCCGTCCGCGTCGACCGGTACGACCGCGACCGGGGCGGTGATCCCGCCCTCGGGGCCGCTCGCCGTGTACGTCATCAGCTTGAGCGGGACGTCGCGTCCGGCGGCGCCGTTCACCTTCAGCGTCTCGGCGATCGTCTCGACGTACACGAAGTCGAACTCGTGCCGCGAGACCTCGTAGCCGGCGGCCTTCAGCACGCCCTCGACGTACTTGGCGGACTGCTCGTGCCCCTTCGAACCCGCCACGCGGGTGCCGTTGTTGTAGTCGGCGATCGACTGGAAGACCTTCAGGTGGTTGTCGGCCCCCTTGCCGGTCGCCTCCTTGACCAGCTTCCGGGCCAGGGCGTCCCCCCGGGCGGCGTCGCTCTGCGGGCCCGACGCGCCGGCCGGGCCGGCGAGGAGCAGCGGGGAGACGAGGGCCGCGGCCGCCACGGCGGCGGTTGCTGCGGCTATACGGCGAGAAGGCATGGAGATCCTTTCCCAGCATGGAGCGACGACGGGACCACTGTGGGACGACTGAGGGGCGAGCGGTGGGGGCACGTTAGGCAGCAACCGGCCGCCGTCGCCAGGGTTTTCACTGCTTCCGGTTTGTGAAATCCGGATATCGGTACGTCCGCGCCGACGGGGAACGGCGAAAACCGGCCACCGTCCGGAGGCCGGACCGGGGCCCGGTCCGGCGCCGTTTCAGCGGAGGATGCCCTCGATGAGATCGGGCCCTATGCGGGCGACCACGGACAGGTCCAGCTGGTGCTGCACGTACCGCCCCTGACGGTGCGTGTGGATCAGCCCCGCCCGCTTCAGGACGGCCAGGTGCCGGGACACCTCCGGCGCGGATATCCGGTACACCCGCGCCAGTTCGCTGGTCGTGTACGGGGCCCGGGCCAGACTGCGGCACAGCATCATCCGCATGGGGTGCGCCAGCGCCTCCATCCGGCGCTGCACCTGCTCCACCGACGGCGGCTCGGAGGCCAGCTCCGGCGACTCCAGGGGGTAGTGGACCACCGGCATCCAGCCGGGCGCGTGCAGGACGAGCAGGTGCGGCCAGCCGAAGTTGGTCGGTATGAACAGCAGCCCCGGCCCGACCGCCGGATCGGTGGCGGTGGCCTGCCCGTTCACCATCTTGTCGGCCGTGATCACCGTGTGCGCCTCGTCCACGCTCAGCGCCGACGACACCTCCTTCAGCACCGCCGGCAGTCCCCGGTGGCGCAGCACCTCGGTCTTGTGCCGGACGTCCGCGCTCTGCCGCGGCTCGATCCGCCGCCAGGTCTCGGCGAAGAAGGCCTCGTCGCAGTCCTCCAGCAGCCGGCGCAGCCAGGCGCGCACGGGCGAGGGGTCGTCCAGCAGCCGACGCGTGAACTCCAGCCGCGCCGGACCGCGCGCGGCCGCGGTCTCCAGCGCCTTGGCCCGCGCGGCCGCGTCGGTGAGCGGGGACGGCGCGCCGCCCTCGTTGTAGAGGGCCAGCCAGCAGTGCTCCAGAGCGGCCAGCACGAACCGCTCGTCGTCCATCCGGTCGAGGACGTCCAGCTCCTCGGCCAGCGTCGCCCCGGGCCGGCCGCTGCCGCCGGGGACGCCGGCGAAGGCCATGAAGATGTCGGAGAAAGAACTGCGCCACATGAAGTCGGCCTCCAGGAGGCGCTCGGCCAGGCAGGGGTCGAGCGAGGCTGTAGTGCTCCTCGTCCAGGAGTGCAGCGCGGGGTGGTGGGCGGGCTGCGAGAGCGCGTGCAGGGTCATGCAGAGCTCGGCGAGCGGCGATGTCGCGAAGGCGATCCGCTCCGCGGGGAGCCCGGCGATGTCGATGGTCACGCTCATCGCCCCATTCTGTCCGCCGCGGCCCCCGCCCGGACCTCCGGGGTGGGCGTCGGCGGAGGGGTCGGCGCGCAGCCGTCCGAGGGGCCCGGCGGATGCTCCGCCGCAGGTGGGAGGGGTCGATTGACGGCTCCCGTCAATCGACGGGCGGACTGCGGCCGACGGGGTGAGGGTGGAGGCATGACCGCCTTGGAGCAGTACCTCATCGACACCTGGCGCGCGTCCCAGCACGGCACGCCCCCGCCGCCGCCCCCGGGCCGCGACGACCTGGCCGCCCTGCGCTCGATCCGCACCGCGGCCCAGTTCGAGGCCGCCGTCTCGGGCGCCCCCGCCACCCACCCCTGGCGCCACGCCCTGACCCGCTTCGTCCACCGGACGCGGGCCTGCTGAGGGGGCCCGGCCTCCCCGCCCCCTCACGGGGGCGAAGGCGGGGCCTACACCCGCCCCAGGAAACCCCCCACCGCCGCCCGGACCTCCTCCGCGGTCCAGGCCAGGCCCGGCTGCGTCACCGTGACCTCCGTCATCGCCAGGCCCGGTGCGACCCCCTCGGCGGACCAGCGGCCGAACAGGGCCGTGCCCTCCTCCTCCGCCTGCAGGGTGCCCGCTTCGGTCAGGCGCTCCGGCCCGTACGGGAGCCACACCTGGAACTGGTGCGTGTGCGGTACCTCCGGGTTGATCCGGAACCACGGCACCCCCGCGGCCTCGAAGCCCTCCCGCAGCGCCCGCGCCACCATCCGGGCCTGCTCGACGTACGCCGGGAGCCGGGGCAGCTCCCGCTCCAGCCCGGCCAGGGCCGACAGGGCCTGGGGGAACTGCCGGAAGACCTGGCCCCCGTACCGGTGGCGCCACACCCGGGTCTCCTCCACGAAGCCGCGGTCCCCCGCCAGGCAGGCCCCGCTCAGCCCGCCCAGGGACTTGTAGAAGGACACGTACACGGAGTCGGCCAGTCCGGCGATCTCCGCCAGGGGGCGGCCGAAGTGCACGGTGGACTCCCACAGCCGGGCCCCGTCGAAGTGGACCACCGCGTCCCGCTCCCGGGCGGCGTCCACGAGCTCCGTCAGCTCCTCCCACGAGGGCAGCAGGAAACCGGCCTCGCGCAACGGCAGCTCCAGCATCAGGGTGCCGAAGGGCTCGGGGTGGTCGCGGACCTCCTCCGGCGTCGGCTGGCGCGGCTCGCGCACCGGGTGGACGGTGCGCAGCCCCGACACGGTCGACAGCGCGCCGCCCTCCCACCGCTCGGGGTGGCCCATCGGGTGCACCGCGACCACCGGGTTGCCGGTGCGGCCCGCCCAGCAGCGCAGCGCGATCTGCTGGGCCATCGTCCCGGTGGGGAAGAAGGCGGCGTCCTCGGTGCCCAGCAGGCCGGCGACCCGCCGCTCCAGCTCGGCGACGATCCCGTCGCCGTACAGGTCGCCGGGCGCGTCCATGTCGTACGGGGCGTCGGCCAGCTCCGCCAGGAGCTCCCGGAGGGTCTGTCCCCGGCGGCTGGGGGTCAGCGTCCGGGAGGCCGCCCGCCACGCCGCCACGGCCCGCTCGGTCGGCGCGTCGGCCGTGTCCGCCATGCCCCCGACGTCCCCCTCGTCGCCCGCACCCGCATCCGTCACGCCCGTACCGTCCGTCCCGCCCGCCACGCCAGTCATGCCCCCGATGATGCCCGCCCCGCCCGGCCGCTCCGAACGGTTTCCCGGCCGCTCCGGGCCCCGGGCCTGACCGGCGGTGCCCCCGGCCGAGGGCCTAGCATGGCGACGTATCGTCCGGTACCCCCCGCGGACTGGAACGGAAGGCATTCCCCGCGTGAACCCATCGCAGCAAGAGCGCCCCGCCCGGCTCTCCGTCGGCGTCGTCGGCGCCGGCCGGGTCGGACCCGCGCTGGCCCGCGCCCTCCGGCAGGCCGGGCACCGCCCCGTCGCCGTCTCCGGCGTCTCCGACGCCTCCCGGCGCCGGGCCGAGCGGATGCTGCCCGACGTCCCGCTGGTCAGCCCCGCGCAGGTGCTGGAGCGGGCCGAGCTGGTGCTGCTGACCGTCCCGGACGACGCCCTGCCCGGGCTCGTCGAGGGACTCGCCGAGACCGGGGCCGTGCGCCCCGGGCAGCTCCTCGTCCACACCTCCGGCCGGTACGGGACCGCCGTGCTCGACCCCGCGCGCCGCGCGGGCGCCCTGCCGCTGGCCCTGCACCCCGCGATGACCTTCACCGGCACCGAGGTGGACGTGCAGCGCCTGGCCGGCTGCTCCTTCGGGGTGACCGCCCCCGAAGAGCTGCGGCTCGCCGCCGAGGCCCTGGTCATCGAGATGGGCGGGGAGCCCGAGTGGATCGCGGAGGAGAGCCGTCCGCTCTACCACGCGGCCCTCGCCCTGGGTGCGAACCACCTGGTCACCCTGGTCGCCCAGGCCATGGAGCTGCTGCGCACCGCCGGTGTCGGCCACCCCGACCGGATGCTCGGCCCGCTCCTCGGCGCGGCCCTGGACAACGCCCTGCGCTCCGGCGACGCCGCCCTGACCGGCCCCGTCGCCCGGGGGGACGCCGGCACCGTCGCCGCGCACGTCTCCGAACTGCGCAAGCACGCCCCCGGCACCGTCGCCGGGTACCTCGCCATGGCCCGCACCACCGCCGACCGGGCCCTCGCGCACGGCCTGCTCAAGCCCGAGCTCGCCGAAGACCTGCTCGGCGTGCTCGCCGACACCGCAGACTCCGATCCGAAGGGTGGGGAGCGATGACCGGCCCGCTCCAGCTGCTGAACACCGCCGAAGAGCTCCACAAGCTGCCGCGCGCCGGCCGCCGGGCCGTCGTGATGACGATGGGCGCCCTGCACGAGGGCCACGCCACCCTCGTGCGCACCGCCCGCGAGCAGGCCGGCCCCGACGGACAGGTCGTCGTCACCGTCTTCGTCAACCCGCTCCAGTTCGGGGCGAACGAGGACCTCGACCGCTATCCCCGCACCCTCGACTCCGACCTGGCCGTCGCCGAGGAGGCGGGCGCCGACGCCGTGTTCGCGCCCTCCGTCGACGAGGTGTACCCGGGCGGCGACCCGCAGGTGCGGATCACCGCCGGGCCGATGGGCGAGCGGCTGGAGGGCGCCACCCGCCCCGGCCACTTCGACGGCATGCTCACCGTGGTCGCCAAACTGCTCCACCTCACCCGCCCCGACCTGGCCCTCTTCGGCCAGAAGGACGCCCAGCAGCTGGCGCTGATCCGGCGCATGGTGACCGACCTCAACTTCCCGGTCGAGGTGGCCGGCGTGCCCACCGTCCGCGAAGACGACGGGCTCGCCCTGTCGTCGCGCAACCGCTACCTCTCCCCGGCCGAGCGGCACACCGCCCTCGCCCTCTCCCACGCCCTGTTCGCCGGCCGCGACCGGCTCGCCGCGCAGGCCGCGCTGCGCGCCCGCGCGGAGGCCTCGCCCGCCAGCGACGAGCGGGCCACCGCCCTGGCCCGGCTCGGCGAGATCCGCGCCTCCGCCGACGCCCACGCCGTGTCGGCGGCCGCCACCGGCGCCGCCGGCCTGCCGGACGCCGTACGGGCCGCGGCCCGGCACGTCCTGGAGGAGGCGGCCCGGCAGGAGCCGCCGCTGGTCCTGGACTACCTGGCGCTGGTCGACCCGCAGGACTTCACCGACGTCGGCCCCGACTTCACCGGACAGGCCGTCCTGGCCGTCGCGGCGAAGGTCGGCACGACCCGGCTGATCGACAACATCCCATTGGAGTTCGGAGCACACGCGTGAGCACCACAGGCAACCCAGGCACCCCGGGCGCCGCCGGCACCGGCATACGGCTGCACGCCCCCGCCCCCGGCTGGGCCGTCGACGCGGACGTCGTGGTCGTCGGATCCGGCGTCGCGGGCCTGACCGCCGCGCTGCGCTGCGCCGCCGCGGGCCGCCGCACGGTCGTGGTCACCAAGGCGCGGCTCGACGACGGCTCGACGCGCTGGGCCCAGGGCGGCATCGCGGCCGCGCTCGGTGAGGGCGACACCCCCGAGCAGCACCTGGACGACACCCTGGTCGCCGGGGCCGGGCTGTGCGACGAGAACGCCGTACGGCTCCTGGTCACGGAGGGCCCGGACGCGGTCCGGCGGCTCATCGCGACCGGCGCCGTCTTCGACACCTCCGCCGAGACGGGCGAGATAGAGCTGACCCGCGAGGGCGGCCACCACCGCCGCCGGATCGCGCACGCGGGCGGCGACGCCACCGGCGCCGAGATCTCCCGCGCGCTCGTCGAGGCCGTCCAGGCCGCCGGCATCGAGACGGTCGAGAACGCGCTGGTCCTGGACCTGCTCCAGGACGCGGAGGGCCGCACGGCCGGCGTCACCCTGCACGTGATGGGCGAGGGCCAGCACGACGGCGTGGGCGCCGTCCACGCGCCCGCCGTGATCCTCGCGACCGGAGGGATGGGCCAGGTCTTCTCCGCGACGACCAACCCGTCCGTCTCCACCGGCGACGGCGTCGCCCTGGCGCTGCGCGCCGGCGCCGAGGTCTCCGACCTGGAGTTCGTCCAGTTCCACCCGACCGTGCTGTTCCTCGGCCCGGACGCGGAGGGCCAGCAGCCCCTGGTCTCGGAGGCCGTACGGGGCGAGGGCGCCCACCTCGTCGACGCCGACGGGGTCCGCTTCATGGTGGGGCAGCACGAGCTCGCCGAGCTCGCCCCCCGCGACATCGTCGCCAAGGGCATCACGCGCCGCATGCAGGAACAGGGCGCCCTGCACATGTACCTGGACGCGCGGCACTTCGGCGCCGAGATGTGGGAGAACCGCTTCCCCACGATCCTCGCCGCCTGCCGCTCCCACGGCATCGACCCGGTGACCGAGCCCATCCCGGTCGCGCCCGCCGCGCACTACGCCTCCGGCGGCGTCCGCACCGACCTGTACGGCCGCACCACGGTGCCGGGCCTGTACGCCTGCGGCGAGGTCGCCTGCACCGGCGTGCACGGCGCGAACCGGCTGGCCTCCAACTCCCTGCTGGAGGGCCTGGTCTTCGCCGAGCGGATCGCCGAGGACATCGTCTCCCGCGCCCCCCGGGGCAGCGGCCCGGGCATACCCGTCCCGGCCACCGGACCGCTCCAGCCGGCCACGGCCCGCTACGAGATCCAGCGGATCATGACCCTGGGCGCGGGCGTGCTGCGCTCCGCCGAGTCCCTGAGCACGGCCGCCGAGGCCCTGGAGACCCTGTACACGACGGCCCTGGGGGAGCTGGAGGCCCACGGCAAGACCGCCGAACCGGGCGTGGACACCTGGGAGGCGACCAACCTGCTGTGCGTGGCCCGCGTCCTGGTCGCCGCCGCCCAGCGGCGCGCCGAGACCCGCGGCTGCCACTGGCGCGAGGACCACCCCGACCGCGACGACGCCTGGCGCCGCCACCTGGTGGTGCGGCTCTCGGCGACCGAGCGCCGCGCCCTGGTCGTCACTCCCACCGACTCGGCGGACTTCCCGCCCGTGGACGCGGACGCCCCCTCGGGCGCCCCCCGCCCGTAGACGTTCCCCACACCCCTCAAGCCAGGAGCACTGACCGTGAGCACCCCCGAACTCCCCCTGATCGAGCAGAACGAAGGCGGCTGCGGCGACGACTGCGGCTGCGGCGACGGCGAGGAGAGCGGCCTCGACCCGGCGCTCGCCCAGCTGCTCGTGGACGCGGGCCTCGACCCGATCGAGGTCGAGGACATCGCGCACATGGCGCTGTCCGAGGACCTCGACGGCGGGGTCGACGTCACCACCACCGCCACCGTCCCCGAAGACGCCGAGGCCGTCGCCGACTTCGTGGCCCGCGAGGCCGGCGTCGTGGCCGGCCTGCGCATCGCCGAGGCGGTGTTCTCCGTGGTGTGCACGGAGGCCTTCGAGGTCGAGCGGCACGCCGAGGACGGCGACCGCGTGGAGGCCGGCCAGCTGCTGCTGTCCGTCCGCTCCCGCACCCGCGACCTGCTGACGGCCGAGCGCAGCGCCCTGAACATCCTGTGCCGCCTCTCCGGCATCGCCACGGCCACCCGCCGCTGGGCGGACGTCCTGGAGGGCACCAAGGCCAAGGTCCGCGACACCCGCAAGACCACCCCCGGCCTGCGCTCGCTGGAGAAGTACGCGGTCCGCTGCGGCGGCGGCGTCAACCACCGCATGTCCCTGTCGGACGCGGCACTGGTCAAGGACAACCACGTGGTCGCGGCCGGCGGCGTCGCCCAGGCCTTCAAGGCCGTCCGCGAGGCTTTCCCGGACGTCCCCGTGGAGGTCGAGGTCGACACGATGCACCAGGTCCGCGAGGTCGTGGACGCGGGCGCGGACCTGATCCTGCTGGACAACTTCACCGTCCCGGAGACCGAGGAGGCCGTCACCATCGTGGCCGGCCGCGCCGTCCTGGAGTCCTCGGGCCGCCTCACCCTGGAGACCGCCCGCGCCTACGCCGAGACCGGTGTGGACTACCTGGCGGTGGGCGCCCTCACCCACTCCTCGCCGATCCTGGACATCGGGCTCGACCTGCGCGAGGCGGTGTAGTCCGTGCTGCTCACCATCGACGTGGGCAACACCCACACCGTCATGGGCCTGTTCGACGGCGAGGAGATCGTCGAGCACTGGCGGGTCTCGACCGACCCGCGCCGTACGGCCGACGAGATGGCCGTCCTGCTCCAGGGCCTGATGGGGATGCACCCGATGCTCGGCAGCGAGCTGGGCGACGGGATCCACGGCATCGCGATCTGCGCGACGGTCCCGTCCGTCCTGCACGAGCTGCGCGAGGTCACCCGCCGCTACTACGGCGACGTGCCGGCGGTGCTGGTGGAGCCCGGCGTCAAGACGGGCGTGCCGATCCTGATGGACAACCCCAAGGAGGTCGGCGCGGACCGCATCGTCAACGCGGTCGCCGCCGTCGAGCTGTACGGGGGTCCGGCGATCGTCGTCGACATGGGGACGGCGACCACCTTCGACGCGATCTCCGCGCGCGGCGAGTACGTGGGCGGGGTGATCTCCCCCGGCATCGAGATCTCGATGGAGGCGCTCGGGATGCGCGGCGCCCAGCTGCGCAAGATCGAGCTCGCCCGGCCGCGCAACGTGATCGGCAAGTCCACGGTCGAGGCCATGCAGTCGGGCGTGGTCTACGGGTTCGCGGGGCAGGTCGACGGGATCGTCCACCGCATGGCCCGGGACCTGGTCGGCCCGGACGGCGACCCGGACGACGTCCGCGTCATCGCCACCGGCGGACTGGCCCCGATCGTCCTCGGCGAGACGTCGGTGGTCGACGAGCACGAGCCCTGGCTGACCCTGATCGGCCTGCGGCTGGTGTACGAGCGCAACGCGCCCAACTTCGACTGAGCACACGGCACTCCGCCCGCCCCGCCCGCCCGGGACGCGGCGGGCGGAGCGCTCCGTTGGGCCCAACACCCCTTCCACGCAAGGGAATCGCCCGTACCCACCGTCACCCCGAATGCTCAGCTTCAAGCTGATCGGTTAGCTTGTCGGCGTCGGACGCACGCGCTCCCGAGCGGCACGGTCGAGACGGTAGAGGACGGCCCGAATGCCCCGTAAATCACCGTACTTGCAGGTGGTCGAGTCCCTCCGGGCCCGGATCGAGGCGGGTGAGTGGAAGGTCGGGGACCGCCTCCCCTCCCGCGCCCGATTCGCCGAGGAGTACGAGGTCGGCCAGGGCGTCACCCAGCGGGCGATGGAGCAGCTGATCATCGAGGGCTTCCTGGAGGGCCGCGCCGGCTCCGGCACGTACGTGCGCACCCCGCGCCGCCGCATGCGGATGCTCCGCACCCGCCGCCGCGTCCCCGGGTCCGGCAACACCTTCCGCTCCGAGGCCGCCGCGCACGGCATCGCCGCCTCCTGGGACTCGCGGACCCACCCCCAGGTCCCCGCCCCCGAGCGGATCGCCGCCCGGCTGGCCATCGAACCCGGCGCCCCCTGCGTGATGACCCGCTACGAGTTCATGGCGGACGGCAGCCCCGCCGAGCTCTCCGAGTCCTGGGAGCCCCTCGCCATCACCTCCGGGACCCCGATCGTCCTGCCCGAGGTCGGCGAGATGCGCGGTGCGGGCGTCGTGGCGCGGATGCGTTCCATCGGCATCACCGTCGCCTCCGTGGTGGAGGTCCCGCGCCCCGCCCGCGCCAACCAGGACCAGGCCAACCTGCTCGGGATCAGCCTCGGCTCGATGATCACCCGGATCGAGCGGACCTACATGGACGTCGACGGCCGCCCGGTGGAGACCGCGGACCTCGTCGTCCCCGATTCCCGCTACGAGATCGCCTACGCGTTTCCGGTCGAGTGACGCCGGCGTGACGGCGGAGTGACATTTATCGGCCGCGTTTTTTACGGGAAGTGGCCGGAGTGTGACTCAGACGGGGGTAGCGTCCCGCTGGAGAGGCAACGTGGCCTCGTCCACGATGGAGGAGACACCATGACGAACGCCCCGACCGAGTGGCGCAAATCGTCGTACTGCGGCGAAGGAGAGGCCTGCGTCTACGTGGCCGCCGCGCCCGGCACCCTCGTACGGGTGGCGGACCGGGCCGACCCGGCCCACCTCGTGATGGCCACCACCCACGCCGCCTGGGCCGACTTCGTCGAGGCCGTGAAGGAGACCGGCTGATCCCGGCGGGGCCCGCGGCGCGCGCACGCCGCGCCGCACCTCCCCGGCATCGGGGGATTTTGTCCGATTAGCGCGTATCTTCGGGCCATGCCCACGCCCTACGGATCCCGCGGCGGCATGGCCTTCAGCGCCGCCGAGCTGCACGTGCTCAGGCGTAGCCTCGCCCACGCCCTCCAGTCCTCCACGGCCCCCCTGACGGCCGCCGAGGTCCAGGACTGCCTGCGCCTCGCGGCGTCGGTGGACGAAGCGGTCCGGGAGGCGGGCCGGCTCAGAGCCTTCCTGCTCGACGACCTCGCGCGCTACCGCGGAGCCCTCCCCGGGAGCCTCTCCGGCTACCTGGAGCTGCTCCAGGACGCGCTGGCCGCCGGGTACGAGCCGGACCCGGACGACCTCGCGGCCCTGCGCGCCCTGCGGGCCACCCCGGTCGCCGCCGCCGTGCTGGAACGGGCCCAGGGCGTCGCGGAGCGCTCCGTGCGCCGACGGCTCGCGGCCTCCGCACCCGCGCCCCGGACCCGCCTGCTGGCCCTGGCCGGCGGCCGCGGGGAACCGCGTGGCGCCGCCCGCGCCCCGGAGGAACCGGGCCCCGGGCGGCCCGGCCCCGAGACGGCCCCGAAGGAGCCCCCGCGCCCCCAGGCCCCGCGCCCCGGACGGCCCGTCCCCACGCCCGGCGAGGTCTTCCCGCCGCGGCGCAAGCCCGCCCCGCCCCCGGCCGCGGGCCTGGCGGCGGTATAGCTACGCTGGGGGGCATGGACTACGTTTCCGCGCTCGTGCCCCCCATCGTGATGGCCACGTTCTTCATCTTCCTCGTGAGGACGATCGTGAAGAGCCAGGGCGGCGCCAACAAGGCCAAGGAAGACGCTGCCGTCGACGCCGTGCTCGCCCGCGCCGAAGCCGGCCAGCCGCAGAAGTAGCCCCGCCGCCCGGGTATAGGCCGCGCGTTGCACCACGAATAGTCGGGCAATTCCGCCCATTCCGCACTATCGTGCTGCTGTGCCTCGCCCCTTGGGAGAACTCGAAGACGCGGTCATGACGCGGGTGTGGCAGTGGAACCGCCCGGTCACCGTTCGCGAAGTCCTGGAAGACCTCCAGCAGGAACGGTCCATCGCGTACACCACGGTCATGACCGTTATGGACAATCTCCATCAGAAGGGCTGGGTCCGCCGGGAAGCGGAAGGCCGCGCCTATCGATATACGGCGGTCTCCACCCGCGCCGCCTACTCGGCCGCACTGATGAACGAAGCCTGGTCGACGAGTGACAGCCCCGCGGCCGCCCTCGTCGCCTTCTTCGGCATGATGTCCCCGGAACAGCGCGAGGCCCTGCGCGACGCCGTACGGATCGTCCAGCACGACGAGCCCGAGCCCCCGGCCCCCGCCGCCCCCGCGGCAGAGCCCCCCGCATCCGGGCCCCCGGCCGCCGGCCAGGGCGCACCCGACTCCGCGCCCGGGGAAGAAGGGGGCTCCGGCGCGCACCGGAGCGAGCCGGGGCGATAGCGTCCGGCCTATGGGAGAGCTTTCCACCACAGACGCGAAAACAGTGACCATCCGCCGCGCGCGCACCGGAGATGTTCCGGCCCTGCGCCGCCTGCTGGACCAGTACGTGCAGCAGCGGATCCTCCTCGACAAAGCACCGGTCGTCCTTTACGAGGACATCCAGGAGTTCTGGGTCGCGGAACGCGAGTCCGACGGCCAGGTGGTGGGCTGCGGGGCTCTCCACGTCATGTGGGAAGACCTCGCGGAAGTGCGCACGCTCGCGGTCGACCGGGACCTGAAGGGCGCAGGAGTGGGGCACCTGGTGCTCGCCAAGTTGTTGGAGACGGCCCGCCGGCTCGGGGTGAGCCGGGTATTCTGCCTGACCTTCGAAGTCGACTTCTTCGCGAAGCACGGGTTCGTCGAGATCGGCGAGACCCCGGTGGAGACCGATGTCTACATCGAGCTCCTGCGTTCCTATGACGAGGGAGTCGCCGAGTTCCTCGGTCTCGAACGAGTGAAGCCGAACACCTTGGGCAACAGCCGGATGCTGCTGCACCTCTGATCGGACACGAGGGCTATTCCAGGCCGCAACCGCCTGTGGCCTATGTCCGAATCGCGTACGTTTCCCGCCTTGTAGAGTGCCTGAACCTCTCCCCGGGGGTTTGTGTTTTCCAGGCAAAAGCGGTTTCCTTTCCGCGTACTGCATTTTCGATGAAAGGAAATCCGGTGGCACAGAAGGTTCAGGTCCTTCTTGTCGACGACCTCGACGGTGGCGAGGCGGACGAGACCGTGACGTTCGCTCTGGATGGCAAGACCTACGAGATCGACCTCACCACCGCCAACGCTGAAAAGCTCCGCGGGCTGCTCGACCCGTACACCAAGAGCGGCCGCCGTACCGGTGGACGCGCCTCGGCCGGCCGCGCCAAGGGCCGCGCCGCGGCTTCCACCGGCAGCCCGGACACCGCCGAGATCCGAGCCTGGGCCAAGGCCCAGGGGCTCAGCGTCAACGACCGGGGCCGTGTCCCGGCCGAGATCCGCGAGGCCTACGAGAACGCCAAGGGCTGACCCGTACGCCGCCACAGGCGGGCGCGGTGGCACTCCGTCGCCGCCGCGGCCACCAGGCGTACGAGATCGGGCCCGCGGCCCCGCCCCGGACCGGGCAGGGCAGGCAGCGAGGCCTCGCACCCCGGCTCGGGGGGCCGCAGCCAGACGGCGGCCCCCTGAGGGTTTCCAGCCCGCACGCGCCCGGGCGGCTCGGGGGCGGTGATCCCGCCCCCCGCACCCCGGGCGGCGAGCTCCAGCCCCACCCCGCCCCACTCCAGCCAGTCGAGCAGCCCCTCCAGCTCGTCGGCGGCCCCCGGGGCGACCAGGAAGCACATCCCGCGCCCCTCCAGCGCCACCGGACCGGTGGGGAGGCCGGGACGGCGCAGCAGGCCGGCCCCGGCGTCCGCGGGAAGCTCCAGCACGTCGAACCGGACCCCGGTCACCAGCCGCAGGGGCGGCCCGTCCGCCACGGCCCAGCCGAGCACCCGCTCGTACCAGGCACGGGTGTCCGGCCCGGAGGGGACACGGGGCGGAACAGAGGGCGGAACACGGGGCGGAACAGAGGGCGGAACACGGGGCGGGGAAACGGCGTTCACGACGTTGACGACGGCCATGAACGGATGAACTCCGAGTGGCGCCGCCGGGTTACGCTGTGCAGCCGGTTCAATGCGGAACGTAAACATCCGCGGAGCGGAGTCCCACATTCGGGACACAAGCGTGTTCGCCCGTAGCGGAGGGAACCGTGCTGACCGGCATGGAGTGTCAGTCCTTACGGGTAAGACATTCCTAGTGGATCGGGGCGACACGCTGATTTGAGCGGCTTCCGTTCGCCATCGGCGTACACGTGTGACGGGTATCTGCCTGGCCTGCGGGAACATCGTCTCGCACCATCGGGTTGGAGCAGTAGTCGGCTCTTACAGCCGGTTTTCCTCACCGACGTGGGGGTGAGCCGTGGACGGATGTCGGCAGTTGGAATGAGCTGTCCCGTCCCGCGGGACTAGCATGCGGAAGGACAGGGCGGGGACCGACCCCGAACTGCCCGACCGCTCTGAGGAGCGATAAACGATGTTCGAGAGGTTCACCGACCGCGCGCGGCGGGTTGTCGTCCTGGCTCAGGAAGAAGCCCGGATGCTCAACCACAACTACATCGGCACCGAGCACATCCTCCTGGGCTTGATCCACGAGGGTGAGGGTGTCGCCGCTAAGGCCCTGGAGAGCCTCGGGATTTCGCTCGAGGCTGTTCGCCAGCAGGTTGAGGAGATCATCGGTCAGGGCCAGCAGGCCCCGTCCGGCCACATCCCCTTCACGCCGCGGGCGAAGAAGGTCCTGGAGCTTTCGCTCCGAGAGGCCCTCCAGCTCGGCCACAACTACATCGGCACCGAGCACATCCTGCTCGGCCTGATCCGCGAGGGCGAGGGCGTCGCCGCCCAGGTCCTCGTGAAGCTGGGCGCCGATCTGAACAGGGTCCGGCAGCAGGTCATCCAGCTGCTCTCCGGCTACACCGGGGGCGGCAAGGAGTCGGCCACCGCAGGCGGTCCGGCCGAGGGCACCCCCTCGACCTCGCTGGTCCTCGACCAGTTCGGCCGCAACCTCACCCAGGCTGCCCGCGAATCCAAGCTCGACCCGGTCATCGGGCGCGAGAAGGAGATCGAGCGGGTCATGCAGGTGCTGTCCCGCCGGACCAAGAACAACCCGGTCCTCATCGGCGAGCCCGGCGTCGGCAAGACCGCCGTCGTCGAGGGGCTGGCCCAGGCCATCGTCAAGGGCGAGGTGCCCGAGACCCTCAAGGACAAGCACCTGTACACCCTGGACCTGGGTGCGCTGGTCGCCGGTTCCCGTTACCGCGGTGACTTCGAGGAGCGCCTGAAGAAGGTCCTCAAGGAGATCCGCACCCGCGGCGACATCATCCTGTTCATCGACGAGCTCCACACGCTGGTCGGTGCGGGTGCCGCGGAGGGCGCGATCGACGCCGCTTCGATCCTGAAGCCCATGCTGGCCCGTGGTGAGCTCCAGACCATCGGCGCCACGACGCTCGACGAGTACCGCAAGCACCTGGAGAAGGACGCCGCGCTGGAGCGCCGCTTCCAGCCGATCCAGGTGGCCGAGCCCTCGCTGCCGCACACCATCGAGATCCTCAAGGGCCTCCGTGACCGGTACGAGGCCCACCACCGCGTCTCCATCACGGACGAGGCCCTGGTGCAGGCCGCCACCCTGGCCGACCGGTACATCTCGGACCGCTTCCTCCCGGACAAGGCGATCGACCTGATCGACGAGGCCGGCTCCCGGATGCGCATCCGCCGGATGACCGCGCCGCCGGACCTCCGCGAGTTCGACGAGAAGATCGCGGCCGTGCGCCGGGACAAGGAGTCGGCGATCGACTCCCAGGACTTCGAGAAGGCCGCTTCGCTCCGTGATTCGGAGAAGCAGCTGCTCGCCGCGAAGTCCAAGCGCGAGAAGGAATGGAAGGCCGGCGACATGGACGTCGTCGCCGAGGTCGACGGCGAGCTCATCGCCGAGGTCCTCGCGACCGCGACCGGCATTCCCGTCTTCAAGCTGACCGAGGAGGAGTCCTCGCGACTGCTCCGCATGGAGGACGAGCTCCACAAGCGCGTCATCGGGCAGAAGGACGCCATCAAGGCGCTTTCGCAGGCGATCCGCCGTACGCGGGCCGGCCTGAAGGACCCGAAGCGCCCCGGTGGCTCGTTCATCTTCGCCGGCCCGTCCGGTGTCGGTAAGACCGAGCTGTCGAAGACCCTCGCCGAATTCCTCTTCGGTGACGAGGACGCGCTGATCTCCCTCGACATGTCGGAGTTCAGCGAGAAGCACACGGTTTCGCGTCTCTTCGGTTCGCCCCCCGGCTACGTGGGCTACGAAGAGGGCGGCCAGCTGACCGAGAAGGTCCGCCGGAAGCCGTTCTCCGTCGTCCTCTTCGACGAGGTCGAGAAGGCGCACCCGGATATCTTCAATTCGCTGCTCCAGATCCTGGAGGACGGTCGCCTGACCGACTCCCAGGGGCGAGTGGTCGACTTCAAGAACACGGTCATCATCATGACGACCAACCTGGGTACGCGGGACATCTCCAAGGGCTTCAACCTGGGCTTCGCGGCGCAGGGTGACGTCAAGACCGGTTACGACCGGATGAAGGCGAAGGTCAACGAAGAGCTCAAGCAGCACTTCCGGCCCGAGTTCCTCAACCGCGTCGACGACACGGTCGTCTTCCACCAGCTCAGCCAGGAAGACATCATCCAGATCGTCGACCTGATGATCGCCAAGGTGGACGAGCGCCTCAAGGACCGCGACATGGGCATCGAGCTCAGCGGTGACGCGAAGCTGCTCCTCGCCAAGCGTGGCTACGACCCGATCATGGGTGCCCGCCCGCTGCGCCGGACCATCCAGCGCGAGATCGAGGACCTGCTGTCGGAGAAGATCCTCTTCGGCGAGCTGCGCCCCGGTCACATCGTGGTGGTGGGCGTCGAGGGTGAGGGCGACGAAGCCAAGTTCACCTTCCGCGGCGAGGAGAAGTCGGCCCTGCCGGACCTTCCCCCGATCGAGGCCACGGGCTCCGGTCCGGACCTGTCGAAGGGCGCGTGACGCGGAACGCGTAGCTGTGGAGGGGCGGCCCCTGGGACCTGCGGGTTCCGGGGGCCGCCCCTTTGCGCGGGCCGTCGCCTTCCCCGCGAGGGGCCGTGGGCGGGGCGGAGGTCCCGGGGGCGGTGACAAGCCGCACAGAACAAAACGGACCTACTAGGCGGCGCCGTAGGACTACGTGTCCGTTTTGTCCCCACATTGGGGCTGGACGGGTGCCGTCAATGGGGCCGGGCGACTCGGGGCCGCTACGAGCCCGGGTAGTAAAACGGGCGTTTGGGGAAGAGCAGGGGCGCGGGTTACCAAGGTGGGGCAAGCCCGGCAGTGGCGGCGGAAGGCCGCGGTGCCGGGATCTTTCTTGCCCGTACCCCGTCCCCGGCCCCGGAGGTCCCCGCATGTCCGCGAAGCGCGTCACCAGCCGTCGTACCCGTACCGCCCTCGCCGCCACCGCCCTCGGTGCGACGCTGGCCCTCGGGGCCGGGACGACCGCCGCCTTCGCCGACGAGGCCCCCGGAGCCCTGCCCGCCGCCGCCGAGACGGCCGCCCTCCAGGCGCAGGCGAAGGCCCAGGCCGCCCAGGCCGCCGCGAAGGCCCCCCTGTGGGACAAGCCCGTCGCGAGCTACACGCTCTCCGCGACCTTCGGCAAGGGCGGCACCATGTGGGCCCACAAGCACTCCGGCCAGGACTTCGCCGTCCCCGTCGGCACCCCCGTGCACGCGGCCTCCGCCGGCACCGTCGTCAAGGCCGGCCCCAACGGCGGCGGTGACGGCCCGGCCTACGGCAACGCCATCGTCGTCAAGCACGCGAACAACACGTACTCCCAGTACGCCCACCTGTCGAAGATCCTCGTCAAGGTCGGCCAGAAGGTCGCCGTGGACGAGAAGATCGCGCTCTCCGGCAACACGGGGAACTCCAGCGGTCCGCACCTGCACTTCGAGATCCGGACCACCCCGAACTACGGCTCCGCGATCAACCCGGTGGTCTTCCTGCGCAGCGTCGGCGTCACCGTCTGACCTCCGCGGCTCACACGAGCCAGGAGTGGGTCGGCCTGGTCTTGCCGAGCTTGTTGTTCTTCAGACCCGTGATCTGCTCCTGGCCCAGCACCTGGTCGAAGATCCGGATGTGGTCCAGCGGGCCCATCCACGAGGCGCTCCAGATCCCGTGGTGGCGGGCGCGCCCCAGCTGGAGCGGTCCCGGGCCGGCCCAGATCCCGGAGACCTGCGCCTGGCCGGCCTGCTTGTCGTCCACCCAGAGGGCGATCGTCTTCTTCTCCGCGTCGTAGGTGCCGGTGAGCAGCGTCCACTGACGGGTGGTGTCGACGTTGTCCACGACCACCTGCTGGGCCGTCGCCGCCTGGCCCTTGTCCCCGGTCTGCACCCGGAACACCCAGGCCTTCTTCCCGTTGACGACCTCGAAGCCCAGCTCGAAGGAGTACGAGACCCCGTCGCCCTGGCTGACGGCCATGCGCGGGCCGGTCTCGGAGACGTTGTAGGCGCGGGTGGAGACGGTGAAGCTCTTCGTCACGTCCACGGCCGCCTCGGCGCCCTGCGCGTAGGAGTCCGCCGCGCCCTTGAACCGGATCTCGGTCCGGTTCGCCAGCTCGCCGAGCGAGGCGCCCGGGCTCAGGGCGATGCCCATCTTGCCGTTGCGGTCGCGCAGGAGGTTCGGCTCGCCGGGGACGGTGGGGGAGTCGTCCTCGGACTTCTTGTCCGGGGACTGGGAGGAACCCGAGGGGCTGGGGGAGCCCGAGGCGGCCGTGGTCGGCTTGTCGTCCGGGCTGCCGTCGTCGTCGCCGCCCATCAGGAAGAACGTGGCGCCGGCCGCCACCAGGACCACCGCCAGCGCCCCGCCCCCGATGGCCAGGAACCGGCGCTTGCGCCGCTGGGCCTCGGAGGCGTCGGCCATCGCCTGCCAGTCCGGTGTGGGGGTGGCGCTGAACGTGTCGGGTATCGGCGGCGGGAACGTTTCGTCCGCCACGGGCGGCGGTCCGAAGCCCTGCCCCTGCTGCCCGGCGGCCGGCTCCGGCTGGTAGGGGTTGGACTGCCCAGGCTGGGGATAGCCGTACCCGCCGGAGGCGGGGCCGGGCTGGGGGCTGTTCGGGCGATCCGTACCGTCAGTCATGGCACGGATGCTAGAACATCACCGCGGAGCCGTGAGCCCCCCGGCCCCGGCGCCGGGCGGAACGGGTCAGCCCGGCAGCTGGATGACGGGGAAGCTGCCCGTCGTCGTCGGGGCGTGTTCCGGGAGCCAGAGGACCGCCACCGCTCCCGCCGCCGCGCCCTCGTTCTCCGCGCCGCCCGGCGCCGCGACGTTGCGGAAGGTGAGGCGGGCGCCCAGGACGCGGGCCTGGCCCTCCGCGATGGTCAGGCCGAGACCGTGCCCGACGCCCGCCCGGTCCGTGGAGCCGGTGCGGAACCGGCTCGGGCCCTCCCTCAGCAGGGCTTCGGGGAAGCCCGGCCCGTGGTCCCGCACGCGGACGACCCGGCCCTCGATGTCCACCTGGATCGGCGGCTGCCCGTACCGGGCGGCGTTGGCCAGGAGGTTGCCGAGGATCCGCTCCAGCCGGCGCGGGTCGGTGCTGACGATCTCGTCCGCGACGACCCGCACGGAGGCCTCCGGCATCAGCGCCGTCACCCTGCGGGTCACGAACTCGCCCAGCGCCACCTCCTGGAGTTCGGCCCGCTCGGACGCGCCGTCCAGCCGGGCCACCTCCAGGACGTCCTCGACCAGGGCCCGCATCGCCTGCGCACGGTCGCGCACCAGCTCCGTGGGCCGGCCCGGCGGCAGCAGTTCCGCGGCGGTGAGCAGGCCCGTCACCGGGGTCCGCAGCTCGTGCGCGATGTCCGCGGTGACCCGCCGCTCGGCCTCCAGGCGCTGCTGGAGGGCGTCGGCCATGGCGTCGACCGCCCGCGCGAGGTCGTCCGTCTCGTCGCGTACGACGCCGCCCACGGCGTCCCGTACGCGGACCTCGGGGTCCCCGTGCGCGACCCGCTGGGCGGCGGCCGCGGCCTTGCGCAGCCGGCTGGAGATCTGCCCGCCGATGAGCACGCCGAGTGCCGAGCCGCCGATGACGACGGCGAGGGAGCCGATGACCAGGGCCCGGTCCAGGTCGCGCACCATGTTGGCGCTCTCGCGGAACTGGTGGTGCATGGACAGCACCTGCCCGTTGCCGAGCGGTACGGCCGCCCACACCTCCGGGGCCCGCTTGGGGGTCTCCTGGATGTAGGTGCCGCGCCGGCCCGAGCGGGCCTTCTCGCGCAGTTCGGCGGGGAGCTCGGGGTCGTTGACCTTGGCGCCCCAGATCGGCTTGCGGCCGGCGTCGGGGGTGCGGGCGATGTACTGGACCCGTTCCAGTTCCGAGTCGCGGGCGCTCTCCAGCATCGACACGCGGGCGGCGCTGTGCACCACCAGGCTCAGGGCGAGCGCGGTGAGGGCGCCGACGGCGGCGATGGCGAGCGTGATCTTCCAGCGGATCCCCGTGCGCAGGGTGAAACGCCTCATGCTGTGGTTCTCATGGCTTGAGCTTGTATCCGAAGCCGCGGACCGTCTCGATCCGGTCCTGACCGATCTTGGTGCGCAGCCGCTGCACGTGGACGTCGACGACGCGGGTGTCGCCGCCCCAGTCGTAGTCCCACACCCGCTCCAGGAGCCGGTCGCGGGACAGGACGGTGCCGGGCGCGGAGGAGAACTCCAGCAGCAGCCGCATCTCGGTGGGGGTCAGGGCGACGGGGGCACCGGCCCGGCGGACCTCCATGCCCTCGGTGTCGACCTCCAGGTCGCCGAAGGACAGCACGCCGCGTTCGTCGGAGCCGTCCCCGTCGGCCGCGCCGTTGCCGCCGTTGTGGGCGCCGCCGGCGTGGCCGAAGCGGCGCAGGACCGCGCGGATGCGGGCGACGAGGACGGAGCCGTCGAAGGGCTTGGTGACGTAGTCGTCCGCCCCCGCCTCCAGGCCCAGGACCACGTCGATGGAGTCGGCGCGGGCCGAGAGCATGATGACGGGGACCGTGGACTCGTCGCGGATGCGCCGGCACAGGCTCACGCCGTCCATGCCGGGGACCATCACGTCCAGCAGGGCGATGTCCGGCCGGTTCGCCCGGAAGGACTCCAGGCCGGACAGGCCGTCGGGCATGGCGGTGACCATGAACCCGTCGCGTTCCAGCGCCAGGGTCGTGGCCTCGCGGATGACGTCGTCGTCCTCCACGAACAGCACGTGGGTCTCGGCCATGCCCAGCCTCACTCCGGTCTTTTCCGTCTGCTTGTTCGGTCAGTTCTTCGGGGGCGTGACGGCCGGAGCCGGCTGGGCCCCGCCGTCGCCGACGTTGCTGTACTCCGAGTGGACCCGGTCCTGCTCGGCGAACTTCTCCCCGTTCCAGCGGTAGGTGATCACGTCTTCGCCGGAGGGGTAGGAGAGCGCGTCGCTCTTGCCGTAGACCGGCTTGCTGACGACCAGGTCGCCCCGGTCGATCTCGGCGTAGACGGGCGGCTGCTCGTCGGCGAAGACATTCTCGTACGTGCCGCCCTCCGCCCGGTACACGTACGAGCCGCGGCCGAGGGCGTCGGCGCAGGACAGGACGTTGACGACGATGTCGACGACGGCGCTGCCGGTGATCTTCCCGTAGCTGACGTCGACCGGGTACTCCTTGCCCGTGCAGGGCTTGAGGTCCCGCTTGATCTCGGCGCTGACCTTGGGGTCCGCCTTCAGCAGGGCCACCGGGTCGACCTTCTTGAGGGGGGTGCCCGTACCCGCGGCGGGGGAGTGGCCCATGGCCGCCGGCCCGCTGGGCGCGGCGGTGGGCTGGTTCGGCTGGGTGTTGCGGGCCACCGACTCCGTACGGGCGGGGCCGCCGTCGCGCAGGCCCGTGCCGCCGGTGGAGCAGCCGGCGGCGAACAGCACTGTGCCGACGAGGACGACCGTCCCCGCCGACGTCAGTACCAGCGAGCTTCTACCGCCCAGGCTTTGGCCGTTCAGGCCGCGCACCGCTCCCGCCCCTCGTCACGCGTGGTGTGGTCACCGCGTTCGAGCGCACGCATGTCCAGGTCCCGGCTCTCCAGCTCCTGGCGGAGCCGGGCCAGTGCGCGGTGCAGTGTGCTCTTCACGGTTCCCGCCGACATTCCGAGCGCCGCGGCCGTCTCCTCGGTGCTCATCTGCTCCCAGTGTCGCAGCACCACGACACTGCGCTGCTTGGGCGCGAGCACCTTGAGGATGTCCATGAGCAGGGCGCGGTCGGCGCGCTGGTCGGAGCCGTCCTCGACGGAGGCGTCCGGGAGCTGCTCGGTCGGGACCTCGTCGAGCTTGCGGGCCCGCCACCACTCCGTCCGCGTATTGATCATGACGCGGCGCAGGTAGGCGTCGGCCAGTGACTTGTCGGCGATGCCCTCCCAGCGGCCGTAGGTGCGCACGAGGGCGGTCTGGAGGAGGTCCTGCGCGTCGGTGGGGTCCGGGACCAGGCGCCGGGCGCTGCGCAGCAGGGCGTCCTGCCGCGTGCGTACGTACTCCTCGAATTCGAGTACATCTCCGTGCGCCATCAAGACCGCCTCCGCTGCCGTCCCCGTCACCCGCTGCCTTACGGATCCGAAGGTACGGAGGGGTTGTCACGGCACTGTGCGGGTCAGCCTGCGGTGGGCGCACGGACACCCGTAGGTTGTGTAACAGCCCCGGTGGGCCGGGTTTTCCCGGCCCGGAGCGGAATGCTTCGGGCCGCCGGGGCACCTCCTGGGCGGGGTGCGGATTCCGCGGGCCGGCCGCTACGGATTGCGGGGCCGGCCCTGCGGCAGCCCGTACATCCCCCGTGCGAGCGGCTCCACCAGCCCGTCGGACACCAGCCCGTCCAGCGCCCTGGCCCGCTGCACCGGCTCGTCCCACACCGCGTCGAGCCGCGCCTGGGACACCGGCCCCGACGCCTCGCGCAGCACGGCCAGCAGCCGGCCGCGCACCTGCCGGTCCGTTCCGGCGTACGTCTGCCCGCGCCGCGGCGGCCCGTCGTGCGCGGGCTTCCCGGCCAGCCGCCACGCGCACAGCCCCGCCACCGGGCAGCGGACGCAGTCCGGGCTCTTGGCGGTGCAGACCAGAGCCCCCAGCTCCATGGAGGCCGCCGCCCAGCGGGCCGCCGTGGCCTCGTCCTCGGGCAGCAGGTCCCTGGCCAGGCGCCGCTCGGCGGCGGTGGTCGCGTTCGGGGGGTACTCCACGCCGGTCGAGGTGCGGGCGAGGACCCGGCGGACGTTGGTGTCCAGCACCGCGTGCCGCTGCCCGTAGGCGAAGGAGGCCACCGCGGCGGCCGTGTACTCGCCGATCCCGGGCAGCGCGAGCAGCTGCGCGTGGTCGCGCGGTACGTCGCCGCCGTGGCGTTCGGTTATCGCCGCGGCCGCACCGTGCAGGCGCAGGGCCCGCCGGGGGTAGCCGAGCCGCCCCCAGGCCCGTACGGCCTCGCCCGGTGCCTCGGCGGCCAGGTCGGCGGGACGGGGCCAGCGCGCGAGCCACTGCTCGTACACCGGCAGCACCCGGCTGACCGGGGTCTGCTGGAGCATGAACTCGCTGACCATCACCCCCCACGGGCCGGCCTCGGGGCGTCGCCAGGGCAGGTCGCGGGCGTGCTCGTCGAACCAGGCGATGACGGACTCGTGCAGCGCTGCCGCGGACGCGGACGGGGCCGCGGACGCGGAAGGCGCGGCGGATGCGGTGGATTCGGCGGATGCAGTCATGTCAGGGGCATCCTGGCACGTTCTACGGGTGGCGTGCGGGGCCCGGACCGGTGAACCAGACGGCCGCGCGGATCCCGCTCCCCTGTACGGCGGCGATCACCCGGGTCATCGGCCCGGTCAGCAGCGCCACGGCCAGCGTGCCCAGCGAGGCGCCGAGCAGCAGGCCCATGCCCACGTCGTGCGGGTAGTGCACCCCCACGAACACCCGTGAGAAGGCCATGAGCACGGCCATCGGCAGCGTCAGCAGCGCCAGGCGCGGCACCGCCAGCGCCAGCGCGACGGCGGCCGCCCCCGCGATGGCGGAGTGGTTGCTGGGGAAGGACCAGTCCCCGTACGGGGGGCACGGCACCAGGGAGGCGGCCGCCCCGGCCACCGCCCGGCAGGGCCGCTCCTCGTCGATGGTCGACTTCACCAGCTCGGAGGCGACGTACACGAGCGCGGTGACCAGCGGCGCGAGCACGGCCCGTGCCACGGCCGACGGGTCGCCCTGACCGCGCGCACGCCACCAGACGGTTATGTAGAGCAGTCCGAAGATCAGGAGCCCGTATTCGGTCCAGACCTCGAAGGCGGACTGCACCCAGGGGGGCGTGCCGTGGGCGAAGTCGGTGATGTCGCGGTAGAGGGCGGAGGTGTCCATGGTGACCG
The DNA here is from genome assembly GCF_044129415.1 of Streptomyces racemochromogenes. Lineage (GTDB taxonomy): Bacteria > Actinomycetota > Actinomycetes > Streptomycetales > Streptomycetaceae > Streptomyces > Streptomyces racemochromogenes_A. The sequence continues at coordinate 47,241 of NZ_JBBDHD010000035.1, forward strand.
ACCGTACTCAACGCCTGGTCACGGTCATGTCAGGCCCTGGCCTGAACTGATCGTTCCGATGCCCTCCCGCAAGATGATCATCGGCAAAACCCGCCGTATGCGCGGCATGTGGGGCACTGATCGCGGCGCGAGTTCTCGTAAGGTTCGGTACGTGGGATCTCTGCGCAATCCGGTCGGGCCGCTTCCCTCCTCCATTTACTGGCGGCGGAGGGCTGTTCTGGCGTCCGTGGCAGCGCTCGCCGCGCTGCTCGCCGTATGGTTCGTCAGTTCCGGCGGGAGCGGGACGAGTACGAACGGAAAGGGCGGCGGCAACGGCTCCGGCCCGGTCCGCACGATCACCCCGGGGCCCTCCGGCTCCGGCCCGGCGATCAGTCAGGCGCCGGGCGGACGCGCGGAGTCGGGCAGCGGCACGGGCTCCGCCCCCGGGTCGGACTCCGGCACCGCCAAGAACCCCGACCAGGGCGGCGGCACGGGCACCGGCTCCGCGTCCGGCGGCGCGGGCGCCCCGGCTGCCCTCCCGGCCGACTCCCCCCTGCCCACCTGTGCGGCGAGCGCGCTGCAGTGGGAGGTCAAGAGCGTGAAGAACGAGTACGAGACGAACGAGAAGCCGCGCCTCGAACTGCTCGTCCGCAACATCTCCGGCAGCACCTGCAAGTTCGGACTCGGCCCGAAGCAGGCCGTGGTGACCATCTATCAGACCACCGGCGCCAAGCAGGTCTGGTCCTCGGCCGACTGCCCCACCGGCCCGGGCAGCGCCTACTTCCGCCTGCCGGCCCAGGGCGAGGCGAAGCAGTCGCTGGAATGGGACCGCAGGCCGAGCGCGGCGGACCAGTGCCAGTCGCCTCCGGCGGGCACCCCGGCCCCCGACACCTACGTGGTCGAAGTCCGCAGCCCGGGCCTCCCGGTGGCCCGCACGTCCTTCGTCCTGAAGCAGGACTGAGGGATCGGGCCCGCGCGGTTCAGGGGCTCGCCCCGGTCCTCCGGGGGAGGGCGGGCCGGGGGCGGCTGCGCGCAACTCCCCCGGACGTGACGCGCCGGCTAGACGTAGCGCTCCAGGATCGAGGACTCCGCGAGCCGCGAGAGCCCCTCGCGCACGCTCCGCGCACGGGCCTCGCCCACACCGTCGACGGTCTGGAGGTCGTCCACGCTGGCGGCGAGCAGCTTCTGCAGCCCCCCGAAATGCTCCACCAGCCGTTCGATGATGGCCCCCGGCAGCCGCGGCACCTTCGCCAGCAGCCGGTAGCCGCGGGGCGACACCGCCGAGTCCAGGGTCTCCGGCGAGCCCGTGTACCCCAGCGCCTTCGCGACGATCGCCAGCTCCAGCAGTTCCGGATGCGTCAGCGCGTCGAGCGCGGGCAGCGCCTCCTCCACCGTGCGGGAACGCTTCGCCGTGGGTTCCGGAACGTAGTCCCGGATCACCAGCTCCCGCTCCTGCTCGATGCCGACCGTCAGCTCGTCCAGCTGGAGCGACAGCAGTCGCCCGTCCGTGCCCAGTTCGACCACGTACTCGGCGATCTCGGTGGCGATCCGGCGGACCATTTCCAGCCGCTGGGCGACCGCCGTGACGTCGCGCACGGTGACCAGGTCCTCGATCTCCAGCGCCGACAGCGTCCCCGCGACCTCGTCCAGCCGCAGCTTGTAGCGCTCCAGCGTCGCGAGGGCCTGGTTCGCGCGGGACAGGATGGCCCCGGACTCCTCCAGGACGCGCCGCTCCCCGTCCACGTACAGGGCGATCAGCCGCATCGACTGCGACACCGACACCACCGGGAACCCGCACTGCTTCGACACCCGGTCCGCCGTGCGGTGCCGCGTGCCGGTCTCCTCGGTCGGGATCGACGCGTCCGGCACCAGCTGGACGCCGGCCCGCAGAATCTTTGTCAGGTCCTTGTCCAGGATGAGCGCGCCGTCGAGCTTGCACAGCTCCCGCAGCCGGGTCGCGGTGAACTCCACGTCCAGGACGAAGCCGCCGGTGCACATGGCCTCGACCGTCTTGTCCATGCCCAGGACGATCAGCCCGCCCGTGTTGCCGCGGACGATCCGCTCCAGACCGTCACGCAGCGGCTGACCGGGGGCGACCGCGCTCAGGGAGGCGCGCATCAGCGCCTCGTGCTTGGAGCTCGCGCCCGACTTGCCGGATGCTGCTGCCCCGTCCTTGGCTGCCACTGCACTCCTCCGGTCGCGGGTTGCGCCGCCTGTAGGGCCGGGCGGACCAGCACAAAGTCTACCGGCGCCGCCTGCGCCCCCGCCGGGCCTTGGCCCGCACCGCCCCGGCGGCAGCCCGTACGGCCCCGTCGGCCCGCGCCCCGGCCCGTCCTCGGCCCATCCGGCGGAGCCTCTTATTCCGCCGCGGTGGCCCGGCTCATTCCGCCGAGCCGGCTCCGGCCCGCTCCCTGGCCGGCGTACGGGAGCGCCCGCGCGGCAGGACCCGTAGCGCGTCGCCCACGTCCGCGACCTCGGTCACCTTCATGCCCGGCGGGACCTTCCCCGGGTCCACCGGCACCAGCGCGTGCGTGAACCCGAGCCGGTGCGCCTCCGCGAGGCGCCGCTGCACCCCGGTCACCCGCCGCACCTCGCCGGCCAGCCCGACCTCACCGATGGCGACCAGGTTCTTCGGCAGCGGCACGTCGCTCGCGGCCGAGGCCAGCGCCAGCGCGATGGCCAGGTCGGCGGCCGGCTCCGTCAGCTTCACCCCGCCCACCGTCGCACTGTAGATGTCCCGCTTCCCGAGCGCGGTGATCCGCCCGCGCTGCTCCAGCACTGCCAGCATCATCGAGACGCGCGAGGTCTCCAGGCCGGAGGTGGTGCGGCGCGGGGAGGGGATCTGCGAGTCCACCGTCAGCGCCTGCACCTCCGCGACCAGCGGGCGCTTGCCCTCCAGCGTCACGGTCAGGCACGTCCCCGGCACCGCCTCCGCGCGCCGGGTCAGGAACAGGCCGCTGGGGTCGGTGAGCCCGGTGATGCCCTCGTCGTGCAGTTCGAAGCAGCCCACCTCGTCCGTCGCCCCGTACCGGTTCTTCACGCCGCGCACCAGGCGCAGCCGGGCGTGCCGGTCGCCCTCGAAGCTCAGCACCACGTCCACCAGGTGCTCCAGCAGGCGGGGGCCGGCGATGGCGCCGTCCTTCGTGACGTGGCCGACGAGGAGGGTGGCCATGCCCCGCTCCTTCGAGGCGCGGATCAGCGCCCCCGCGACCTCCCGGACCTGGGCCATGCCGCCCGGTGCGCCGTCGATCTCGGGGGAGGCGATGGTCTGGACGGAGTCCAGCACCAGCAGCGAGGGCCGCACGGCGTCGAGGTGCCCGAGGACGGCGGAGAGGTCGGTCTCGGCGGCGAGGTAGAGGTGGTCGTTCAGGGCGTTGATCCGGTCGGCCCGCAGCCGCACCTGGCTCGCCGACTCCTCGCCCGTGACGTAGAGGGTGCGGTGGTCGCCGGTGGCCGCCTTCGCCGCGACGTCGAGCAGCAGCGTGGACTTGCCGACGCCCGGCTCGCCCGCGAGGAGCACCACCGCGCCGGGGACGAGACCGCCGCCGAGGACGCGGTCCAGCTCGTCCACACCGGTGCTGCGGGCGGTCGCCGTCTTGCCGTCGACCTGCGCGATGGGCAGCGCGGCGGCGGTGACGCGGCCGGCCGCGGTGGTGCGCACGGCGGGCGCGCCCATCTCCTCCACCGTCCCCCACGCCTGGCATTCCGGGCAGCGGCCGAGCCACTTGACGGTCGTCCAGCCGCACTCGGAGCAGCGGAAGGACGGACGGTCCTTGGCGGATGAGCGAGAGGTACGGGCAGCCATGGCGCCCACGGTAACCGGCGCCGCCGACAACGCGGTGCGGTGCGGTGCCTCCCCCGGCTCGCCGGGCGTCAGGGGCGCGGTCAGCGGGACGGCGATCTGTTCACCCGTAAGGGCTAAAAGTGGGGAAGGCTTCCGGAGCGTCAGCGGCGTGCCGCCTACCTTCGCCAGGTGAACAGCAGCGACCAGGGAGACCCCGCATCACGCACCAGCGCACACCGGGCGCACCGGCGCACACCCCGACCGGCGGCGCCGGAGGACACGGCGGGCGCCCCGTGCGCACCCGGGGAGGACGCGACGGCCCCTGCGCCCGGCGGGACCGAGCCGCCCCCTTCCCCGTACGAGCCCTACCTCGACGGACTGTTCACCTACTGCCTCTCCGTCCTGTGCGACCACGACGCCGCCACCGACGTGCTCGGCGACGTCCTCGCGGTCGCGGAACGCCAACCCGGCCGGTGCCCCGACGAGGGCATCCGGCGGGCCTGGCTGTACGCCCTCGCCCGCTGGGCCTGCCTGCGCCGGCTGGCCGAGCAGCGGCGCGCCCGCCAGGGGGCGCATTCCGCCCGGCGCACGCCGGAGCACACCGATCCCGACCGTGCGCCCCAGGAGCACCGCCCCCACCGCGCCCTCGACGTGACCGCCTACCGCCGCACCGAACTCGCCCGACTCGCCTGGCCCGAGGCCGCCGGCACCACCCCCGAACAGCGCGAGGCCCTCGAACTCGCCGTCCGCCACCGCCTCGGCCTCACCGAACTCGCCTCCGTCCTCGGCACCGCCCCCGCCGCCGCCCGCGAGCTGCTGTCCGCCGCCGCCTGCGAGGTCGAACGCACCCGCGCAGCGCTCGCCGTCGTCGAGACCGGCCACTGCCCGGCCGTCTCCCGCCTCACCGGCGAGGACGGCGACCGCGACGTCCTGCTCTCCAGCACCCTGCGCGCCGAACTCGTCCGCCACGTCGACGACTGCCCCCGCTGCCGCCGCGTCGCCGAACGCGTCGGCGCCGCCGCGCCCTGGCCCGGCTCCGGCGGCCTGCACGCCGCGCTCCCGCTCGTCCCCGCCCCCCGCGGCGCCGTCCGCGCGGCCATGCTGCGGTCCGGCCGCCGCCGCGGCGGCCGCCCCGGCCCGCGCTTCCACCGCACCGGCTTCCCCATGGACCCCAAGGACCGCGCCGCCCGCCGCGACCGGCTCCGTGCCCGGGCCGTGACCACCACCGTCGTCGCCACCGTCGTCGCCGCCCCCGTCATCGCCCTGTGGGCCGCCTACCGCGGCGCCCCCACCATCGGCGAGCCCGTCGGCGACGGCACCCGCATCTCCGCCGGCGAGTCGAAGATCCCGCCCCCGCTCGCCGGGGGCCGCCCGCTCACCGCGTACGAGAACACCGGCAACACCGCCCGCACCACGGGCGAGCCCGGCTTCGCCTCCGGCAGCGCCGCCCCCGACGTCTCCGTCGAGGTCATCAGCAGCGGCGCCGCCCCCGACGCCGCCGGCCCCGGAGCCCCCGGCCGGCTCACCGTCTCCGCCTCCACCCGCGGCGGCACCACCCTGCTCACCCTCCACGCCTCCGGCGGCGGCCCCGTCGACTGGCGGCTCTGGTCCGACGCGCCCTGGCTGCGCGCCGGCCAGACGGCGGGCACCCTCGCCCCGGGAGAATCGGTCACCCTGCGGATCACCGTCGACACCGAGGCCCAGCCCGTCGGCGCCTGGTCGGCCCGCGTCGGCATCGACCCCGGCGGAGCGGTCGTCTCCATCCAGGGCCGCGGCCGCCCCGCGCCCGCCACCGACCCGACCCCGCCCGGCCCGGACCCCACCCCGACCCCGACTCCGACTCCGACCCCCACGCCGACCCCGACTCCGAGTCCGACGCCCACCCCGGACCCCACGCCCACGCCCACCCCGACCCCGACGCGGCCCACGGACCCTGCGCCGTCACCGGCCGACCCAGGAGGAACGGTTTCCCCCGACCCGGCGCCCCCCGCGCCGTAAGGCGGGGGCGCCGGACCAGCGACGGACTACGCCGGATCGGCGGGGTGCGGCGCCATCGGAAGCAGCGATGCCAGCCGCGCCTCGCACAGCTTCACCAGCTCCGCGTACGCCTCGGCCCCCATCAGCTCCGTCAGCTCCGCCCGGTACGACACGTACACCGGCTCACCGGCCCCGTGCGCGGACGTCGCCGACGTGCACCACCAGTGCAGGTCGTGCCCGCCCGGCCCCCAGCCGCGCCGGTCGTACTCCCCGATCGACACCTGGAGCACCCGCGTGTCGTCCGGCCGGTCGATCCAGTCGTACGTACGCCGGATCGGCAGCTGCCAGCACACGTCCGGCTTCGTCTCCAGCGGCTCCTGCCCGCTCCTCAGCGCCAGGATGTGCAGCGAGCAGCCCGCCCCGGCCGGGAAACCGGGCCGGTTCAGGAAGATGCACGCCCCGTCCCAGCGGCGGGTCTGCTTCTCCCCGTCGTCGTCGAACTGCGTCCAGCCGCTCTCGCTGCCCACGTCGTGGAACTGCCACAGCTCCGGCGTCAGCCGCGCCACGTGCTCGGCGACCCGCTGCTCGTCGTCCTCGTCGGAGAAGTGCGCGCCCAGCGTGCAGCAGCCGTCCGAGGCCCGGCCCGCCTGGATGCCCTGGCAGCCGCTGCCGAAAATGCACGTCCAGCGGGAGGTCAGCCAGGTCAGGTCGCAGCGGAAGACCTGCTCGTCGTCGGCGGGATCGGGGAACTCCACCCAGGCCCGGGGGAAGTCGAGCCCCTTCTCGTCCGCCACTCGGCCCCTGCTCTTCTTCGACTGGTTCTTGCCGGGCTTCTTCGTATTTGGCACAACCACCAGCCTAAGCGCCCCTTACTCCACCGGCCCGTGTCCCGCCCAGTAGCGTTTCCCGTATGAGACTCGGTGTCCTGGATGTGGGTTCGAACACGGTCCACCTGCTGGTGGTGGACGCGCACCCCGGCGCGCGCCCGCTGCCCGCGCACTCCCACAAGGAGCAGCTGCGGCTCGCCGAGCTGCTCGACGAGCGCGGCGCGATCACCCCGGAGGGCGTCGAGCGCCTGGTCTCGGTCATCGGCGAGGCCGTGCAGGCCGCCGAGGACAAGGGCTGCGAGGACGTGCTGCCCTTCGCCACCAGCGCCGTGCGCGAGGCCCCCAACGCCGACGAGGTCCTGGCCCGCGTCAAGGCCGAGACCGGCGTCGAGCTGCCGGTGCTCAGCGGCGAGGACGAGGCCCGGCTGACCTTCCTCGCCGTCCGGCGCTGGTTCGGCTGGTCGGCCGGCAAGCTGCTGGTCCTCGACATCGGCGGGGGCTCGCTGGAGATCGCGTACGGCATCGACGAGGACCCCGACGCCGCCGTCTCCCTGCCCCTGGGCGCGGGCCGCCTCACCTCGGCGTGGCTGCCGGGCGACCCGCCGGACCCGGCGGACGTGAAGGCGCTGCGGCGGCACGTACGGGCGCAGATCGCCCGCACGGTCGGCGAGTTCAGCCGCTTCGGGGCCCCGGACCACGTGGTGGCCACGTCGAAGACCTTCAAGCAGCTGGCCCGCATCGCCGGCGCGGCCCGCGAGGCGGACGGCCTGTACGTCCAGCGCGACCTCACGCGGAAGTCCCTGGAGGAGTGGGTCCCGCGTCTGGCGACGATGACGACGGCGGAACGTTCCACCCTCCCGGGCGTCTCGGACGGCCGGGCCTCCCAGCTGCTGGCGGGTGCGCTGGTGGCGGAGGCGGCGATGGACCTCTTCGGCGTGGACACGCTGGAGATCTGCCCCTGGGCCCTCCGCGAGGGCGTCATCCTCCGCCGCCTGGACCACCTGCCGTAGCGGGTACGGCCCCCCTCGTCCCGGCGGACACGGCCTCCTCGGCGCCGATGTGAAAAGTATGACGGGACCCGGTTTGTGTGCCGGGACGACGGCGGGGGGCCCTTAATCTGGCTCCGTGGTCCGTAATCCGAGCAGCAGCGCCCCGAAAGTCGCCCTGTCCACCGCCTCCGTCTACCCGGAGTCCACGGCGACGGCCTTCGAGATCGCCGCCCGCCTCGGATACGACGGTGTCGAGGTCATGGTCTGGACGGACCCGGTCAGCCAGGACATCGAGGCCCTGCGGCGGCTGTCGGACCACCACCGGGTACCGGTCCTCGCCGTGCACGCGCCGTGCCTGCTGATCACCCAGCGGGTGTGGTCCACCGACCCCTGGACCAAGCTCCAGCGGGCCCAGGCCGCCGCCGAGAAGCTCGGGGCGTCCACCGTCGTCGTGCACCCCCCGTTCCGCTGGCAGCGCCAGTACGCGCGCGACTTCGTCAGCGGGATCTGGCGGATGGCGGACGAGACCGACGTCCGGTTCGCCGTCGAGAACATGTACCCCTGGCGCTACCGCGACCGCGAGATGCTCGCCTACGCGCCCGAGTGGGACGTGACCAAGGACGACTACCGGCACTTCACCGTCGACCTGTCGCACACCGCCACCGCCCGCACCGACGCCTCCGCCATGATCGACCGAATGGGCGAGCGGCTGGCCCACGTCCACCTCGCCGACGGCAACGGAAGCGCGAAGGACGAGCACCTCGTCCCCGGGCGCGGTACGCAGCCCTGCGCCGAGCTGCTGGCCGGGCTGGCCGGCAGCGGCTTCGACGGGCACATCGTCATCGAGGTCAACACGCGGCGCGCCATGTCCTCCGCCGAGCGCGAGGCCGATCTCGCCGAGGCCCTGGCCTTCACCCGCCGCCACCTCGCCGCGCCGGCCGGGGGCCGGCCGTGACCGAGCCCGTCCGGCGGCGGCGCGGTCCCGGGCGGCCCCGGCAGGACGAGGCGGAGGAGGGGCCCGGCACCCAGGAGCGGATCCGCCTCGCCGCCCGCGAGGTGTTCGCGGAGCGCGGGTACGACAAGACGTCCGTGCGCGGCGTCGCGAAGGTGGCCGGGGTGGACCCGGCGCTGGTGCACCACTACTTCGGCAGCAAGGACGACCTGTTCGCCGCCGCCATCGAGGTCACCATGGAGCCCGCCCTGGTGGTCCCGGCCGTCGTCGGCGAGGGCCCGGACGGCATCGGGGAGCGGTTGGTCCGCTCCTTCCTGGGGGTGTGGGAGAACCCGGCCACGCGCGCCCCGCTGCTGGCCGTGATCCGCTCCGCACTCACCCACGAGGCGGCCGCGAAGGTGCTCCGGGGGCTGATCCTGCGCCGGGTCCTGGAGCGGGTCGCCGCCGACCTCGACGTCCCGGAGCCGACCTTCCGGGCCGAGCTGGCGGCCTCGCACCTGATCGGGATCGCCTTCGTGCGGTACGTGGTGCGGATCGAGCCCCTCGCGTCGGCGGACCCGGAGGAGATCGTGGCGCTGGTCGCGCCGACCCTCCAGCGCTACCTCACCGAGGCGTGAGCCCCCGGGCGGCGCGGAGGCCGTGACCGAGGAGCGACCCCTCCGTCCCGGCATCCGGACCGGCTGTCCGGATCGCGGGCGTTGGGCGTAGCCTCGTAACCGAGCCATATCCGCAGTCGCGGCTGACCGCGTGCAGCCGCACTCATGGGGAGTGAAACCGCATGCCCGAGCTGAGGTCCCGCACCGTCACCCACGGCCGCAACATGGCAGGCGCTCGTGCGCTGATGCGCGCGTCGGGCGTAGCGAGCGAGGACATCGGCAAGCCGATCATCGCGGTCGCCAACTCCTTCACCGAGTTCGTCCCCGGCCACACCCACCTGGCCCCGGTCGGCCGCATCGTCTCCGACGCGATCCGCGCCGCGGGCGCGATCCCGCGCGAGTTCAACACGATCGCCGTCGACGACGGCATCGCCATGGGCCACGCGGGCATGCTGTACTCCCTGCCCTCCCGCGACCTGATCGCGGACAGCGTCGAGTACATGGTCGAGGCGCACTGCGCCGACGCGCTGATCTGCATCTCCAACTGCGACAAGATCACCCCGGGCATGCTGATGGCCGCGATGCGCCTCAACATCCCCGTCGTGTTCGTCTCCGGCGGCCCGATGGAGGCCGGCCAGGCCACCCTCGTCGACGGCACCGTCCGCAAGCTCGACCTCATCGACGCGATGGTCGACGCCTCCAACGAGAACGTCTCGGACGCGGACATCCTGCGCATCGAGGAGAACGCCTGTCCGACGTGCGGCTCGTGTTCGGGCATGTTCACCGCCAACTCGATGAACTGCCTCGCCGAGGCCATCGGCCTGGCCCTCCCCGGCAACGGCTCCGTCCTCGCCACGCACACCGCCCGCCGCGCCCTGTACGAGAACGCCGGCCGCACGGTCGTGGAGATCACCAAGCGCTACTACGAGGACGGCGACGAGTCCGTCCTGCCGCGCAACATCGCCACCCGCGAGGCCTTCGAGAACGCCATGGCCCTGGACATCGCCATGGGCGGCTCGACCAACACGATCCTGCACCTGCTGGCCGCCGCGCAGGAGGCGGGCCTGGACTACGACCTCAAGGACATCGACGCCGTCTCGCGCCGCGTCCCCTGCCTGGCCAAGGTCGCCCCGAACGTCGCCCCCGGCGGCACGTACTACATGGAGGACGTGCACCGCGCCGGCGGCATCCCCGCCATCCTCGGCGAGCTGCACCGCGGCGGGCTCCTCAACAAGGACGTCACCACCGTCCACTCGAAGGGCCTGGAGGACTGGCTCGCGACGTGGGACGCCCGTTCCGGCACGGCGTCGGAGGAGGCCATGGAGCTGTGGCACGCGGCCCCCGGCTGCAAGCGCTCCGCCACCGCCTTCTCCCAGTCCGAGCGCTGGGAGACCCTCGACCTCGACGCCGAGGGCGGCTGCATCCGCTCCGTGCAGCACGCGTACTCCAAGGACGGCGGCCTCGCCGTCCTGCGCGGCAACATCGCCGCCGACGGCTGCGTGGTGAAGACGGCCGGCGTCGACGAGTCGATCTGGACCTTCGAGGGCCCGGCGGTCGTCTGCGAGTCGCAGGACGAGGCCGTCGACAAGATCCTCCGCAAGGAGATCCAGCCCGGTGACGTCGTCGTCATCCGCTACGAGGGCCCGCGCGGCGGCCCCGGCATGCAGGAGATGCTCTACCCGACCTCCTTCCTCAAGGGCCGCGGCCTGGGCAAGGTGTGCGCGCTGGTGACGGACGGCCGCTTCTCCGGCGGCACCTCCGGCCTGTCCATCGGCCACGCCTCCCCGGAGGCGGCCTCGGGCGGCGACATCGCGGTCGTCGAGGACGGCGACCGGATCCGCATCGACATCCCGAACCGGTCGATCGAGCTCCTGGTGGACGACGCCACGCTGGCCGCCCGCCACGAGGCCCTCGGCGGCGTCTACGCCCCCAAGTCCCGTCAGCGCACGGTGTCGGCGGCGCTGCGCGCGTACGCGGCGATGGCCACCAGCGCCGACAAGGGCGCGGTGCGCGACGTCTCGAAGCTGGGCTGAACCCGCCTGAACCCCGGCCCGGGCCCGACCGCCCGGAGCCGGGGTTCCGCGCGGGCGGTTCTCGACGCGTCCCTCGCGCCGTTCGGCGCCGGGGCGCCTGTCGGGCTTCGGGGCGCTGCGCCGGCCTCCGTCCGGCGGCCCCGTCCCTCACCACCCGGCCGGGTTCCGCGCGTCCAGGGCGAAGACCGTGCCGTCGGGGGCGGAGGCGTAGACGCGGCCGTCGGCGACGACGGGTGCGGGGAGGGTCGCGCTGAAGGTGCCCTGCGCGGCGGCCATGCGCGGCTTCGTCTGCGCGGCCAGCCGTCCGGAGGCCGCGTCGACGGCCAGCAGCCGGCCGTCTCCGGCCGACAGGTAGACCCGGCCGTCCGCCGCCACGGGCCGGGAGGCGTTGGCCGCGCCCGTCTCCAGCCGCCACTGCTCCCGCTCCGGGCCGACCGAGACGAGCCCCCCGCCGGTGCCGAAGGCGTAGACGGTGCCGTCGGGCCCGACGGTGGCCTCCGCGTCGAACAGAGGGGCCGGCAGCTGCACCCGTCGCACCGTACGGGTGGCCGCGTCCACCCGTACGACGCCGCCGGCCTTCCCGGCCGCGTCGCTGTCCAGCAGGAGCACCGCCCCGTGTGCCGCCCCGACCGGCCGCAGCCGGCCGGTGGCCCGGGTCTGCCAGCGCGCGGTCCCGGTCGCCGGGTCGATCTCCGCGAGCTGCGTGGACCCGCCGTCGGCGGCCGTCGACGCCACGTAGAACGCGGGGGTGCCCGAGGCGCCGGGGCCGCCCCACCACACGGAGCCCGTCCCGCCGATCCGCCGGCTCCAGCGCTGGGCGCCGCCCGCCCCGTCGAGACCGGTGACGTTGCCGTCGGCCGCCACCGTGACCGCGTAAGGGCCCGCGGCCACGACCTGCGCGCCGCCGGGCAGCCTGTGCTGCCACCGCTCCTTGCCCGTGGCCGGGTCCAGGGCCCGGAGCAGTTCGCTGCCGGGCACCACCACGAGCACCGATCCCCCCGCGAGCAGCGGGGCGCCGACGGAGGTGACGCCCTGCCCCGGGGCCTTGGCGGGCACCGACCAGCCGGGCGAGCCGTCCGTCAGGGCGAGACGGGCGGCGGCCAGCCCCCGCCCCGAGCAGTAGAGACCGCCCGCGCCGCCCGCCGCGTCGGCCGCGGTGGGGCCGGCGGTGCACGCGACCGGCGCGCCGCCGGGGGACGCCGTCCACGCGGAGAAGGCCTTGCCGGCCGTCCCGGCCGCCGCGGCGGGGGCCGGGACGGCGTCACCGGATCCGAACCGGAGGTAGCCGGCGAGGGCCCCCGCCGAGAGCAGCAGCCCGAGCCCCGCCGCCAGCAGGACCCGCCTGCGGCGGCGCGGCCGCCGCTCCGCGGACGGGGCGTCCGCCGGCGCGACCGGCCGCCGCGGGTGGGTGGGCTCCTCGTCGGGCACCGGCCGCCGGGGCTGCGGTATGAACGCCTGCGTGTCCTCGCCCGTCGGGTACGCCACGGCGCGCATCTGCGCGATCAGCGCCTCGGCGGTCGGCCGCTCGGCCGGATCCTTCGCCAGGCACCGCGCCACGATCGGCACCAGCCGGGCCGGCAGCCCCGTCAGGTCCGGCTCGCTGTGCACGACCTGGTACGCCACGAGGTAGTGGCTGTCGGAGTCGAACGGCCCCCGCCCGGTCGCCGCGTGCACCAGCACCGCACCCAGCGCGAACACGTCCGCCGCCGTCCCCACCTCCCGCGGCCGCTGGAACTGCTCGGGCGCCATGAACGGCGGGGTCCCGATCAGCTTGCCGGTCTCGGTCCGCAGGTCGCTGTCCGCCGGGCGCGAGATGCCGAAGTCGATGACCCGCACCCCGTCGGGCGCCATCAGCACGTTGCTCGGCTTCAGGTCCCGGTGCACCACCCCGGCCCGGTGGATGTCCCGCAGCGCCTCCGCCAGCCCGGCCGCGAGCCGGGTCAGCTCACCGGCGTCGAGCACGCGCTCCCGTACCCGCTCGGAGAGGGTCGGCGCGTCGATGAACAGCGTGGCCATCCAGGGCCGCTCGGCGTCCGGGTCGGCGTCGACGACGGGCGCGGTGAACGCCCCGCTCACCCGGCGCGCGGCCGCGACCTCCTGCCGGAACCGCGCCCGGAACTCCGGGTCCACCGCGTGCTGGGCGTGGACGACCTTGACGGCGAGTTTCAGCCCCGAACTGGAGGTGGCCAGATGGACGACGCCCATGCCACCGGAGCCGAGTACGGATTCGAGCCGGTACTGGCCGGCGTACTCCGGAAACCCGGCGTAGTCCGCGCGCAGCGACTGCACCGTTCACCACCCCCGCCGGAGCCTAGTCGATGGCCCGTGGCAACATCCAAGGGCTTGCTACCCTGCGCGCGTTGCACGGAGCAACACCCATGGGGGGAGATTCCAGATGTCCGTAGAGAACGATTCCAGCCAGATCGAGGCCCTGACCGCCGCCGGTTCGGGCTTCCAGTCCTACCCGACCGCCCCGGGCTACCGGGTCAACGTCCGCAGCGGCCCCGGCACGGGTTACGCGATCATCGACGCCATTCCCGTCGGCGGCTCCGTCACCATCCTCTGCCAGTGCCCCGGCACGACCGTCTCCGGCCCGTACGGGACCACGGACCTCTGGGACTGCATCGGCAACGGCCGCTTCGTCTCCGACGCCTACGTCCACACGGGCTCCGACGGCTACGTCGCCGGCCGCTGCGGCTGACGCCGTAGCCGGACGGTCACCCGTTCTGCCAGGTGAGACACCACCGGCGGGTTCCGCCCGCCGGTGGATAATCGCCGGTGTGAGCGACGAGCAGCGAGACCAGAGCCAGGATCCGAGCCAAGGCGCCGCCGCCCCGGCCGAGCCGGCCGCCAGGCCGCGGCCGGAGCCGATCCGGTTCTACGGCACCACCTGGGTGGACCACACCGGTGGCTACGCCCTGCGCCGCACCGCCCTCGCCGCCGGCTCGCTCGTCGCCGCCGCCATCGGCGCCTACCTCCTGCGCCTGGCCTACGAGGGCCTGGAGATCGGCAACGTCGGCCCCTTCCTCAGCATCTCCGTGGTCGTGCTCTTCGCGATCGCCACCGCCATCGCCTTCGCCAAGACCTGGGAGTCCTTCGGCCGCCGCCCCGCGCCGTCCTCCGACGAGGCCGCCCTCAAGGGCCTGAAGACGATCGGTTTCATCGGCTCCCTCCTCGCGTACTTCCTGCGCAGCCTCACCGAGGCCCCCGGCGAGAAGCTCCACCGCGCCGAGTACGAGCGCGCCGTCGCCGAGTACGACCGCCGCCGCAGCGCCCGTACGGGCAACCCGGCCGCGCGCCGCCGCCCCAAGCGCAGGAAGTAGCCCCACCCCCGGCAGCCCCAACCCGCCTCCGAGAACGTCCGGCCGATTGACGCCCGGCACCCCCAGGAGCATTATTCATCGCATGATGAATAATCCACCGGAGGGGCCGCCCGCGCCCGCCGCACCCGCCGTCCACGCCCGCGACCTCACCGTCCGCCGCGGCACCGGCCGCACCCTCCGCACCGTCCTCGACCGCGTCGCCTTCGACGTCCCCCGCGGCCGCATCACCGGCCTCCTCGGGCCTTCGGGCTGCGGCAAGTCCACCCTCATGCGCACCGTCGTCGGCACCCAGGCCCACGCCACCGGCACCCTCGACGTCCTCGGCCGCCCCGCCGGCCACCCCGAACTCCGCGCCCGCGTCGGCTACGTCACCCAGGCCCCCTCCGTCTACGACGACCTCACCGTCCGGCAGAACCTCGACTACTTCGCCGCCGTCCTCCTTCCGGGCCGCGCCGCCGCCGACCGCCGCCGCGCCGCCGTCGAACGGGCCATCGCCGACGTCGACCTCACCAGCCGCACCACCGCCCTCGCCGGAAACCTCTCCGGCGGCCAGCGCAGCCGCGTCTCCCTCGCCGTCGCCCTCCTCGGCACCCCCGAACTGCTCGTCCTCGACGAACCCACCGTCGGCCTCGACCCCGTCCTGCGCCGCGACCTCTGGAACCTCTTCCACGAGATCACCGCCGCCCGCGGCGTCACGATCCTCGTCTCCTCCCACGTCATGGACGAGGCCGAGCGCTGCCACGACCTGCTCCTCATGCGCGAAGGCCGCATCCTCGCCCAGGACACCCCCGAAGCCCTCCGCACCCGCACCCTCAGCGACACGGTCGAGGAGGGCTTCCTCCGCCTCGTCGACGAGGCCAACGCCCACGACCGGACCGCACCCACCCGGGAGCCCCGACGATGAACGGCGCCCGCACCCTCGCCACCGCCGCCCGCGTCCTGCGCCAACTGCGCCACGACCCGCGCTCCATCGCCCTGATGCTGCTGGTCCCGGTCCTGATGCTGACCCTGCTCCGCTACGTCTTCGACGGCAGCCCGCACACCTTCGACAGCATCGGCGCGTCGCTCCTCGGGATCTTCCCCCTCATCACGATGTTCCTCGTCACCTCCATCGCCACCCTGCGCGAACGCACCTCCGGCACCCTCGAACGCCTCCTCGCCATGCCGCTGGGCAAGGGCGACCTCATCGCCGGCTACGCCCTGGCCTTCGGCGCCGTCGCCGTCCTCCAGTCCCTGCTCGCCACCGGCCTCGCCCTCTGGTTCCTCGGCCTCGACGTCACCGGCTCGGCCTGGCTCCTGCTCCTCGTCGCCCTGCTCGACGCGCTCCTCGGCACCGCGCTCGGCCTGTTCGTCTCCGCCTTCGCCGCGTCCGAGTTCCAGGCCGTCCAGTTCATGCCGGCCGTGATCTTCCCGCAGCTGCTCCTGTGCGGACTCTTCGCCCCCCGCGCCACCATGCAGCCCGTCCTCGAAGCCGTCTCCGACGTCCTGCCCATGTCCTACGCCGTCGACGGCATGACCCAGGTCCTCACCCACACCGGCATGACCGCCGACTTCGTCCGCGACGCCGCCGTCGTCGCCGCCTGCGCCCTGCTCGTCCTCGTCCTCGGCGCCGCCACCCTCCGCCGCCGCACGCCCTGACCACGGAGCGGACACCCCCGCCCCCTCACGCGGACGGGTGCAAGGATGAGGGCGTACGTCTCCACGCGTTCCGCGTTCGTTCGGCGAGGTGAATCGGGCATGACCCAGACAGTCGCAGTCCTCGGTACCGGCAAGATCGGCGAGGCCCTGCTCAGCGGGATGATCCGCGGCGGCCGGCCTGCGGCCAAGCTCCTCGTCACCGCCCGCCGCCCCGAGCGCGCCGCCGAACTCCACACCCGCTACGGCGTCGAGGCCGTCAGCAACGCCGAGGCCGCCAAGCGCGCCGACACCCTCATCCTCACCGTCAAGCCGCAGGACATGGGCAAGCTCCTCGAAGAGCTCGCCCCGCACGTCCCCGCCGACCGCCTCGTCATCAGCGGGGCGGCCGGCATCCCGACCGCCTTCTTCGAGGAGCGGCTGGCCCCCGGCACCCCCGTCGTCCGCGTCATGACGAACACCCCCGCCCTCGTCGACGAGGCCATGTCCGTCATCTCGGCCGGCAGCCACGCCACCGCCGAGCACCTCGCCCACACCGAGGAGATCTTCGGCGGGGTCGGCAAGACCCTGCGCGTCCCCGAGTCCCAGCAGGACGCGGCCACCGCCCTCTCCGGCTCCGGACCCGCCTACTTCTACTTCCTGGTCGAGGCCATGACCGACGCGGGCATCCTGCTGGGCCTGCCCCGCGCCCAGGCCCACGACCTCATCGTCCAGGCCGCCATCGGCGCCGCCGTGATGCTCCGCGACAGCGGCGAGCACCCGGTCAAGCTCCGCGAGGCCGTCACCTCCCCGGCCGGTACGACGATCAACGCCATCGTCGAACTGGAGAAGCACGGCGTACGGGCGGCCCTCATCGCCGCCCTCGAAGCCGCCCGCGACCGCAGCCGCGAACTCGCCTCCGGCAACAGCTGAAGCGCGGGAGGGGCTCCCGGCCCACCACGGCCGGAGCCCCTCCCCGCCCCCTTCACGGGGCCAGCAACCCGATGGCCTCGTACGCCCGGTCCACCACCGGCCGCGCGATGCCCCGCGCCCGCTCCGCGCCCTCGCGCAGCACCCGCTCCACCTCGCCCGGGTCGGCCGCCAGCACCGCGTGCCGCTCCCGCAGCGGCCGCAGCAGCTCCACCACGGCCTCGGCGACGTCCCGCTTCAGGGGGCCGTACCGGTCGTACTCCCCGGCCAGCTTCTCCGGTTCACCGCCGGTACAGGCGGCCAGGACGTCCAGCAGGTTCGCCACGCCGGGCCGCGCCGCGCGGTCGTAGACCACCCCGTCCTCGCCGCTGTCCGTCACCGCCCGCATCACCTTCTTGGTGATCACGGCCGGCTCGTCCAGCAGGTAGACGATGCCGGCGGTGTTCGCACTGGACTTCCCCATCTTCGACGTCGGGTCCTGGAGGTCCATGACCCGCGCGCCCACCGCGGGCAGCGTCGCCCTGGGCACGGTGAAGGTGTGCCCGTAGCGCTGGTTGAACCGCACCGCCAGATCCCGGGTCAGCTCCACGTGCTGCCGCTGGTCCTCACCGACCGGCACCTCGTCGGCCGCGTAGGCCAGGATGTCGGCGGCCATCAGCACGGGATACGTCAGCAGGGACAGCCGTACGCCCTGGCCGGCCGCCTCCGCCTTCGACGCCTTCTCCCGGTACTGGATCATGCGCCGGAGTTCACCGTCGGTCGCGGTGCACTCCAACAGGTAGGACAGCCGCGTGTGCTCGGTGACATGGCTCTGGACGAAGAGGGTGCACCGCTGCGGATCCAGCCCGGCGGCGAGGAACAGCGTCGCGTTCTGCCGGGTGAGCCGCCGCAGCCGCGCCGGATCGTGCTCCACGGTCAGGGCGTGCAGGTCGACGACGCAGAACAGCGCGTCGGCGGGCGCGTGCTCGGCCGCGACCCACTGCCGCAGGGCCCCCAGGTAGTTGCCCAGCGTCAGGTGCCCGGACGGGGTGATCCCGCTGAAGATCCTCGTCATGTCCTGTCTCTCCCTCGTGTCCTGCGGTGTGGGTGTGGATCGCCGGTCCGCCGTGTCGGGCGACCGAGCCACTCCCGGGAGGGGGAGAAACAGAAACGGCCGCCGTAGCGGCGGCCGTGAGCGCATGCGTGCTCGCGTGGAGGGTCGGCCGCCGTCAGGCGGGCCACCAGCGAAGGCTGAGCTTGGGTGCATGCGTGGTCATGGGAAGCAGCGTAGCCCCTGGGGCACGGGGACGGCAGGAGTTTCGCGAGTCGGCCACGACCGCACGGCGGGGGTTGACACGCCTGTTCCCGGTCCGTAAGGTTCTTCGAGTTGTCCGACGTGAGCGCCGACTCCGGTCGGTCCCCGGACAGCCATCCCGCACTACTCATTCGAACGAACGACGCATGCTGTCGTCTCGTTTTCATGCGTATTTGCGAATGAGGAATCCGCGTTCCAGGACGCAGCCGCCGATTGGCTTCGGGGGCAAGGAATCCGCTACTGTCTCACTCGCCGGAAGGGCCGAACGGCCCGGAACGCAAGTCCCGCTGACTGGGAGTCAGGCCCGAAAGGATCTGATAGAGTCGGAACCGCCGGAAAGGGAAAGCGCGAAAGCGAAGGACCTGGAAAGCGAGCGAGAAAGACTCTGATAGAGTCTGAATCGCAAGAACGAAAGCCCGGAGGAAAGCCCGAGAGGGTGAGTACGAAGGAAGCGTCCGTTCCTTGAGAACTCAACAGCGTGCCAAAAATCAACGCCAGAAGTTGATACCCCGTCCACTCCGG
>NZ_JBBDHD010000307.1:0-859 GCF_044129415.1 Streptomyces racemochromogenes
AGGAACCTGCCACTTGTGACGCGGTGGCGACGCGACGAACTCCCGCGCGTCCAGTCGACGTGGTGGGGCTCGTTCCCGGTCTCGCCGACTGGGCGCGGGAGACGGTTCGGCTGCACCCGAGGCCGGGCCCGCCATCGCCTGCTGAGAGTTCGGTGGGCGGCCCGCTGCTGTGGCCGGCCGACGAGGCCTGGCCGGTCTGTACACGCGTACATCAAGATCTGGGAATGGGTATGCCCAGCGGTCCCTGTGTGCCGCTGGTGCCCATCGTGCAGGCCTTCCGTTCCCACCTGCCTGACGGAGTCATACCCTTTCCACCCGGCAGGGACGTCCTTCAGGTGCTGTGGTGCCCGTTCAACCACGCATTCCCCGCCTCGCCGTGGCCGATGGTGTTCTGGCGTGATTCCGCTGCTGTACGGGTAGTGCTGCCGACTCCACCCGCTGACCCGGCCGCGGACGACTGGCACGTTCCAAGGCCTTGCGTCGTCCATCCGGAGCGTGTGACGGAATACCCGCACTGGGATCTGCCGGAAGACCTGGCCGCAGCCTGGGAGGAGGACTTCAACCGGCTGGAGGAAGCAGCCCCGCTCTTCTCCTTCTCGTCGCACCTCTCCGAGGCACCGGGCACCAAACTCGGTGGTTATCCGTCCTGGTTCACGTGGCCGGGATGGCCTGACTGCGACGGGTGCGACAACCGAATGGACCACCTGCTCACCGTGGCCAGCTGGGAGTGCGACGGGGCGTCGTGGCGTACGTGGCTTCCCTTGGAGGACCGCGGTGCGGACGGGAGCCGAGCCGTCCCGGTCGACCCCACCGGCCTCGATGTGGGCAGCGTGGGCTCCGTGTACATCTTCGAATGCCG
>NZ_JBBDHD010000308.1:0-846 GCF_044129415.1 Streptomyces racemochromogenes
TCAGTAGCGGTAGTGGTCGGGCTTGTACGGGCCCTCGACCTTGACGCCGATGTACTCGGCCTGCTCCGGACGCAGCGTGGTCAGCTTCACACCCAGGGCGTCGAGGTGGAGGCGGGCGACCTTCTCGTCCAGGTGCTTGGGCAGCACGTACACGTCGGTCGGGTACTCCTCCGGCTTGGTGAACAGCTCGATCTGGGCCAGCGTCTGGTCCGCGAAGGAGTTCGACATCACGAAGGACGGGTGACCCGTCGCGTTGCCCAGGTTCAGCAGACGCCCCTCCGACAGCACGATCAGCACCTTGCCGTCCGGGAACGTCCACGTGTGGACCTGCGGCTTCACCTCGTCCTTGACGATCCCCTCGATCTTCGCCAGACCGGCCATGTCGATCTCGTTGTCGAAGTGGCCGATGTTGCCCACGATCGCCTGGTGCTTCATCCTGGCCATGTCCGAGGCCATGATGATGTCCTTGTTGCCCGTCGTGGTGATGAAGATGTCCGCGACCTCCACCACGTCGTCCAGGGTGGCGACCTGGTAGCCGTCCATCGCCGCCTGCAACGCGCAGATCGGGTCGATCTCGGTGACGATCACACGGGCGCCCTGGCCGCGCAGCGACTCCGCACAGCCCTTGCCGACATCGCCGTAACCGCACACGACCGCGACCTTGCCACCGATCAGAACGTCCGTGGCCCGGTTGATGCCGTCGATCAGGGAATGCCGACAGCCGTACTTGTTGTCGAACTTCGACTTCGTCACCGCGTCGTTCACGTTGATCGCCGGGAACAGCAGCTCACCGGACTGCATCATCTCGTACAGACGGTGCACACCCGTGGTCGTCTCCTCCGTCAC
>NZ_JBBDHD010000309.1:0-838 GCF_044129415.1 Streptomyces racemochromogenes
CCGGGCTGGACGCCCTGGGAGTCGCTGGACAACTCCTTCCGCTTCACCGGCAGCCCCACCGCGGTCTACAACCCGGTCAACAAGGTCACCGAGGTCTTCGCCACCGGCACCGACGGCATCGTCTCCCACAACTACCACTTCAACGGTGCCGCCTCCTGGAGCGGGTGGCAGACCCTGGGTCCCACGTTCAAGTTCGGCGGCAGCCCGACGGCCGTGTACAACGCGACCACCAACGCCGTCGAGCTGTTCGGCATCGGCACCGACGGCGTCCTCAACCACAACTACAACCTCAACGCCGGTCCCTGGCAGGGCTGGGAGTCCCTGAACACCGCCTGGAAGTTCACCGGCACCCCGTCCGCCGTCTACAACCCGGACACCCGGACGGCCGAGGTCTTCGCCACCGGCACCAACGGCGTCGTCTCCCACAGCTACTCCACCGACGGCAAGCCCTGGACCACCTGGGACGTCCTCGACGGCAGCTTCCGCTTCGCCTCCGACCCGAGCGCGGTCTACAACCCGGTGAACAAGGTCACCGAGGTCTTCGCCACCGGCACCGACGGCGTCGTCTCCCACAACTACCTGTTCAACGACGCCAAGTGGAACGGCTGGAGCACTCTGGGGCCCTCGTTCCGGTTCATGGGCAGCCCCGCGGCCGTGTACAACGCGACCACCAACGCCGTCGAGCTGTTCGGCATCGGCACCGACGGCGTCCTCAACCACAACTACAACCTCAACGCCGGTCCCTGGCAGGGCTGGGAGTCCCTGAACACCGCCTGGAAGTTCACCGGCACCCCGTCCGCCGTCTACGAGTCCGGCCTCAACGCCGCCGAAGTCTTCG
>NZ_JBBDHD010000363.1:0-326 GCF_044129415.1 Streptomyces racemochromogenes
TGTGGCTGGGTTCGCTGAAGTCCAACATCGGGCACACGCAGGCGGCGGCGGGCGTGGCCGGCGTGATCAAGATGGTGGAGGCGCTCCGCAACGGAGTGATGCCCCCCACCCTGCACGTGGACGTGCCCACCACCGAGGTGGACTGGTCGGCGGGCGCGGTGGAGCTGCTGACCGAGGCGCGGGAGTGGCCGCGCACGGGGCGGCCGCGCCGGGCTGGTGTGTCGGCCTTCGGGGTGAGCGGGACGAACGCGCACCTGATCCTGGAGGAGGCCCCGGCCGAAGCTCCGGAGGAGGCCCCGGCACCGGTTCCGGCCCCGGTGGCGGCC
>NZ_JBBDHD010000036.1:0-65304 GCF_044129415.1 Streptomyces racemochromogenes
ATGTCCCGGTGAGGCGGGGCGGGGTAGTTGCTGCACCATGCAACAGGACCTCTCCCCGCCTCCCGTCCCCGCCGAGGGGGGGGGGGGGGGGGGGGGGGGGGGGGGGGGGGGCGCGCGGGGGGGCCGGGGGGGGGGGGGCGCCCCCCCCCCCCCCCTCCAGGATAACCCGGCCCGGACCCGTCAGCCGGTGCCGACGAAGACCGCCAGCAGCAGCCAGACCACCGGGGCGGTCGGCAGGAGCGAGTCCAGGCGGTCCATGATGCCGCCGTGGCCCGGGAGGAGCGTGCCCATGTCCTTGATGCCCAGGTCACGCTTGATCATCGACTCGCCGAGGTCGCCCAGGGTCGCGCTGACGGCGACGGCCAGGCCCAGCAGCAGGCCCTGCCACCACGAGCCGCCGTCGATCAGGAACTCCATGCACAGGGCGCCCGCCGCCATGGCGAAGGCCACCGCGCCGAAGAGCCCCTCGCGGGTCTTGCCGGGGCTGATGCGCGGCGCGAGCTTGGTCTTGCCGAAGCGCCAGCCGACGGCGTACGCCCCGGTGTCGCTGACGACGGTCAGCAGGAGGAAGGTCACCACCCGCTGCGGGCCGTCCTCGGCCGTGAGCAGCATCGCGACGAAGGTGGCGAGGAAGGGCACGTAGAAGGCGGCGAAGACGCCCGCGGTGACGTCCTTGAGGTAGTCCTCCGGCGGTTCCGTCATCCGCCAGACGAGCACCGCCAGCGCGGTGAGCGCCATGGCGACCCAGGCGCCCTCGGCCCCCCGGACGTAGCCGGCGATGACCATCGCCGCACCGCCGACCGCGAGCGGGACCAGCGGGGCCTTGATGCCCTTCTTCTCCTGGAGCCGGGAGGTGAGCTCCCACAGGCCGACGACGACCGCGACGACGATCACGCCGACGAAGACGGCCTTGACGATGAACAGCGAAGCGAAGATCACCGCGCCGAGGCCGACGCCGACCCCTATGGCGGCACGCAGATCCCGCCCGGCGCGCTTCTTGTGCGGCGGGGGCGAGGCGTCCTGCGGAGCCTGCGAAGGCGGGGGCGGGGGGCTGGGCATGGGCTCCTGCAACGGCATCTCGGTACGGAGCGGGGGGCCGCCGGCGAAGGCGGCCCCCCGATCGCGTGCTTCCCGGTCGTCGAACGCACGGCCGGCGGCATCGGGCACGATGGGCATGGGCGCAGTCTGCGGGCCCACCAGCGCATCGTATGCGGGACCCGCCGGTACCGGCTCAGCGGCCCAGGGAGAGTCGTTCATCAGACCTCAAGAAGCTCGGCTTCCTTGTGCTTGAGCAGCTCGTCCACCTGCGCGACGTACTTCGCCGTGGTGTCGTCGAGCTCCTTCTCGGCGCGGCGCACCTCGTCCTCGCCGGCCTCCTTGTCCTTGACCAGCTTGTCGAGGGCGTCCTTGGCCTTGCGGCGCACGGAGCGGATGGAGACGCGGGAGTCCTCGGCCTTGTTCTTGGCGACCTTGATGTACTCCTTGCGGCGGTCCTGCGTCAGCTCGGGGAAGGTCACCCGGATGATGTTGCCGTCGTTGCTGGGGTTGACGCCCAGGTCGGAGTCGCGGATCGCCTGCTCGATGTTGCGCAGCGCGCTCTTGTCGAACGGGGTCACGACGGCCATGCGCGGCTCGGGCACCGAGAAGGAGGCGAGCTGGTTGATGGGCGTGATGGCACCGTAGTAGTCCGCCACGATCTTGTTGAACATCGCCGGGTGCGCACGGCCGGTGCGAATCGCGGCGAAGTCTTCCTTGGCGACGACGACGGCCTTCTCCATCTTCTCCTCGGCTTCGAGGAGGATTTCTTCGATCACCACGTGCTCCTGCATGTCTTGAATGGATGGTTCAGGCGGGGCGGGGCGGTCCGGGCCGCCCGGACCGGGCCCCGTGGGACCCGGTGCGACGGGTTCAGGCCCGGGTGCCCTGGTCGCTCACGAGCGTGCCGATCTTCTCACCCTTGACGGCGCGGGCGATATTGCCTTCGGCGAGCAGTTCGAAGACCAGGATCGGGAGCTGGTTGTCGCGGCACAGCGTGATGGCCGTGGCGTCGGCGACCTTCAGGTCCCGGGACAGCACCTCGTTGTACTCCAGCGCGTCGAACTTCACCGCGTCCGGGTTGGTCTTCGGGTCGGAGTCGTAGACCCCGTCGACGCCGTTCTTGCCCATGAGGAGGGCCTCGGCGTCGATCTCCAGGGCGCGCTGGGCGGCCGTGGTGTCGGTGGAGAAGTACGGCATGCCCATGCCGGCGCCGAAGATGACGACGCGGCCCTTCTCCAGGTGGCGGACGGCGCGCAGCGGGATGTACGGCTCCGCGACCTGGCCCATGGTGATGGCGGTCTGGACGCGGCTGTCGATGCCCTCCTTCTCCAGGAAGTCCTGGAGGGCGAGGCAGTTCATGACGGTGCCGAGCATGCCCATGTAGTCGGACCGGGCCCGGTCCATGCCGCGCTGCTGAAGCTCCGCGCCGCGGAAGAAGTTGCCGCCGCCGATGACGACCGCGATCTCGGCGCCGTCTCGGACCACGGCCGCGATCTCGCGGGCGATGGCGTGCACGACGTCAGGGTCGACACCCAGCCCGCCGCCGCCGGAGAAGGCTTCGCCGGACAGCTTCAGCATGAAGCGGCGACCCTTCTTGTCGTGGTCGCTCTTGTCGTGGGATGCGGTGTGGGGGTCCACGCCCTGATTCATGGAGATCTCCTCGTGCACATACGAAGAAGGCCATTGCCGGTGGGTCCTCGCGGTTCCCTCTGCGGCAATGGCCTCCTCGTCAGATCTGCGGTCGTCCGGCGCAAGCGTGGACGACTGCCTCAGACCCTATCGGGGTCCGGTGTCCGTCGCGTACGGACGGACTCAGATGCCGACCTTGATGCGGGTGAAGCGCTTCAGGGTGACACCGGCCTCGTCCAGAACCTTCTGGACGGACTTCTTGTTGTCCAGCGCGTAGGGCTGGCCGAGCAGCGTGGCGTCCTTGAAGAAGCCGTTGACGCGACCCTCGACGATCTTGGCGATCGCGGCCTCGGGCTTGCCCTCGGCGCGGGTGGTCTCCTCGGCGACGCGGCGCTCGGACTCGACGATCTCGGCCGGGACGTCCTCGGCGGTGAGGTACTTCGGCGCGAAGGCGGCGATGTGCTGGGCGATGCCCTTGGCCAGGTCGGCGTCGGCCTTGTCCAGCTCGACCAGGACACCGATCTGCGGGGGCAGGTCGGGCATGGTGCGGTGCATGTAGGAGGCGACGAACGCACCCTCGTACTGCGCGAAGCGGTCGAGGACGATCTTCTCACCGAGGTTGGCGTTGGCCTCGTCCACGAACGCCTGGACGGTCTTGCCGGCCTCGATCTCGGACGCCAGCAGCGCCTCGATGTCGGCGGGCTTGGTGGCGGCCACGTGGGCGGCGAGCTGGTCGGCGACGGCCAGGAACTTCGGGCTCTTGGCCACGAAGTCGGTCTCGCACTTGAGCTCGACGAGCACGCCGGAGGTGGCGTCCTCGGAGATCAGGGAGGTGACGGCACCGTTCTCGGCGGAACGGCCCTCGCGCTTGGCGACACCCTTCAGGCCCTTGACGCGCAGGATCTCGTTGGCCTTGGTGACGTCGCCGTCGGCCTCGACGAGCGCGTTCTTGCAGTCCAGCATGCCGGCGCCGGTGAGCTCGCGGAGCTTCTTGACGTCAGCGGCGGTGTAGTTCGCCATGAGTCTGTGATTCTCTCTCGAAGTCGTAGATCTACGGGTGAACGGCGGAGGAGCGCGCTCGTGGCACGGCTCCCCCGCCGTCATCGTCCGTGCTGCGAGTGCCCGGCGGATGAACGCCGGGCGCTCTCAGTGGGTCAGGCCTGCTCGTCCGCGGCCGGAGCCTCGGCAGCCGGGGCCTCGGCCGCGGGGGCCTCGGCGTCGGCCTTCTTCTCGCCCTCAAGCAGGTCGCGCTCCCACTCGGCGAGCGGCTCGGCGGCGGCCTTCTCGCCCGGCTTCGAGTCACCGGTCGCAGCGCCGGAGCGGGCGATGAGGCCCTCGGCGACGGCGTCGGCGATCACGCGGGTGAGCAGGGTGACGGAGCGGATGGCGTCGTCGTTGCCCGGGATCTTGTAGTCGACCTCGTCGGGGTCGCAGTTGGTGTCGAGGATCGCGACGACCGGGATGTGCAGCTTGCGCGCCTCACCGACGGCGATGTGCTCCTTCTTGGTGTCGACGATCCAGACGGCGCTGGGGACCTTCGACATCTCGCGGATACCACCGAGGGTCTTCTCCAGCTTGGCCTTCTCGCGGGAGAGGACCAGGAGCTCCTTCTTGGTGAGACCCGAGGCGGCGACGTCCTCGAAGTCGATCGCCTCAAGCTCCTTCAGACGCTGGAGGCGCTTGTAGACGGTGGAGAAGTTGGTGAGCATGCCACCCAGCCAGCGCTGGTTGACGTACGGCATGCCGACGCGGGTCGCCTGCTCGGCGATGGCCTCCTGCGCCTGCTTCTTCGTACCGACGAACATGATGGAACCGCCGTGCGCGACGGTCTCCTTCACGAACTCGTAGGCGCGGTCGATGTACGACAGCGACTGGAGCAGGTCGATGATGTAGATGCCGTTGCGCTCGGTGAAGATGAAGCGCTTCATCTTCGGGTTCCAGCGACGGGTCTGGTGACCGAAGTGGACGCCGCTCTCCAGCAGCTCCCGCATCGTTACGACGGCCATGGCCATCTCCTTGGTTTCTCGGTTTTGGTTCCTGACGCCCCGCCGCGCCCTGCCCCGCAGAGGGACCGAGAGACGCTGTCGCCCGACCGGAACCGGTCGGCGCTGGGGCGTGCGAAGTCGACCCGGTGACCCGGATCGCCACAAGAAGTGTACGGGACCCGGCGGTATGCCGGGTGACGCCCTTGTCCACACCGTTTCGCCCGTCCACAGGCCCGGGCGGGCGCGGGTGCCCGCGCGGGACCCTGGGCGCATGACGACGACGCTGCTGCTCACCCTGCTGTTCGCCCTGTCCCGGGCGCTGCTCCCGGCCCCTGCGGGGCCCGCCGCGGAGGCGCCCTTCCGGGCGGTCCGGCCGCTGCCGGCGCCACTGTCCGTGGCCCGGTGGTGGGATCCGCCCCCGACCCCGTACGCGGCGGGGCACCGCGGGGTGGACCTGTCGGCCCCGGCGGGGGCGGAGGTACGGGCCGTGGGGCCGGGGCGGGTCCACTTCGCGGGGCCGGTGGCGGGGCGGGGCGTGCTGTCGCTCACCCTTCCGGGTGGGCTGCGGACCACGTACGAGCCGGTGCGGCCGCTGGTGGCGGAGGGGGAGGCGGTGGCGGCGGGCCAGGTGGTGGCGGTGCTCACCGAGGGCTCGCACTGCCCGGGGCCCTGCCTGCACTGGGGGCTCCTGGCGGGCGAGGACGCCTACCGCAACCCGCTGTCCCTGCTCCCCGCGGCCGCGCCCCGGCTGCTGCCGTCGGCGCCGGGATCCGAACCCCCGCAGGCGCCGGGCGCGCCGGCTTGACCGCAGATGCCGCGCAGGGCCATCGCGACGGCGGTGGAGGTGATCACGGCGGGGTCCTCGGCAGCGCCCAGCTCCATCCGGCGCGCCGCGGCGTCCACGACGCCCTGGAGCAGCATCGCGGCCAGCCGGGGCTCCGGACCGCCGAGGGCCTCCAGCGCCTCGACGATCATCGCGACCAGTCCGCCGTGCGCGGCGCGGATCTTCTCCCGCGCACCCGCGTCCAGCTCGCCGGCGGAGATCGCCACCACCGCGCGGTGCCGGCGGTCCCCCACCAGCTCCAGCTGGCTGCGCACGTACGCCTCGACCTTCGCCTCGGGCGTCGGCGCGGCCTCCATCGCCGCCTCGATCTCGGCGGCCCAGACGGGGAAGTCCACCGCGCACAGCTCTTCGACGACGGCGGCGCGCGACTTGAAGTACTCGTACACGGAGGACCGGGCGAGGCCGGTCCGCTCCGCGAGGGCGGGGAAGGTCAGGGCCTCGGTCCCGCCTTCCGACAGCAGGGAACGCGCCGCGTCCAAGAGGGCGCCGCGCTGCATCGACCGGTGCTCGGCCACGGAGGCCGCTCGAATCCTGGGCACGTCACCACTGTACGGAGGCCGCGCAAGCTCCGTCGGCCGCGGCCGACGGCGGCTCAGCGGCCCACGTCGGCGAGCTTGGCGCGCAGCTGGAGCACGGACTTGGTGTGGATCTGGCTGACCCGGCTCTCGGTGACGCCCAGGACGTTGCCGATCTCGGCGAGGGTGAGGCCCTCGTAGTAGTAGAGGGTCACCACGGTCTTCTCCCGCTCGGGGAGGGTGTTGATGGCGCGGGCGAGGAGCCGGCGCAGCTCCCGGTCCTCGGCCACCTCCACCGGGTCGTCGGCAGCGGTGTCCTCCAGGGTGTCCATCAGGGAGAGGCGGTCGCCGCCCTCTCCGCCGACGTGCAGCAGCTCCTCCAGGGCGACCACGTTGGCGAGGGACAACTGGCTGAAGACGGAGTGCAGTTCCTCCACCCCGATGCCCATCTCCCCCGCGACCTCGCCCTCGGTCGGGGTGCGCCGCAGCTGGGCCTCCAGCGTGGCGTAGGCGCGCTCCACGGCGCGGGCCTTCTGGCGCACGGAGCGCGGGATCCAGTCCAGCGCCCGCAGCTCGTCGATCATCGCGCCGCGGATCCGGGTGATCGCGTAGGTCTCGAACTTGATGGACCGCTCGATGTCGAACTTCTCGATGGCGTCGATCAGTCCGAAGACCCCGGAGGAGACGAAGTCGGCCTGTTCCACATTGGGCGGGAGGCCGACGCTGACCCGGCCCGCCACGTACTTGACCAGCGGCGAGTAGTGCAGGATCAGCTGCTCCCGCAGCCGCTCGTCACCCGAGTCCTTGTATGAGCGCCAGAGCAGCTCCAGGGACGAGGGCTCGGCGGACCGCACGCTGCCACGGGCAGCGGGTGGCACCGAAGCGCGGTCGGACCCTGAGGTGTGCTGGGGCATGCTTCGCCTTTGCCGGAGCGGGATTCCTTGGGAGCGTAGCGTGACGGAGACGTCGCGGTGCGCGAAGAGTACGGGATGACGCAGGGGCGCAGGGGCGCCCGGACTCGCGGGGGCGGCCCGGGACCGGCACGTCGCGCACGGCCCGGGCGACCGCCTCGGGGAAGACCGCGTCTCTCATCGCCTTCACTCTTTCACCGGAACGCCCCAGGTCAACGACCGCCTCGCCGGAGGGCTCCGGATTACGCCTCCCCCTTCGGTCCATGCCGGGTCAACCGCCAGTCGTCGCCCTGCCGTTCGACGAACCCCAGAGAGTGAAGTTCGTACAGTCTGCCGATGACTTCATCGGTGCCGGTGCCCGCGGCGAGGGAGATCTCCTCGACGTCGGCGGGCCGGCCCGCGGGGAGCGCTTCCAGGACGCGCGCGGCCGCGGGGTCCAGCAGGTCCCGCGCGAGGACGGGGCCGCGGCGGACGGGGGCCAGTTCGCCCATGGCGCCGACGAGTTCGACCACTTCGGCGGCGTCGGTGACCAGGACGGCCTCGCCCCGCAGCAGCTCGTGCACCCCGGCGGAGAGCCCGCTGGTGGCGGGGCCCGGGACACCCATGGTCAGGCGGCCCAGCCGCTGGGCACGGCGCGCGGTGACGAGGGAGCCGCTGCGCTGGGCGGCCTCGACCACGACGGTGCCGCGGGTGAGGGCGGCGATGACCCGGTTGCGCAGGACGAACCGGCTGGGGGTGGGGTGGCTGCCGGGCGGCAGTTCGCCCAGGACCAGGCCCTGGCGGGCGATCCGGCCGAGCAGTCCGGCGTGGCCGCGCGGGTAGACCGTGTCCACCCCGCACGCCAGCACCGCGGCCGTGGCGCCCCCGGAGGCGAGAGCCCCTCGGTGGGCGGCGCCGTCGATCCCGTACGCCGCGCCGGACACCACCACCCAGCCCCGCTCGGCGAGCCCGGCGGCCAGGGTCTGCGCCATGTGGGCCCCGTAGGGGGTGCAGGCGCGGGCCCCGACCACGGCGACGGAGCGCAGGGCCCAGGTCCGCAGGTTCGGCCGGCCCCGCAGCCAGAGCCCCACGGGCCGGGCGTCGCCGAGGTCGTCGAGCTGGCTCGGCCACTCCGCGGAGCCCGGGCAGACGAAGCGGACGCCCGCCGCCGCGGCCCGTTCGAGGTCCTGCCCTGGCTCCGCGAGCGCCGCCCGCCTGCGGTACCCGGCGAGCCGCTCGGGGCCCACGCCGGTCAGGGGTCCGGGCTCCGCGTCGGCCGCGGCACCGGTGAGGGCCTCCATCAGGGCGGCGGGGCCGAGTTCCCGCAGCCAGCGCCCGCCGTGCTCGTCCCCCGGCTCCAGGACCCGGGTCAGCGCGGCCCGGGCCAGGAAGGCGGGGTCCGGCGGCCCGGCGGCGGTCATGACCCCGCCCCCGTGGCCAGGGCCGCCCCGCGGGCGATCCCGGTGCGCAGTTCCAGCGCCACGGCCGCGTCCAGCGCCTCGGGGCGGTCGCGGCCGCGCAGGTCGGCCACCGTCCAGGCGACCCGCAGCACCCGGTCCAGCCCCCGGGCGGTGAGCAGTCCGCGCTCCATCTCCCGCTCGGCCTGCGCCAGGGCGCCGGGGCCGGCCGGCCACCGGGTGCGCAGCTCGTGCCCCGGCACCTCCGCGTTGAGCCGCCAGGGGGTGCCGGCGTAGCGGGCGGCCGCGCGCTCACGGGCCTGCCGCACCCGCTCGGCGACGGCCGCCGTGCCCTCGCCCCGGCCTCCGCGGCCGAACAGGTCGGAGCGGGTGACCGGCTCGGCCTCCACCCGGAGGTCGACGCGGTCCAGCAGCGGGCCCGACAGCCGGGCCTGGTACCGGCGGATCACCGAGGAGGGGCATTCGCAGCCGGAACCGCCCTGGGTGTGCCGCCCGCAGGGGCAGGGGTTGGCCGCGAGGACCATCAGGAACCGGGCGGGGAGCCGTACCACCCCGGCGGCCCTGGCGATGACCACGTGTCCCGATTCGAGGGGCTGGCGCAGGGCGTCCAGCACCTTGCCGCTGAACTCGGCCGCCTCGTCGAGGAACAGCACCCCCCGGTGGGCCAGGGAGACCGCCCCGGGCCGGGGGATCCCGGCTCCGCCGCCGACCAGGGCCTGCATGGTCGCCGAGTGGTGCGGGGCGCAGTACGGGGGGCGCGGGACCAGCGGTTCGCCCGGCGGGAGGATGCCCGCGACCGAGTGGACGGCCGTCACCTCCAGGGATTCCTGCCGGGTGAGCGGCGGCAGGATCCAGGGCAGGCGCTCGGCGAGCATCGTCTTCCCGGCGCCCGGGGGCCCGCTGAGGAAGAGGTGGTGGCCGCCCGAGGCGGCGACCTCCAGGGCCCGGCGGGCCGCGTGCTGGCCGGCCACGTCGGCGAGGTCGGGGCAGTCCGGGGCCTCCGCGCCCCGGGCCAGGCCCGTACCGAGCCCGGCGCCCGGCAGGACCAGCCCGGCCAGCATCGCGTCCGGGCGCCCCTCCCCGTCCGGCGGGTCCTCCTCGGGGACCGGCGCGTCGGTCAGGACGGCGATCAGCTGCCGCAGGCTGCGCACGCCGAGCACGGACACCTCGGGGACCAGGGACGCCTCGGCGGCGCACTGCTCGGGCACCACCACCTGCCGGTACCCGGCCTCGGCCGCGGCGATCACGGCCGGCAGGATCCCCCGGACCGGGCGCACCCGGCCGTCGAGGCCCAGCTCCCCGATGAGCACGAGGTCGGCGATCTCCCCGGGGTCGACCACCTCGGCGGCCCCCAGGACGGCAGCCGCCACGGCCAGGTCGAAATGGGCCCCGGACTTCGGCACGGAGGCCGGGCTGAGTCCGACCGTGAGCTTCTTCTGCGGCCAGGGCGCGCCGGAGTTCGCCACCGCCGCCCGGACCCGGTCCCGGCTCTCGACCAGGGTCTTGTCGGGCAGTCCCACCAGGGTGAAGGCCGCCACCCCCGGCTCCAGGTCGGCCTGGACCTCCACCACCACGCCCTCGACGCCCACCAGGGCCACCGAGCAGGCCCGCGCGAACCCCATCAGGCCACCCCCCTGACGTGCTCCACCACGGGCGCGCCGCGGCTCGGCAGCAGGACGCCGACCAGGTCGATCCGCACCCCGCCCGGTGGCGGGCCGCCGTGGTCGGCGAGCCAGCGCCCGGCGAGCCGGCGCAGCCGCTCGGCCTTCCCCGCCCGGACGGCGGCCATGGGGTGCTCGAAGCCCCCGGTGCGCCGCGTCTTGACCTCGCACACGACGAGGGCGTCCCCGTCGCGCGCGACGATGTCGATCTCCCCGCCCCGGCACCGCCAGTTCCGGGCGATCACCGTCATCCCCGACTCGGTGAGCCGCCGTACGGCGAGCTCCTCGCCGTACCGGCCCAATGCCTGTCGTGCCACGCCCTGCGCGTCCATCCGGCACCACCTCCGGTACCGAAGATCCCGCGCCCCCGCCCATCGAGTGGATCTTGGTGGACAACCCGGGCGTTGTGGATGCCGCGCTCACCCGTGCGAGTGAGAGAGGCAGCCCCTCCGCGGCGGCGGGCCCGGCCGGCTCAGCCGCCCGGCAGTTCGAGGTCGCTCTTGTTGAGCTCCTCGATGTTCACGTCCTTGAAGGTCAGCACCCGGACCTGCTTGACGAAGCGGGCGGGCCGGTACATGTCCCAGACCCAGGCATCGGCCATCGTGACCTCGAAGAACACCTCCCCCTGGACCGAGTGCACCTGCATCTCGTAGTCGTTGGTGAGGTAGAAACGGCGTTCCGTCTCGATCACGTACTTGAACAGCCCGACGACGTCGCGGTACTCCCGATAGAGCTTCAGCTCCATCTCGGTCTCGTACTTTTCGAGGTCCTCGGCGCTCATGGCATGTTCCCCTTCAGCCGTGCGTCCCCCTATTGTGCGCCAGCGCCGTGCGCCCCTAAACGATTTCCGGGGGCAGGACCACCGGAGCGTCCGGGGGACCGTCGTCGAGCAGCGTCCGCAGCAGCCCGGCGAGCTTGGTCGGGTACACCGTCTCACGGGCCGCGAGAAGTTCCTCGGAGGTCCACCATCTCGCCCCCGTGACGCTGCGGCGCTCCAGTTCGGTGAGCCCGCCCAGGACGGTCTCCGTCCGGGTGGTCCGGGCCAGGAAGTACCACTCGTCCTGCTCCCAGCGCCTGCCGTCGAAGGGGAAGGAGCAGTAGCGGTGCCACAGCACGGGCCCCAGCTCCACCTCGGTGATCCCGGTCTCCTCCGCGAGTTCGCGCAGCGCGGCCTGCTCGCGGGTCTCGTCGCCCTCCAGGCCGCCGCCCGGCGTGAACCACCAGTGGTCGCGGGGATCGCCCGGCTCGAAACCGTGCAGGAGCAGGATCCGGTCCGCGGGGTCCAGCAGGATCACCCGGGACACCTTCCGCGGCCCCGCCGCGGGCCGCTCAGCGGCCACCGGAGCGCCCCCGCGCCCGCCCGCGGCCCAGGACCCGGGCGACCGGCCCGTAGGCGGCCCCCAGCACGACCAGGGCGGCGCCGGCCACCACCGCGGCCACCTGGAGCCGCAGCGGACCCGCCTGCGAGGTCCCGCCGGGAAGGGCGGCGAACGTCTGCGGCCGGTCCAGCATCCTCGTGTTCGGCCAGGCCAGCGCGTCGACGCGGGCCACGACCGCCGAGCGGGGCACCGTGCCCTGCCCGGCGTCCTGGAGGTGCGCCCGCGAGTCCAGGGAGCCGGAGCGCCGGTCGCCCATCAGGAAGAGGTTGCCCTCGGGGACGGTCACCTCGAAGGAGGTCGTCCCGGCGGCCAGCGCGTCGCGCCCGGCCTGGTCGACGTACGGCTCCTCCAGCGGCTTCCCGTTGACGGTCAGCCTGCCGCCCTGGCCGCAGCAGCCGACCGTGTCGCCGCCGACGGCCACGACGCGCTTGACCATCGGCGAGTCGCTCCACTGGGAGTCCTTGAAGACGACCACGTCGCCGCGGCGCACCTGGGCGCCGCCGATCCGCTCCGCCAGCACCCGGTCGCCGGGCTGAACGGTGGGGACCATGGAGTTCGTCGGCACCGTGTAGGGCTGGTACACCAGCGCCCCCCAGACGAAGCCGCCGAGGAAGAGCGCGAAGCCGAGGGCCACGGCGATGCCCGACAACGTGTTGCCGAGGCCGCCGCGGCCCTCTCTGCCGCTCGCGCGTATTGCCTGAGTTCCACCCATTGGTGCGCCCCCATACCCGGAGATGGCCGCCACCCGGCGGCGGCCGGCCTGGGCGGCACCCTACCGGGCGGTAGAGCCCTTGGTCAGCCTCCGCCGGCGCCACAGGACGAGGGGCACGGCGCCCACGAGCCCCAGGGCCGCCGAGTTGACGTCGGCCACGCCGGGGCCGGAGGCCTGCGGCGAGTGCAGGGGCGCCGGGAGCTGCTTGTCGATCCCCTTCTGGTCGAAGGTGTCCGGGATCGGCAGGGTGGCCCAGCGGGTGACCGGCCAGGCGATGACCACGGCCCGCCCGACGACGTCGTCGACCGGCACGAAGCCCTGGGTGGAGTCCTGCATGTGGTAGCGGGAGTCCTGGGAGTCCTGGCGGTGGTCGCCCATCACCCAGATCTTGCCCTTGGGCACGGTGAGCGGCCCGAACGGCTTGTCGTCGCAGGGGGTGTTGCCGGGGAAGATGTACGGCTCGTCCAGCGGCTTGCCGTTGACGATGACCGGACCGCCCTGCTTGCACTCCACGGTGTCCCCGCCGATGGCGATCGTCCGCTTGATCAGGTCCTTCTCCTCGGCGGACGGCATCAGGCCGATCCAGCTGAGGACCTTCTGCACGACGTTGGGCTCGGGGGTGGCCTCCCCCGCCAGCCACTGCGCGGGGTCGTGGAACACGACGACCTCGCCGCGCTCCGGCTCCGAGCCGAACCAGGGGGTCAGCTTGTCCACGAGCACCCGGTCACCGCGCTGCAGGGTGTTCTGCATCGAGTCGGACGGGATCGAGAACGCCTGGACCAGGAAGGTCTTGATCAGCAGGGCCAGGACCAGGGCGATACCGATGAGGAGCGGGAGTTCCTTCCAGAAGGAACGGTGCTGCTTCTCCTCCGCAGCCGCCTCGTCGGTCTCGTGCGTGACGGCATCCTCCGGCCGCTCCTCGCCCTCATCGCGTCCGGATCGAGCGCCTACCGCCACATCCCCCACATCCACTCCTCACTCGGAAAACCACCGCCCGCGCCGGAACAGGAACGGGCCCTCCCCTCCCTTAACGAGCGGGAGTTCCCTAGGGCGCGGGAGACCGGGAACACACTATGCGAACGCGGTGCCCCGACGGCGGCGGCCGGGCCGCTGCCGCCGCCCGGACCGGACCGGATCCGGAACGTCGAGGAAGGTGGCGGGCTGTTCCAGCCGGCGCCAGTGGCCGAACGGCCAGGCGATCACCACGGCCTGTCCCACCACGCCGTTCTCGTCGATCGTGCCCTGGAACGCCTCGTCGAGGTGATAACGGGAATCGGCCGAATTGGCGCGGTGGTCTCCCATCACGAAGAGCCGCCCGGCGGGTACGCGCACCTCGAAGGGGATGTCCGAGGGAGAGTTCCCGGGTGACACGTAGGGCTCATCGAGCGGACGGCCGTTGACGGTCACCCGCCCCCGGTTGTCGCAGCAGGCCACGGTGTCGCCACCGATGCCGATGACCCGCTTGATCAGATCCTGCTCGTCGGCCGAGGGCAGCAGGCCGATGAAGGTCAGGGTCTGCTTGACCTGCTTCACGCCGGGGGGGTCCTGGGCGGGGCGCGCCGCCTCGCCCTTGAGCCATCCTCCGGGGTCCTTGAAGACGACCACGTCGCCCCGCTCGACCTTGGAGCCGAACCACGGGGTCAGCTTGTCCACCAGCACGCGGTCACCGATCCGGATCGTCTGCTCCATCGAGCCGGACGGGATGAAGAACGCCTGGACCAGGAAGGTCTTGAGCACCAGGGCTATGCACAGGGCCACCGCCACCAGCAGCGGGAGTTCACCGGCCCGCCGGGTGCGCCGGCGCCGCCGCACCTTGCGCGCCATCCGGCGCCGCTGGGCCCGCCCGCCCTCGGCCGGCTCCGGCGGCCGCCCCCGGCTACCCACGCGGGCCCCCGGCCGCGGCCGTCCCGGGCAGCGAGCCCCACCGGGACGCCGGCCAGCCGATCCAGTCGGCCCGCCCGATCACCTTCTCCACCGGCACCATCCCCCCGCCCGGCTCCCCCAGATGGTCGCGGGAGTCACGCGACTGGGACCGGTGGTCCCCCATGACCCACAGGGTCCCCAGCGGGACGACGATCCGGAAGGGGACCTCCGACGGCGTGTCGCCGGGATACAGGTACGGCTCCTCCACGGGGACCCCGTTGACCCGGATCCTGCCGCCCGTGTCGCAGCAGACCACGTCGTCCCCGCCGACGCCCACGACCCGCTTGACGAAGTCGGTGTCCGAGGGCTCCGCCAGCCCCAGCGCCGAGGCGGCGCCGTGCAGGGCGTCGCCGACCGGGTTGCCCCGCGCGGGTTCCCGCACGAAGGAACCGGTGCCGTCGAAGACCACCACGTCCCCCCGCCGCGGCGTGGAGCCGAAACGGTACGCCAGCTTGTTCACCAGGATCCGGTCGCCGACCCGCAGCGTCGGCTCCATGGACCGGCTCGGGATCAGGAAGGGCTGGACCACGAAATTGCTGACCAGCAGCAGGAAGACCGTGCAGAGCACGCCCAGCGCCCCGGCCCGCCGCCACGGGGTGCCGAGAAGGGCGCGCGTCCGGGGAAAAGCAGAGCGCGGCCGCCCCTCCCCCTGCTCGGGGGAGGAGTGGCCGCGCTCTGTGAGCTCTGCTTCGGTGTCCATCGGGGTGGAGCCTATCCGGCCTTCCCGTGGACCCGGAGAGGAGATCAGCGGTCGCGCTTCTCCTTGATCTTCGCGGCCTTGCCGCGGAGCTCACGGAGGAAGTACAGCTTGGCGCGACGCACGTCACCGCGGGTGACGAGCTCGATCTTCTCGAAGATCGGGGAGTGGACCGGGAAGGTACGCTCCACGCCGACGCTGAAGGAGACCTTGCGGACCGTGAAGGTCTCCGAGACGCCGGAGCCCTGGCGGCGGATGACAACGCCCTTGAACTGCTGGATACGGGAGCGGTTGCCCTCGATCACGCGGACGTGCACGTTGATCGTGTCACCCGGGCGGAAGGCCGGGACGTCCGTACGCAGGGAGGCGGCGTTGACGCCATCGAGCAGGTGAGACATGAGTTCGTCTGCTTTCTTCGCACGACGCCACAGGTCGCCGGTGCGGGTTTCCGTAGAGAATTCGAGAGCCGTGCCACCCGGCGGACGACGATCCCCCTGTGGCAGGGGCGTACGCGAGCACACAGCAGCCGCCTATTCTTCCACGACCTCCGGCCTGCGCCAAAATCGGCCGTCCGCGGACGGTTTCCAGCCCAGGATGCTCAGGATCTCGCGGTCCTTCTTGTCGAAGGCGGCGGCCTCGCAGCGCTCGATCAGGTCGGGCCGGTTCGCCGCGGTGCGGCGGAAGGCCTCGTCCCGGCGCCAGCGGGCGATCTTCCCGTGGTGGCCGCTGAGCAGGACGTCGGGGATCTCCCGCCCGCGCCACCGGGGGGGCTTGGTGTAGACGGGGCCCTCCAGCAGGTTGGCCATCTCGCCGGGCGCGAACGAGTCGTCGCGGTGCGACTCGGCGTTGCCGAGCACCCCGGGCAGCAGCCGGGCCACGGCCTCGGTGACGACCAGGACGGCCGCCTCCCCGCCCGCCAGCACGTAGTCGCCGATGGAGACCTCGTAGACCGGCATGCGCGTGGCGTACTCGTCCATCACGCGGCGGTCGATGCCCTCGTACCGGGCCGGCGTGAAGATCAGCCAGGGGCGCTCGGAGAGCTCGACGGCCAGTTCCTGGGTGAACGGCCGGCCGCTGGGGGTGGGGACCACCATGACGGGGCCGTGCGCGCCGGCCTCGTAGCCGTCGGCCAGGGCCGCGTCCAGGGCCTCGCCCCACGGCTCGGTCTTCATGACCATGCCGGGGCCGCCGCCGTACGGGGTGTCGTCGACCGTGTTGTGCCGGTCGTAGGTCCAGTCCCGCAGGTCGTGCACGTGCACGTCCAGCTGCCCGCGGGCCCGCGCCTTGCCGACGAGGGAGACGTTCAGGGGCTCCAGGTACTCAGGGAAGATCGTGACGACGTCGAGCCGCATCAGGCGTCGTCCCCGGCCTCGGCGTCCCCGGCCTCGGCGTCACGGGCGGAGGCGATCACGGCGCGGTCGTCGATCAGCCCCGGCGGCGGGGTGATGACGCAGCGCTGCTCCTCCAGGTCGATCTCGGCGACGATCTCCTCGACGAAGGGGATCATGACCTCCGAGCCGTCCGGGCGCTCGACGATGAACAGGTCCTGCGAGGGCAGGTGGGAGATCTCGGTGATCCGGCCGATCTCGGTGCCGTCCTCCAGCACCACGTCCAGGTCCATCAGCTGGTGGTCGTAGTACTCGTCCTCCTCCTCCGGCAGCTCCGCGGGGTCCACGTCCGCGATGAGGAGGGTGTTGCGCAGCGCCTCGGCGGCGGTCCGGTCCTTGACCCCCGCGAACCGCAGCAGGAGCCGGCCGCTGTGCACCCGGCCGGCCTCGATGGCCAGCGGGCCCACCGACGCCGGGTCGGTGCGGAGCACGGCGCCGGGGCTGAGCCGCAGCTCGGGCTCGTCCGTGCGCACCTCGACGGTGACCTCACCCTTGATCCCGTGGGCGCGGCCGATCCGCGCGACTACGAGCTCCACTCTGTGCCTCTCCTGTTCAGACGACGACGGGCCGGGGCGGGCACGCATGCCCTCCCCGGCCCGTGCCGGTGATTCACCTGCTCAGCGGACCTGGTCCACGTCGACGAGGTCGACGCGGATCCCCCGCCCGCCGATGGCGCCCACGACGGTACGCAGCGCACGTGCGGTGCGGCCGTTGCGGCCGATCACCTTCCCGAGGTCCTCGGGGTGCACCCGGACCTCCAGCACCTGCCCGCGGCGCAGGTTGCGCGAGGCGACCTGCACGTCGTCGGGGTTGTCCACAATGCCCTTTACGAGGTGCTCAAGAGCCTCCTCGAGCATGCTCAGGCCTCGGTCGACTCGGCGGCGGCGTCAGCCTCGTCCGCCTTCTTGTCGGCCTTCTTCTTCTGCGTGATGGCCTCGCCCTTGGCCTCGCCGATGCCCTCAAGGGCCTTGGCGAACTCGTCGAAGGAGCGACGCTTGTCTTCCTTCGTGGCCGGCTGCAGCAGCGGCGCGGGGGCCGGGAGGCCCTTGTGCGCCTGCCAGTCACCGGTGAGCTTCAGGATGGCGAGAACGGCGTCGGTGGGCTGGGCGCCCACGGAGAGCCAGTACTGCGCGCGCTCGGCGTTGACCTCGATGCGCGAGGGGTTGTACGTCGGCTGGTAGATGCCGATCTCCTCGATCGCGCGGCCGTCCCGGCGGGTGCGGGCGTCGGCGACGACGATGCGGTAGTGAGGGGAGCGGATCTTACCGAGGCGCTTGAGCTTGATCTTGACTGCCACTGGAGTGGTGTCTCCTGAACTTGACGTGGTTGGGCACTTGAGATGCCACGTGGGGTTGCGGTACTCGGGTGCCCGATGGACGCGTCAGCCGGAGGAGAGAGGGGTCCTGTGCGACTGTCGAGTACAGCTGCCCATTGTGCCACATGCCCGAGGCGCCTCCGAGCGGGGAGGACCACCGCTCCGCCCGCCGGAGGCACCGCGTCAGGACGCCGCCGCCGTGGCGACCTCGGGAATGCGGAACGGCTTCATGCAGCCGCCGCACACGATCGGCGCCTGGGCGAGCACGGAGGGGACGACCCGCACGTTGCGGCCACAGTCGCAGACCGCCTTCACGCGTACGCCGCCGCCGGAGGAGCCGTGCCGGGCGGCCGGTCCGCGGAAGCTGCGCTTGGTGTCGGCGGCCGTGGCGGCAGTGTGCGCCTTGAGGGCGCGCTGGAGCCGCTCGATGGTGGGCCGGTAGCGCTTCTTGGCCTCGGGGTTGAGGAAGACCAGGGAGAACCCGCTGCTGGCGTGCGGCTCCTCGGAGTGGTCCAGCCCCATCTCCTCGGCGATCGCGAGGAATCTGCGGTTGTGGTAGCGGCCCGCTCGCGAGGTGTCACGGACCCCGCGGGCGGCCGCGATGCCGTGGACTGCCTCGTGCAGCAGTCGCTCGAAGGAGAGCTCGGCGCCACAGGCGGACGAGGACTCTCCGATCAGGGACTCGGGCGCGGCAAGGTCAGGCAGCTCGGGGTGGTACCGCTGAATGTCGGCCCACGCCTGCGCCAGCTCTGCGGCGAGAACAGGTGGTGTCGTGCTCACGTCGTGACAACGAGCCGGGGTGCCCCGGTGTTCCGATTCCGGGCCATTCCAAATTTTTTGCACGTACCAGTCAGTTCAGTCTCATGCGTCCCGACGAGGACGGGTGCGCCGATCCCAGGAGGAGTCGGTACGTAACGCCGACCGGAAAAACCAGCCCCCGGCGTGCGGCCGAAACCGCGCGCCGGGGGCTGGAAGGAGGAACTCAGTAGGAGCGCGCGACGATCGCGAGCGTACCGGGGGCGTCGTCCGCCTCCGGGACCGACCCGTCCTCGGCGACCAGGCAGCGGACGGTCACGGCCTGCTCGCCGAGCTTGGCCTCGCCCTCCGGGCCCAGGACGCTCCACGGGATCCGCGCCCAGCCGCCGGCGAGGGCGGCCTCGGCGGCCTCCTCGATGGTGGCCACGTCGGACGTACGGGAGATCCGGCGCTCGCGGGACTCGCGCAGCAGCTGGGCCTGGTCCTCGTCGAGCACCTTGGGCAGCAGGTCGGCCAGCGCGTCGATCTGCACCGGCTCCTTCCCGCCGGGGATCCGGCGGGCCAGCATGGCCGTGCCGTTCTCCAGGTCGCGGGGGCCGATCTCGATGCGGACCGGTACGCCCTTGAGCTCCCAGTCCACGGCGCGGCGGCCGAAGGGGGTGTCGACGCGGTCGTCCACGTGGACGCGCAGGCCCGCGGCCTTCAGCCGGGCGCCGATCTCGCGGACCTTGGCCACGGCCTCGTCGCCCTTGATCGCCATGACGACGACCTGGACGTGCGCCAGGCGCGGCGGGACGCGCAGGCCGTTGTCGTCGCCGTGGGACATGATCAGGCCGCCGACCATGCGGGTGGAGACGCCCCACGAGGTCTGCCAGACCAGCTCCTGCTGCCCCTCCTTGGAGAGGTAGGAGGTGTTGAAGGCCTTGGCGAAGTTGGTGCCGAGCTCGTGGCTCGTGCCCATCTGGAGGGCCTTGCCGTCGCCCATCATGCCTTCGAGGGTGAGGGTGTTGATGGCGCCGGCGAAGCGCTCCTTGGGGGTCTTGCGGCCGAGCACGACGTCGATGCCGAGCACGTTGGTCATGAAGTCGCCGTACACGTTCCGGTGGATGTGCGCGGCGTAGTCGCGGGCGTCCTCGTACGTGGCGTGGGCGGTGTGGCCCTCCTGCCAGAGGAACTCGCTCGTACGGAGGAACACGCGGGGGCGCATCTCCCAGCGGACGACGTTCGCCCACTGGTTGATCAGCAGCGGCAGGTCCCGGTAGCTCTGGACCCACTTGGAGAAGTAGTCGTTGATGATCGTCTCGGAGGTGGGCCGGACGACGACCGGCTCTTCCAGCTCCTTGCCGCCGCCGTGCGTGACGACCGCGAGCTCGGGGGCGAAGCCCTCGACGTGCTCCGCCTCCCTGGTCAGGTACGACTGCGGGATGAACAGCGGGAAGTAGGCGTTCTGGGCACCGGCGTCCTTGATCCGGGCGTCCATCTCCTGCTGCATCCGCTCCCACAGGCCGTAGCCGTACGGTCGGATGACCATGGTGCCGCGGACCGGACCGTTGTCGGCCAGCTCGGCCTTGTTGATCAGATCCTGGTACCAGCGGGGGAAATCCTCCGCCTGCGGGGTGAGAACGGGTGCCTTTGCCATGGCGCGAATGGTACGGCGCCGGGCACCGGATGCGTGAATCGGGTGGCGCACTCCTCTGGACGCGGGGGCCGATGGGGAGTTCTCTGGCAACGGGGGCAAGGGGGCGAGACGGAATCAGGAGCGCTCTTTCGATGACACCGACGCCGACGGCAACGCTCGTCGCCCGGGACTGGGCGGAGATCCAGGAACGGATGCTGGTACCGCTGTACGAGGCGGTCTACGACCGGCTGGAGGTCGGGCCGGGCACCCGGCTGCTGTGCCTCGACTGCGGGGCCGGGCTGGCCCTGCTGCTGGCCTCCGGACGGGGCGCCGCCGCCACCGGCGTGGAGGCGGACCCCGCCCGGCGGGCGCTGGCCCGGGAGCGGCTGCTGGAGGTGGTGGGCGCTCCCCCGGTGCCCGCGGCCCGCCCCTACGACGTGCTGCTGGCCTTCGAGCCCTCCCCGGGGGCCCTGGCGGCGGCCCTGCCGTCGGTGCGGCGGGGCGGTGCGGTGGTGCTGGCCGGCTGGGGGCCGGCGGAGCGGTGCACGGTGCCCGCGGTGCTGGGCGGCGGGCCGGTGGTCCGGGACCTGGACGCGGTGGCGGAGGACGCCGGGCTGGTGCCGGACGGGTCGGGGCGGGTGTTCTGCCCGTTCGGGTACGCCGACGCGGACAGCGCCGTACGGGGGCTGCTGTCGACGGGGCTGTACCCCGTCGCGGGGACCGGGTCCGGGCCCTGTGCGGCGGACCCGGCCCTGGCGGAGAAGGAGCTGGCGGAGGCCATTCACCCGTACGAGCGGGCCGACGGCGCCGTCTGGCTGCCGAACATCCTCCGGTACGTCATCGCCCGGGTGGCGTAGGCGGAGCGGCGCTCATCGCGTGCCGTCGTCCTTGGCGGGGCGGGGGATGCCGGCCGCCTCGTACGCCGCGTGCTCGTCCAGGGTCTCGGCGGCGAGGAGGGCCTCCGCCAGGGCGTCGAGTTTCGGGCGGTGCTCGATGAGCAGGCGGCAGGCCTCCTCGTAGCACTCGTCGACGATCCGCCGCATCTCGTGGTCCACGGCGTCGAGGGTGGCGGGGGCGGCGGTCAGGCCGTAGGGGCCCTGGCCGTCGGACGGGATGGCGGTCAGGCGGCCGACGCGCTCGCTCATCCCCCAGCGGCCCACCATGCCGCGGACGATGTGGGTGACCTGTTCCAGGTCGCTCTCGGCGCCCGTGGTGATCACGTCGTAGACGACGTGCTCGGCGGCCATGCCCCCGAGGGCGCCGATGATGCGGCCCCGCAGGTAGGGCTCGGTGTACGCGTAGCGGTCCGCGTCGGGCGTGGAGAGGGTGACGCCGAGCGCGCGGCCGCGCGGCACGATGGTGATCTTGCGTACGGGGTCGGCGCCCGGCTGGAGCATGCCGAGCAGGGCGTGGCCGCTCTCGTGGTACGCCGTGCGCCGGCGCTCCTCCTGCGGCATCACGAGCGGGCGCTCGGCGCCCAGCTGGACCTTCTCCAGGGCGTCGGAGAGGTCGGCCTGGGTGACCGCGTCCTGGCGGCGCTTGACGGCCAGCAGGGCGGCCTCGTTGGCGAGGTTGGCGAGCTCGGCGCCGGTCATCCCGGGGGTGGTGCGCGCGACCTGGGCCAGGTCCACGCCGGGCGCGAGGGGGATCTCGCGGGTGTGGATGCGCAGGATCGCCTCGCGGCCCGCCCTGTCGGGCGGGGAGACGGCGACCGTGCGGTCGAAGCGGCCGGGGCGGGTCAGGGCGGGGTCGAGGACGTCGGCGCGGTTGGTGGCGGCGATGACGACGACGCCTTCGGAGCCGGAGAAGCCGTCCATCTCGGTGAGGATCTGGTTGAGGGTCTGCTCGCGCTCGTCGTGGCCGCCCATGGCGGTGGAGCCGCCGCGGGCCCGCCCGATGGTGTCGATCTCGTCGATGAAGATGATCGCCGGGGCCACCTTGCGGGCCTCGGCGAACAGCTCGCGGACCCGGGAGGCGCCGACGCCGACGATCATCTCGATGAACTCGGAGGCGGAGGCCGAGAAGAAGGGCACCCCGGCCTCGCCGGCGACGGCGCGGGCGAGGAGGGTCTTGCCGGTTCCGGGCGGCCCGGCGAGCAG
This sequence comes from Streptomyces racemochromogenes, assembly GCF_044129415.1. Taxonomy (GTDB): domain Bacteria; phylum Actinomycetota; class Actinomycetes; order Streptomycetales; family Streptomycetaceae; genus Streptomyces; species Streptomyces racemochromogenes_A. Next base: position 21,868 of record NZ_JBBDHD010000036.1, read on the forward strand.
CACGCCGCCGGGCATGCGGGCGCCGAGCCGGCGGTACTGCTCGGGGTTCTTGAGGAAGTCCACGACCTCGCTGAGCTCGCCCTCGACCTCGTCGATCCCGGCCACGTCGTCGAAGGTGGTGCGCTTGGCGCCCTCCAGTTCGACGGGTTTGGGCGGCGCCTTGCGGCCGAACCCTCCGGCGCCGCCCAGGGCGGAGCCCATCCGGCGGGCGATGAGCAGCCACAGGGCCACGATGAGCAGCATCGGGGCGAGGGAGAGCAGCAGGTTGGCGAGGAAGCTGCGCTGTTCGACGACCGGGGAGGCGGTGACGGTGACGCCTTTGGAGGTGAGGCCGGTCCAGAGCTGGTCGTCGGCGAAGGCGGGGCGCTGGGTGACGAACTTGCGGTAGTGGCCTTCGCCGCCGGGTACGGGCTGTTCGGTCTTCAGCTCGCCCTGGATGGCGTCGCCCTTGGAGTAGATCTTCTCGACGTTGCCGTCGTTGACCTGCTTGCTGAACTCGGTGTACGAGATGGTCGGCCCGTCGCCCTCGTTGAAGAAGGACAGGACGACGTTGGTGATCAGGTAGACGATCAGGGCGGCGAGGATCAGCCCGCGCCAGCCGCCGGGCGGCTTCCTGCGGGACGGGGGGCTGGGCGGGGCGCCCTCGGAGCGCCAGGGGGTGTCGGCCCGGTCACGCGGCGGTACGGGGGTGGGGCTGGGCACGGGGGCGCCTCCTTATGCCGTCCTCCCGGCCGACCATAAGCGACAAACCGCCCCCTTGCCCGTGCGGAAGGGCCCCGCCGCGGGTGCGCGACGGGGCCCTTCCGGTACGGCCGCTCCTTGACGGAGCGCTGCTACTTCATGAACTTCTTGAACTCGTCCGGCAGGTCGAAGTCCTGGCCGGGCTGGCCGCCGCCCGCCGGGAGCCCGAACGGGTTGCCGCCCGCGGCGGGGAGCCCGGGCTGGGCGCCCTGCTCGCGCCGGGCCGCCGCCGCGGCCTCCTCTTCCTTGCGCTTCATCGGGTTGCCGCTCTTGCGCTTGCCCTTGGCCTGCTTGACCTGCTTCTTCTGCCGGCCGGGGCCGCCGCCCATCCCGGGGATGCCGGGCATGCCCGGCATGCCGCCGCCCTGGGCCATGCGGGACATCATCTTGCGGGCTTCGAAGAACCGCTCGACGAGGTTCTTGACCGCGCTGACCTCGACGCCGGAGCCCTTGGCGATACGGGCGCGGCGCGAGCCGTTGATGATCGTCGGGTCCTGGCGCTCGGCCGGGGTCATCGACTTGATGATCGCGGCGGTGCGGTCCACGTCGCGCTCGTCGATGTTGTTGATCTGTTCCTTGATCTGGCCCATGCCCGGCAGCATGCCGAGGAGCTTGGAGATGGAGCCCATCTTGCGGACCTGCTCCATCTGGGCCAGGAAGTCGTCGAGCGTGAACTCCTTGGGGCCCTTGGCGAGCTTGGCCGCCATCTTCTCGGCCTCGGCCTGCGAGAAGGTCTTCTCGGCCTGCTCGATGAGGGTGAGCATGTCACCCATGTCGAGGATCCGGCCCGCCATGCGGTCCGGGTGGAAGGCGTCGAAGTCGTCGAGCTTCTCGCCGTTCGAGGCGAACATGATCTGCTTGCCGGTGACGTGCGCGATGGAGAGCGCGGCACCGCCGCGGGCGTCGCCGTCGAGCTTGGAGAGCACCACGCCGTCGAAGCCGACGCCGTCGCGGAAGGCCTCCGCGGTGTTGACCGCGTCCTGGCCGATCATGGCGTCGACGACGAAGAGGATCTCGTCGGGGCTGACGGCGTCGCGGATGTCCGCGGCCTGCTGCATCAGCTCGGCGTCGATGCCGAGGCGGCCGGCGGTGTCGACGATGACGATGTCGTACTGCTTGGTCCGGGCGTACTCGATCGAGTCCTTGGCCACCTGGACCGGGTCGCCGACGCCGTTGCCGGGGGCCGGGGCGTAGACCGCCACGCCGGCACGCTCGGCGACGACGCTGAGCTGGTTGACGGCGTTGGGGCGCTGGAGGTCGCAGGCGACGAGGAGCGGGGAGTGCCCCTGCCCCTTGAGCCAGAGGCCGAGCTTTCCGGCGAGGGTGGTCTTACCGGCACCCTGGAGACCGGCCAGCATGATCACGGTCGGCGCGGTCTTGGCGAAGCGCAGGCGGCGGGTCTCGCCGCCGAGGATGGAGACCAGCTCGTCGTTGACGATCTTCAGGACCTGCTGGCCGGGGTTCAGCGCCTTGCTGACCTCCTCGCCGCGGGCCCGTTCCTTGACGTTGGCGATGAAGGAGCGGACCACGGGGAGCGCGACGTCGGCCTCAAGGAGGGCGATACGGATTTCCCGCGCCGCAGCGTCGATGTCCTGCTCGGAGAGGCGGCCTTTGCCCCGGAGGGACTTGAAGGTCGCGCTGAGGCGGTCGGAAAGCGTATCGAACACGGTGGTCGCGATTCCTCGGGTCGGGGGCGTGATGGTCCCCCCCAGGGTATCCGGCCCCGCTGCTCCCCGGGGGCGGGGTCGACGGGCCGAACGCCGGCAGGGCTCTGCACGGCCCCCGCCGGCGCGGACGCCGCGCGCAGCGGCTACGTCAGGGCCGACTGGAGCCGGGCGGCGACGGCGGCCGCCGCCGCGGGCGGCAGGGGTTTGCCGTCCGGGTCGACCACGTAGACCGTGTCCACCGCGTTCGCCCCCAGGGTGGAGACGTGTGCGCTGCGGACGCGGACCCCGGACGACTCCAGGGCCCGCCCGATCCGGTGCAGCAGCCCCACCGCGTCGGGGGCGCGGACCTCCAGGACCGTGGCCAGCGGGGAGACGTCCGGGAACGCCGTGACGCGGGGCGGCGGGGGGACGACCCCCCGCCGGCGCGGGTAGGCCGCCTCGCGGTCGGCCAGCTTCGCTGGGACGTCGAGCGAGCCGTCCAGCGCCCGCACCAGGTCGGTCCGCAGCCGGGCCGCCTGCGGCAGCGCCCCGTACTGGGCGGCCACCCGCCACCGCAGCACCAGCACCTCGCCCAGGTGGTCCGGCAGCTCCAGGAACCGCAGGTCCGCCGCCCGCACCGTGAGCCGGTGCAGCGCCAGCACCCCCGACACCGCCGGGAGTACGCCGGGCTGGTCCGGGACGGCCACGACCAGCTCGACCCCGACGGCGTCGTCCTCCTCCTGCCGGGTGTGCAGCGCGAGGACCGGCTCCCCGGTGCGCAGGGCCTCCAGCGCCAGGCGCTCCTGCTCGGCGGTGGGGAGGTCCGGCTCGGGGTCGGCGGGCGGGGCCCCGCTCAGCACGGCGGCGACCCGCCGCACCAGGTCGGCCACGAGGGAGCCCCGCCAGGTGCTCCAGGCGGCGGGCCCGGTGGCCAGGGCGTCGGCCTCGGTGAGGGCGTGCAGGATCTCCAGGGTGCCGGTCGACCTGACGGCCCGGGCCACAGCCGTGACGGTCGCCGGGTCGTCGAGGTCACGGCGGGTCGCGGTGTCCACGAGCAGCAGGTGGTGGCGTACGAGGGTGCCCAGGACGGCGGTGTCCTCGGCGTCGAAGCCCACCCGGGCGGCCATGTCGCGGGCGATGGTCTCGCCGACGACGGAGTGGTCGCCGGGCCAGCCCTTGCCGATGTCGTGCAGCAGGGCCGCCATCAGCAGCAGGTCGGGCCGGCCGACCCGGCGGGTCAGCGCGGAGGCCCGTACGGCCGTCTCGATCAGGTGCCGGTCCACGGTCCAGGTGTGCACGGGGTTGTGCTGGGGCCGGCAGCGCACCCGCTCCCAGTCGGGCAGCAGCCGGGTGATCAGCCCCTCGGCCTCCAGCGCCTCCCACACCCCCACCATCGGCTCCCCCGCGCCCAGCAGGGTCAGCAGCTCCTCCCGGGCTTCGGCCGGCCAGGGCACGGGCAGCGCCCGGCCCTGCGCGGCGAGCCGGCGTACGGCGTGCAGTGAGACGGGCAGCCCGGCCTGCGCGGCCGCGGCACCCAGCCGCAGGGGCAGCACGGGGTCGCGTTCGGGCCGGGCGGCGAGCGCCAGCACGGCCTCCCCCTCGGCCTCCACCACCCCTTCGGCCAGCGGCGTCCGCTCGGCGGCGGCCGCCGCGCCCCGGGCTCCCAGCAGCCCCCGCAGCCTCGGCCGGGCGGCCCGGGCGCGCAGGACCCGTCCGACCTCGCGCCAGGTGACGTCGCCCGCGTAGGCGACCACCCGGGCGGCCTCGTACACCTCGCGCAGCAGCGCGTCCGCGTCGAGCAGCCCCAGCCGGGCGGCGACCTGGGCCTGCTCCTGGAGGGCGAGCCGGTCGGTGGCCCGGCCGGTGACCAGGTGCAGCGCGTCCCGCGCGTCCAGCAGCCGGCGCCGGGCACCGTCGAGCCCCTCGCGCGGGGCGTCGGCCAGCCAGGACGCGGCGACGGCCCGCAGGGCGGTGGCGTCCCGGATCCCGCCGCGCGCCTCCTTCAGGTCGGGCTCCAGCAGGAACCGCAGCTCCCCGGCCCGTTCGGCGCGCTCGCGGCAGAGGGCGTGCAGCTGCGGGAGCCGCTTGGGGGCCTGGTTGCGCCAGTCGGCGAGCACCGAGGTGCGCAGTCCCGCGAGGAGTCCCGCGTCGCCCGCGACGAGCCGGGCGTCGAGCAGTCCGAGGTGGGCCTTGAGGTCCTCGGAGGCGACCTTGCGGGCTTCGGCGGGGGTCCGGACGGAGTGGTCGAGGGCTACCCCGGTGTCCCAGACCGGGTACCAGAGGCGGTCGGCGAGGGCGCCGAGCGCCCGGGGGCGGGCCTTGCCGTCGTGGAGCAGCAGCAGGTCCAGGTCGCTGCGGGGGGAGAGTTCCCCGCGTCCGTAGCCGCCGACGGCGACGAGGGCCGCGCCCCGTACGCCGGTTTCCTGCGCGGCGGCCGCGAACAGGCCGGCCAGCCACTGGTCGGTCAGGGCGGAGAGGCCGGAACGCCGGGAGGGCCCGGACCACGGCTCCTGCTGGAGGAGTCGCAGCCGGGCCTCGGCGTATCCGCCGGGTTCCGGGCCGGTGGGGTCCTGCGCGGTCGCTTCGACGCTCGTCACCGGGGCTCCCGTCGTCTAGAGGGCGTCGGCGCCGCGCTCGCCGGTGCGGACCCGGACGACCGAGTCCACGGGGACGCTCCACACCTTGCCGTCGCCGATCTTCTCGGTGCGGGCGGCGCTGACGATGACGTTGACGAGTTCCTCGGCCTCGTCGTCGTCGGCGAGGACCTCGATGCGGATCTTCGGTACGAGGTCGACGGTGTACTCGGCGCCGCGGTAGACCTCGGTGTGGCCGCGCTGGCGGCCGTATCCGCTGGCCTCGGAGACGGTCAGGCCCTGGACCCCGAAGGCCTGGAGGGCTTCCTTGATGTCGTCGAGCTTGTAGGGCTTGACGATCGCGGTGATCAGCTTCATGCGTCGACCTTCTTGTTGGCGGCGGCCGCGGGGGCGTGGGAGGCGGCGGGGCGGGCGGAGATGCCGCCGCCGGCGCCGCTGAAGTCGTAGGCGGTCTCGGCGTGCTCGGCCTGGTCGATGCCGGAGACCTCCACGTCTTCGGCGACCCGCATCCCGATGGTCTTGTCGAGGAGGAAGGCCATGATCGCCGATACGACGAGGGAGTAGGCGAGGACGGAGAAGACTCCGACCGCCTGCTTGCCGAGCTGCTCGAAGCCGCCCCCGTAGAAGAGGCCCTTGGCGTCGGACTGGACGCCGCCGGTGGCGAAGAGGCCGACGAGGAGGGAGCCCACGACGCCGCCGACGAGGTGGACGCCGACCACGTCCAGGGAGTCGTCGTAGCCGAACCTGTACTTGAGTCCGACGGCCATGGCGCAGAGCACACCGGCGATGGCGCCGACGGCGATCGCGCCGAGCGGGCTGACGGAGCCGCCTGCGGGGGTGATGGCGACGAGGCCGGCGACCGCGCCGGAGGCGGCGCCGAGGGTGGTGAAGGAGCCGTGGCGCAGCTTCTCGTAGGCGAGCCAGGCGAGCATGGCCGCGGCGGTGGCGACCTGGGTGTTGACGAACATGACGGCGCCGACGCCGTCGTCGTTGCCGAGCCAGGACCCGGCGTTGAAGCCGAACCAGCCGAACCAGAGCAGGCCGGCGCCGAGCATCACCAGGGGGAGGCTGTGCGGGCGCATCGGGTCCTTCTTGAAGCCGACGCGCTTGCCGATGACGAGGATGACGCCGAGGGCGGCGGCGCCTGCGTTGATGTGGACGGCGGTGCCGCCGGCGAAGTCGATGACGCCGAGCTTGAAGAGCCAGCCGCCGGTGCCCCACACCCAGTGGGCGACGGGGAAGTAGACGACGGTGACCCACAGGGCGGTGAAGAGCACCCAGGCGCTGAACTTGACGCGGTCGGCGAGGGCGCCGCTGATCAGGGCGGGGGTGATGACCGCGAACATCAGCTGGAAGACGGCGAAGACGTAGACGGGGATGGTGTAGCCGTCCCACAGCTCGGTGAGGCCGATGCCGCTGAGGCCGACGTAGTCGGAGTTCCAGCCGATGACCGAGCCGGAGTCGGTGCCGAAGGCGAGGCTGAAGCCGTAGAGCACCCACAGGATCGTGACGATCCCGAGGCTGACGAAGCTCATCATCAGCATGTTGAGACTGCTCTTGACGCGGACCATGCCTCCGTAGAAGAAGGCGAGTCCCGGGGTCATCAGCATGACCAGGGCGGAGCAGATGAGCATGAACCCGGTGTTCGCGGCAGACAGGGTCGGGGTGTCTGCCGCGAGGGTCGTGATGGCTGATGCCATCGGCGTCTCCTCGTCGTCGGTACGTTCGCGTGCGGGCGATCGTGGGGCCTGAGCGGCGGCGCAGGGTCTGGCCGGTTATTGGCCCTGAGGTTCGCGCAGGCCGGTTTCCGGCGGTGCCGCTCGGTGTTTCGCCCCGATGACGAAGAGGTCGGGCGTGTTACGCCTGAATGAACCGGTGAGGCGGGGGTCCGGTCCGTGTCAGGTGAGGGTCAGGCGGGGGTCGGGCGCCCGTCAGGCGCGGGCCCGGGCCCCGGGGGCGGCTCAGACGGCCTCGGCGGCCTCGGGGAGGCGGGAGGCGAGGAGGTCGGTCAGCCGGACCACCTCGGCGACGTCGCCGTATTCACGGGCGGCGATGTCGACGGTCTTGCGGAGCCGGGTGTTCACCCGTTCGGAGCGCACCTTTCGCGCCACGTCGAGGGCCTGGTCGACGAGGACGGTCGCCTGCTCGGGTTCGCGCTGGAGCAGGTGGACGGTGGCCATGCCGATGAGGTTGAGGGCGTAGGAGCGCTGGTGCTCCCCGTCCTTGGCGAAGAGCTCGACGGCCCGTTCCATGACGGGTTCGGCGAGGGAGGCGTAGGTGGGGCTGCGTCCGGCGACGTAGGCCAGGTCCCGGTAGGAGTGGGAGTTCTCGCCGTTGAGCTCGGCCTCGGAGAAGAAGCGGATCCAGTCGGGTTCCGGTTCGCCGCCGAAGCCGACGTCGCCGAAGGTGTCCTCGGCCATGCGCACGGCCCGCTTGCAGCGGCTGGGCTGGCCCATGTTGGCGTAGGCGCGGGCCTCCATGGCGTAGAGCATGGCCTGGGTGCGCGGTCCGGCGCAGTCCCGGCTGCCGTACTGGGCGAGGTGGATGAGCTCCAGGGCGTCCTCGGGGCGGCCGAGGTGGATCATCTGGCGGCTCATGCCGGAGAGGATGTACGAGCCCAGCGGCTTGTCCCCGGCCTCCTTCGCGGCGTGCAGCGCGAGGACGAAGTACTTCTGGGCGGTGGGGTGCAGGCCGATGTCGTAGCTCATCCAGCCGGCCAGCTCGGCGAGTTCGGCGGCCACCTTGAAGAGCCGCTTCATGACGGGGGCGGGGTGGCTCTCCTGGAGCAGGTCGGTGACCTCGTGGAGCTGCCCGACGACGGCCTTGCGGCGCAGTCCGCCGCCGCACTGGGCGTCCCACTGGCGGAACATCACGGTGGTGGCTTCGAGGAGGTCGAGCTCGGGTTCGGAGAGGCGGGGCGGCCGGTAGCCGGAGGGAGCTCCCGCCTGCCCGCCGGCGTCGCGGGCCGCGGGGTCGGCGGCCGGGGCGGGGACGAGCCAGCGCTGCATGGGTTCGATGAGGGCGGGGCCGGCGGAGAGGGCGAGGGAGGGGCCGAGGAAGCCGCGCCGGGCCAGCATGAGGTCGCTGCGGGAGAACTCGCTGAGCAGTTCCACGGTCTGCGGGCCGGCCCAGGGCAGGTCGACGCCGGAGACGGACGGGGTCTGGTGGGCGCTGCGCAGGCCGAGCTGTTCGATGGCGACGACGGCGCCGAACCGTTCGGAGAAGAGCTCCGAGAGAATCCGCGGCACGGGTTCGCGGGGCTGTTCACCGTCGAGCCAGCGCCGGACGCGGGAGGTGTCGGTGCTGATGTGGTGCGCGCCCATCTGACGGGCCCGGCGGTTGACCTGGCGGGCGAGCTCGCCCTTGGACCAGCCGCTGCGGACGAACCACGACGTCAGCTGTTCGTTGCGGCCGGCCGATTCCCCGCTCGTTCCGCTTGCGCCGCTGCCGCCCACTGGAACGCCCCCATCCGCATCGCTTCTTCAACGAAACCCTGGCCGGGGCGGCCCCTGCCGCCTGGGACCTTTACAGATCCTCCACACATTGCCTCCGGCATACCCACGGATGGGCCCGCCTCCCGGGTTCGTGCACCGAAAGTAATCCTACGATCACCCCGTCGGCGAGGTCGATCGCGGAAACGCCACCATTCGCCACCCCTTCGAATGAACTCGCCACCGGCCAGGCGCGATTCACTTGACAGGAAGGCGAAACGGAACGGTTGGACGGGAGCACGCCCGGGGCGCGCGCGGCGGGGAGTGCGCCGGGCGGCTCCCGGTGGAGGGCCTGCTCGATCCGGCTTCCGAGAGGTCTCGCCGACGTCGTAACCACCGGCGCGTCCGACCCGTTGGAGGGGGCATGGGCATGGGCTTCACGATCGGCGGCAGCCGCGGCACCAAGGAATTCCGTTCCGGCGTCCGGCGCCGCGGCCGCACCTCGGAGTGCACGGCGGTGGCCGAGTACACCGGCCTCTGGGGCTGGGACGCGGTCCCCGGCGCCCGCGCCGCGGCCCCGGCCCGCGACTGCTCCTGCGGTCATACGAACTGCCCCGCGCCGGGGGCGCATCCGCTGGACTTCGCTCCCACCGTCCCGGGCGGGGCCACTCTGGACGAGGTCGCCGAGATCTGGGGCGAGTACCCGGGCGCGGCGATCCTGCTCCCCGTCGGCCGCTCCTTCGACGTCATCGAGGTCTCCGCGGAGGCGGGCCGGCGCGCCCTGGTCCGCATGGAGCGGATGGGCCTGCCCCTGGGGCCGGTGACCGTGACCCCCGACGGGCGGGCGCAGTTCTTCGTGGCGCCCGGCGCCGCGGCCGAGCTGCCCGAGCTGCTGTACCGGATGGGCTGGGACGACGCGGACCTGGACCTGCGCGCCCTGGGCCACGGGGCCTTCCTCACCGCGCCGCCCTCCGACCACGGGGGCCTCGGCCCGGCCGCCTGGCTGCGGGGGCCCGCCCTGGACTGTGCGGGCGGGCCCCCGCAGGCCCGGCTGCTGCTGGGCACCCTCGCCTACACCTGCCACCGCTTCCGGCGCTGACGCCCCGCCCGCCCCGTCCGCGCACAGCGCAGTGCCCCCGCGTCCCGGAGTTCCGGACGCGGGGGCACTCGTCTGCGGGGCGGTGCGGCCGCTCAGTCGCCGATCAGGGCGTCCACGAACGCCTCGGGCTCGAAGGGGGCGAGGTCGTCCGCGCCCTCACCGAGGCCGATGAGCTTGACGGGGACGCCCAGCTCGCGCTGGACGGCGACGACGATGCCGCCCTTGGCGGTGCCGTCGAGCTTGGTCAGCACGATGCCGGTGATGTCCACGACCTCGGCGAACACCCGCGCCTGGGTCAGGCCGTTCTGGCCGGTGGTGGCGTCGAGGACCAGCAGGACCTCGTCCAGCGGCCCGTGCTTCTCCACGACGCGCTTGACCTTGCCGAGCTCGTCCATGAGGCCGGTCTTGGTGTGCAGGCGGCCGGCGGTGTCGATGAGCACGACGTCGGCGCCCTCGGCGATGCCCTCCTTGACCGCGTCGTAGGCGATCGAGGCGGGGTCGCCGCCCTCGGGACCGCGCACGGTACGGGCGCCGACGCGCTCGCCCCAGGTCTGGAGCTGGTCGGCGGCGGCGGCACGGAAGGTGTCGGCGGCGCCGAGCACGACGCTGCGGCCGTCGGCGACCAGTACGCGGGCCAGCTTGCCGGTGGTGGTGGTCTTGCCGGTGCCGTTGACCCCGACGACCATCACGACGGCCGGCGTCTCGACGCCGCTGTCGGTCTTCACGGCGCGGTCGAAGTCGGTGCCGACGAGGGCGACCAGCTCCTCCTTCAGCAGGCCGCGCAGTTCCGCGGGGGTCCGGGTGCCGAGCACCTTGACCCGCTCGCGCAGCCGCTCGACGAGCTCCTGGGTGGGCGCGACGCCGACGTCGGCGATGAGGAGGGTCTCCTCGATCTCCTCCCAGGTGTCCTCGTCGAGGTGCTCGCGCGAGAGCAGCGTGAGCAGGCCCTTGCCGAGGGAGTTCTGCGAACGGGCGAGCCGCGCGCGCAGCCGCACCAGGCGGCCGGCCGTGGGCTCGGGCACCTCGATCTCGGGGGCGGCCGGGGCCTCGGGCTCCGCCGCCGGCGCCTCCACCGGGGTGGCCCCGGCCTCCGCCTCCGGAAGCCCGACCTCCTCGATGGTGCGGCGCGGTTCTTCCGCCGTCTCTACGGCGTCCTCCCCCACCTGCGGTTCGGCAGGCGGGGCAGTGATGGTCGGCGTGCTCGGCGGCGCCGTGGGGGGCAGCTGCTTCTTCTTGCGGCTGCTGACCACGAGCCCGCTGATCGCGCCGACCGCGACCAGGGCGATGACTACAGCAAGGATCAGGATTTCCATAACGGTCCCAGTATCGGCCACGGGTCGCCCCGGCCCCCGGACCTTGGGCCTTCCCACCGGGCACCGATCCGCCATTTGTGGTCTTAACGCCACTTCTACGATGATGGGCGGATTGTCCGCACCCGCTTCCCCGGAGTACCCATGCCTGCTGAAGAGACGGCCGTCGAGACGCGCGGGCTGGAGCCCGTACCGGACGGCGAGCGCGGCGGGCGGGTCCGCGAGCTCGTACCCACCTGGGTGGCCGCGAACATCAGCGTGCTGCTGCTGACCATGGGCGCGGGGCTGGTGATCTTCAACAAGCTCAACATCTGGCAGGTGCTGGTCGTCGCGGTGGCCGCGCCCATGGTCTCGTACGGGCTGGTCGGGCTGGTCTCGATCGCGGGCAAGCGCGGCGGCGCCCCCGGCATGGCGCTCTCGCGGGCCGTCTTCGGCCAGCGCGGGAACCTTTTCCCCGGGGCGCTGATCTGGGTGGCCCGCTGGGGCTGGGAGACGATCAACGCGGTCAGCGGCGCCTACGCCGTCCTGACCGTGCTCGACCTGCTCTTCGGCATCAAGAGCAACACCGCGCTGATCGTGGTCACCCTGCTGTTCTTCGTGGGCTGCACCTTCGTGGTGTCGGGGCTCGGGATCAAGGCGCTGCGGGCCTGCTCGACCTGGTCGACGTACCTCTTCGGCGCGTTCAGCGTCCTGGTGCTCGGCTATCTGCTCTTCACCACCGACTGGTCCGCCGTCCTCGGCAAGCCGGCCGGCTCCACGGCGATGATGATCGCGGGCATCGGCACCATCGCGGCCGGCGGCATCAGCTGGGTGCCGTCCGGACCGGACTTCACCCGCTACCTGCCCCGCACCGCCTCCGGCAGGGGCGTGGTCGGCGCGACGATCGGCGGCGCCGGGGTGGTCGTGCTGCCGATGGTGCTGATGGGCGCGGTCATGGCCGTCGGCACTCCGGACCTGGCCGGCGCCCAGGACCCGGTCTCCTTCATCGGCGAGCTGCTGCCGACCTGGATCGCGGTCCCGTACCTGCTGATCGCCCTGCTCGGCATGCTGCTGATCAACTCGATGTCGATGTACTCCGCCGGCTTCACCGCGCAGACCCTGGGCATCCGGGTGCCGCGCGCCTGGGCGGTCAGCGTCAACGCCGTCATCAGCCTGGTCTTCGGCTTCCTGCTGATGGTGGTGGCCACCAGCTTCTTCGGCTCCTTCATCTCCTTCCTGACCCTGCTGGCCGTGGCCTTCTCCGCCTGGATCGGGGTGTTCGGCGTGGACATGCTGCGCCGCACCTCCTACGACGGCGCCGCGCTGCTGGACACCACGCGCACCAGCGCCTACTGGTACCGGGGCGGCTTCGCCTGGCAGGCGATGACGGCCTGGGCCGCGGCCCTGGTGGTGGGCACGCTGTTCACCCGGGTGGACTGGTTCACCGGGCCGCTCGCGACGACCTGGGTCGGCGAGAACGGCCTGGGCTGGGTGGCCGGCATCCTCACCTCCGGCGCGCTGTACGCCGTACTCCCCCGTACGGCCTCCCCCGCTCCGGCGGAGCGGCCCGCCGCGGAGGACGAGGCCGCCGGAGCCCTGTCCAACTGACACCCCGTCAGCTAACCTCCCCCTTCGCCCGCCCGACCGCATCCGGCGAAGGGGAACCCCTCCATGCCCGTCACCGTGGCCCGTTTCAACCTCGTCGACCCGAACGGCACCCCCGCGAGCCTCGGCGCCCGCTACCAGGCGGCGGTGGAGATGGCCCGCTACGCCGACGAGCACGGGATCGACACGATCCAGACCGAGGAGCACCACGGCACGGACAACCACTGGCTGCCCTCCCCCTTCACGTTCGCGGGCGCGGTGCTCGGCGCCACCCGGCGGATCGCGGTGACGGTCTCGGCGGTCATCGGCCCGCTGCACGACCCGCTGAAGGTGGCCGAGGACATCGCCGTGCTGGACCTGATCGGCGGCGGCCGGCTGGTGACGGTGGCGGGCATCGGCTACCGGCCCGAGGAGTACGAGCAGCACGGGGTGGAGTGGGGGCGGCGGGGCCGGCTCCAGGACGAGCTGCTGGAGACCCTGCTGAAGGCGTGGACCGGTGAGCCGTTCGCCTTCCGCGGCCGCACGGTGAAGGTGACCCCGGTGCCCTTCACGCAGCCGCACCCGATGCTGCTGGTCGGCGGGAGTTCGAAGGCGGCGGCGCGGCGGGCGGCCCGGCTGGGGCTGCCGTTCTTCCCGAGCGCGCACCTGCCGGAGCTGGAGGCGTACTACCGGGAGCGGCTCGCCGAGTACGGCACCGAGGGCTTCTGCTTGATGCCGGCGGAGCGGACGCCGCTGCTGCACGTCGCGGAGGACCCGGACCGCGCCTGGGCGCGGTACGGGGAGCACTTCCTGCACGAGGCGGGGACGTACGCCTCGTGGCAGTCGGAGGACATCCGCTCGGCGGTCCGCTCCGGCGCCCGCACGGTGGAGGAGCTGCGGGCCGAGGGGGTGTACCGGATCCTCTCCCCGGAGGAGGCGGTGGCCTACGGCCGGGAGGCGGGCGAGGCGGGGAACCTGGTGCTGCACCCGCTGTGCGGCGGGATGCCGCTGGAGGAGGGGTGGCGCAGCCTGCGGCTGCTGTGCGAACGGGTGCTGCCCCGGCTCAGGGAGTGAGCCGGGGCAGCGCCGCGGAGGAGAGGGGGTGGTGGCGGGGTTGGTTACCCCATCTCCTCCAACGCCTTGCCCTTGGTCTCCGGCACCCACTTGAGGATGAAGGGGATCGAGAGCACGGCGAAGACCGTGTAGATGACGTACGCCCCCGACAGGTTCCAGTCCGACAGGGACGGGAACGTGACGGTGATGACCCAGTTGGCGACCCACTGGGCGGCCGCGGCCACACCGAGGGCGGCGGCCCTGATGCGGTTGGGGAACATCTCGCCGAGCAGCACCCAGACCACCACGCCCCAGGACAGGGCGAAGAAGAGCACGAAGGCGTGCGCGGCGACCAGCGCGACGGTGCCCTGGGCGGAGGGCATGGAGATCTCGCCGGCGACCTCGGTCTTGTACGAGAACGCCCAGGCACACAGCCCCAGCGAGATCGCCATGCCCGCCGAGCCGATCAGCGCGAGCGGCTTGCGGCCGATGCGGTCGACGAAGATCATCGCGATCACCGTGCCGACGATGTTGATGATCGACGTGGTGAAGGAGTACAGGAACGAGCTGGTCGGGTCGATGCCGACGGACTGCCACAGCGAGGAGCTGTAGTAGAAGATCACATTGATGCCGACGAGCTGCTGGAAGACCGAGAGGCCGATGCCGACCCAGACGATGGGCAGCAGGCCGAAGCGGCCGCCGAGCAGGTCCTTGAAGGTGGACTTGTGCTCGGAGCGCATGGCCGTCTCGATCTCGGCGACGCGCGCGTCGAGGTCCACGTGGGAGCCCTCGACCTCGGCGAGCACCTTGCGGGCCTCGGCGTTGCGGCCGACGGAGACCAGGAAGCGGGGGGACTCCGGGATGACGAAGGACATCAGTCCGTAGAGCACGGCGGGGACGACCATCACCCCGAGCATCCACTGCCAGGCCTCAAGCCCGCCGATCACGCCGCGCTGGTCGCCGTCGGCGAGGTTGAGGATGCCCCAGTTGACCAGCTGCGAGACGGCGATGCCGATGACGATGGCGGCCTGCTGGAAGGAGGCGAGCCGGCCGCGGTAGGCGGCCGGGGAGACCTCCGCGATGTAGGCGGGGCCGATGACGGAGGCCATGCCGATGCCGAAACCGCCGATCACGCGCCAGACGGCGAGGTCCCAGAGGGCGAAGGGCAGGGCCGAGCCGATGGCGCTCGCGGTGAAGAGGACGGCGGCGATCTGCATGCAGCGGATGCGGCCGAGCCGGTCGGCGAGCCGGCCCGCGGTGGCGGCGCCGACGGCGCAGCCGATCAGTGCGGCGGCGATCACCTGGGCGAGCACGGCCGGGCCGACGTCGAAGCGTTCACGGATGGCGACGACGGCACCGTTGATCACGGAGCTGTCGTATCCGAAGAGGAAGCCGCCCATAGCGGCGGCCGCGGCGATGAAGATGACGTGGCCGAGGTGGTCGGGGTGGGGCGCGTTCGCGCCGCCCGACGACGGCTTCGTTGTGCTGCTGGTCAAGGTGTGCTCCGAGGGGGGTTCTGTCCGTTCTCCCAGTGGCGCACAGATCAAGATCGGGCACCACTGGGAGCCGGGAGACAGCCCAGAGCCTATGTGTTCATTTCCTGAAGTCAATACTTCCTGTGAAGGTTGGGTTAACGGATAAATCCAGCCGTTGTCTTCATTTCTTAAATGATCAACCTTCAGCGGAGGCGTTGACTGATCACCTTCGACACCCCGTCGCCCTGCATCGAGACCCCGTACAGGGCGTCCGCGACCTCCATGGTCCGCTTCTGGTGGGTGATGACGATCAGCTGCGAGCTCTCCTGGAGCTCCTCCATGATCCGGATCAGCCGCTGGAGGTTGGTGTCGTCCAGCGCCGCCTCGACCTCGTCCATCACGTAGAACGGGCTGGGCCGCGCCTTGAAGATGGAGACCAGCAGCGCCACGGCCGTCAGGGACCGCTCGCCGCCGGACAGCAGGGACAGCCGCTTGACCTTCTTGCCCGGCGGACGGGCCTCGACGTCCACGCCGGTGGCCAGCATGTTCTCGGGGTCGGTGAGCACCAGACGGCCCTCGCCGCCGGGGAACAGCCGCGAGAACACCCCCTCGAACTCGCGGGCGGTGTCCCGGTAGGCCTCCGTGAAGACCTGTTCGACTCGCTGGTCCACTTCCTTCACCACTTGAAGTAGGTCGGCACGCGTCTTCCTCAGGTCCTCCACCTGCTCGGCGAGGAACTGGTGGCGCTCCTCCAGGGCGGCGAACTCCTCCAGGGCGAGCGGGTTGACCTTGCCCAGCTGCTGGTACGCGCGCTCCGCCGCCTTGAGCCGCTTCTCCTGCCGGGCCCGGTCGAAGGGGCCGGGCCGGTTGCGGGGGTGCTCGGGATCCTCCGGGAGCACCTCGCCCTCGACCGGCGGGGACGGGGGAACCGGCTGGTCCGGCCCGTACTCCGCGACGAGCGCGGCCGGCTCCACGCCCAGCTCCTCCAGGGCACGGGTCTCCAGCTGCTCGATGCGCAGCCGCTGCTCGGCGCCCAGCACCTCGCCCCGGTGCACCGAGTCGGTGAGCTTGTCGAGTTCGCCCTTGAGCTCGCGGCCCCGGTCGCGGGCCTCGCCGAGCTCCCGCTCGCGCAGCGCCTTGGCCTGTTCGGCGGCCGTGCGCTCCTGCTCCGCCCGGCCGACGGACACCTCCAGGTGCGCCAGAAGCTGCCGCGCCCCGTCGGCGACGGCCCGGGCGACCCCGGCCTCGTACCGCATCCGCTGCCTGCGCCGCTCGGCGCGCTCCCGTGCCTCGCGCTCGGCCCGGGCCGCGCGGTCGAGCGCGTCCGCCCGGCCGGCCAGGCCCTTGACGCGCTCCTCGTGGGTGCGCAGCTGGAGCCGGGCCTCCATCTCGGTCTGCCGCGCGTTGGCGCCGTCGGCGGCGAGGCGGTCCCGCACCGAGGTGTCGGGATCCTCCGCGACCGGCAGCTCCTCGACGGCGGCGAGGCGCTCCGCACACTCCTCGACGTCGATCCGCGCGCGCTCCAAGGACTCCTCGGCGGTGGCCACGGCCAGGGCGCCGCGCTCGGCCTCGCCGAGGGCCGCCTTCGCCTGCCCGGCCAGCCGCCCGAGCTGCTGCGCCGCCCCGGCCCGGGCCTGTTCGCCGGCCCGCCGCAGCTCACCGAGCTCCTCGACCCGCGCGGCGGCGCCGGCGCGCCGCACCCGTGCGCCCTCCTCCTCCGCGGCCAGCTCCCGGCACTCGGCCTCCAGCCGCTCCAGCTCCGCGTCCGCCTCGTCCACGGCGGCCTGCACCTCGATGAGACTGGGCGCACCGGCGGAACCCCCGTGCGCGAGGTGCGCCCCGAGCACGTCCCCGTCGGCGGTCACGGCGACGAGATCGGGCCGCTCGGCGACGAGGGCCTCGGCCTCCTCCAGGGTCCCGACGACCACGTGCCCCCGCAGCACCCACGCGACGGCCCGCAGCACGTCCTCGTCCCCCCGCATCAGCCCGGCGGCCTCCCGGCAGCCCGCCGGAACGCCCCCGCGGGCCACCTCCTGCCGGGCGAGCCCCAGGACGGTGCCCCGCAGACCCGGCGCCTCCGGGGCGGAACCCCGGTCCCGGGAAGGTGAGGCGTGGGGAACGTCTCCAGCCCCGTGGGCCTGCCCGGGCAGCCCGGCACCGCCCGGCGCCACACCCTCCGGCCCCGGGGCCTGCCCCGGCACCACGCCGGGGTCCGAGTCCTGAGCCGGGGCCGGGCCTGGAATCGGGGCCGAGCCCGGGGCGAAGCCCACGTCCGGAACCGGGTCCGGGCCCAGGGCCGGGGGCGGGGTGATCAGGAGGGTGGCGCGGCCCGCGTCGGCCTGCCTGAGGTGCCGGATGGCCTCGGCCGCCGCCCCCGCCGAGGCCACGGCCACCGCATCCGCGGCGGAGCCCAGCGCCGCGGCCACCGCGACCTCGTACCCCGCCTCCACCGACACCCGCTCCGCGGCAGGCCCCAGCACCCCGGCGAGCCGTTCCCGCACCGCGAGCAGCGCTCCGGTCCCGTCCTTGCGCCGCAGCCCCAGCGCGAGCGCCTCCCGCCGCGCCGCGACGGCCGCCCGGGACCGCTCCGCGGCGGTCCGTGCCTCGCGGGCCGCCGCCAGCGCCGCCTCCGCCTCCTTGAGCCCGGCCCGCGCGGCCTCGTACTCCCCCTCCTGCGAGGAGGGTTCCTCCAGCCCTCCGACCTCCTCGGCCAGCGCCTCGTACTCCTCCCGGGCCTCCTCGGCCCGGGCCCGCGCCCCGTCCCGGGCCGCCACGAGCCGGTCGATCTCCGACTGGGCCGCGCCCGCCCGGGACCGGGCCGCGCCCAGCCGTCCGGTCAGCCGGGCCAGCTCCTCGCGCCGGTCGGCGACGGCCCGCGCGGCGTCGCGCAGCCTGCGCTCCTCCTCGGCGAGGGCGCGCTCCAGCTCGGCCCGGTGCGCGGCGGTGTCCTCCAGGGCCCGTTCGGACGCTTCGAGCGCGGCCGTGAGCTCCGCCTCCTGCTCCCTGATCCGCGCGGCCTCCCGCTCCAGGTCCTCCGGGTCGCGGCCGCGCCGTTCCTCCTCCACCGGCGCCGACGCGCTCTTGACCCGCGCCCGGGCCAGCGACTCCGTGCCGCGCACCCGCTCGGCGAGCTGCGCCAGCTCGTACCAGGTCTGCTGGGCCCGCTGGAGCCGCGGGGCGAGGCGGCGTACCGATTCCTCCAGCTCGGCCTCGCGGCGCAGCGCCTCCGCGAGCTCCCGCTCGGCGGACTCCTTGCGCTCCTTGAGGGCGGCCTCGTCGGCGATCTCCGCGTCCAGCGCGGCCCGCAGGGCGACCAGGTCGTCGGCGAGCAGCCGCAGCCGCGCGTCCCGCAGGTCCGCCTGGATGACGGCGGCCCGGCGGGCCACGGCCGCCTGCCGTCCCAGGGGCTTGAGCTGGCGGCGCAGCTCGTCCGTCAGGTCCTGCACCCGCGCGAGGTTGGCCTGCATCGCGTCGAGCTTGCGCAGCGCCTTCTCCTTGCGCTTGCGGTGCTTGAGGACGCCGGCGGCCTCCTCGATGAAGGCACGGCGGCCCATCGGGTCGGCGTGCAGCACGGAGTCGAGCTGGCCCTGGCCGACGATGACGTGCATCTCGCGGCCGATGCCGGAGTCGGACAGGAGCTCCTGGATGTCGAGGAGCCGGCAGGTGTCCCCGTTGATCTGGTATTCGCTGCTGCCGCCGCGGAACATGATCCGCGTGATGGTGACCTCGGCGTACTCGATGGGCAGGGCGCCGTCGGAGTTGTCGATGGTGAGGGAGACCTCGGCCCGCCCGAGGGGCGGCCGGCCCGTCGTCCCGGCGAAGATGACGTCCTCCATCTTGCCGCCGCGCAGGGACTTGGCCCCCTGCTCCCCCATGACCCAGGACAGGGCGTCGACCACGTTGGACTTGCCCGAGCCGTTGGGGCCCACGACACAGGTGATGCCCGGCTCGAAGCGGAGGGTGGTGGCGGAGGCGAAGGACTTGAAGCCGCGCAGGGTCAGGGACTTGAGGTGCACGCCGCCGGACTCTACCTTCCGTGTCCGGTTTCACCCATGAAGGTGCAGGGCGGAGCGGACCTCACGGGAAGCAGCCCCCCACCTGGCCCAACGTGCCGGCGGCGGCCCGCCGGGCCCGGTGGTGTCTGGGCGCCGCAAGAAAGAAGGGACGCCGGAGCGTCCCTTGCAGATCATGCCGGGGCCCTTGCAGATCGTGCCGGGGCCGGAATCGAACGACGGGTGAGTCGCGGATCAGGTGAGCGCAGGCTCCGCCTGGGATACGTCGTCGAGGTCCATGCTGCCGAGCAGCGAGTCCCCGTGCTGAGCGGCGGCCGCGGTCAGGGCGTCGTTCTCGGACTGGATCCGTCCGAGCTCGGACTCAAGGTCCTGGACGCGCTGCTGAAGCCGTCGCATCTCGGCGAGGAGTCGCGGGTCGGAGCCGCCGACGTAACCGAGAAGCGCCTTTGCCATGATGGATGGTCCTCCACACTGAGTGACCGACCGAAGCGGTGTGGGTCGTGAGGGAATCGCACCCGCGGATGTCCGACAGCGACTGTCAGTCACTGCACTCGTTCTCTTGCTGACGCTACCTACTGCCAGCACTGCCAAACAGCTCAGGTGCGCGGGGCTTCCAGCGTCTCACCAAAAAGTTTGACGGTCAACACGATCACGCCCCGTATCGGCGGGCATCCCGGCCCTCGCAGGGGGCGTGGAGATCATCCTCGTATCCGAGCCTTCCACGGTTCGCCGCCCACGGCAACGGGGCGACGGCGAATGCGCAGTTCCGACCGGGTGCGGACGGTACGGGAGTCTGATCAGTCCATGATCGGTCGATAGATCACCGGATCTCGAACCCGTCGTAGCCGCCGCGAGGCGTGCCCCAGATCTCCGTCA
Organism: Streptomyces racemochromogenes; assembly: GCF_044129415.1. Classification (GTDB taxonomy): domain Bacteria; phylum Actinomycetota; class Actinomycetes; order Streptomycetales; family Streptomycetaceae; genus Streptomyces; species Streptomyces racemochromogenes_A. Next base: position 41,669 of record NZ_JBBDHD010000036.1, read on the forward strand.
CCCCGTCCACCCGGCCGGGCGTGTCGCCGTCGCGGAGCCAGTCGAGCAGCCGGTGGCAATTCTCACGTTGACCTTCGGCCACCACCTGCACTCGGCCGTCGTCCAGGTTGAGCGCGAAGCCGGCCAGCCCGCCGATCTCCAGGGCATTGGCCCTGGTGAACCAGCGGAAGCCCACTCCCTGTACACGGCCGCGCACCCAGGCGGTCATGCGGACATCTTCATTCATGCAAGAACGCTAACCGGACCAGGGCCTCTTGATCCCATCGGCCCCTTTGCGGCATGGGCTACAGTCCCCCACCAATGGCCCACCCGTTCGGGTGAGCAAACTTCGATCCTGCAAAGAAGGGGCCGCGACCGATGGGACGCCACCGACTCCACGCCGCGCCGCGCCGCGGTGCCAGGCGCACCGCCGTGCGCACCGGCCTGCTCGGTGTCTCCGTGGCCGTCGTCCTCGGCACGGCCGCCGTCACGACCGGCTTCGTGCCGGTCGGCGGCTCCTTCCCCTACGTCGGCACGGACTCCGCCGACCGGACCGAGGCCCGGGTGAAGCCCACCCCGACCCCGGAGCGGGGGCTGGACACGGGGGGCCTCGCCAACCTGTCCGGCCGCGCCTCCACCGGCCCCGGCGCGGGCACCCCGTCGGCCACCCCGACGGCCTCCCCCAGCCCCTCGGCCTCGCCGTCCCCCTCGGCCTCGCCGACGCCCACGCCGTCCCCCTCGGCCTCCACCAAGGCACCGGAGAAGGCGAGTGCCCCGCCGGCCCCGAAGGCGGCCGCCCCGCAGCCCGCGGCGCCCAAGCCGCCGGCCGCCGGGGTGGCGAACCCGTCCGCGGAGGCGGAGGTGCTCGCCCTGGTCAACCAGGAGCGCGCCCAGGCCGGCTGCGTCCCGGTCCGGGCGAACCCGCCGCTGGCCGCGCTGGCCGCCGCCTTCAGCAAGGACATGGCCGCTCGCGGCTTCTTCGACCACACCGACCCGGACGGGAACACCCCCTGGCAGCGGGCCCAGAACGCCGGGATATCCGGGCTGGGCGGCGAGAACATCGCGCGCGGCCAAGGTGACGCCAAGACGGTGATGGAGTCCTGGATGAACAGCCCGGGCCACCGCGCGAACATCCTCAACTGCGAATTCCGCACCCTCGGCGTCGGGGTCTACTTCGGCGCCGGCGGCCCCTGGTGGACCCAGGACTTCGGCTTCTAGAACCGGCCGCCGGCCCAGCGGCGGGGTCAGGCCGAGGCCGCCGCCAGCGCCGCCCGGCCCGCGATGACCACGCGGGTGTGCTCGGCGACCCGGCGGCCGAGGTGCTCGGCGGTCGCGATGTCGGCCTTGTGCACGGCCTCCGGACCCTCGTCGGCGTTGGACTGGGCGGCCGCGCCGGAGGAGAAGCCCAGGCGGTTGAGGTCGTACTCGCTGCCGGTGGAGGAGTTCCAGCCCGGCTTCAGGCCGAGGTTCACCCAGCTCATGCCGTGCTGCGAGGCCAGCATCTGGAAGTACTGGAGGGTGTTGAGCTTGTCCCCCGACTTGGACGCGGAGTTGGTGAAGCCGGCCGCCACCTTGTCCTGCCAGGCGTCGCCGAACCAGCGCTTCGAGGTGGCCTCGGCGAAGACGTGGAAGGCGCCGGACGCGGTGCCCATGTAGGTCGGGGAGCCGAAGACGATCGCGTCGGAGGCGTCGAGGAGTTCCCACTCGGCGTCGGTGATCGCGTCGACCTTGACGACGTGCACGGTCGCCCCGGCCGCGGCGGCCCCGGCCCGGACGGCCTCGGCGACGACGGCGGTGTGCCCGTAACCCGAGTGGTAGGCGATCGAGACGACGGGGGCGGGGATGGTGGCAGACATGGCGCTACTCCTAGAGGGACTGTTCCGGTGCGCCGCGGTGGGCCGCGGTGCGACAGGGACAAGAGAAGCACTAACTTTTTGAAAGCGCAAGCAGACGGTTAGCGCTACCCGGGGGTACGCTGGACGCATGGAGACCCCTGCCTGTACCGACCCGTGCGCCGAGGCCGCCGCGGCCGACCTGCCGTTCGACGTCTTCGCGCGCGCCTGCCCCTCGCGGGAGACCCTGGAACACGTCACCGGCCGCTGGGGCAGCCTCACCGTGGGCGCCCTGCGCGACGGCCCCCGCCGCTTCAACGAGCTGCGCCGCCGGGTCGAGGGGGTGAGCGAGAAGATGCTCTCCCAGACCCTGCACGCCCTGGAGCGCGACGGCATCGTCACGCGCGAGGCCCAGCCGACCAACCCGCCCCGCGTCGACTACGAGCTGACCCCGCTCGGCAGGGAGGTCGCCGACCGCCTGCTCTCCCTGATCCACTTCCTGGAGGGCAGCATGGACGAGGTCCTCGCCTCGCGGCAGGCCTACGACACCGCGCGCGGCGGCCTCTGACAGCGCGGGCAGAAGTAGCTGGACCGGTTCATCCAGGCCCGCCGCCGCATCGGCGTACCGCAGCGGCGGCAGGGCTCGCCCTCACGCCCGTAGGCGTCCAGGGACCGGTCGAAGTAGCCCGACTCGCCGTTCACGTTGACGTACAGGCTGTCGAAGCTGGTCCCGCCGACGGCGAGCGCGGCGTTCATGACCTCCCGCACGTGGGTGAGCAGTTCCGTGCTCCGGGGGCGGGGCAGGGTGGCGGTGGGGCGCTCGTAGTGCAGCTTCGCGCGCCACAGGGCCTCGTCGGCGTAGATGTTGCCGACCCCGCTGATCAGCGACTGGTCCAGCAGGGCCCGCTTGAGGGTGGTGCGCTTCGCGCGCAGCGCCAGATGGTAGGCGCCCTCGTCGAAGAGGGGGTCCAGGGGGTCGCGGGCGATGTGCGCGATGACCTCCGGCAGCCCCTCCTCGCTGCCGGGGACGACCTCGTGCAGCGAGAGCCCGCCGAAGGTCCGCTGGTCGACGAAGCGCAGCTCGGTGCCGGCGTCGTCGGCGAAGCGGATCCGGATGCGCAGGTGCTTCTCGTCGGGGGCGTCGGCCGGCTGCACCAGCAGCTGCCCGCTCATCCCGAGGTGCCCGAGGACGGACAGGTCCCGGCCCTCCAGCGGCAGCCACAGGTACTTCCCGCGCCGGTGCGGCACCCCGATGGTGCCCCCGGCCAGGTGCGCCGCGAAGTCGGCCCCGCCCGCGGGGTGCCGGCGTACGGCCCTGGGGTGGAGCACCTCCACGGCGGCGACGGTCCGCCCCGCCACCCAGCGCTCCAGGCCACGCCGCACCACTTCGACCTCGGGCAGCTCGGGCACGGTGTTCCTCCGGATGAAAGCGGGCTTCGCGGGACGCGGCGGCGCGGGCGTCCGGCTCTGCCGCGAGCCTACCCGGCGGCCCGGCCCGTCCGGGGCCCCGCCCGGAAAGCGGGACGGCGCCCGGGGAGGACGGCGCCCGGAAACGGGACCGCCCGCCCCTGCCGGTGGCAGGAGCGGGCGGGACGTACCGAAGGAAGCGCCGGTCAGGCGGTTGCCGCCGGGTCGGCGGGGGTCGGCGCCCCGTCGGTCCCGGCCGGTGCCTCGGCGGACGCCGCTTCCGCGGCCTTCCGCTGGTCCGCGGCGGCCCGGATCCCGCGCCACGCGGACTCGGCCGCCTGCTGTTCCGCTTCCTTCTTGCTGCGGCCGGTGCCGGTGCCGTACGAGACACCACCGACGCGGGCGGCAGCGGTGAAGGTCTTCTCGTGGTCCGGACCGGTCTCGGTGACCAGGTACTCGGGCACGCCGAGGCCCTCGGCCGCCGTGAGCTCCTGGAGACTGGTCTTCCAGTCCAGGCCGGCCCCGAGGTTCGAGGACTTCTCGATGAGCGGGTCGAAGAGCCGGTGGACCAGCTCCGAGGCCGCGTCGAGGCCCTTGTCGAGGTAGACCGCGCCGATCACCGCTTCGAGGGTGTCGGCGAGGATGGAGGCCTTGTCCCGGCCGCCCGTGCCCTCTTCGCCCCGGCCGAGCCGGATGAAGGAGCCCAGGTCGAGGCCGCGGCCGACCTCCGCCAGCGCACGCGAGTTGACCACCGCGGCCCGGAGTTTGGCCAGCTGGCCTTCCGGCAGGTCGGGGTGGGTCGTGTACAGCGTGTCGGTGACCACCAGGCCCAGGACGGAGTCCCCGAGGAACTCCAGCCGCTCGTTGGTGGGCAGACCGCCGTTCTCGTACGCGTACGAGCGGTGGGTCAGCGCACGCACCAGAAGGGCGGACTCAAGTTGATACCCGAGCCGCCCTTCCAGAAGCGTGTGGGACGAGGCCGCGTTGTTACTGTCTGCCTGCTTCTCAGCGTTGGACAGCTCAGACATTGCGCCTCTCACCAGCCGCTCAGACCTCGAGGACCTGGCGCTTGTTGTAGGTGCCGCAGCTCGGGCACGCGATGTGCTGGAGCTTCGGCTCCTGGCAACGCTCGCACGAAACCAGGGTGGGGACCGCAGCCTTCCACTGCGACCGGCGGTGGCGCGTGTTGCTGCGCGACATCTTCCGCTTCGGAACAGCCACGGCTACTTCTCCTGCTTCTCGGCGGCGCTCTGAACTCCGTCAGATGCAGTGCCGCTCATGTTGTCCTTCTCGCCGTCCTGATCGGTCACGACGAGTTCCTGCAATGCCGCCCAACGGATGTCGACGGCGTCGTGGTGGTGTTCCGGGTCGTCGTTCAGGCTGACCCCGCAGTCGGGGCACAGTCCGAGACAATCCTCCCGGCACACCGGCTGCATGGGCAGTGCGAGCACCACCGCGTCCCGCAGCACGGGTTCGAGGTCGAACAATCCGTCCTCAAGGAAGAGCATGTCCTCGTCGTCCTCGGCGTCGTCGGCCGGCTCCGCCTTGGGGCGGCCCCGGTCGTCGGCGTCAGGGTACGAGAACATCTCCTGGAAGTCCGCCTTGAGCTCGCGCTCGACGGACTCCAGACACCTTACGCACTCCCCCACGGCCTTTGCACGGACGGTGCCTGTGACAAGCACCCCTTCCATGACCGACTCCAGGCGGAGCTCGATCTTCACCGGGGCGCCTTCCGGCACTCCGATGACGTCGACGAGACCGAAGTCCGCCGGCGCCTCGACCTCACGGGACAGCCGCTGCATGGCACCAGGACGCCGGCCCAGCTCGTGCGTGTCGAACACGAGGGGGTTGCGGTGGTCGAGGCGGGTGTTCAGGGCCGTTCCTGCTTTCACAGATCGCTGAAGATCAAAGATTTCGCTGCTCAAGGGCAGCATGGATCGCAGCGGATACGCGCGACCGAAGAGCCAGGATACCCGCCGCTTCGCTCAGAGCCCAATCCGGGCTAGCGACCCTGTTCGTACTGGCGCAGCTGATCCAGGTTGATCATGCTCGTGTCGAAGAAGCTGGTCTCGTCGAGCGCCGGCTGCTGCGGGTGGTGGGGCTGCGGATGCCGCTGGTCGGCGTGGTGCGCGGCGTACACCGCCCCGGTGGAGCCGGTGCCCGCGCCGGCGTACGGGTCGGGCTGCGGGGCGTAGCCGTACGGGTCGGGCTGCTGCGCATAGCCGGACGCGTACGGGTCCTGGTAGGCGTAGCCGTCCTGCTGCGGGGGCTGCGGGTAGGGCGTGGCGTAGGCCGCCGCCGCGTAGCCGTCGTAGACCGGGGCCGCCTGGGCGGGGATCGCCGGCGGCTCCGGCTCGGCCAGCCCGGCCAGGAAGTCCGCGTCGCTGGACGGGCGCACGTGCTGGTCGCCCGCCGCGTCCTGGGCGGCCATGTGCGCGCCGAGGTCGTCGGTGGGCACCCGGCCCAGCAGCTTCTGGCGGCCGCGGCCGACCGCCTCCAGGGTCTTGGCGAGCACCGCCTCGACGGTGGCCAGCTTGGTGTCCACGTACGCGTCCGCCTGCTCGCGCCGGACCAGCGGGTCCGGGCTCGGCTCGGGGGCGCCGCTGTCGTCGAAGCCCCGGTCGTCCAGGCCCGGCCCGCGGCCCAGCAGCTTCTCGCGGCCGCGGTCCACGGCCCCGATGGTCTTGCTGAGGACCACCTCGAAGTTGGCGAGCTTGCTGTCGACGTAGTCGTCGGCCTCGGCCCGGATCTCGGCGGCCTCCCGGCGGGCATCGGCGAGGATGCGGTCGGCCTCGGCCTGCGAGCGGCGCGCGATCTCGGTGTCGGAGATCAGGGAACCCCGCTGGGCGTGTGCCGACTCGATGATCCGGTCCGCCTCCCGGCGGGCCTCCTCGACCATCTGGTCGCGCCCGCCGATCAGCTCCCGGGCCTGGGCCAGCGAGCCCGGCAGGGCCTGGCGTACCTCTTCGAGCTGTGCGAGGAGCTCCGCGCGGTTGACCACGCAGGAGGCCGACATGGGCATCGACCGGGCACCGCCGACGGCCGCGACGATCTCGTCCAGCTTCTTCTGTACGTCCATGGGGGCTCGCGCTCTCTTCGCCTCGGACTGACGGGACGACTGTAGGCCCACGGAGCGGACACGCGGGACGGGACGGGGGAACCTCAGCCCCCCGTCCACCGGCTCACTCGGCGCGCAGCCGTTCGATCAGCGCGGCGTGGACGTGTGCGGGGAGCAGGTGGGCGACGTCGCCGCCCCAGGCAGCGACCTCCTTGACCAGCGAGGAGGACAGGAAGCTGTAGGTCGGGATGGTGGGGACGAACAGCGTCTCGACGCCCGACAGGCCCATGTTCATCTGGGCCATCTGGAGCTCGTAGTCGAAGTCGCTGACCGCGCGCAGGCCCTTGACGATGGCCGGGATGTCCCGCTGCTTGCAGAAGTCGACGAGGAGGCCGTGGAAGGACTCCACCTGAACGTTTCCGTAGCCGGCGGTGGCCTCGCGGATCAGTTCGATCCGCTCCTCGACGGTGAACAGGCCCTTCTTCGCCGGGTTGATCATCACGGCGACGTGGACGACGTCGTAGAGCCTGGAGGCGCGTCCGATGACGTCGAGGTGCCCGTTGTGGATGGGATCGAAGGACCCCGGACAGACCGCGCGGCGCAACTGAGCTCCCTCGTTCATGAGTCTTCGCTGGTGGAGGCGGCGCGACCGTACCAAAGGGTGCCTTCGCCGTACTTGCGCGAGCGCAGCGGACCGAACCCCTCCGGCCACGGGAACGGGCCGCTCCTGGTGCTGCGCTCCACGGTGACGAGGGCGTCGTCGGTGAGCCAGCCATTGGCACGGAGTGTGAGGAGGATCTCCCCGAGTTCACCGTGCCCGACGGCGTACGGGGGGTCCAGGAAGACGATGTCGTACGGGTCCCCGGGCGCGGCGGACGCGACGATCTGCTCGGCCTTGCCGGGCCGGAACTCGGCGCCGGGCAGGCCCAGGGTCCTGATGTTGTCCCGGATGGCCTTGGCGGCCTTGGCGTCGGCCTCGACGAGGAGGGTGTGGGCGGCGCCCCGGGAGAGGGCTTCCAGGCCGACGGCGCCGGAGCCGCCGTAGAGGTCGAGGACCCGTGAGTCCTGGACGCCGTGGAGCGACTCCCACGTGGAGAAGAGCCCTTCGCGCATCCGGTCGGAGGTCGGGCGGGTGCCGGTGCCGGGCGGCACGGCCAGCCGCCGGCCGCCGGCGGTGCCGGCGATCACGCGGGTCATCTGGGGTCCTTCTGTGCGGCGGTCGTCGGAGGCCGGGGCCTCCGTTCTGGCCTCCCACGATAGGTCGTGCCGCTCAGCCCTTCTCCAGGTACTGCTCGCGCTCGGTGTCCAGCAGGGCGTCGAGGGCGGTGCGCAGGCCGGGCAGGTGCTCCAGTGCGGGGTCGGCGGCGACCACGCGGGCGGCCTCCTCCCGGGCCTCGGCGATGACCTCCTCGTCCTCGATGACGGCGAGCATGCGCAGGGAGGAGCGGACGCCGGACTGGGCCTGGCCGAGGACGTCACCCTCGCGGCGCTGTTCGAGGTCGATCCGGGAGAGTTCGAAGCCGTCGAGGGTGGCGGCGACGGCGGCGAGGCGGGCGCGGGCGGGGCTGGCCTCGTGCATGTCGCTGACGAGCAGGCACAGTCCGGGGGCGGAGCCGCGGCCCACGCGGCCGCGGAGCTGGTGCAGCTGGGAGACGCCGAAGCGGTCGGCGTCCATGATGACCATGACCGTGGAGTTGGGGACGTTCACGCCGACCTCGATGACGGTGGTGGCGACGAGCACCTTCACCTCGCCGGCGGCGAAGCGGCGCATGACGTCGTCCTTGTCGGCGGGGTCCATGCGGCCGTGCAGCACCTCGACGGAGAGCCCGGCGAGGGGGCCGGCGGTGAGCTGTTCGGCGATCTCCAGGACGGCGAGCGGCGGGCGCTTCTCGGCCTCGTCCTCGGCGGAGGCCTTCTTCTTGCCCTTGGGGTCGTCCTCGCCGTCGCCGATGCGCGGGCAGACCACGTACGCCTGGTGGCCGTTGCCGACCTCCTCGCGGACCCGCTCCCAGGCCCGGCTGAGGAAGTGCGGTTTGTCCTTGGCGGGCACGACGTGGGTGGCGATGGGGGAGCGGCCGGCGGGCAGCTGGTCGAGGACGGAGGTCTCCAGGTCTCCGAAGACGGTCATGGCGACGGTGCGCGGGATGGGGGTGGCGGTCATGACCAGCAGGTGCGGCGGCTGCTTGCCCTTGGAGCGCAGGGCGTCGCGCTGTTCGACGCCGAAGCGGTGCTGTTCGTCGACGACGACCAGGCCGAGGTCGTGGAACTGCACCTTGTCCTCGATCAGGGCGTGGGTGCCGATGACGATCCCGGCCTCGCCGGTGACCAGGTCGAGGAGGGCCTGGCGGCGGGCGGCGGTCCCCATGGAGCCGGTGAGCAGGACCACCTTGGTGCCCTGGTCGGAGCCGCCGAGCATGCCGCCTTCGGCGAGCTCGCCCATCATCTCCGTGATGGAGCGGTGGTGCTGCTGGGCGAGGACCTCGGTGGGGGCGAGCATGGCGGCCTGGCCGCCGGAGTCGACGACGGCGAGCATCGCCCGCAGGGCGACCATCGTCTTGCCGCTTCCGACCTCGCCCTGGAGGAGGCGGTGCATGGGGTGGCTGGTGGCGAGGTCGTCGAAGATCTCCCGGGAGACCTTCTGCTGGCCTTCGGTGAGGGTGAAGGGGAGCTTCGCGTCGAAGGCGTCGAGGAGGCCGCCGGGGGTGGGGCGGCGGGCGACGGCCGGGAGCTGGGAGTCGGCGTGCCGGCGGCGGGCGAGGGCGACCTGGAGGACGAAGGCCTCGTCCCATTTCAGGCGGCGGCGGGCGTCCTCGATGTCGGCTTTGGTGGCCGGGCGGTGGATCTTGAGGAGGGCCTCGGTGAGGGGGACCAGTCCGCGGCCGTCGCGCAGGGCGGGCGGGAGCGGGTCGAGGGCCTCGCCTGCGCGGGGCAGGACGGCGTCCACGCATTTGGCGATCTTCCAGGACTCCAGCTTGGCGCAGGCCGGGTAGATCGGGATCAGCTGGCCGGCGAAGGCGGTGGCGGCGTCCCGGTCGGAGGCGTCGCCGCCGAGGGGTTCGTACGCCGGGTGGGCGAGCTGGAGTCTGTGGTTGAACCGGGAGACCTTGCCCGCGAACATCGCGCGGCTGCCGGGCAGCAGCTCCTTGTGCGGCTTGTGGACGCCGGCGCCGAAGAAGACGAGCTGGAGGCGGCCGCTGCCGTCGGTGATGGTGACCTCCAGCCGCTTGCCGCGGCCCCCGTTGAAGGTCAGGATCCGGGCGTCGGCGACCTGGGCGACGACGGTGACGTGCTCGTCGATCTGGTCGGCGAGGTCCGCGAGCGAGGTCAGCTCGCCGCGCTCGGCGTACCGCCGGGGGTAGTGGTGGAGCAGGTCCAGGGCCGTGTGCAGGCCGAGCTGCTCGGCGAGCACCTTGGCGGTGGCGGGGCCGAGGGTCTTCTTGAGGTCTTCGTCGAGCGCGGGCACGTGTTCCATTGCACACCATGCCTGTGACAGGGCCGCTATTCGACTCCGATGAGCAGGGGCGCCGAGTGCCTGCCGCCGCTGTAGGTGACGGTGTCCACGGCCAGGTGGGCCTGCTGGACGTACGCCTCCAGTCGGGCGGCGAGGGTTTCGGGTGCCTCGGGTCCGAGGACGAGGGTGACCAGTTCGCCGCCGGAGCCGAGCATCCGCTCCAGGACCGCCTCGGCCGTCTCGGGCAGGCCGGCGCCGATGACGGCGACGTCGCCGTCGATGAGCCCGAGCACGTCCCCGGCCTGGCAGATCCCGGCGGAGGTGAAGGACTGCCGTTCGGCGACGGCGAGTTCCCCGTAGCGGGTGGCGCCGGCGGCGGCGGTCATGGTGACGACGTCCTCGTCGAAGCTGGCCTGCGGGTCGTGGACGGCGAGGGCGGCCAGGCCCTGGACGGCGGACCGGGTGGGGATCACGGCCACCCGTACGCCGTCGGCGCGGGCCTGCTCGGCGGCGGCGCCGGCGGCCGCCCGGAGTTCGGCGCTGCCGGGCAGCAGGACCACCTCGCGGGCGTGGGCCCGGCGGACGGCGTCGAGCAGGTCGGCGACGGCGGGCGGCTCTCCGGGGCGGGCGGGGACGGTGCTCGCGCCCGCCTCCCCGTACAGTGCGGCCAGCCCTTCTCCCTGGACGACGGCCACGACGGCCCGCTGGGCGCGGGGGGCGCTGGCACGGCGGCGTTCGTCACCGAAGTGGGTGATGCGGATCCGGTACGGCCGGCCGGCTTCCACTCCGGCTTCGACGGCCGCGCCGGGGTCGTCGACGTGGACGTGGACGTTCCACAGCCCGTCCCCCCCGACCACCACCAGGGAGTCGCCGATTCCGTCGAGGGCGGTGCGCAGCGCGCCGACGGCCTCCTCGGAGGCCTCCAGCAGGTAGATCACCTCGTAGCCGGGCCCGCCTTCCTCCTGGGCGCAGGGCTCGGGGAGGCGTTCGACGGGCACGGCCGGACCGTGGACGGGCTCGGTCTCGGGCTCCTGGCCGGACAGGGCCTGCCAGAGCGCCCCGAGGACGGCGACCAGTCCGCAGCCCCCCGCGTCGACGACCCCGGCCCTGCCGAGGGCGGCCAGTTGCGCGGGGGTGTCGGCGAGGGCCGCGCGGGCCCCCTCGTAGGCGGCCCGGGCCACGTCGGCGGCGGTCCCGGAGACGGTTCCGGCGGCACGGGCGGCGGCCCCGGCGACGGTGAGCATCGTGCCCTCGACGGGGTGTGCGACGGCCTGGTAGGCCTCCTCGGCGGCCCGCTCCAGGGCCTGTGCCAGCAGCGGGCCGGGGGCGCGGCCGGCGGGGTCGGCGCCGAGGACGTCGGCCACGCCGCGCAGCAGCTGGGCGAGGATCGTCCCGGAGTTGCCCCGGGCGCCTATGAGCGCGCCGTGCGCGTAGGCCCGTACGGCTTCGGGCAGGGAGGCCGGGGAGGGCCGGGCTGTGCCGTCGGTCACGCCGGGGGCGGAACGGGCGAAGGCCTCGGCCAGGGCGCGGTCGGCGGACTGGGCGGTCAGGTAGAGGTTGGTGCCGGTGTCGGCGTCCGCGACGGGGTAGACGTTGATGGCGTCGATGTCCGTCCGGGCCCGGCCCAGCGCCGTCAGGGCCAGGGAGCTCCAGGTGCGCACCGCTTCGGCGTCGAGGGTGTGCGGCTCGGGCTCGTGCGCCACCGGGCGTTCCTCCTTGTGCGGGCCAGGGTTCACCGCAGGGTAACGAAGGACGGCCGCCCACCCGGGACGCCGGGGCGGAGTCCGGCCCCGTCATGGTAGTTTTCTCGGACCCAAGCAGTCGTTGTATGCTGCTCAGGTTGCCCGTCGAGAGTCGGGTCATTCGTCCGGCAAGCCACTTCAGATCTCTGATTCCGGTGTGCCGGATTCCACCGTAATTGCATCTGAAGTCTTGGAGTGACCTGTGGCTGCCAACTGCGACGTTTGCGCCAAGGGGCCGAGCTTCGGCAACAACATCTCCCACTCGCACCGCCGCACCTCGCGTCGCTGGAACCCGAACATCCAGCGCGTCCGTGCCGTGGTCAATGGGACGCCGAAGCGCCTCAACGCCTGCACCTCGTGCATCAAGGCCGGCAAGGTCTCGCGCTGACGCCTCCCGTCGTCGTAGCGCAGCCCTTTCCGGTTGCCAAGAAGGCCGGTCCACCTCTGGTGGGCCGGCCTTTTGCCTTGTCCGGGGCCTCCGGGGAGCAGCCCTTGACGGTCAAGGGCTGCTCCTGACGCCTCAGCGCCACCGCCAGGCGTGGTCCACCGGGCCGATGCCGCCGCCGAGCGCGAAGCCGGCGGCGATGGCACCGGTGACGTACTCCTTGGCCGCCGTGACGGCCTCCGGGACGGGCAGGCCCTTGGCCAGGCCCGCGGCGACCGCGCTGGCGAGGGTGCAGCCGGTGCCGTGCGTGTGCCGGTTGTCGTGGCGGGGTGCCCGCAGCCACAGCTCCTCGGAGCCGTCGGTCAGCAGGTCCACGGCCCGGCCGCCGTGCGCGGCGAGGTGGCCGCCCTTGATCAGCGCCCAGCGGGGCCCGTGGCCGAGGACCGCGTCGGCGGCCCGCCGCATGCCGTCCTCGTCCTCGACGACCACCCCGGTCAGCTGCGCCACCTCGTCGAGGTTCGGTGTCGCGACCGTGGCCAGGGGGAGCAGCTCGCCCCGTACGGCGTCCAGTGCCGAGGCGGCGAGCAGCGCGTCACCGTGCTTGGAGACCCCCACGGGGTCCACGACCACCGGGGCGTCGGTGCCGGCCAGCAGCCCCGCGACGGTCTCCACCAGGACGGCGGAGGAGAGCATGCCGGTCTTGACGGCCTGCACGCCGATGTCGTCCACGACGGCCCGGTACTGGGCCGTGACGGCCTCGGCGGGCAGTTCCCAGGCCCCCGTCACCCCGAGGGAGTTCTGTGCGGTCACGGCGGTGACCACGCTCATGCCGTGCACGCCGAGCGCGAGCATGGTCTTGAGGTCGGCCTGGATGCCCGCGCCGCCGCCGGAGTCGGATCCGGCGACGGTCAGGCACAGCGGCGGGGGCCCGCCGGCCCGGCTCACGGGGCCTCGCCCTCGACCGGGTCGGCCCCGAAGTGGTCCCAGCCGCCGGTGCTGGTCCAGGGGGCGCCGTCCACGGTGACCTGGGGCAGGGCGGAGCGGTGCTGGACCTCGCCGATGACCTTCCAGCGGGCCGGAAGCTTCACGTCGGGCGGGAAGGTGGCCACGATGGCGTGGTCCTCTCCCCCGGTGAGCACCCACTGGAGCGGGTCGACGCCGACGGCCTGGCCGATGTCGTGCATCTGGGTCGGGATGTCCACGGCCCCCGAGCGCAGGTCGATCCGTACGTGGCTGGCCTCGGCGATGTGCCCGAGGTCGGCGATCAGGCCGTCGCTGACGTCGGTCATGGCGGTGGCGCCGAGTCCGGCGGCCGCCGGGCCCGCGTGGTACGGCGGCTCGGGGCGCCGGTGCGCCTCGACGAAGGCCCGCGGCGAGCGGAAGCCGCGCGAGAGCACCGCGTAGCCGGCGGCGGACCAGCCGAGCCAGCCGGTGACGGCCACGACGTCGCCGGGGCGGGCGCCGGAGCGCAGCACGGGCTCGTGGTTGCGCAGGTCGCCGAGGGCGGTGATGGAGACGGTGATGGTGTCCCCGCGGACGACGTCGCCGCCGACCACGGCCGCGCCGGCGACCTGGCACTCGTCGCGGATGCCGTCCATCAGTTCGGTGGGCCAGGTGACCGGCAGCTCCGCCGGGACCACGAGGCCGAGGAGGATGGCCGTCGGCACCGCGCCCATGGCGGCGATGTCGGCCAGGTTCTGCGCGGCGGCCTTGCGGCCGACGTCGTAGGCGGTGGACCAGTCGCGCCGGAAGTGCCTGCCTTCCAGCAGGATGTCGGTGCTGGCCACGACCCGCCGGTCGGGGGCCGACACGACCGCGGCGTCGTCGCCCGGCCCGAGCCGGACCGCCGGGGTGGTGGTGAGCCGTGAGGTGAGCTCCCTGATGAGCCCGAATTCCCCCAGCTCGCCCACAGTGCCCTTCATCGCTGTGCCCCTTCTTGGCAAGTCCGCTTGCGGTCGCGAGCCGTCACAGCTCTGGGTACCGTCAACAGATACGTCAACTTCTGGTCTGTGTACGCCCCGCTGTGCGTGGCGCCTGGTCTGCGGGTCTCCCCGTGGCACCCGGCGACGCGGTACCGTGGCGTCCCTTCTTCCCCCGGCCCTTCCGATTCTGTCGGGCCCATCCGAAGGTTAGGGGAAATGATCCTCGTGGCCGCCCTGGAGGTTCCGTGGTACAGGCGTACATCCTCATCCAGACCGAGGTGGGCAAGGCGTCGGTCGTCGCCGAGTCCATCGGGAACATCGCGGGGGTGATCCAGGCCGAGGACGTGACGGGGCCGTACGACGTCATCGTGCGCGCCCAGGCCGACACCGTCGACGATCTCGGCCGCATGGTGGTCGCCAAGGTGCAGCAGGTGGAGGGGATCACCCGCACCCTGACCTGCCCCGTGGTCCATCTGTAGCCCCCGTCTACTCTTGGCCGGTGATGTCTTCGCACCGCCGGCCCCTGCGTCTGATGGCCCTGCCCGCCCTGGCGGCGGGCCTGGCCCTGGCGGGCTGCTCCCCCGGGGCCTCGACGGCCCGGGTGACTCCGCCGCCCGCGCCGCCCGCCGACGTCGCGGGGCTCTGTGCCGCACTGCACAAGGAGCTTCCGGAGACGGTGTCCGGGCTGGAGCGGACCGCCACCGAACCGGCGTCGGACCTGACCGCCGCGTGGGGCGGCCCGGCGATCGTACTGCGGTGCGGGATCCCCAAGCCCGCGAAGATGGCCGATCCGAAGGCGGACGGCGTGGAGGTCAACGGCGTCGGCTGGCTGGTGGAGCGACCCGCGGACGGCGGTCTGAAGTTCACCACCGGCTCGCGGCTCGCCTACACGGAGGTCTGGATCGACAAGGAGCACGCCACGGACGCGAGCATGCTCGTGGACCTGTCCGCCGCCGTGGCCAGGACCGTGCCGGTCGGGATCTCCTCGTACTGACCCGCCCCCTCCCCCGCGCACACCGCCGCCCGCCAGGGTTCCTCCTGGCGGGCGGTCGGCTGTACGGGGCCCCGGGGTCCCCCCGGACGGGGAGGCCCGGGGGCTAGCGCAGGCCGGTGGAGCGGCGCAGGGCGGCCTGGATCAGCCGGTCCACGAGCTCCGGGTACTCGATGCCCGACTCCTGCCACATGCGGGGGTACATCGAGATCGGCGTGAACCCGGGGAGGGTGTTGATCTCGTTGATGACGAAGGTGCCGTCCTCGGTGAGGAAGAAGTCGGCGCGGACCAGCCCCTCGCAGGAGGCGGCCTCGAAGGCCTCGATCGCGAGCCGCTGGACCTCGGCGGTCTGCTCCGGGGTGAGCGGAGCGGGGACCAGGCCGGCGGCGGAGTCGATGTACTTCGCCTCGAAGTCGTAGAAGTCGTGGCTGGAGACCGGCGGGATCTCCGCGGGCACGCTGGCGCGCGGCCCGTCCTCGAACTCCAGCACGCCGCACTCGATCTCGCGGCCGCGCAGCAGCGCCTCCACGACGACCTTCGGGTCGTGGCGGCGGGCCTCGTGGATGGCCGCGTCGAGCCCGGAGGCGTCGTCGACCTTGGTGATGCCGATGGAGGAGCCGGCGCGGGCGGGCTTCACGAACAGCGGCCAGCCGTGTTCGGCGGCGAAGTCCAGGACCTTGGCCGTGGCGGCGTCCCGGTCGGCGTCCCACTCGCGGGGGCGGATGGTCACGTACGGGCCGACGTTCAGCCCGTAGGAGGTGAACACCCGCTTCATGTAGTCCTTGTCCTGGCCGACGGCCGAGGAGAGGACGCCGCAGCCGACGTACGGGATCCCGGAGAGCTCCAGGAGGCCCTGGAGGGTGCCGTCCTCGCCGTAGGGGCCGTGCAGCACGGGGAAGACGACGTCGACCTCGCCCAGTGCCTTGGGGACGGAGCCCGGCTCGGTGTAGACGACCTCGCGGCTGGCGGGGTCCACGGGCAGCACGACGGTGCCGTCCTGGGACTCCGCCAGCGACTCCACGTCGGGGAGGCGGCGGTCGGCGATGGCCATGCGCTCGGGTGCGTCGGCGGTCAGCGCCCACCGGCCGTCCGTGGTGATGCCGATGGGCAGCACCTCGTACTTGGAGCGGTCGATGGAGCGCAGCACAGCGCCCGCGGTGACGACCGAGATGGCGTGTTCCGAGCTGCGGCCGCCGAAGACGACGGCCACGCGGGGCTTGCGGCCCTGCTGCTCAGGGGTCTGGGGGAGGTTCTCGCTGCTCATATCGCCACGAGAGTACCCGCTCAAGCGTCCGGAAAGGTGTCAGTGACGTTCCGGTTTGGCGCTGCGGCCCATGAGTTCCTTCAGGGCGACCAGCGTGGGCTTGCCGTGGTGGACGATGTCGACGACCGTCTCGGTGATCGGCATGTCGACCCCGTACCGGCGGGCCAGATCCGCCACGGACTGGCAGGACTTGACCCCCTCGGCGGTCTGCCGGGTGACCGCGATGGTCTCCTCCAGGGTCATCCCGCGGCCCAGGTTCGTGCCGAAGGTGTGGTTCCTGGAGAGCGGCGAGGAGCAGGTGGCGACGAGGTCACCGAGGCCGGCGAGGCCGGAGAAGGTGAGCGGGTCGGCGCCCATCGCCAGGCCCAGGCGGGTGGCCTCGGCGAGGCCCCGGGTGATGAGCGAGCCCTTGGTGTTGTCGCCCAGGCCCATGCCGTCGGCGATGCCGACGGCGAGGCCGATGACGTTCTTGACGGCGCCGCCGAGCTCGCAGCCGATGACGTCGGTGCTGGTGTACGGCCGGAAGTACGGGGTGTGGCAGGCGGCCTGGAGGCGCTGGGCCACGGCCTCGTCCACGCAGGCGACGACGGAGGCGGCGGGCTGGCGGGCGACGATCTCACGGGCGAGGTTGGGGCCGGTGACGACGGCGACGCGCTCGGACGGGACCTTGGCCACCTCCTCGATGACCTCGCTCATCCGCTTGGCGGTGCCCAGCTCGATGCCCTTCATCAGGGAGACGAGGACGGTGTCGGGGGCGAGCAGCGGGGCCCACTCGGCCAGGTTGCCGCGCAGCGTCTGGGAGGGGATCGACAGGACGGTGAAGTCGGCGTCGCGGGCCGCCTCGGCCGGGTCGGTGGTGGCGCGCAGGTTCGCCGGGAGCTCGGCGCCGGGGAAGTAGTCCGGGTTGGCGTGGTCGGTGTTGATGGCGTCGGCGACCTCCGGGCGGCGGGCCCACAGGGTGACCTCGCAGCCGGCGTCGGCGAGCACCATGCCGAAGGCGGTGCCCCAGGAGCCTGCCGAGAACACGGCCGCCTTGACGGGACGCGTCACTTGGAACCCTCCCCCGCGGCCTTGCGCCGCTGTTCCGCCCTGGCCTTGCGGTGGTCGTAGGGCTCGTCCGGGGCCTTCTCTCCGCGCAGTTCCTCCAGGAGCGCGGTGATGTCGGCCATGATCGCCTCCGTGGCGCCCTTGAGGACCTCCGGAGTGGGGTCCTTGCCGTAGAAGGCCGAGAGGTCCACGGGCGGCCCGGCGAGCACCTGGAGGGTCTTGCGCGGGAACAGGCGGACCTTGTTCTCCTTGGCGTACGGCGGCATCACGAGGTTGGCGCCCCACTGGGCCACCGGAATGACGGGGGCCTCGGTGATCAGTGCCACGCGGGCGACGCCCGTCTTGCCGGCCATCGGCCACATCTCCGGGTCCCGGGTGAGGGTGCCCTCCGGGTAGAAGGCGACGCATTCGCCGCGCTCGACGGCGTCCACGGCGGCCCGGAACGCGTCCAGGGCGTTGGTGGTCTCGCGGTAGACGGGGATCTGTCCCGATCCGCGCAGGATCGCGCCGACGAACGGCACCTTGAAGAGTCCGGCCTTGGCCAGCAGCCGGGGCACCCGGCCGGTGTTGTACTGGAAGTGCGCGTAGGACAGCGGGTCCAGATACGAGTTGTGGTTGACGGCGGTGATGAACCCGCCGTCGGCCGGAATGTGCTCCATTCCCCGCCAGTCCCGCTTGAAGAGCACTACCAGCGGCGGTTTTGCGATGACCGCCGCCAGGCGGTACCAGAAGCCGATTCTGCGGCGGGACACTCGAAGCACCTTCCTCTAGGACCGGGGCGTGCGTCGGCCCCTTCCAGCGGTGGCTGGTGGAGCGCGGCACCTCGTGGGCCGGACAAGTGTCGCCCCGGGTCCGGTCTCTGTCGAGAACACCGTACGCCCCGGCCGGACCGGCCGACCCCCCTCCGGCGGGTCTGAGGCGACAATGGGCCCACTGATGACCGGGCCGTGACCCGCCCGTGGCCGGGGCGGGTGCGGCCGCGCACCGGAGCGAAGGAGCCCGCCACGAACGCCGTCTGGAGCCTGGTGGTCCCCCTGAAGCCCCTGGCGCTGGCCAAGAGCCGGCTGGCGGCGGCCGTGGGCGCTTCCCGTCCGGGGCTGGCCCTGGCCTTCGCGCAGGACACGGTGGCGGGCGCGCTGGCCTGCGCCTCGGTGGCGGATGTGGTGGTCGTCACGGACGACGCGGTGGCCGGCGCGGAACTGGCCCGGCTCGGGGCGCGCATCCTGCCGGACGCCCCGGGGGCGGGGCTCAACGCGGCGCTGGACCACGGCGCGCGGGCCGTGCGCGCCCGGCGGCCGGGGGCACCGCTGGCCGCGATGAACGCGGATCTGCCGGCACTGCGCCCGCCGGAATTGCTACGTGTGCTCGATATCGCCTCCGCATTTCCCCGGGCATTTCTCGCGGATGCGGCGGGAATCGGAACGACCCTCCTTTCCGCCGGCCCGGACGTGGAATTGGCACCCGCGTTCGGCGGCCCGTCCCGGGCCCGGCATTCCGCGTCGGGAGCGGTGGAAATAGCCCTCGCCGACGTCGAGAGCGTACGGCGGGACGTGGACACCGGGCCGGACCTGCGCAGGGCCCTGGCCCTCGGCGTCGGCCGGCACACGGCCCGATACAGTGCGCGTATGCAGGCGACCGCGTACACGTACGACTCCCAGACCCGCAGCGGCAGCGTGCTGCTGGACGACGGCACCCCGGTCCCCTTCGGGGCCGAGGCCTTCGACGCGGGGGGCCTGCTGATGCTGCGGCCCGGGCAGCGGGTGCGCATCGAGACGGACGGCGAGGGCGCCGACCTGCGCGTCACCCTGGTCACCCTGCAGACGTTCTAGCCCCGGCGGCTCCCGCCCCCCTGTGACGTGCGGGGGAACGCACCGCGGGCCGGCTTCCCCCGCGGGGAAGCCGGCCCGGCGTGTGTGACTCGTGCCCTTACTTCTTGCGGGCGGTGGTCTTCTTCGCGGTGGCCTTGCGCGTCGCCGTCTTCTTGGCGGGCGCCTTCGTCGCGGTGGCCTTCTTGGCCGCCGGGGCGGTCTTCTTCGCGGTGGCGGTGGTCTTCTTCGCCGCCGCCGTGGCCTTCTTCGCCGGGGCGGCCTTCTTGGCGGCCGCCGTGGTCTTCTTCGCCGCCGTGGACTTCGCGGCGGCCGTCTTCTTGACGGTCGGGGTGGCCTTCTTCGCCGTCGTCTTCTTCGCGACGGCCTTGGTCGCCGTGGTCTTCGCGGCGGCCTTCTTGGCGGTGGTCGCCTTCTTGGCGGCGGCCTTCTTGACCGTGGCCGAGGCGCCGCCGGTCAGGCTGCCCTTCGGGGCCTTCTTCACGGCCACCTCGTCGCCCTTGGGGAGCTTCTTGGTGCCGCTGACCAGGTCCTTGAAGCCCTGACCCGCACGGAAGCGGGGGACGGAGGTCTTCTTGACCCGGACGCGCTCACCCGTCTGCGGGTTGCGCGCGTAGCGGGCCGGGCGGTCGACCTTCTCGAACGAGCCGAAGCCCGTGACCGAGACCCGGTCGCCCGCGACGACCGCGCGGACCATCGCGTCCAGTACCGCGTCGACCGCGTCGGCGGCCTGCTGGCGGCCGCCCAGCTTGTCGGCAATCGCTTCTACGAGCTGCGCCTTGTTCACGTCTTCCCCTTCGGAGACCTCGCCAGAACGAATGTGTTCAAGCTTATTTCGCACGTTAGGCGGATATATACCGCAAATCAAACACGAAACGGGCTAATCACCCTAGTGCCGCAACGATGTGAGCCGTTACGGAGTTCCTTCGCATCAGTCGCCTTCAGGGAATCGACCCTCGTCGAGGTCCTTCATCAACCTGTCCAGGCGCCTTGCCGCGTCGGCGAGATCATGCTTCGCCGCGGCAGTGACGACCAACAGCTTCCGGGACAGCGTCATCCTTACGCCCTCCGGGACTTGCAGTGCGCGCACCCTTGCGTGTGCTTCTTTCAACCGGTCCGCGACGAGCTCGTAGAGGTCGAGTTGACTGTCGCGTTCCATGCACAGATTGTGCCATCTGGGGCGAGTTGTCGCCTCACGGGGCCTCAACATACGGCTGTGCCCCCCGCCCGAAGGCGGGGGGCACAGTGTTGCCAATGCGATCACCCGAGGGTGAATAAGCGCTGATCAGGCAGGAATCAGACGCGAATCGTCCGCGGCTTGAAGGCGGGGCGGGTGCTTTCGTAGGCGTCGATGTCGGCTTCGTTCTGAAGGGTGAGCGAGATGTCGTCCAGTCCTTCCAGCAGACGCCAGCGCGCGTTGTCGTCGAGTTCGAACTCCGCCTCGACGCCCTCGGCTCGGACCTTCCGCTCGACCAGGTCGACGGTGATCTCGGCGGTCGGGTCGGCCTCGGTGAGCTCCCACAGCCGGTCGACGGTCTCCTGCGGCAGGACGACGGTCAGCAGTCCGTTCTTCAGCGAGTTGCCGCGGAAGATGTCGGCGAAGCGGGAGGAGATGACGGTCTTGAACCCGAAGTTCTGCAGGGCCCAGACGGCGTGCTCGCGCGAGGAGCCGGTGCCGAAGTCCGGCCCGGCGACCAGCACGGTCGCACCGGCGCGCTCGGGACGGTTGGTGACGAACTCCGGGTCCTTGCGCCAGGCCTCGAAGAGCCCGTCCTCGAACCCGTCGCGGGTGATCTTCTTCAGCCAGTGGGCCGGGATGATCTGGTCGGTGTCGACGTTGCTGCGGCGCAGCGGGACGGCACGGCCGGTGTGGGTGGTGAAGGCTTCCATGGTTCAGACTCCGGCGGTGGCGTTGGCGTCGGACAGGTCGGCGGGCGAGGCCAGATGGCCCAGCACGGCGGTGGCGGCGGCCACCTGCGGGGAGACCAGGTGGGTGCGCCCGCCCTTGCCCTGCCGGCCCTCGAAGTTGCGGTTGGAGGTGGACGCGGAACGCTCACCGGGGGCGAGTTGGTCGGGGTTCATGCCCAGGCACATGGAGCAGCCCGCGTGCCGCCATTCGGCGCCGGCGTCCTTGAAGACCTTGTCCAGGCCCTCCTCGACGGCCTGGAGGGCGACCCGGACGGAGCCCGGGACGACCAGCATCCGTACGCCGTCGGCGACTTTGCGGCCCCCGATGATCCCGGCGACGGCGCGCAGGTCCTCGATGCGGCCGTTGGTGCAGGAACCTACGAAGACGGTGTCGACCTTGATCTCGCGCAGCGGCTGCCCGGCGGTCAACCCCATGTACTCCAGGGCCTTTTCGGCGGCCAGGCGCTCCGAAGCGTCCTCGTACGAAGCCGGGTCGGGGACGTTGGCCGACAGCGGCGCGCCCTGGCCCGGGTTGGTGCCCCAGGTGACGAACGGGGAGAGCGCGGAGCCGTCGATGACGACCTCGGCGTCGAAGACGGCGTCCTCGTCGGTGCGCAGGGTCTTCCAGTAGGCGACGGCCGCGTCCCAGTCCTCGCCCTTGGGCGCGTGGTCGCGGCCCTGCAGGTAGTCGAAGGTGGTCTGGTCGGGGGCGATCATGCCCGCGCGGGCGCCGGCCTCGATCGACATGTTGCAGATGGTCATGCGGGCTTCCATCGAGAGCTTCTCGACGGCCTCGCCCCGGTACTCCAGGATGTAGCCCTGGCCGCCGCCGGTGCCGATCTTGGCGATGATCGCCAGGATCAGGTCCTTGGCGGTGACACCCTCGGCCAGCTCCCCGGTGACGGTGATGGCCATCGTCTTCGGGCGGGCCAGCGGCAGCGTCTGGGTGGCCAGCACGTGCTCGACCTGGCTGGTGCCGATGCCGAAGGCCAGCGCGCCGAAGGCGCCGTGGGTGGAGGTGTGGGAGTCACCGCAGACCACGGTGGTGCCCGGCTGCGTCAGACCCAGCTGCGGGCCGACGACGTGCACGACACCCTGCTCGACGTCACCCAGCGAGTGCAGGCGGACACCGAACTCGGCGCAGTTCTTGCGCAGCGTCTCCAGCTGGGCCCGGGAGACCGGGTCGGCGATCGGCTTGTCGATGTCCAGGGTGGGGGTGTTGTGGTCCTCGGTCGCGATGGTGAGGTCCAGCCGCCGGACCTTGCGGCCGGCCTGGCGCAGCCCGTCGAACGCCTGCGGGCTGGTCACCTCGTGCAGCAGGTGGAGATCAATGAAGAGGAGATCGGGCTCGCCCTCGGCGCGCCGGACGACGTGGTCGTCCCAGACCTTCTCCGCGAGTGTCCTACCCATCGCTCTTTCCCTCCGGCTCACCGTCCCGGATCCAGTGGTTCGTGGACCCGTACATACAGACTCGCTGGTTCTTGGAAAATTTGAACTTGCGTTTCACAGTGTGAGACGTGAATATCGTTTCATGGACAACTCTAGCGGCGTCGGCGTTCTCGACAAGGCAGCTCTGGTATTGAGCGCACTGGAGTCCGGTCCGGCCACCCTCGCCGGGCTGGTCGCGGCGACAGGGCTCGCACGACCCACGGCACATCGCCTTGCCGTGGCACTGGAACACCACCGGATGGTGGCGAGGGACATGCAGGGCCGGTTCATCCTCGGTCCGCGGCTGGCAGAGCTTGCCGCCGCGGCCGGCGAGGACCGCCTGCTGGCCACGGCGGGACCGGTGCTCACGCACCTCCGTGACGTGACGGGCGAGAGCGCGCAGCTCTACCGCCGTCAGGGCGACATGCGCATCTGCGTGGCGGCCGCCGAGCGGCTGTCGGGCCTGCGGGACACCGTCCCGGTGGGCTCCACGCTCCCGATGAAGGCGGGATCGGCGGCGCAGATCCTGATGGCCTGGGAAGAGCCCGAGCGGCTCCACCGAGGCCTTCAGGGCGCCCGCTTCACGGCGACGGCCCTGTCCGGCGTACGGCGCCGCGGCTGGTCCCAGTCGATCGGCGAGCGGGAACCCGGCGTGGCCTCCGTCTCGGCGCCGGTGCGCGGCCCCTCGAACCGCGTGGTGGCCGCCGTGTCGGTCTCCGGCCCGATCGAGCGCCTGACCCGCCACCCGGGGCGCATGCACGCCCAGGCCGTGATCGACGCCGCCGCCCGCCTCTCGGAGGCCCTGCGCCGCTCCGGCTGAGGCCCGCCCCGGCCCCAGCCCCCCCCTTCTCCGCCACAACCCCCGGGCCCGGGGGCGCGCACGACGCCGCACACGTCCGAACTCGCGCCTCCGGGCCCGCACTTGTCCGCGGACCGGAACCCTCCGGGAACGACGAAGAGGCCCTCCGCGATGATCGCGGAGGGCCTCTTCTCATGTACCCCCGACCGGATTCGAACCGGCGCTACCGCCTTGAGAGGGCGGCGTGCTAGGCCGCTACACAACGGGGGCTAGCTTTACTGCGGTACTGCGCTGGGCTACCAGGACTCGAACCTAGAATAAGGGAACCAGAAACCCTCGTGTTGCCAATTACACTATAGCCCAATGGTCTAGACCAGCCAGACCTTGGTACCCCCGACCGGATTCGAACCGGCGCTACCGCCTTGAGAGGGCGGCGTGCTAGGCCGCTACACAACGGGGGCCCTAGCGATCCTGCATCAAGATCTCCGGGAGCGACCCTGGAGATCCCGCGGGAAGGATCTGTACCCCCGACCGGATTCGAACCGGCGCTACCGCCTTGAGAGGGCGGCGTGCTAGGCCGCTACACAACGGGGGCAA
>NZ_JBBDHD010000037.1:0-63157 GCF_044129415.1 Streptomyces racemochromogenes
GTCCACAGGGCTTCACACTGGCAGATGTCACGCACGAAGCGCTCCAGCATGCGCATACCCTGACGGGTGTGGGTCACTTCCGGGTGGAACTGCACGCCGTAGAAGCGTTTTTCTTCGTTCGCCATGATCGCGAACGGGCAGCTTTCAGTGCTGGCAACGGTCACGAAGTCGGACGGGATAGCGGTGACTTTGTCGCCGTGGCTCATCCACACGTCCAGCAGCGGTTTGCCGTCTGCGGTCAGGGAGTCTTCGATACCGCGCACCAGCGCGCTGTCGGTGACGACTTCAACCTGTGCGTAGCCGAACTCACGCTCGTTAGAGCCTTCTACGTGGCCGCCCAGCTGCATCGCCATGGTCTGCATACCGTAGCAAACGCCGAACACCGGTACGCCTGCTTCGAATACGTACTGCGGCGCGCGCGGGCTGTTCTCTTCGGTGGTGCTCTCCGGGCCGGGCGGGGACACGGGCCCACCGAACATCCGCTGAGCGAAATCCCGCCTCCCGGGCGCGCCGCCGGGTCCGCCCGCGCCGCCCCGCCACGCGGTAGACCTGGGGAGCCCGCGCGGCCCGGAGGCCGCCGCGCCGGCCGCGCGACATCCGCGTACGGCCGCCCCCCACAGGGAGGAACGTTTGTGCTGGAACGCACCGCTCACAAGAACCGCACCGAGGTGACCTTCGTCCTGCCCGCCGGGGACCCCCCGGGCGACGTCAGCGTCGTCGGCGACTTCAACGACTGGACGCCCGGCGCCCACCCCCTCACCCCCCGCCCCGACGGGCGGCGCGCCGTCACCGTGAAGCTGGAGGCCCGGCGGGTGCACCACTTCCGCTACCTCGCCGCCGGGGACTACTGGTTCAACGAGGACGAGGCCGACGGCCACGAGGGCGACAACAGCCGCCTGACCACCTGAGCCGCCCCCGGGCGCCCCGGCCGCCGGAGGCCGGTCACCCGCTCGGGGGCGAGTGTCGGTCGACGAGCAGGGCGTCCCGGTCTGGTGGGGTGGACCCCGTCGGCGGACCGGGCGAGGAGCCGCCGGCGTGGACCCGCCCGCGGGAGGGAGACCGGATGCCCGCCGTACCCGCTCCGGGACGCCGCTCCTGTGTGTCGCACGACGCCGGGACCGTCCGCGCCTTCCTGGAGGACGCCTACGGCTCCAGGGTCGAACTGACCGTTCTCACCCCGGCCCCGGAGCCGTACCGCATCACCCACACCGACGCGGGCGACCTCGCCGGCGGGGACCTGGTGCTCCCGGGCCGGCTCGGATTCGTCTCGGGACCGCCCCGGTGGCTGGTCGTCGCCACCGTCCGGGCGGGCCGTCTCACCCTGCGCGACGGTCGCGACGAGTACCCCCTGACCGCCGGCCAGACCTTCCTGGACGGCCGCTTCGGCCACTCCCTCACCACCCGCACCGAGGACCTGGAGCTGCGCACGGTGGCGATCCCCTGGGACGCGGTCCGTACGGCGGCCCGCCGCGCGGTTCCCGGGGACGACCGGCCGGTCCGCTTCACCGGGCTGCTCCCGTGCGACGCGGCCCACGCGACGGTCTGGCAGCGCACCGCCGACTTCGCGCACCGGACCCTGCTGGCACCGGACCTGCCCGCCTCCCCCCAGGTCCTCGTCGAATCGGCGCGGCTGCTGGCCGCGACCGCGCTCGCCGTGTTCCCCAACACCGTGCTCGGCGCACACTCGCAGGGCCCCCCGCCGGCCGAATGCCGCGACACCGCCTCCGACACCCTCCGGCGCGCCGTCGCCTTCATCGAGGGCAACGCCGCCGCGGACATCGGGCTCGCCGACATCGCCGCCGCCGTACCCGTCACCCCCCGCGCCCTCCAGTACGCCTTCGCCCGCCACGCCGACACCACCCCCCTCGGGTACCTGCGCCGGGTCCGGCTCACCCGCGTCCACGACGAGCTCCGGGCCGCGGCGCCGGACGACGGGCTCAGCGTCTCGCGCATCGCCGCCCGCTGGGGCTTCGCCCACGCGGGCCGGTTCGCCGCCACCTACCGGGAGGCGTACGGCCGCTCCCCCTCACAGACCTTCAGGGCGCGGGAGTGACGAGTGGCCCGGGCCGCCCGGAAGGACGGTTCCGGGACGAGGGGCCGCGCGCCGTTACCGCGGGGCCGTGGTGGGCAGGTGCCGGGAGCGGCGCCTGCGGCGGCCGGCACCGACGACCCGCCGGCCACCCGGCGCCGGCGCGGCCGACCGGCCGCGGCCCCCCGACACGAGGAAGAGGAAGCGATGCGACGGCCCCCCGCCCCCGAGCGCCGCGACTGCACGACCGGGGACCCCGAAGCGCTCGCCGCCTTCCTCGCGTCGGTCTACGGAACACGGCTCACCGCCCGCGCCCCGGACCCGGCCGCGCGCCCCTACCGGGTCTCCTGCGTCGCCGCCCCCACCGCCGTGGCCGGCGAGCTGGAACTGCCCGGCACCCTCGGCTTCGCCGCGGGGCCGGCCTCCCTCCTGGTCGTCTCGACCCTCCTGGCGGGCCGCGTCACCGTGGCGGAGGGCCACGAGGAACACCGCTTCGGGCCGGGCCACACCTTCCTGAGCGGCCGCCTGGGCCGCCCTCGCACCGCCCGTACGCAGGACGCGGCCGTCGAGAGCCTGGCCGTGCCCTGGGCCGCCGTCCAGGCCGCGGCCGGGCGGGCCGAGGCGGGAGCGCACCGGGCGGTGCGCTTCACCGGCCTCGCCCCCCTCGACGACAGCCGGGCCGGCATGTGGCGGCGCACCGCCGAGTTCGTCCGCCGCTCCCTGTTCGCCGGGGGTCCGCCCTGGTCCCCGCTCATCCTCGCCGAGGCCGGGCGGCTCCTGGCCGCCACCGCCCTCGCGGTGTTCCCCAACGACACGGTCACGGCCACCGGAGACGGGCCCGGCGGCTCCGACGCCACCTCCGACACCCTGCGGCGCGCCGTCGCCTTCATCGAGAACAACGCCGACCGGGACATCGGCCTGGCCGAGATCGCCGGATCCGTGCCGGTCACCCCCAGGGCGCTCCAGTACGCCTTCGCCCGGCACGCCGGTACCACGCCGCTGACCTACCTGCGCAGGGTGCGCCTCGCAGAGGTCCACGCGGAGCTGCGGGCCGCGGACCCGGCGGGCCCGGTCACGGTGACGGAGGTCGCCGCACGCTGGGGCTTCGCGCATGCCGGCCGGTTCGCGGCCGCCTACCGCAGCGCGTACGGGGCCACGCCCTCACAGACCCTCCGGCACCCGGGCGGAGACTGATCCCCGGATGTCCCGACCGGCAGGAGGAGGCGACGGGCGGACACTCCGCCGGGCCCGGTCCCGGCCCGGAGCCACGCCCGCGCACCCGCCGCCCGCCGGGCGGCCCGGTCACCCGGCAGAATACGTCCGTACACCTGGCGTCACGCACGGCAGGCGCCCCGGGGCACAGGACAAGAACGGCAGGGAGGTGCGCGCATGACCGAGAACCCGGCGGGGGACGGCGGGGGGAACGGCCCTTCCCTCAGCGAGCTGCGGATCGCGGTCGTGCGCGAGATCGCGACCGCTCTGACGGGCGTGCCCGCCGAAGACGTGCCCGGACGGCTCTGCGCCGCCCTCCTGAACCTCCTGCCCGTGACCGGCCTGGCCCTCAACCTGACCGCCGAGGGCATCTACAGCACCACCCTCGGCGCCACCGACGCCACGGCGAGCCGCCTGGCCGACATCCAGTTCACGCTCGGGGAGGGCCCGGGGGTACGGGCCGCCGAGGTTTCCGCCCCGGTCCTCGCCCCGGACCTGTCCCAGGACGCCAGGCGCTGGCCGCTGTTCGTGCCGCAGGCCCTCCAGACCGGGGCCCGGGCCATGTACGCCATCCCGCTCGGCAACTCCACCGTGGTGATCGGAACGCTCGACCTCTACCGCGACACGGCCGGCAGGCTGGCACCCGCCGACCTGGCGTCGGCCGTCCTCGCCGCCGACGCCTCCACCGCGGTCCTCGCCGGCCTCGACCACGGCAAGGCGTCCCCCGAGGGCGTCGCC
Organism: Streptomyces racemochromogenes; assembly: GCF_044129415.1. Lineage (GTDB taxonomy): Bacteria > Actinomycetota > Actinomycetes > Streptomycetales > Streptomycetaceae > Streptomyces > Streptomyces racemochromogenes_A. Next base: position 3,980 of record NZ_JBBDHD010000037.1, read on the forward strand.
TCCTGGCTCCACGGCGCCGGAGAGGCCCACAATGAGGTGTACCAGGCGGCCGGCATGCTGATGGCCCAGCTCGGAGCCAAGGCGGACGAGGCACTGCTCCTGTTGCGCGCCCGGGCCTTCCGCGAGGGGCGCACCGCGACCGAGGTCGCCGAGGACGTGCTCCTGCGCAGAATCGACTTCACCGAGAATGACTAGTGCCAAGCCCACCAGGGACCGGAAGCAGGCGACCGAGATGACCCGCGAACAGCAGTTGGCCAGGGCCTTCGTCAGCCTTGCGGACACCCTCGCACCCGGCTTCGACCCCCTGAGCCTCTTCGACGGCCTGGTCCGCCACTGCGTGGGCCTCCTCGACGCCGACGCCGGCGGCGTGATGATGGGCGATGCCCGCGGCGGCCTGCGCATCATGGCCGCGTCCGGGGAGGACGCCGTCCTGCTGGAGCTCCTCCAGCTCCAGACCGGCAGCGGACCCTGCCTGGACTGCTACCACAGCGGCCTGCCCCTCTCCGTTCCCGACCTCGCGGCGGACCGCCACCGGTGGCCGGAACTGGCCACGGCCGCGCTGGAGGTCGGGTACCGCTCCACGCAGACCGTCCCGCTGCGCCTGCACGAGCAGGTCATCGGCGCGCTGACCCTCTTCCGCCGGGCCGAGGGACGCCTGGACGCGGAACAGACGGAGGTCGCCCAGGCCCTCGCCGACTCCGCCGCCCTGTCCCTGCTCCACTGGAGCGCCGACCCGGACCCCGGCGCCGAGGTGCTCACCAAGACCCAGGCGGCCATCGCCTACAAGAACGCCCTGGAGATGGCCAAGGGCATGATCGCCCAGCATGCCGGGGTGAGCGTGGAGGAAGCCTCGGCGCTGCTGCGCGGCTACACCATCGACCGCGGGGTCTCACTCGCGGACACCGTCCACGCCCTGGTCGCGGGCTCCCTCGACCTCGGCCGGATCACCGCCCTGCCCCGGCGGCCGTGACGATGCCCCCGGCTCACTCCCCGAGGGCCCGCGCGGCGACCCGCAGGTCGGCCACCAGCCCCCGGTAGGCGCCGTCCCGGTCCCGCGCGCGCAGCACCGCCGACGGGTGCACGGTCACCAGGACCCGGGCCTCGGGCAGTGAGGCCCCGTCCCGCCGCGCCGCGTCGTCCGCGGGCAGCGGCTCCAGCAGGCCGCGGTGGTCACCCACCCGGAAGGGACCGCCGAGCAGCGCCCGCCCGGCCGTCGCCCCGAGGGCCACGACCAGGAGCGGCCGGACCGCCGCGAGCTCCGCCACCAGCCACGGCCGGCAGGCCGTCATCTCGCGCAGGCTCGGCGCCTTGTGGATCCGGCGCTTGCCCGGCTCCGGCACGGTGAACTTGAAGTGCTTCACCGCGTTGGTGAAGTACGCGGACGACTCGTCGAGACCCGCCTCGGCCAGGGCCCGGCGCAGCAGCGCGCCGGCGGGCCCGACGAACGGCTCCCCCTCCCGGTCCTCACGGTCCCCGGGCTGTTCGCCCACCAGGACCAGGCGGGCCCGCCGCGGTCCCGCACCGAACACCGTCTGCGTCGCCGCCGCGTACAGCGGGCAGCCGCGGCAGGAGGCCGCCGCCCGGCCCAGCTCGTCGAGGTCGGCCGTGTGCGGCACGTACGGGCGGGCGTCGTGCTCCGCCCCGCTGCCGGCCTTCTCCCGCGTGCCCGCCATGCCGCTCACCTCCGACGTGCCCCGGGACACAGTGCCGTGGCCCGTCCGGCGTCTTCACCCGGGCCGGTGGGGGCAAACGTCACCGCCCGCCATCGCGGCGCCGCCCGACCGTCAGCACGTTCCCGTGCGGGACGGTCTCGTACCCCGCCGCGTCCAGGGCGGCGCGCAGGGCGGCCCGTACCGTGCGCTGGATGGCGTGGGCCGGCCTGCCGCCGTCGTGGGCGTTCCAGGAGACGGCCACGCCGCCCCGCCCGTCCTCCCGCACGTCGACGCCCGGCTGGGCCGGCGTACTGCCCAGGGGGAAGCCCGAGGAGGCCAGCGACGCCGTGACGTCGACGGCGCGCACCCCGCCGGCCCGGTCGGCCGGTCCGGCCGGCGCCGGAACGAGCGGGCGGAACGCGGGGCCGGCGGCCGTCACCAGGACGACCGGGCCGCCCGCACGGACCCGCTCCCAGTACCCGGTCAGGGCCGTGCGGGCGCCCGGAGCGCAGAAGGTGACGCGGGCCAGGTCCAGGTCGATGCCGGCGGGTGAGGCCGTCAGCGCGGCCTCGCAGGTCGCCAGCAGATCGGGGACGTCCACGTCGTCGATCGACCCGGCCACGCAGACCACCGTCCGGCCCCCGCCGCCGTCGACGCTCGTGGCCAGGTAGGGGTGGGCGGGCGGCTGCCCGGCCTTCGGGGTGTAGGCGACGGACGCGGCCACGGCAGACTCCTTCCAGGCTTTCCCATCATGGCCCCGCCGGCCCCACCGGCGCTGCCCCCCGAACGAAGCCCCGCCCCGGCGCCGTCCGCCCGGCGAACTCCGCCCAGGACCGCCCCTCCCGTCGGCCCGGCAGGGGGAGCCGGGCAGGGGCGGGGCATGAAGTGCGCGCGGCCGGGCAGGCGTCCGGCGAACGGACGGCACCGGCCCGGCCCAGCCGCGGCCCGGAGCCGCAGCGGTGCCCCGGTCCGGGGACCGCGGTGTGTGAGGCGGTGGGTGTGCATGGAGACGCAACCGACGGTCCGGTGCCCGAACGGTCCGGCCCCCGAGCCCGAGGAACTGATGGAGATCGCCTACGAGGTGGGCCGCGACTACCTCCGCTGGCGCTCCCGGCTGGCCGAACCGGACGGCGAGGGCAGCTGGATCCAGCTGTTCCGCGCCGACCGGATCGGCGTCTGGGCGATCAGCTGGCACCACATGCCGCCGGGAACCTGCTACCTGGACCACGAACGGGTCAGGGGCGCGGTGTACGTGGCGCGCGGCGCCCTCACCCACGAGCGGGCCCGGCTGGGCAGCGCCCCGCACACCACGGAGATCGGTGCGGGCAACGCCTTCTGCTTCGACGAGACCTTCTACCACCGCATGCACGCGGCACGCGACGCCGGGCCGACCGTCACCGTCCACGTGTTCGCCACGCCCGCCGCGCCCGCCGAGGCGGACGGCCCGGACGGCCTGCCGCTGCGCCTGGGCCTGCCCTGAGGCCCACCCCGGACCCGCGTCAGGCGCCCTCGTCGTAGGTGCCCGCCTCGACCTCCAGGGCGAGTTCCTGAAGGACCTCGATGGAGGACACGTCCGTGCGCCCGCTGTCGTGCGCGATCGCCAGGCTGGTGAACGCCAGGCTGAACCCGGAGACCATCGTGTGCAGGGCCGGCCCGAGGGCCTCGGCCACCAGGGCCGCCACCTGCTGAGGCGTCGCGTCGGCCGGGACCCGGATCGACGGCAGCATCTCGTTCAGCAGCAGGGTCGCCACCCCCGGCGCCTGCGCCGCACCGGTCTCCCCGGCCAGGGCGTCGTCGCCGTCGCCCCCGTTCTCCACGGCCCGGCGGACGTCCTGGGCCTCGGTGAGGATGCCGATCACCCGCTTGAGTATCTCTGCGCGCTCCATTGTGGGGAGCCTAGCCCCACGCCGCGCGCGGCGCCGCGGGAAACGCGCCCTCGCCCCGGATCCGCCCTCAGCCGGACGGGGGCAGCAGCGGGCCGAGGGGCCCCAGGTCGAGGTTGAGGTCGGCGAGACTGTAGCCGTGCTGGGCGCACAGCTCCGTCATCCGGTCGTGGAGGGCCAGCAGCGTGGCGCCGAGTTCCTCCTCCTGGGCCTCGCTGAGGCCGCCCGCCTCGACGCGCCGCAGGGCCTGGCGTTCGATGAGCTGGCGCAGCAGCTCCACGACGGTGAGGACGAGCTTCACGAGGTCCTCCGCTGCACTGTCCGGGCCGGTGCGGACCCGTCGGGCGGGCCCGTGCGGGCCGGCCGTCTCGGCGGGGGCGGCGGGCAGCAGGCGCAGCGCCTCGGCCATCGCGTCGCCGACACCGCGCAGGTCGGCCGCGGCGGGACCGTCCGGGGAGGGGCGGTCAGCGGCCATCGCGGTCACCGCCCGGCGGTCGGGGGCCGTCGACGGTGGCGGCGGAGCAGACCAGGGCGCGCAGGGAGATGCGGACGAGGTCGATGTCGGCGATCGACAGCACGATGTCGCCCGCGATGACGACCCCGCCCGCCAGGAGCCGGTCGAGGAGGTCGACGAGGGCGACCTGCCGTCCGGGCAGGGAGACGTCGCGGTGGTCGGCGGGTGTCATGGCGTCCACGGCGCCGCAGGCGGGGGTGTGGCGGCGGCGAAGGAGTAGGGCGCCCACGGGCCCGTCACCTCCACCCGGATCCCGGGGAGCCCGCGGGCGACGCCGTCCAGGGCCGCCAGGAAGGCCTCCGCGTCGGCGTCGGCCACCAGATAGGCGTCGTTGAGGACGTTCTCCCCCGGCGCCGCGGCGGCGAGCGGGCCGCTCTGCACCGGGTGGCTCACCCGGTCGGAGGTGTGGCGGCGGGCGACGTCGGCCAGGCGTTCGGCGGCCAGACGGGCCTGCCGGTGGTGGTCCTCGTGGGCGGTGCGCTGGCTCCGCCGGGCCTGGAGGTAGGCCCGGCCGGGGCTCACGGCGGCGGACGGCGCGGCGGAATCGGCGGGAACGGCCGGGTCCGGGGCGGCGGCCGGGCGGACGTAGAGCTTGACCCCGTACTCGGTGTGACCGCTGAGACGCGCCAGCAGCGTGGCGAAGGCCTGCCCCTGCGTGCGCAGGACGCCCAGCGCGCCGGCGTGGTCGGCGTAGAGCGTGGCCAGGCGCAGGGGCAGGACCGTGGTGTGCGCGGCCAGGGCCTCGACGACCCGGTGGTGGTGGCGTGCGGCGTCCTCCAGCCACCGCAGGTCCTCGAAGCGGGCCTTGAGCGCGTCCTCGTCCCACTCCGGGCGCGGAACGTCGCTGATGACGAAGGCGACCGGCCCCGGATCGTCGCCGGGGGCGTGCAGCAGCGTGACGGGGCGGCCCTCCACACCGGTGAGGGACGGCAGCAGCCGCCGTACCGCGGGCGCCGGGGGCGCGACGGCGTACACGTACGTCAGCAGCGCCTCCGGCGGGGTCGACGGGGCGGGCGGGGCGTTCATGACCGTGGCCTGCGCTTCGCCGGGCCGCGGACGGGGGCCTCGTCCTCCCGGCGGGCGGCTGACCCGGCGACCCCGGGCTCCCCCTGCGCCTCGGGCAGCGCGGGGGTGCGGCGCAACCGCGCCAGTTCGGCGCGCAGCCGCTCGTTCTCGGCGGCCAGCGAGCCGTCCTCGCCGCGGGAGGACAACGAGGCGTCGTGCTCCCACCAGTCGATGCCCATCTCCTTGGCCTTGTCCACGGAGGCGATCAGGAGGCGCAGTTTGATCGTCAGCAGCTCTATGTCCAGCAGGTTGATGCGGATGTCGCCGGCGATCACGATGCCCTTGTCCAGCACGCGCTCCAGGATGTCCGCCAGGCTGGCCGAGGAACCCGGCGGGTATCCGGCCATGGCGGGACCCGGGCCGAAGCTGCGGGCCATCGGGTCGGTCACCGCACTCACCTCCGGCGGTCTCGTCGTATCGCGTCGCGTCGGGTCATGTCACCGGCCGGTGCGGCCGCGGAACTCCTCGATCTCCCTCAGGCGGTCGAGCAGCACCTCCTCCTCGCGGTCGAACGTCTCCTGGTCGATCTGCCCCTCGACCAGGAGGCGTTCGAGTTCGGCGAGTCCGGCCCAGACCGGGGCGGGGTCGTAGTAGCGGGCCTCCGCCTCCTGCGCCACGCGCTCGGCCGCCCAGAGCGCGGCGCGCACCGGCAGCAGGGGAGCGGTGATCAGTTTGCCGAGCAGTCCCATGGCCGGGCGCTCCTCTCGTCCTGTCGCCCTACGGAACGAAGCTGTACGGCGGGAGCGGCCCCGCCACCCGGGTGCGCACCCCCTCGCCGGTCTCTCGGGCGAGCCCGGCGTGCGCGTCGAGGAAGGTGTCTTCGCCGTCCCGGGGGATGAGCAGGGAGAGGTTGAGGAAGTCCTCGCCGGTGGGCGGGTGGACGACGTACGCGCGGGCCATCGGGGCCAGGGCCCGGATCAGTTCCGTGGACGCGGTCGAGCGGCGCGCCTCCACCTCGGCGGCGACCAGCTGCCCCAGTTCCAGCGGGAGTCTGGGGTCCGTGTGCCCGGAGAGGATCTCGTCGTTGAGGCTGCTCGCGCGCGGTGACGCGTCCAGGATGCTGCGCAGCAGGACGCTCTGCTCCTGCCCCGCCTTGATGTTGTACTCCGCGCACCCCTGGACGCCGGCCAGGGCGTCGAGGTAGGTGGCGGCACGCTCGTCGAGGACCCGGCGCACGCTGTCGTCGTCGGGCGCGGTGTAGCCGAACCGCAGCGGCAGCGGGGTCCCGTCGGCGAGGAGCCGGTCCAGGACCGCCTGGTGGGCGGCGATGTCCCGTCGCCGGGGCCGCACCTCCTCCTCCACGTCGCTGACCACGGCCCGGAGTCCTGCGCTCTCCACCACCCGCACGGGCGGTTCCCCGGAGCCGATGCCGGTGAGGCCGTCCAGGCGGCAGGGGTGATCGCCCCGGGCCACCGCGTACACGTAGACGGCCATGGGGTCACTCCCTCTCCCGGCGCGCCGGCCGGTGCGCGGTCCTGCGGCGCCGGACGGGCCGCTCTTCCTCCACCGGCTCCTCCTCCGGCTCCTCCTGCTCGTCGTCCTCGTCCTCGTCGCTCCCGCCGGTCAGCGACTGCTTCACGGCGTCGACGGCGCCGCTCAGGGCGCCCTTGGCCTTGCCCCGGCTGCCGCCCTCGACCATGTCGCCGACGACGTCCGGAAGCTGCGCGGGGGCCTTGCGGCCCGTCTCCAGATCGAGCCGGTTGCAGGCCTCGGCGAAACGCAGGTAGGTGTCCACGCTGGCCACCACGATGCGCGCGTCGATCTTCACCAGCTCGATTCCGACCAGGGAGATGCGCACGAAGACGTCGATGACCAGTCCCCGGTCGAGGATGAGTTCCAGGACGTCGTAGAGACTGCTTGAGGTTCCGCCCCCGCCGTCGCTCCTGACGACCGCTCCCGATCCCTGCGGCATCATCGTCATGGCGTCGCTTCCCTTCCCTGCCGGTCCGGTGTGGTGTCAGCGGCCCGGCCGGTCGACCGTGCCCCGGCTGTACCTCCGGGTCCTCTCGTAGGAGATCAGTTCGCCTTCCTCGTCCAGCGACACGGTGTAACTGCCCATGACGCTGGTGGTGTCGGGAATGCGCTCCAGCTCGACCACCTCGACGACCGCCTCCCAGCCGTCCTCCGTGGGTTTCACGGAGGAGACCGAGTCGGGCGTCCGCCCCAGCAGCTCGGCCAGTTGCTCGGCGGCGGCCCGCAGCACGGCGGCCGCACCGGGCGCACCGCGCTTGCGGGCTGGGCGTCGCGTGGCCATGTGCTCCCCTCGTGAACGAATCTCCATGGACTAGCGCCCCTCCCCAGGTGTGCCTGGAACATACCTCTTATATGGGACTTTTTTGGCATATGCCGCATATTCTCCATCGGTGCGAGCAGGCCTCTAGGTACCGCCCGGGTCGGACGACCCCCGGCACGGCGCGTTGACCGACCACCTTTGGAAGGGACCAGGCTGATGGACGACGCGAGCAAGATCGCCCTGGCGGCCGCCATCGCAGGGGGCTACCTACTGGGCCGGGCGAAGAAGGGGCGCATGGCCCTCTCCCTGGCCACCTACCTCGCGGGCCGCAGGTTCGGCCTCGACCCGGGCCAGCTCATGACGCAGGGACTGAAGAAGCTCGGCGAAATGCCCCAGGTCGCGGAACTCGGTGAGCAGGTGCGCGGCGAAGCCTTCGAGGCCGGCCGCAAGGCCCTCGCCGCGGCCGCCAACCGGCAGCTGTCCGGCCTGGCCGACACGCTGCACGAGCGCACCCTCGAACTCACCCGGGGCCCCGAGGACAAGGCGAAGGACGAGGACGAGGACGCCTACGCGGACGAGGCCGAGGCCGAGGACGAGGACCGGGCCTACGAGGACGAGGAGCCCGAGGAGGACGCATACGAGGACGAGGCGGAACCGGAGGACGAAGAGGAGGAGGAAGAAGCCGCAGACGGAGACGAGGAGGACGAAGAAGAGGAGGAACCGGGCGAGGACGAGGAAGAAGAGCCGCCGCGCAAGGCGCGGGCCGCACCGCGCCCCCGCCGGACTCCCTCGCGTGCCTCCGCGTCACCCCGGACCTCCTCGCGCGCCGCCCCCGCCCGCAAGGCGGCCGCCGAGCCGGCGAAGAAGCCCGCTTCCGGCGGCAGGGCGTCCAAGAAGGCGGCCGCCCCGGCGAAGAAGGCCGCCTCGCCGCGCCGTGCCCCGGCGAAGAAGGCCGCTGCGGCGAGGCCGGCGGCCAAGCCGGCCGCGAAGAAGGCGCCGGCCAAGCGGACGCCCGCCAAGCGGACACCCGCCAAGAAGGCCGCCACCGGCCGGTCGGCCCGCAGCGGGACGGCCAAGAAGACCGCCGCGCCGGCGAAGAAGACGTCGGCCCGCAAGCCGTCGACGCGGAGGTAGCGCCATGGCCACCACCGAACGCTCCCCCTCGGGGAGCAAGACGTCTCCTGTGGACCAACTGCTCGGCGAACTCGGCGAGTACCTCTCGGCGCAGGCCGGGAACCTGGCCGACAAGGCCGCCGACAAGATCGACGACTTCACCGACCAGCTCTACGACGTGGTGGACAACGGCGGTTCCCTGGCCGGCATCGGAGGCCGGCTGCTCCAGGGCGACTCGCCCGTCAAAGCCGCCATGGGCGGCATCGTGGACAAGGCCAAGGAGGTCGGCAGCGGGCTGCTGGGCGGAGGCAAAGGCAAGAGCCGCAAGGGGGGCTCCAAGCCCACCCACATCGCCGAGTCCGTCGACATCGGCGTACCCGTGCGCACCGCCTACGACCACTGGACCCGGTTGGAGGACTTCAGCGGCTTCGCCAAGGGGGTGCGCAGCGTCTCCCAGGACGACGAAACGACCTCCGCCTGGAAGGTCAAGGTCGGCCCGTCCACCCGTACGTGGAAGGCCACCATCCAGGACCAGATACCCGACGACCGGATCGTGTGGACCTCCGACGGGCCCAAGGGAACCACCCGCGGATGCGTCAGTTTCCACGAACTGGGGCCGTCCCTCACCCGAATCCTCCTGGTGGTCGAGTACTACCCGTCAGGGCTGTTCGAACGGACCGGAAACCTCTGGCGGGCCCAGGGCCGGCGGATGCGCCTGGACCTGAAGCACTTCCTGCGCCACGTGACGCTCTCCGGCGACGAGGACCCCGACGGGTGGCGCGGCGAGATCCGCGACGGTGAGGTGGTGACCACCCACGAGGAGGCCGTGGAACAGGAGGGGCAGGACGAGGACGGGGACGAGGAGTACGAGGAGTACGGCGAGGAGGAGGACGAACCCGAAGAGGGAGAGGAAGCGGAGGAAGGCGAGGACGAAGAGGAAGAGGAAGAGGAACCAGAGGCAGAAGCGGAAGAGGAAGAGGAAGAGGAAGAGCCCGACGAGGAGGAGCGCCCCCGGCGCAGGCGCCGCCGCTGACGGCGGGGCGCCACGCCCTCGTGCGGAGGCCGCCACCCCCACCCGGGGATGGCGGCCTCCGCACGAGCCGGCCCCCCGGCTAGTGCTTCAGGGCGTCCTTGGCCTTCTGTCCGGCCTGCTTCGTGTCGGCGACGGCCTGCTCGGCACGCCCCTTCGTTTCGAGGCTCTCGTTGCCGACCATCTTGCCGGTGGCCTCCTTGACCTTGCCCTTGGCGTCCTTGCCGATGTTCTTGGCCTTCTTGCCCGCTGCCATGCGTGTTCACCTCCTGGACAGAGCTTCACTACGCCGCATTCCCGGCATACCAAGTCATATGCGCCGAACCGCTGTTTTTCTCCGCCCCGTCACCGCTCTGCGTCGAGCACGGTGGCACCGCGGCGCAGTACCGCCGTCCGGCGGACGAGGACGGTGGGGACGAGCCAGCAGCTCGCACACCACACCACCACCGTCAGGTCCACGACCAGGGCCGTGGGCGCGCCCAGGACCGTGCGCAGCACGATCAGCAGGGCCAGGGCGACCATGCCCAGCAGCAGGACCAGCCCCGTCAACGTCAGCCGCGCGGCCCAGACCACCGCCTCGGGCTTGACCCCGAGGCCGGTGACGAGGCGGTGCAGGCACACGGGAGCGGTGAGCGCTCCCGTGGCCGCGCCGCCGAGGACCACGCAGACGACGTACAGGAGGTGGTCGGTGACCGGGAGATGGCCGAAGACCTGCGTGAACGGGGCGGCCAGCAGGAACGCGAGGAGCAACTGGACGGCCGTCAGGGCCACGCGCACCTCGTGCAGCAGCTCACCCCACAGCCGGTCCGCCCGTTCGTCGCAGCTCTCGTGCCGGTCGCCCGGGCCGAGCAGACGGGCCCGTTGGTGCGTCCTCAAGAGCAGCCGGTTCGACATGGCGGCCTCCTCGCGGTGATCTGTGCGTCTGCCCCGCGACGCGGCCGCCATGCGGCCCTCCAGGCCGGAACCGCCCGGGGCCGCACCGCCGTTCCCCGGCCGCACGGCGGCGCGGCCCGCGCGGTTTCAGCGCGGACGCGGGTGCAGCCACAGCGTCACACCGTGGTCCCCGGCGCCGGAATCGACGACCCCACCGCCGGCCCTCGCCCTGGCGGCGCCGGGGCCGGCACGTCACCGTGTGCGAACGCGCCCCGCACCGCATCGGCCCCGCCCCCGATGCCCTGCGCGCCCTTGACGCCATCGGCGTCGACGTGGCCCGCGCCGTCGGCAGTGCCATTCCCCGGGGATGGGCGCCAGCGCCCCCGGCCCCCCGGCCGGTCCCCCCGGGCTCCTCGTGCCCGGTCGCCGCGCCGGTGAGCGGAACCCGGGGCGGGTCCTCGATACTGGCCGCCATGACCGACTCCCCGTCCCAGCCGCCGCACGCGTTCTCCCGCATCAAGATCCGCGTCGGGGCCCTGGTGTTCTGCGGCGACGAGGTCGCCCTCATCCGCAGGGAACGCGCCGGCTCCCTCCACTACACCCCGCCCGGCGGCAACGTCGAGGACGGGGAGGACCTCACCGCCGCGCTCCGCCGGGAGCTGGAGGAGGAACTCGCCCTGGACATCGACCGGGCCGAGGGCGGCGACCTCCTCTGGGTCGTCGATCAGCGGGTCACCCGCCCCGGCCCCACGCCCCCGCCGCGCAAGCTCCACCTGATCTACCGCCTGCACGTCACCCCCGGCCTCCGGGCCACCCTCGCCGCGTTCGAGCAGGACGAACTCCCCGACGGCGGTCACGACATCGGCACCATCGAGTGGATCGACCACCGGGAGACCGCCGGCCTGCCGATCTTCCCGCCCATCGGCCCCGCCCTGGCGGCCCTGCCCCACCCGCGCGCGGTGGTGGCCGACGCCTCTCTGGGCGCCGTCACGGACGAGACCTACACCTGGGTGTGACGCGACGGCCCGGCCGGATCAGGGGGGGCGGGGGTGGTACGGGGCGACGAGCGGCCCGGCCAGGGAGCCGGCTCCAGGAGACCGCCGCAGCGGTCCGGGTGCCGAGTTCGCGGCGTCCCCGTCCAGCCGTTCGCCGAGTCCCCGGCCTCGCGGTGCGGCCGGGCCCGTCGCGCCGGCCCCCTCGACGGCCCGCGCGAGCAGCCGCCGGCCTCCCGGCAGGTCCGGGCCCGGCGCCGCGGCGGCACCGGGTGACGGGCCGCCGCCGTGGCCCCCGAACGCGCGCGGAGGCCCGGCGGATCGGCTGGTCGAGGTCGACGGCCGCCACGTCATGACGTCCACGGCCTCCGGCACCGCCCGGACCGGCAGGTACGTGGTCGGAGCGATCGAGACCGTCGCCGGCCGGCTCGCAGGGGCCGGCGTCGAGCCGCTGACCCTCCTCGCCCGCCTGACCTGGCGGCGCCCGCTGTCGGACCCCTCTACGACCATGGCCCTGTGAACGCGCCGCTCCCCGCACTGCATCCGACCCGCCTGTTCCGCCACGACCCCGGCGGCTTCGCCCACCACCCCGGGCTTCTGGAGGAGCCCCTGTTCTGGTGGCAGCACCTGAGCAGCTGCCTCCGGGAGGGGATACCCCGCTCCTGGCTCGGGCCGCGCGACCCCCGCGCCGCCCGGGCGTTCTCGCGGCGGCTGTGGGCCGGGGCCGACCGGCCGGTCTTCACCGTCCCGCTCGCCGGCGGGCTCCGTCTGCACGTGGTCTACCAGAACGCCGACCAGGACACCGGCGTCGATTACGTGGTCCATCACCCCGCCTGGGCGGAGGCCGAGCCCCTCGCCTGGGACGCCGGGCACTGGCGTGGGCCGGGGCTGTCCTGGGACGAGCTGACCGGCGCGGCCGACAACGGCCTGCCCGGCGGCACCACGACCGACCCCGGCCTCCGGCTGCTCCTGCTGCTGCCCGCACTCGGCGACCGCGAGCCGCCGGCCGGCGCGGGCGCACGGCTCGCGGCCTGCCTGCGCGACCGCCTCGGCGCCTCCGAACCCGGGCGGCTCGCCGCGGCCGTACTGCGCCGCCAGGGCAGGGCCGGCCCGTCCCGGTGGAGCACCGACGCCCGCGGAGTGCGCACCGACGACGGCCCCCACTCCTTCCGCAACCCGGCCAACCGGGACGCCCTGCCCGACTGCCGCCTCGCCCAGATCTCCGCGGCCCTCACGGACCGCCGAGCCGCCCCCCACCGCGACCGCCGGCCGGAGGACTGCCGGCCGGACGGCTGCCCGGCCACCCCCCGCTCCGCCGCCGACTGCCCCCGACGGGCCGCGTACACGGCCTGGCTCACCGCCCTGACGGCGGACCCGGCGCCCCCCTTCTGACCCCCGCCATGCGCGCCCCTGGCCGGTACGAGCGCTCAGTGCGGTCCGCACCCCGACGGCGGGCCGGCGGCGTCCTCGTCCGTCATGCGGCGCCGGACCTGGTCCTCCTGCGCGAGGCGCCGCAGCAGTTCGAAGACGGGGGCGCAGATCGCGAAGACGATGACGGCCCGCTCGGCGAGGGCCACCGGGTCGTCGAGGCACTCCGCACGCTCCAGGTCGAGCCGGGCCACCGACTCGGCCAGCCTGGCGTAGGCGGCCAGCTCGCCCGGGGCGTACTGCGCGTCCAGCCGCCGGAGCTCCTTGAGGGCGGCCGTGAGCCCCCGTACGTGCGGTGAGGTCTCCGGAGCCCGCCAGTCGAGGGACGCCAGCAGCTCCGCCACCTCCGTACCGGCGGCCTCCTCCGCCTCCGCGTCCTCCGCCTCGTCCGCCCCGCCCTGGGAGGAGGCGACCGGCACCGGGAGCGCGTAGCTGATCGCACCGAGGGCGCCCTCGGTGGTGTCGGCCTGGTCGACCGCGCCGAGCACCTCGCGGGTGGCGGCGATGGACAGGCCGCCGAGCGTGGTCAGCGCCTTGATCAGCCGCAGCCGCTCCGCGTGCTCCTCCCCGTACTCGGCCAGGGTCGCGGCGGTCGCCCGCCCCGCGGGCAGCAGGCCCTGCCGCCGGAAGTACTTGATGCTGGCGACCGGAACGCCGGTGCGCCGGCTGAGCTCCGAGATCTTCATGCGGCCTCCCCGCCGGTCGTCCGGGCCGGTTCCCGCCATCGGCGGCCGTGGCGATTGGACACCACAACAAGATACTGCCAGTATCCAGTAGCTGGATACCAGAAGTATCCAGTCGAGGAACGCGGCCGAAGCAGCCCACCGCAGCCGCACCGGAAGATCCCGGAGAACCGATGCCCCACCCCATGCCCCGCTCCGTGCTCCGCCGACCCCAGCTGTGGATCGGAACGGGACTCATCGCCGCAGTGGTGTCGATGCTGTTCGCCCTGCTCTACGTCGGCGGCAACGTCAACCCCCGAGGCAATCTGCGCGACCTGCCGGTGGCGCTGGTCAACGCCGACGCCGGCGCCGACGCGGGCGGCCGCCACGTCGCCCTGGGCGAGCAGGTCGTCGCGGGCATACGCAAGGCCGCCGAGAAGGACAAGAGCATCGACTGGCAGCTGGTCAGCCGCGAGGAGGCCGACAAGCGCCTCGGCCGCGGCAAGGTCTTCGGCGCCCTCGTCATCCCGCAGGACTTCAGCGCCACCGTGACCGCCCTCGGCGCCCCGCAGTCCGCGCCGGGCAAGCAGCCCGCCCCGCCGACCCTGAGCGTGCTGACCAACCAGTCCGCGGGCAGCATCGGCTCCTCGATGTCCTCGCAGGCCGCCCAGAAGGCCGCGCACGCCGCCTCCGCCCAGATCGGCCAGGAACTGCTCAAGCAGGCCGCGGCCCAGAAGGCCCAGCTGCCGCCCGCCGCCCAGCTCAAGCTCGCCGACCCGGTCACCGTCACCGTCGCCGACGGCCACCCGCTGGGCGCCCGCAGCGCCATGGGCCTGAGCGCCTTCTACTACGCCCTCGTCCTGGTGGTCTGCGGCATGCTCGGCGCCAACCTGGTCAACTCCCAGGTCGACACCGCCCTCGGCTACCTGCACACCGACTTCGGCCCCTTCCGCAAGCGCGAGCCCGTCCAGCACACCAGCCGTGTCCGCACCCTGGCCATCGGCATGGCTCTCATGCTCGGCCTCTCCCTGGTGATGGGCTCCCTGGTCGAGGTCGCCACCGTCGGCATCCTCGACATGGACGCCTCCCACCTGGGTCACCTGTGGCTGTACTCGGTGTCCACCATCGCCGTCGTGGGCATCGGCAGCCTCGCCCTGTTCGCCGCCTTCGGCACCCCCGGCATGCTGCTGGCCACGGTCGTGTTCGTCGCGATGGCCGTGCCCTCCTCCGGCGCGACCGTCCCCCTCCAGGCCCTGCCCGGGTTCTTCCGGGGCCTCTCCGAGTTCGAGCCGCTGCGCCAGATCACCGAGGGCATGCGCGCCCTGCTCTACTACGGAGCCCAGGCCGACGCCGGCCTGACCCGTGCCTGGGCCTCCATGGGGATCGCCCTCGCCGCCGCGCTGGCCTTCGGCTTCGCGGTCACCGCCTTCTACGACCGCCGGGGCCTGCACCGCATCCCGCGGCCCGAGGCGCAGACCCCCGCCGAAGCGGAGCCGGCCGCGGCCTGAGCACCCCGCGGCACCCGGTCCGGAGCGCCGGCCCCCCGTCGAAGAGACGGCGGGCCGGCGCTCCGGCGTTCCGGGTGAAGGGGGCCCTTCAGGGCAACGGGCGGCCCCGTACGAGCCGGGATCCTTGGAATGGAGGGTTCCGCGGGGTACCCCTGGCAGGGCGTACGCGCGCGGCCCCGGTCCGCGGCCCGGGCCGGGGGCCGGCAGGGTCCGCGCCCCCACCGACGGCAGGAGCGCCCCATGACCACAGGCTGGAACCCCCGTCCGCCGCAGCCCGGACACCCGGCGGCCGAACATCTCCCGGAGCTCGACGTCCCGCCCCCGGGTCCCCAGCGGCGCTGGACGGTTCTGCTCCGCTTCCTCCTGCTCCTGCCGCAGTTCATCGCCACGGCCGTCCTCGGCATCGCCGCCTTCTTCGTGACCGTCGTCGGCTGGTTCGCCGCGCTGTTCACCGGCCGCCTCCCGGCCGGCATCGCGGACTTCCTCGGCGGGTACCTCGCGTACGAGACCCGGGTGGTCGGGAGCGCGATGCTGCTGGTGGACCGGTACCCGCCCTTCTCCTTCGACGGGCAGGGGCACCCCGTGCGGATCGAGCTGCGGCCCGGCGAACTGAACCGGCTGGCGGTGCTGTTCCGCTTCGTCCTGATGATTCCGGCGGCGATCGTCACCAGCATCCTGCAGTACGGCCTGGCCGCCGCCTGCTGGGTGTTCTGGCTGATCACGCTGGTGCTGGGGCGCATGCCCGGGCCCGTGTTCGGTGCCGTCGCGGCGGTGCTGCGGTTCCGCATGCGCTACCAGGCGTACGTGATGATGCTGACCTCCGCCTACCCGAAGCGCCTCTTCGGCGACGGTCCGCCCGTCGGGCAGGCCCTCGCCCCCGCTGCCGTGGCGGCGCCCTCCGGCACCCGCCCGCTGCTCCTCGGGACGCCGGCCAAGGCCCTGGTCGTCCTGCTCCTCGTGCTCGGCGTCCTCGGTGCGGGCACGTCCCAGACCGTCCGGATCCGGCAGGAACGCTGGGGCGCCGTCGACGGGACCGGAGCGGCAGTCGGAGCCGGAACCGCACCGATCCGGACAAGGTGAGTGTCCTCCAGGTGTACGCGGGGTGCGCAGCAGCAGGTCAGCGGCGCGGTCCGGGCGGCCTCCGCGGTGATCACCCCCTGTTTCCGCCCGGACACGGAGCGAGCGCACCCCCGCTGAGCTGCCCGAACACCCTTGCGCTATCCGATATTCGAACACGGTGTCCGTAAAAAGGTCATCGACATGCGCTCCACCTTCACATCCGACAGACTCGGCCGCACCGAAGCGCGACAACGCAACCAAATGCCGCGCTAAACCTTCGTATCGAAAGTGAGTCTTGTCGTGCGCTACCGCTTCGCTGCTGTTTCCGCCGCCGCCCTCCTGTGCCTGGCAGGCGCCACCGGCATGGCGGAGGCAAAGCCCACCAGCCTGTACGCCCCGTCGGCCATGGTCTTCGCCGTCTCCCAGGGCGACGACACCGCCGGTGCCACGGTCCTGCGCGCCGCGACCCTCAGCTGCATGCCCACCGCCCAGGGCACGCACCCCGACCCGAAGGCCGCCTGTACGGCCCTGAACTCCACCGGCGGCTCCTTCGACCGCCTCCTCGCGGCTCCCGACACCAACCGCGCCTGTCCGATGCTCTACGCCCCGGTCACCGTGACCGCCGACGGCGTCTGGCAGGGCAGCCGGGTCTCCTGGAAGCACACCTTCTCCAACACCTGCGCCATGTCCGCGACCCTCAACGGCAACGCCGTCTTCGCGTTCTGACGCCTGCGGGATCCGGCGGCCGGCCCGGCGGCCGACCGCCGGGCCGGCTCAGCGGGCGTGGGCCAGTTCCAGGAAGCGGTGGAGGTCGTACGCGGCTTCGAGCGCGCACAGGCTGGTGGCCGCCAGCAGCGCCGCGGCGGCGGCGAGGAGAAGGGGCCGGTTCCTCGGCGGGGGTGCGAGGAGGGCGGCGACCCGGCGGGGAACCAGGCCGGGCCGGGGGCGGCGGCCGAGGATGCCGAGGGCGGCGCCGGGGAGGCGGCGCGGGCTCCGGCTGTGTTTGGCGGCGACGGCGGCCCGTGCGACGGTCTCGGCGACGGCGCGGCGGTCGCCGGTGTGCCGTGCGGCGTGTTCGTCCGCCCAGCGCTCGACGGTGTAGCCGACCGCTGAGGCCAGGGGGCGCAGGAGGGGGTTGGCGGCGGCGGCCAGCTGGGTCAGGGAGACGAACGCGTAGTGGTGGTGGCGCAGGTGCGCGCGCTCGTGGCTGAGGAGGATCTCGTGCCCGGCCGGGTCCAGGGCGTCGAGCATGCCGTGGGTGACGACGATCCGCCCCGGCAGGCCGGGCACCGTGTAGGCCTCCGCGCCGGGGCCGTCGGTGACGACGACGGGGCCGGATCCGGGCAGGCACGCGGCTTCCAGTGCGGCGGACCACAGGGCCCCTGCGCGCCGCGCGGCCAGCCGTACGGCGGCCAGGACCGCGAAGGTGAGCAGGACGGCGCCCGCGAGCGCGGCGGGCCACGCGGCCGGGTCCTGGCGGGCGACCACCGCGGGGGCGTAGCCCTTGAGAGCGTCGACGAGCGGGATCCGCACCAGGCCGGCCAGCGCGAGCAGGCCCAGGACCAGGGTGCTGGAGGCGGCCAGCAGCAGCCCGGCCGCGGTCAGCAGCCAGGTCGCCAGACGGGGCTCCAGCCGACGGGCCAGCGGGTCGGCACCGAGCCCCGCCAGGGCGGGGAAGAGGAGGGGGAGGTACACGGCCAGGTGCATCGTCGGCGGGGCTCCCTATCCCTCGGTGCCCAGCAGGCGGCGCAGCAGGTCCTCGTCCGCGTCGGACAGTTCGTCGACGAACCGGGTGAGGACCGAGGCGCGGTCGCTTCCGCCCTCCATGACCTGGCGCATCTGCCGGGCGGTGAGCCCGGGCTCGTCGGTGACCGGCGCGTAGGCGAAGCTCCGCCCGCGCGGGGTACGGTCCAGGACGCCGCGCGTGTGGAGGCGGGCCAGGGTGGTGGCGACCGTGGTGTGGGCGGGGGAGGCGGTGAGGCGTTCGGCCACCTCGCCCGGGGTGAGCGCGCGGCCCGCGCCGTGCAGGAGGGCGATGACCTCGTTCTCCAGGGCCCCGTTCGCCCGCCGTCCGCCGCTGCCCCGGCCCGGCGGCTCCTTGTTCGTTCCCACCGTCTGCCTCCTTCCTCGGGTCGTCCGGGAGCCAGAGTAACTTCTATTCACGAATAGAAGTTACTCTGTGCGTCGCGTGCGTCCGAACGGGACGCCCGATGCCCGTTCAACCAACCGAAGGTGAAGGCACGTGAGCGCGATCAGTGTGGGACAGGCCGTGGTCCTGGGCGTCGTCGAGGGGGTGACGGAGTTCCTGCCGGTCTCCTCCACCGGCCACCTCAAGATCACCGAAGGGCTGATGGGCATCCCCGTCGACGACAAGTCCGTCGTCGCCTTCACCGCCGTGATCCAGGTCGGCGCCATCGCGGCGGTCCTGACGTACTTCTACAAGGACATCGCCCGCATCGTCACCGCCTGGGGGCGGGGTCTGGCCGACCGCGAGGAGCGCTACCACCACGACTACAAGTTCGCCTGGTGGGTCATCTTCGCCACCGTCCCGATCGTCGTCGTCGGCCTCGCGGCCAAGCCCCTGATCGAGGGGCCGCTCGCCTCCCTGTGGGTGGTCGCCGGGTCGCTCATCGTCGGCAGCGGCCTGATGTGGGCGGCCGATCAGATGGGCCGCCACAAGCGCGGCGAGGACGACACCTCGCTCAAGGACGCCATGCTCGTCGGCTCCTCGCAGATCCTCGCCCTCCTCTTCCCCGGCTTCTCCCGCTCCGGCGCCACCATGTCCACCGGACTCATCCTGGACCTGGAGCGCGTCGCGGCCACCCGCCTCTCCTTCTTCCTCGGCATTCCGGCACTGACCGGCGCGGGCCTGTACGAGCTGAAGGACGCGCTCGGGGCCGGCGTGGACACCCTTCCGCTGGTCGTCGGCACCGTCGTGTCCTTCGGTGTCGCCTACGCCTCCATCGCGTGGCTGCTGAAGTTCGTCGCCAAGCACTCCTTCAACGCCTTCGTCGTCTACCGGGTCGTCGTCGGCGTGCTCCTCTTCGGACTCCTGGGCACCGGCGTCCTGCACGCCTGACCCGTCCCCGCCCCCGACCGCCCCCGGCCGCCTCCGCGACCGGGGGCGGCCCGTGTCGGAGCGCCTAGTTCCGCAAGGCCGGTGCTTCCGGGATGATGTGGCCTCGTCATCCCCGGCGGGAAGGAACGGAACATGGCCACCGTGTGGTCAGGTCAGGGTGTATTCCGTCGCAAGCCGATCGAGCACATCGAGGAGCCCGAAGGCGGCCCCAGCGAACGTCTCGTCCGCACCCTCGGCCTGTGGCAGCTCACGGCCATCGGAGTCGGCGGCATCATCGGCGCGGGCATCTTCACACTCGCCGGAACGGTCGCCAACGGCGTCGCGGGACCGGCGGTCCTCCTCTCCTTCCTCATCGCAGGCGTGGCCAGCGCCGCGGCGGCGTTCTCCTACGCGGAGTTCGCCGGCCTGATCCCCAAGGCCGGTTCCGCCTACACCTACGGCTACGCCGTCCTCGGCGAGGTGGCCGGCTGGTTCATCGGCTGGGACCTGCTGCTGGAGTACACGGCCATCGTGGCGGTCGTCGCCATCGGCATCTCCGGGTACTTCAACTTCCTCCTGGAGGAGACGGGCGCCTCCCTGCCCACCTGGATGCTCGGAGCCCCGGGCACCGGCGAAGGGCACCGCTTCGACCTCATCGCGGCGGTCCTGTGCCTGTTCACCGCCTACCTGCTCACCCTGGGCATCAAGAACGCCGCCCGCTTCGAGACGATCGTGGTCGGGCTCAAGGTGCTGGTGGTGCTGCTCGTCATCATCGTCGGCTTCTTCCACATCAACACCGACAACTACACGCCGTTCTTCCCCTTCGGCGTGAGCGGCGCCTTCACCGGCGCGGCCACCGTCTTCTTCGCCGTCTTCGGCTACGACGCCATGAGCACCGCCGCGGAGGAGTCCAAGGACGCGCAGCGGCACATGCCGCGGGCGATCATCTACTCCCTCGCCATCGCCATGGTGCTGTACGTCCTCGCCTGCCTGGTCCTGACGGGCATGCAGAAGTACACCGACATCGACCCCGAGAGCGGCTTCTCCAGTGCCTTCAAGGCGGTCGGGCTGCCCGTCGTCGCCGACGTCATCGCCGTCGGCGCGATCATCGGCATCCTCACCGTGATGTTCACCTTCATGCTCGGCGTGACCCGCGTGTGGTTCTCCATGAGCCGTGACGGACTGCTGCCCCGCTGGTTCGCCAAGACGCACCCCACCCGGCACGTCCCCACCCGGGTCACCTGGATCGTGGGTGTGGCCTCGGCGGTCATCGCGGGCTTCGTGCCGATCGGCGAGGCGGCGGAACTCACCAACATCGGCATCCTGCTCGCCTTCGCGGTCGTGTGCACCTCGGTCATCGTGCTCCGCTACCGGCGCCCCGACCTGCCCCGTTCCTTCCGCACCCCGCTGATGCCGGTCCTGCCCGCGATCGGCGTCATCGCCTCGATCTGGCTCATCACCTACCTGCGCGTGGAGACCTGGATCCGTTTCGTGGTCTGGTTCCTCATCGGCCTGGCCATCTACTTCGGCTACTCCTACCGCCACTCCCTGCTGGCCCGGCACACCCCCCAGGGCACGCCCGGGAGCGGCGGCCTCCCCGAGTAGGGGCCGGCCCCGGCCCCGGGCGGGCGGCGGGTCAGAGGTCGATGGAGCGGAACTCGTCCAGTACGGCGAACCCGGTGCTGTCGTACAGGCCCATCGCGACCTCGTTGCCGCCGAAGACGTTGAACATCAGCGCCTCGTCGCCGCCCTGCCGGGTGGCCCACTCGCCGACGGCCATGGCGGCCCGCCCGTGTCCCCTGCCGCGGTGCTCCTCGTGCACCTCCAGGGAGAACCCGAACGTGACGCCCGGCAGGTAGCCGTGGTTGACCCAGCCGGTACCGATCACCACGCCGCCGGTCTCCATGGCGTAGAAGGCGTGCCCCGGCGTCCGGTACCCCTGGGGGAGCTGCTCGGCGAAGTCCCGGTCGGACTTCTGCCGGGCCTGCTGCGGCGTCAGCGCCCCGGCCCGGACGATGTCCGCGATGTACGAGGCCTCCTCGCGGGCCAGCCAGTCCGCGTATTCCTCCTCGCGGAGCCGGCGCACCGTCAGCCCCGGCGGCAGGACGGGCCGCTCGGCCACGGCACGCATCCGGTTCTGGCCCCGCACGGGGTAGTCGGCGAAGGCCCCCGTCCCCGGCTGCGCCCCCGCGCCGCCGGTGAGCCGCACGCGCACGCTGCGCGCACCCTGCTCCGCGCACCACCGCTCGGCCCACGCCCGGCCCCCGGGTACCGTCAGGTCGTGGATCCGGCCCGTGACCACCCCGTTGTCCTCGGCCGCCTCGACGGCGATCCACCCCGTGCCGTCCGTGGCGAGCGTCCAGCCGTCGATCCCTGTCACGGCCCGCTCCCGCAGGGCCAGGGCCAGGGGCTCCGAGCACCCCGCCTCCCGGTAGGCGGCCAGCAGCCGCTCCTCGAACCCGCCCCGCCACGCGCCCTGTTCGGCGACGATCTGTATCCCGGTCATCCGGCCAGCCTAGCCAGCGCCACCGACAGCGGCCCGCGCCCCGCCCGTTCACCCGTACTCACCGGTGGCGCGCGGGGCCCGGCGGACGTGGGCGACGGCCCCGTCCGGAGCGCCTGCCCTCCGGACGGGACCGTCGTGAGCGGCCTCGGGCCGCGGGTGGATCAGGTGTTGATGCAGGTGTTGCCGGCGGCCGGGTTCAGCAGGCCGATGATGTTGATGGTGTTGCCGCAGACGTTGATCGGGATGTGGATCGGCACCTGGACGACGTTCCCGGACAGCACGCCCGGGGAGCCGATGGCCGCACCGTTCGCGTTGGCGTCGGCGACGGCGGAACCCGTGGCGCCGAGGATGCCGACGGCGGCCAGCACGGTGGCGGCGAACGCAGTTCGAATACGCATGTCACTCCAAAGTCGATGACGGACGTCGAAGCAGGATCACACCGCTTGCGCGGGCCACTTCCCGGGCATTCACCCCACCAACGGCGTGTCACGCCCGGGCGGCCCGATGTCGCGCCCCAAGACGGCAGTTTTCGTACAGTTCTGCACGGAAACGTCCGTTCGAAACGTTGAATCAATTCTTGCGTGCATTCGGTTGCGGTCGTCGGGACAAGGGCCCGTACCGGAGGGGGCGTGACGGTGTCGAGACCGGTTCGCGTTTCCTTTTTCGGTGCTGCCCTGTTGCGCTCTGGATTTCCACTTCCGGGCGGCCCGCCCGGGCATTCTAATTGGCCCGGCTATAGCGGGCGGTACCCGTCCAGATGCGTTCGAGCCGGACGCGGGTGCCGGGTCGGGGAGCGTGCCAGATCTGGTCGTGGCCCGCGTAGATGCCGACGTGGCGCATGGTTCCCCCGGTGGGGAAGAAGACCAGATCTCCTGGCGCGCGCTCGGTGCGCGAGATGTGGTCGGTGCTCTCGTACTGGGCTTCCGCGGTGCGGGGAAGGGTCCGGCCGGCCTTGCGGAAGGCGTAGAGCGTGAGGCCCGAGCAGTCGAATTCATCGGGACCGGTGGCGCCGTACACGTAGGGGGCGCCCTTCTTGGAGGCTGCGACGGCGACAGCCTTTATGCCGTAGAGGGAGGCGGCCTGGGCGGGGGGCGCGGGTGTGAAAAGTACGGCGGTTACGGAGACTGCGAGCAACAGGACCGGAGAGCGATGGCTCTCCCGGCGTTTTTTTGTTTTGGCCAATCGTGATACCTCCGCATTCAAATACAGGAACAACCGTGATGGTGACTGTTCTCGGTGACTGCGTTACGGCTCCCGACGACGGCCCATTTTGCACGAGATGTTCTGGCGCGGAGTGTCGGACACGGCGTGAAATATCTCGGTTGGGCAAAGCGAACCGAGATGATATGCCTTCACTTTGTCGGACCATTCCGCCGTCCGGCCCGCCGTGCGGGGCGCGAAACCGGCCGGAACGCGAGAAGCGGCCACTTGGGCCGCTCGATGTCCCGCCACCGTCCCCCGTCCCCCGTCCCGTTGCCCCGCCCGCGCCCCCGCCCCCCGGTTCTCCCTACCCCGCCCTCACGGCCGGGGGCGGGAGGCCGGCCGTCCCTTCCGGTGGGCCGACAGCGACTCCCGGAACACCCGCGCGGAACGGGGGTTCTCGCCGCACTGCCACACGCCGTGCGGGCAGTAGTCGGTGATGCTGTGGTAGAGCGGCCTGTGCTCGGAGATCCACCTCAGCATCCGCCGCATGTACTCCGGGTTGTCGCCGTTGCGGAAGAGTCCCCACTCCGGATACGAGATCCGCTTGTGGTGCGCCTTGGCGAACTCGACGTGCTGGCGCAGCCCGTAGGGCTGGTCGACCATCTCGTCGAAGGAGTCGCCGGGAGGCTGGTCGTAGGAGTCCATCCCCACGATGTCGACCACGTCGTCCCCGGGATAGCACGCGGTCCAGCCGATCGCGTCCGGCCCGCGGTTGGGCGCGAAGTCGAAGCGGAACCGCTGTCCGTCGGCGGAGCGCATGGCGGCCACGATGCGCCGCCAGTACCGCTTCCAGTTCTCGGGGTCGGGGCGGCACCTGTGGGTGTAGTTGAAGCCGTTCATCTCCCAGCCCAGCACGATCACGGTGTCCGGCACCCCGAGTGCGACCAGGCGCCGGCCCAGCTGCCGGAAGTGGTGGTCGTACGCGCCCTCCGCGCCCGAGCGGATCAGCTCGGCGACCCGCTCGTCGGGGACGTCGGCCTCGTTGCCCTCGAACATGGGCACGTTGAGGACGAACAGCCTGTCGCGCCTCTCCTTGCGCCACCGCGCCCAGCTCCGCAGGGAATCGGGCGCCCCCTCGATGTTCGCCCACGTGTCGCCCGGCAGGTAGGTGTGTCCGGCGCGCAGCTCGGCCCCTCCGAGCCAGCGCGAGAGCCCCCGCATCCGGTCGACGCCGGGCGAGCCGTAGTGGAGGTAGGCGCCCACCGCCACCCCCGAACCGCTGCCGCCCCCGGCGGCCGGGAACGGCACCGCGGCGACCCCGCCCCCGGCCTCCGGGCGCGGCGCCGGGGCCACGCCGCCGCCGGCGGCCAGCACTCCGACCGCGACCACACCGACGCAGGCGCCGGCCATCCACCGCCCTGTACGGGACATGGTCGTCTCCATGAGCCTCGGGAACCGATGTGCTTGCCAGTGACGCTAGACACCCGCCCCGCAGACGGCCTGCCCGGTGCCCCGATCCTGAGCCATTCGCGGGAGCGGACCCGCCCCCGCTTGGCCCGACCGGGCGAAGCCGGTGCCGATGCCGCCGCAACCGCCGCCGTCCTGCGCCCCTTCGGGTGACCCGCGTCCGCGACCGGAACCGGACGGGGCGTCGCCCCCTCCCCTTCGGCATGAGTGCGAATGTGATCACGATCGAGATCCGGGGCCTGGAGCCGGCGGCCCTCAAGGCGGCCGAGCGGATCTCCGCCCTGTTCCCCACGAGCGGTGGCGGCCTGCCCCGGCGTGCGGGGGGCGAGGACGAGGTACTCGTCACGATCCGTGCCGACCTGGGCCCCACCCCTCCCGACGGCGGCTATACGGACACCTGCGCGTGATCGGGGCCCCTTTCGCGGGCGCAGGGCCGCCGCCCGTCCCCGCCGTGCGGGGCGGACGCGGCCGGGCCGCCCGCGCGGGCGGGAGCGCGTGACCGCGTTCGTGCGCCCGGCGCGTACCACCGGTGGGCCCGGGCCGAGTGCCGCCGGCCCCGCCAGTACGGGCCCGGCTCGTCCAGGGTGATTGTCACTCTATTCCCGCTAAGGGATGGCTGGCATAGTTTCGTCGATCTTCGCGTGCTTATGCTTCACCCGCTATGACGGAAAGCCATCCATCCCACGCGTTACGCGCGTCAACCGACGTGGTCGTCCTCGGTGCCGGTCCGGCCGGGCTCGTCCTCGGAAACCTCCTGCTCGGCGCCGGGATCGACTGCGTCGTCCTGGAACGCGCCTCCCGTTCCCGTCTCCGTGACCGCGCCCGTGCCGGGTTCCTCACCCCCGGCACCGCACGGATCCTGGAACGCCACGGCCTCGCCGACGGCCTGCACCGGCACGGCCGCCGGCACGGCACCTGCGAGTTCCGTACGCCGGAGGGCCGGTTCCGGCTCGACTACGGCACCCTCGGCGGCGGACCGCACCACGTCTACCCGCAGCAGAACCTGGTCACCGACCTCCTGCGCCACTATCTCGACCGCGGCGGACGGATCCACTTCGACACCGAGGCGCACACCGTGCACGACGCCGACGGCACCCGGCCGTCCGTCACGGCGTCCGGGCCCGACGGCCGGCCCGCCCGGTGGACGGCCCGCTACGTCGCCGGCTGCGACGGGCGGTACGGGGCGGCCCGCCGCTGCCTGCCCCCGGGAACCGTCCGCCACCACCACGACCACGGCGTGACCTGGCTCGGCCTCCTCGCCCAGGCCCCGCCGAGCCTGGACGCCGTCGGCTACGCCCTCCACGAACGCGGCTTCGCCGGGCACATGGCCCGTACCGCGGAGGTGACCCGCTACTACCTCCAGTGGCGGCGCGGCACCACCGCCGACGCCTGGTCCGACCAGCGGATCTGGGACGAGCTCGACCTCCGGATGGGCGCCGCCGAGCACGGCCCCCTGCACCGGGGCGCGCTCCTGGAACGCGGGCTCTTCGACCTCACCTGCGACGTGATCGAGCCCCTGCGGCACGGCTCGCTCTTCCTGGCGGGCGACGCGGCCGCCCTGCTCGCGCCGGCCGCCGCCAAGGGCGCCAACCTCGCCGTGCTCGAAGCCGAGATCCTGGCCGGAGCGCTCGCCGACGCCCTCACCCGCGGTGACACCACCGGCCTCGACGGATACTCGGACCGGTGCCTGGCGCACATCTGGAGGGCGCAGGAGTTCACCGGGTGGATGTGCCGGCTCCTGCACTGCGCGCCCGAACCCGACGGGGCGGGAGGATCGTCCTTCCAGGCCGGCCTGCGCCGCTCCCGGATCGCCTCGCTGCGGACCTCGCGCGTCCTCCAGGACTGGTTCGCCGAGAACTACGCCGGCGTCTGACCCCTCCCACCGCGCCCCCGCTCCGCCGCACCCCGCCCCGCCCTGCTTGCACCGATCCCCACCGGCTCCTGAGGACACCCCCACGATGACGACGACGCTCCTCGACGAAACGATGCTGCGGGACGACACCGCCCGCCTGCGCGCGGCGGCCGAGTTCGTCCGCGAGCACGACAGCGCCTCCCTGCTCCCCCTGCTCCTGCCCGGCATCGACGGGCCGGACCTGCGGGCGCTGGCCGGCCACTGCCGCTTCGCCCATGCCGGAACGCTCCTCTTCCCGCCGGACGAGGAGAGCCTGCGGGCCCAACTCGCCGACTGCGGGCTGGCCGTGGACACCCCGCCCCAGCCCAGCGTCGTCGTCCGCGAACGCCTCGCCCGGCGCCACCGGCGAGAGCCGGCCGAACTCGACGTGCGGATCCTGCGCCCACAGGTGAGCGGCGCAGCCGGCGGGGAACGCCGCGCCGTGGAGATCTTCGCCCTGACCGTGCCCCCGCATTCGGACCTGGAGCGGATCGCCGCCCACGAACGCACCCGCGGCCACGAGGCGCACCTCGCCTTCGAGGTGGACCACCCGGACCCGCTGGTCCTGCGCGGCCTGTGCGCGATCCTCGCCCGCCACGGGGCACACCCCGACGGCGGCGGCTACAACCCGCACGAGGACGGCACCGTCTTCTACTTCACCACCCCCGCGGACGAGGCCTGCGGCTACCGGCGGCTGGAGCTCTACGCGCACGGCGACCACCGCGACGCCCTCGCCGCCCACCTCGACGACCCCGGCCGGTACTCCCGCCCCTCCGCCCGCCCGCCCGCCGAAACGCTCCTCCACCTGCTCACCGGCGCCTGGAGCACCCAGGCCCTCGCCTCCTTCGCCCGGCTGCGCCTGCCCGAAGCCATGGACACGCGCACCGCGCACCGCGCCGAGGACCTCGCCCGCCGGACCGGCACCCACCCCCGCGGCCTGGCCACCCTCCTGCGCTGCCTCGCGATGCTCGGCGCCGTGAGCCGGGAGGAGCCCCCGCGGGAAGGGTTCCGCCTCACCGCACTCGGCGCCCTGCTGCGCGAGGACGCGCCCGCTTCCATGCGCCCGCTGGCCCTGATGTACGGCGGCCCGTTCTACCGTTCCTTCGGCGCGCTCGACCACGCCGTACGGACCGGGCGCCCGGCCTTCGACCACCTCTTCGGCGAGAACCACTTCGACCACTTCGCCCGCGACCCCGAGCTCGCCGACCTCTTCGACCGCTCCATGGCCGCCAGTTCCCGCATGTTCGAGCCGCTCCCGGCCCACCCCGCGCTCACCGCCGCGGCCCGGGCGTCCGCGCCCGCCACGGTCGTCGACGTCGCCGGAGGAAACGGGGAACTGCTCCGGCAGGTCCTCACCGCCCACCCGGCTCTGCGCGGCGTCCTCCTCGAACGCCCGCACGCCGTCGCCACCGCCCGCCGCCTGCTCGACGCCGCCGGCTGCGGCACGCGCTGCGACTACCGCGCCGGCGACTTCGCCGACGTACCGTCCGGAGGCGACGTCTACGTCCTGGCCCGCGTCCTGCACGACTGGGACGACGACCGCTGCCGCGAAATCCTGCGCCACTGCGCCCGCGCGATGCCCGACCACGCCGACCTGCTGATCGTCGAACGCCTCCTGCCCGCGGACGGTTCCCCCTCGCTGGCGACCGCCTGGGACCTGCACATGCTGTGCAACGTCGGAGGGCGCGAACGCCGCGCCGACCACTACGCCCGCCTGCTCGCCGACGCGGGCCTCCACCTCCACGGCCACACGCCCCTGCCGCTGGACGCGCACGTCCTGCACGCCCGCAAGACGCCCGTCCCGTGCCCGCCCCGGACCTGACCCCGGTCGACAGTTCTCCTTAACACCGCTTCACCAACAGGTCACTTCTGCTGATGACGCCTGGCCCGCCAGAGTGAGGGCATGCAAAGGATCTGCGTCATCGGCGGAAGCCGGTACTTCGGAAAGCTCCTGGTCCGGCGTCTGCGGGAGGCCGGCCACCAGGTCACGGTGATCAACCGCGGCTCCGGCCGGCCGCCCGCCGGCGTCGAGCACCTCGTCGCCGATCGTGACGACGAGGCCGCCCTCCTCGCCGCCCTCGGCCCCCGCACCTTCGACGTGGTCGTCGACCAGGTCTGCTACACCCCCGTGCAGGCGGCCATCGCCGCCCGCGTCTTCGCCGGCCGTACCCGCCGGTACGTCATGACCTCCACCATCGAGGTCTACGACCCGGCCACCGCCGCCCTGCCGTCCCTCACGGCCGGCACCCCGGTGCCGGAGGAGACCGTGGACCCGGCCGCCTGGCCGGTGGACCCGGACCTGCCCTGGCAGGACGCGGCGTACCTGGAGGACCACTACGCCGAGGGCAAGCGCCAGGCGGAGGCCGTCCTCACCCGGGCCGGCGGTTTCACCTTCGCCTCCGTCCGCAGTGGCCACGTACTCGGCGGCGGCGCCCGCGAGTTCACCGGACGCCTCGCCCACTACACGCGGCGCGTCGCCCGCGGCGAACCGGTCACCGTCCGCCCCGACGAGCGGCCCACGGTCTTCATCCACTACGCGGAACTCGCGGCCCTGCTGCACTGGGCGGCCACCGGAACGGACTTCGCGGGCCCCCTCAACGCCTGCTCCGACGGCCCGCTCGACGGGCGCGCCCTCACCGCCGCCGTCGCCGCGCAGACCGGTGGGGAGCCGCTCTTCGCGGTGGCCGCCGCGCCCGCGCCGGCGTCGCCGTTCTCCTTCGACCGCCACTACGCGATGAGCAACGCCCGCGCGAAGGACCTGGGCTTCGCCTTCCGGCACACCGCCGACTGGCTCCCGGCCGCCGTCACCGAAGCCCTCGCCGCACCCACCCACTGAGGACCACGCACATGTCCCACCCCTCCCCGTACCGCACCCTCGCGCACACCACGGTCGGCGCCGTCGGCCTCGGCGCCATGCCGCTGTCGATCGAGCACCGCCCGGACGAGAGCCGGGCGATCGCCACCGTCCACGCCGCCCTCGACGCCGGGGTCACACTCATCGACACCGCCGACAGCTACCACTGGCACGCCGGCGAAGAGGGCCACAACGAACGGCTCATCGCCCGCGCCCTGGCCCGCTACGGAGGCGACACCTCCGGCGTCCTGATCGCCACGAAGGGCGGCAGGGGCCGCCCCGGCGACGGCAGCTGGACCGTCACCGGCAGCCCCGCCCACCTCAGGCGCGCCGCCGAAGCCTCCGCGCGGCGGCTGGGCGTCGACGCGATCGGCCTGTACCAGCTGCACAAGCCGGACCCGGCCGTCCCCTGGGCGGAGTCGGTCGGCGCCCTGCGCGAACTCCTCGATGCCGGCACGATCCGCGCCGCCGGCATCTCCAACGTCACCACCGACCAGATCCGCCAGGCGCACGCGATCCTCGGCGACGGCCTCGCCTCCGTCCAGAACCAGTACTCACCCGCCGTCCGCGACAGCGAACCGCAGCTGCGCCTGAGCACCGGACTGGGCCTGGCCTTCCTTCCCTGGAGCCCCCTCGGCGGCATCTCCCGCAGCGCCCTGGACGGCCCCTCCGGCCCGACCTCCTCGGGCACCGCCTTCCACCGGGTGGCGGCCGAACGCGGCGTCAGCCCGCAGCAGGTCACGCTGGCCTGGCTGCTCGCCCGTTCCCCGTCCGTCATCCCCCTGCCGGGAGCCAGCCGCCCGGCCTCGATCACGGACTCGGCCCGCGCCGCGCACCTCCACCTGACCGACGCCGAACTGGCCCTTCTCGACGCTGCGCCGGCCCCCCGGGCGGTATGAGAGGGGCCGGCGGAAGGGCCCGGGCGGGGCCGACCGGATTCGAACCGGCGTCCTCACGGTTGTGGAGACCGCGCGCGACGACCTCTGCGCTACGGCCCCGCCCGCCCGCATCCTATGCGGGCCGCCCGTTCGGCCGCCGCCCGCGGGACCGGGGCGTCCCGCCGAGCCGGCGAGCGGTGGGGAGGCCCGGGCATGTCCGATGAGTTCCGCGGCTCCCGCCGGTCTACCGTGCAGGACCCGATCGTTGCGGAGGGAGCACCAGATGACCGGCAGCACGGCTTTCGATCTCGGACCGCAGGCGGCCGTCGTGGCCCGCCTCGTCTCCCGTGTGCCCGGGGGCGGGCTCGGCGGACGTACGCCGTGTCCCGGGTACGCCGTCGGGGACCTGCTGGGGCACCTCGCCGGGCTGGCCGTCGCCTTCCGTGACGCCGCCCGCAAGGACCTCGGCCCCACGACCGACACGCCCCCGGGCGCGGCCGCGCCGCCGCTGCCCGCCGACTGGCGCGAGCGGATCCCGCGGGCGCTCGGTGAGCTGGCCGAGGCCTGGCGGGACCCGTCCGCCTGGACCGGAATGACCCGGGCGGGCGGCGTCGACCTGCCCGGCGCCGTCGCGGCGGCCGTGGCGGCGGACGAACTGGTCGTGCACGGCTGGGACCTGGCCCGTGCCACCGGCCAGGAGTACGCACCCGACACCCCCGCGCTGCACGCCTCCCACGCCTTCCTGCTGGCGGCCGCCCAGGAGGCGGGCGCCGGCCAGGGCGTCTTCGGGCCGGTCGTCCCGCTGCCGGACGGCGACGGCGCCCCGCTGCTGGACCGGACCCTGGCCCTGAGCGGACGCGACCCGGGCTGGAAGCCGTAGGGGGTGTTGCCCGGCGGTCAGGAGTTCGGCGGCCACGCCGGTGACACCGGTACGGGTTCCCACGGGGCCGGCCGGCGCCGGACCACCAGCCAGACGGCACCGAGCACCGCGGAGGCGAGCAGGGACAGGGCGCCGGCGATCAGCAGCGCCCCGAAGAGGGAGGCGGTGCGCAGGGCCTCCCCGCGCGGGAGGGCCACTCCCCGGACCCGGGCGACCGGGGCGGTGCCGCCCGGCGCCGCCCGCATGCGGTAGCGGGAGTCCCGGGCGTTGGCGCGGTTGTCGCCCAGCAGGAAGACCCGTCCCTGCGGGACGGTCACGGAGAACGGCTCGTGACTGCCGGCCGTCGGGGCGCCGTCCTTCACGTACGGCTCGTCCAGCGGCTCGCCGTTGAGGGTGAGGCGTGCGGCGCCCGGCTGGCAGGCGATCGTGTCGCCGCCCACGGCCACGACCCGCTCGACGACCGGGCCGCCGGGGTCCTCGCCGTCATCCCAGGCCCCCGCCGCCACCAGCACCACGTCCCCGCGCCGGACCCCTGCCGGGTCCTGGCGGAACAGCAGCAGGTCGCCCCGGGCGTAGGTGGGCGCCATGGCGGCCCCCGAGTACGACGCCGCGCGGTACAGCAGCCGGGGCGCCAGTGCGCCCCCGGCGGCCATCGGCACTCCGGCCGTCAGCGTCACGAGCGCCGCGATTCCCCATCCCCGTCCCCGCCTGCGCACCCTGCTCTCCCTTCGCGCCGTCATGTGGCCGAAACCCTATGGGGTGCGGCAGAGGTGTCACCGGCCGGGAGGGAACGGTTCAGCTCGTGATCACTTCTACGTCGTATGTCATGTGAAATATCACATGACATACCGAACGGTCACGACGAGAGAGAGAACACCGATGAACCGCTCAGCCCTTCTGGCCGCCGGCGCCGCGGGCCTGGCCGTCCTCACGGCCACCCCCGCCCTCGCGGCCACGCCGCCCGCCCCCGCCGAGACCGTCACCTCCTGCGGCGCCTCCGGGCTCCAGGCGGGCCTGGCCACCAGGGTGTGCGCCGAAGTCACCGGCACCACCGTCGCGTTCTACGGCACCGTCGCCCTCGCCGGCCCGCCCTCCCCGGGCAGCCCCGCCCCCACGCCCAAGCAGCTGTTCACGACCCTCTCCGTCGAGGTCGTCGGCAGCGGCGTGCCCGTCACCCGGGACCTGCCGGTCGTCTTCACCTCCTCCACCGTCGAGGTGCGCGGGCAGTCCGCCTCCGCCCCCTGCGGGTCGACCGTCCGCGCCGCCTTCGGCGTGGCCTCGTTCCCCTGGACGGCCAGGCCCGTCGTCCACGAGGTCACCCTCACCTGCTGACGGCCCCGGCACCGTGCACGCGCCGGCGGACACCGCCGTCGGCGCGTGCCCGGCCGCGCCCCGCGTACGGTGGAACCGTGCGGATCCTGCTGACCTCGGACACCCACGTCCCGGCGCGGGCCAAGCGGCTCCCCGAGGTGCTGCTGGCGGCCGTCGACGAGGCCGACGCGGTCGTCCACGCGGGCGACTGGACCGACGAGGCCACCCTCGACCTGCTGGAATCGAGGTCACGCCGCCTGATCGCCGTCTACGGCAACAACGACGGCCCCGCCCTGCGCGACCGGCTCCCCGAGATCGCCCGCGCGGAGCTCGAAGGTGTGCGCTTCGCGGTCGTCCACGAGACCGGCCCGGCCGCCGGGCGCGAGCGGCGCTGCGCCGCCCGCTTCCCCGACACCGACGTCCTGGTGTTCGGCCACAGCCACATCCCGTGGGACTCCACGGCCCCCGGCGGGCTGCGCCTGCTCAACCCCGGCTCACCCACCGACCGCAGACGCCGGCCGCACCACACCTTCCTGACCCTGACCGCCGTCGACGGCGTGCTGGGCGACCCCGTCCTGCACCGCCTGCCCGACCGGCCCTGACCCCGGAGCGGTCAGGACTCGCGCTCCATGACCCGGCGGGCCGCCTCCGCCTCGGCCGCGGGCGGGGACAGCTCGTCCAGGGTGTCGAGCTCGTCGTCCGCCCCCAGCTCCTCCTCCCAGGCCGCCGCGAGACGCTCCTGCTCCGCGCGCGGCCGGGCCGTCACGGCCTCCCGGTGCGCGGGGTCCAGAGCCGTCAGAAAGCGTCCGACCGAGTCCGTCGGCATGCCGTTCTCCTTGTCGCCGTGCGGGAGGGCCGTCGCCCTGCTGCCGCGCCCGGCCCAGCATCGCGAACCCGTACCGGCGCCGTCGGCCGACACGTCCGGCCACCACCCGAAGAGCGGCGTGATCCGGCCGGGCGCGGCGCTTCGACCGGAATCTCCCCGCCGTCGCACTACGCTGAGGGGCCGTCCGGCGCCGGAACGTGACGACCGGGGCAGATCCCGGCCCACGCTCGCTCCGGCGCTCCGGACGCTTCCGGGAACGAGACGCGAGGGCCGATGGCAATCACACCAGGGCGCGGAGAACTCGAACTGCTCGACGACGGGGCGGGGGAGGGCGGAGGGGGCGGCGGCGAGCCCCGCGCACACCCCCACGCCCCCGACGAGGCACCCGGCAAGTCCGCCCGGTTCTCCGCCGGGCCCCCCGCCCCGCCCCGCACCCTCGTCGACGTCTTCGCCGCCACCGTCCGCGCCCACCCCGACGAACCCGCCCTCGACGACGGCACCGCGCGCCTGACCTACCGGGCCCTGGCCGCCGAGGTCGAACGCCGCCGGCGCGTCCTCGCCGCCTGCGGCATCGGACCCGGCGACCGGGTCGGCGTACGGGTGCCGTCCGGGACGAACGACCTGTACGCGTCCGTCCTCGCCGTGCTCGCCGCCGGCGCCGCCTACGTACCGGTCGACGCCGAGGACCCCGACGAACGCGCCCGGCTCGTCTTCGCCGAGGCAGGGGTCCGGGCCGTCCTGGGCGCCGGCCCCGGCATCGAGGTCACCGGCCCCCGCGCCCGCGAACGGGTCCGCTCCGCACCGCCCGCACCCGAGGACGACGCCTGGATCATCTTCACCTCCGGCTCCACCGGAAGGCCCAAGGGCGTCGCCGTCAGCCACCGCAGCGCCGCCGCCTTCGTCGACGCCGAGGCCGCGCTCTTCCTCGCCGACGAGCCGATCGGCCCCGGCGACCGGGTGATGGCCGGCCTGTCCGTCGCCTTCGACGCCTCCTGCGAGGAGATGTGGCTCGCCTGGCGCCACGGGGCCTGCCTCGTACCCGTCCCGCGGGCGCAGGTGCGCGCCGGCGCCGACCTCGGCCCCTGGCTGGTGGACCAGGAGATCACCGTCGTCTCCACCGTCCCCACCCTGGCGGCGCTCTGGGAACCCGAGCACCTCGACGAGGTACGGCTGCTCGTCTTCGGCGGCGAGGCCTGCCCGCCCGAGCTGAGCCGGCGCCTGGTCACCGAGGGCCGCGAGGTCTGGAACACCTACGGCCCCACCGAAGCCACCGTCGTCGCCTGCGCCTCGCTCCTGACCGGAGAGGAACCCGTCCGCATCGGCCTCCCGCTCAACGGGTGGGAGCTCGTCGTGGTGGACGAGTCGGACGAGCCCGTGCCCATGGGCGGCAGCGGCCAGCTCGTCATCGGCGGCGTCGGCCTCGCCCGCTACCTCGACCCCGCCAAGGACGCCGAGAAGTACGCCCCTCTCCCGTCCCTCGGCTGGCCGCGCGCCTACCGCAGCGGCGACCTCGTCCGCGCGGAACCCGAAGGCCTGGTCTTCCTCGGCCGCGGCGACGAACAGGTCAAGCTCGGCGGACGCCGCATCGAACTCGGCGAGGTCGACGCCGCGCTCCAGGCCCTGCCCGGCGTCTGCGGCGCGGCCGCCGCCGTGCGCACCGCACGCGGAGGCAACCAGCTCCTCGTCGGCTACCTCGTCGCCCAGGACGGCTGGGACCACGCGGCGGCCCTCGCCCGGCTGCGCGCCGAACTGCCCGCCCCGCTCGTCCCGCTGCTCGCCCCCGTCGACTCCCTCCCGACCCGCACCTCCGGCAAGGTGGACCGCGACGCCCTGCCCTGGCCGCTGCCCGGAGCCGCACACCCCGGGCCCGCCGAACCGCTGCACGGCACGGAAGCCTGGCTCGCCGCCCAGTGGAGCGAGGCCTTGGGCGTGCCCGTCACCGGCCCCGACGACGACTTCTTCGCGATCGGCGGCGGCAGCCTCGCCGCCGCCCGGCTGGCCACCCTGCTGCGCACCCGCTACCCGGGCGCGGCCGTCCTCGACGTCTACCAGCAGCCCGTCCTGCGCAAACTGGCCCGGAGGCTGGAGAAAACCGTACGGGAGGACGAGGCGCCCCGGACCGTCACCCCGGTGCCGCTCCGCTCCCGCGTCCTCCAGACGCTGCTGCTGCTCCCGCTGTTCACCGTGGCCGGCCTGCGCCGCACGGTGGTGCTGTTCGCGCTGGGCAACGTACTGCACCGGTTCGGGCCCTACCCGTGGGCGCCGGCCGTCTCCTGGTGGCTGGTCGCCGCCGGGGCGGTGCTGCTGCTGAGCCCGCCCGGCCGCCTCGCGATCGCGGCGGGCGGCGCCCGCCTGCTGCTGCGCGGGGTGGCGGCCGGACGCCATCCGCGCGGGGGCGGGGTGCACCTCAGGCTGTGGACCGCCGAACGGCTCGCCGAGTGCGCCGGCGCGACCTCCCTCACCGGCGCCTGGCTGGAACGCTACGCCCGGGCCCTCGGCGCCCGGGTCGGCCCCGACGTGGACCTGCACTCCCTCCCGCCGGTGACCGGCATGCTCCGGCTCGGCCGCGGCTGCGCCGTCGAGGCCGAGGTGGACCTCTGCGGGCACTGGCTGGACGGGGACCAGCTCGTGATCGGCCCGGTCCGGGTCGGCGCGGGCGCCGTCGTCGGCACCCGCAGCCTGCTCTTCCCCGGCGCGCGGGTCGGCAAGCGGGCCGAGGTGGCCCCCGGTTCCGCCGTCGTCGGCCACGTTCCGACCGGCCAGCGGTGGGCCGGCGCACCCGCCGCCAAACTCGGCCGGGCCAAACACGAATGGCCCCGCCGGCGCCCCCCGCGCCCGCTGCTGTGGCGCGCGATGTACGGGGCGACCGGCGTGGGCCTGACGGCCCTTCCACTGCTCGCCGCCCTGCCCGCCCTGCTCGTGGCCGCCCGGTTCGTACCCGCCGGCGCGGGCCCCGGCCCGGCCCTGCGCGGCGCGCTGCTCGCGGTGGTGCCCGGGGCGCTCACCTACGGGCTCGCGTACGCCCTGCTGGTGCTGGCCGGCGTGCGCGTGCTCAGCCTGGGCCTGCGCCCGGGCAGCCATCCCACGCACAGCCGGACCGGCTGGCAGGCCTGGGCGGTCACCCAGCTGATGGACCTGGCCCGGGACACGCTCTTCCCGCTGTACGCCGCCCTGGCCACCCCCTTCTGGCTGCGGCTGCTCGGCATGCGCGTCGGCCGCCGCGCCGAGGTCTCCACCGTCCTCGGGCTGCCCAGCCTCACCACCGTCGGCGACGGCGCGTTCCTCGCCGACGACACCCTCACCGCCCCCTGCGAACTCGGCGGCGGCTGGGTGCGGATCGGGCCGTCGCGGATCGGCCGCCGGGCCTTCCTCGGCAACTCCGGCATGACCGCCCCGGGCCGCCGGGTGCCCGACGACGGACTGGTCGGCGTGCTGTCCGCCACGCCCAAGAAGGCCAAGAAGGGCGGCTCCTACCTGGGCCTGCCGCCCGTGCGGCTGCCGCGCTCGGCGGCGGCCGCCGACCACAGCCGCACCTACGACCCGCCCGCACGGCTGCTGTGGGCGCGCGGCCTGGTCGAACTCGGCCGGATCGTCCCGGTGTTCTGCTCCGCGGCGCTGGTGGTCCTGACGGCCGCCGCGCTGTGCGCCCTGGCCGCGCCCGGCCGGCTGGGCCCCGGCGGAGCCGCCCTGCTGTCCGGCGCGGTCCTGCTGGCGGCCGGCGCGGCCGCCTGCGCGGTCACCGTGGCCGCCAAATGGCTGCTCGTGGGCCGCCACCGGGTGGGGGAGCACCCGCTGTGGAGCGCCTTCGTGTGGCGCAACGAACTCGCCGACACCTTCGTCGAGGTGCTGGCCGTGCCGTGGCTGGCCGGATCGGTGCCCGGCACCCCGCTGCTGACGCTGTGGCTGCGCGGACTCGGCGCCCGGAT
Organism: Streptomyces racemochromogenes; assembly: GCF_044129415.1. Taxonomy (GTDB): domain Bacteria; phylum Actinomycetota; class Actinomycetes; order Streptomycetales; family Streptomycetaceae; genus Streptomyces; species Streptomyces racemochromogenes_A. Next base: position 40,732 of record NZ_JBBDHD010000037.1, read on the forward strand.
CGGACGCGGGGTGTGGTGCGAGAGCCACTGGCTGCCCGAGACGGACCTGGTGGCGCTCGGCGACGGCGTCAGCGTCAACCGGGGCTGCGTGTTGCAGACGCATCTCTTCCACGACCGGATCCTGCGGACCGATACTGTGGTGCTGCGCGAGGGCGCCACCCTGGGCCCGGGCGGGATCGCCCTGCCCGGGAGCACGATCGGAGCCCGCGGCACGGTGGGGCCCGCCTCCCTCGTCATGGCCGGGGAGTCCGTCCCCGACGACACCCGCTGGCTGGGCAACCCGATCGAGGCGTGGCGCTCCTGAACCCGCGCCCCGGCCGGACGCGGCCCGGCACACCGGCACCCCGGAAGAGCACGGCGCAGGGAGCGGAAACGGCAGTGAGCGGCCAGCAGACAGCGGCACCGGACCCGTACTTCCCGGAGAACGGCGACCCGCGCTACCGCGCGCACCGCTACGAACTCGCCCTGGACTACCGGCCCGGCCCCAACCGGCTCACCGGCCGTGCCCGGATCAGCGCGATCGCCGGACCCGCGCCGCTGGCCGAGTTCCACCTCAACCTCGCCGATTTCAGGCTGGGACGGATCCTGCTCGACGGCCGGGCCCCGCACTACACCCACCGCGCGGGCCGGCTCCGCGTGCGGCCGGCCCGGCCGCTGCCCCCGGGCGCCGCGTTCACCGTGGAGGTGCACTGGTCGGGCAATCCCAAACCGGTCCGCAGCCCCTGGGGCGGCATCGGCTGGGAGGAGCTGACCGACGGCGCGCTGGTCGCCAGCCAGCCGGTCGGGGCCCCCTCCTGGTACCCGTGCAACGACCGGCCCGCCGACAAGGCCTCCTACCAGATCTCCCTCAACACCCCCTCCGCCTACACCGTCGCGGCCGGCGGCCGCCTCCTGACGCGGACCACCCGGGCCAGCACCACCACCTGGGTCTACGAACAGCCCGCGCCCACCTCCAGCTACCTCGTCGGCCTGTCCGTCGGCCCGTACCGGACGCTGCCGGTCGACGGCGCCGGACCCGGCGAAGTCCCCCAGACCGCCCACGTGCCCGCGCGCCTGCTGCCGCGCTTCACCCACGACTTCGCCCGCCAGCCGGCCATGATGCGCCTGTTCCAGGAACTGTTCGGCCCCTACCCCTTCGGCGAGTACACGGTGGTCGTCGCCGACGAGGAACTGGACGTCCCGGTGGAGGCGCAGGGCCTGTCCACGTTCGGGGCCAACCACGTGGACGGCGCCCGCGGTTCGGAACGGCTCATCGCCCACGAGCTCGCCCACCAGTGGTTCGGCAACAGCGTGACCATCGCGGACTGGCGGCACATCTGGCTCAACGAGGGCTTCGCCAAGTACGCCGAATGGCTCTGGTCGGAGCGCTCCGGCGGGCGCACCGCCCAGGAGCTGGCGGCCGCCGCACACCGGCTTCTCGCCTCCCGGCCGCAGGACCTGAGGCTGTCCGACCCGGGCCGCAAGCTGATGTTCGACGACCGCCTCTACGAGCGCGGCGGCCTCACGGTCCACGCCCTGCGCTGCGCCCTGGGCGAGGAGGCCTTCTTCCGCATGCTGCGGGACTGGGCGACGCGGAACCGGCACGGCGTGGTGACCACCTCCGCCTTCACCGCCCACGCGGCCCGGTACGCGGCCGGCTCCACGGACGGCCTGTGCGCGGCCTGGCTCGACGAACCGGCCCTCCCCCCGCTGCCCCGCCCCGCGCACGGCACCTGACGGCCCGTCCGCCGCCCCGCCCCGGCCGCTGTCGGACCCGGGCCCTAGGGTGGGGGCAAGTCGGTGATCAAGGAGCGGTGTGGTGCGGATAGAGCGTCATCAGGTGGACGGAGCGGCCGTTGCGGCGGCCCTGGACGATTTCGAGGACCGGTTCGGGGCGCAGGTCCGCACGATGTCGCGGGGCGGGCCGATGGCCACGTACGAGTGGCAGCTGCTCGCCGAGGACCTCCTCGACCACCTGGGCGCGCTGTCCGTCAAGGCGCCCGCCCTCGACACCCCGCAGGCCGCGGCCTTCCTGCAGGACGCGGCGGCGGCGGCCGCCGGCGCGGTCGCCTACGCGGCGTACCACACGTACGACTCCTTCAGCGTCTTCCTCGACCACGTCAACTTCGGGATGAGCTACCGGCCCGGCGGCGAGCGCGACGAATTGGACGGGGTCAGCCCCTCCGAGTGGAACGACGCGTTCTGCCTCGCGGTCCTCACCGACCGGGTCGCGGCGAACGGGGAGGCCTTCCACTTCGCCCGCCAGGAGTGGGACGGCAACGCCCCCGGCAGCCCCGCCATCGAGCTCGTCAAGGGCTTCCTGGCCCAGGTGACGGGGGACACCGGGAACGAGGACGACGACTATCCGCCGAGCGCCCGGGCGAGGCTCGCCGCCCTGGACGCGGGGCTGGAGCGGATCGGCGCCCGGGCCGCCGAAGAGGGCCAGGACGGTCTCCTCGGCCGGCCGGACGCCATGGGGCTGCGGGCCCTGCGCGCCCTGGCCGCCGGCGACCGCGAGGCCTTCGACTCCGAGCTGGCCGCGCTCCTGACCCACCACAGCGCCCAGCCGGGCCCCGTCACCCGGCCGCGCAGTCTTCTCCCGCTGCTGCCGCTGGCCCTGGCGGCGCTGGCGTACCGGACGCACGGCTGGCGGCCGGCCGTGGACACGGACTACCTGCCGCTCGCCCTCGTCACCGGCTTCGAAGCGGCCTGAGGCACCCGCGCCGGACGGCTCCGGGCCGGAACCCTCCGGCGCGGGCTGCGGGCGGCGCCCTCAGGTGCCGTCGACGAGGCGCTGGAGCCCCGGCGCGTACAGGTCGGCCAGCCGCTCCGGACGCGCGTGCGCACCCGCACCGTCCGGGCGGTGCAGGCTCAGGGTGGCGCCCAGGCCCAGCAGCTGGCCGGCGATCAGCTCGGCCCGCAGCCGGGCGTCCGGTCCCGCCAGGGCGCCGGCCAGCCGGTCGGTGACCTGCTCGCGGAATCGGGCCCGCAGCAGCGTGCGCTCGTCCTCGATGCCGAGGGAGAACACCACCCGCAGCAGCGGGTCCCCGCCGAAACGGTCCCGCAGCTCGACCATCGTCAGGACCATGTGCCGGCCGAGCTCCGGCGGCGGTGCGGCGAACAGGGCGTCGGCGGCCGCGCCGAAGTCGGCGACCGTGTTGAACAAGGCCTCCTTGCTGCCGAACCGCTTCACGATCAGCGAGGGGCTCACCCCGGCGTCGGCGGCGATGCCGCGCAGGGTGACCTCGGCGTACGGCCGCAGCGTGAACGCCCGCCGCGCGGCCCGCACGATGGCGTCCCGGCCGGTCCCGGAGCCCGCCTCCGCCCCGGGGGTGGCGGCCCGCGCGGGGGCGGGTCCGTCGGTGGTGCTCATGCGCTCTCCCGGGCGGCGGTCGCGGACGCGGACACCGTGACCGTACCGTCCTGCGCACCCCGCCCGCGCGGCCGGTCCGACGGGAGGAACAGCGCGGCGGCGAGCGCGGCGAGCGCGGCCCCCGCGGCGATCAGGAAGACCAGCAGGTAGGCGTGCAGGGTCGGGGCCGTGCGGCCGCCCGCCGTGAAGGTCAGATGGGCCAGCACGGCGGCGACGACGGCGCTGCAGCAGGCCTGCCCGACGGAACGCATCAGGGTGTTCAGGCCGTTGGCCGCCGCCGTCTCGCCCACCGGCACCGCCCGCATGACCAGGGCGGGCAGCGCCGAGTACGCGATCGCCGTGCCCGAGGAGACGACGGTCGCGCCGGCCACGATCATCCAGAGGCTGTGGCTGGTGTAGAAGCGCACCACGTAGCCGACGGCCATCACGACGGCGGCGAGCGCGAGGGCGGTGCGGGGCCCGTACGCGGCGGAGATCCGTGCGGAGACGGGGGAGAGGGCGACCATGGCCAGGCCCCCGGGCAGCAGGCACAGGCCGCTGACGACGATGGACGCGCCGAGCCCGTACCCGGTGCTGGTGGGTTCCTGCACCATCTGGCCCGTGACCAGGGAGTTCGCGTAGAAGGCGAAGCCGATCAGCAGGGCCGCGACGTTCGTCAGCAGCACCGCGGGGCGCGCCGAGACCCGCAGGTCCACCATGGGGGAGCGGGCGCGCAGCTCGTAGCGGCCCCACAGCAGGCCCACGGCCGCGGACGCGCCGAGGAGGCCCAGCGTGCGCCCGGAGGTCCAGCCCCAGTCCGCGCCCCGGGTGATGGCCAGCAGCAGTCCGACGAGGCATCCCGCCAGGCCGATGGTCCCCGGGAGGTCGAAGCGGCCGGGGGAGCGCACCGGGGACTCCGGGACGATCCGCAGTACCAGGAGCAGGTCGAGCAGCCCGAGGGCGGCCGAGGCCCAGAACATCGTGTGCCAGTCGAAGTTCTCCATGACCACCGCGGCGACCGGCAGGCCGATGGCCGCGCCGATGCCGAGGGTCGAGCTCATCAGGGCGATCGAGGGGAGCACCCGCTCGGCGGGCAGCTCGTCGCGGATGATGCTGATGCCCAGCGGGATCACCGCCAGGGCGGCGCCCTGAAGGGCCCGGCCGGTGATCAGCACCCCGATGCGGGAGCTGACGGCGCAGAGCACCGAGCCGAGGGTGAGGACCCCGAGCGAGGCCAGCAGCACCCGCCGCTTCCCGTACATGTCCCCGACGCGCCCGAGCACCGGTGTGAAGACGGCCCCGGTGAGGAGGGTGATCGTCACCAGCCAGCCGGCTGCCGCCGGGCTCGCGCCCGTCAGCGCCGGGACGTGCGGCAGCAGCGGGACCACGAGCGTCTGCATCACGGCGACGACCATGCCGCAGAAGGCGAGGACGGGAACGACGAGACGGGCGCGGGGGGCGGCGCCCGAGGCGGGGGGTATCGCGGCGGGCATGCTGCTCCAGAGGGTGAGGAGAGCGGGCACCTAGGGGGTGCACGATCGTTCACCCCTCAGGGTAAACGACTGTGCACCCCTGTGTCCCCGTCCCGGTCCCGCCGCCCCGTTCCCGCGCTGCGGCGCGCTCACCCCCGTCCGTGCGGAGGCGTCGCTGTACGGACCGCCGGTGCGGCGGCCCGTACAGCGCTCGTGACGATCGGCCGGTCAGTCAGCCGCAGTCGTCGTACCCTCCGCCCCAGTCGTCATCGTCGTCGTACCAGCCGTGGCCGTGGCCGTACCCGTAGTCGTCGTCGTCCCAGCCACCGCCGTGGCTCGAATAGGCGACCGCGTGGGTGGGCGCCGCCGCGGAGGCCGTGCCCGCCGCGCCGAGTGCGGCGCCGCCTGCCAGCAGGACTCCGATCGCGGATGCCGCGAAGAGCCGCTTCACTCTCAGTGCTTGCATGGTTGAGAACCCCTTCTCGTCACTGCGCCGTTCGTACGGCGCGAAACGGTGCGCGCCTCCTTTCGCCAACAGCACGGAGTTTTCCTGTACCCGATCAACGTGCGGGGGCGAATCCGCCGTCAACGTGGCCGTTCGGGCCACGGACCCAGGGGCTGGATCGCTCTTTCACCGGGCCGCCTGCGTCCCCGCAGGTGAATACCGACTTCCCACGGTGGCGGCCTTACCCAGACCATGCTAGTCACCTACCTGTGAGTCGTCACTTCGGGCGGCGGCCCACGACCGAGCACTCGAATTCCCGTGAAGGGGTGTGCCGCTGTGGAACAGGAACGCACGACGTGCTGCGTGGTGGGAGGCGGGCCGGCCGGCATGGTGCTGGGGCTGCTCCTGGCCCGCGCGGGGGTCGAGGTGACGGTGCTGGAGAAACACGGTGACTTCCTGCGGGACTTCCGCGGCGACACCGTGCACCCGTCGACCCTCTCGCTCCTGGACGACATCGGGCTCGCCGAGCGCTTCGCCGCCCTGCCGCAGCGCCGGGTGTCCTCCGTCCAGCTGCCCATCGGCCCGGACCGGTCCCTCGTCACGGTCGGCAACCTCGCGGCGCTGCACGGCCCGTACAACTACATCGCGATGGTGCCCCAGTGGGACCTCCTCGACCTCCTGGCCGACGAAGCGGGCAAGGAACCCTCCTTCCGGCTGCGCGTGGACACCGGGGCGACCTCCTTCCTGGTCGAGCGCGGACGGGTCACGGGCGTGCGCTACCGCACCGCCGACGGCCGCACCGGTGAACTGAGGGCCACCCTCACCGTGGCCTGCGACGGGCGCGGCTCGCTCGCCCGGGCCCTGCCGGAGCTCGGGCTGGAGGGCTTCGCCTGCCCCATGGACGCCTGGTGGTTCCGCCTGCCGCGGCACGAGGACGACCCCAGCGGGCTCGTCGGCGCGCTCGGCGACCGCTTCTTCACCGCCCTCATCGACCGGGGCGACTACTGGCAGTGCGCGGCCCTCATCCCCAAGGGGACCGACGCCGAGCGCCGGGCCGAGGGGCTGGAGCGCTTCCTGACCCGCTTCGCACAGGCCGCGCCGTGGCTGGCCGACCGCACCGGCTCCCTCACCTCCTGGGACGAGGTCAAACTCCTCGACGTACGGCTCGACCGGCTGCGCCGCTGGCACCGGCCGGGACTGCTGTGCATCGGTGACGCCGCCCACGCCATGTCGCCCGTCTTCGGCATCGGCATCAACCTGGCCGTCCAGGACGCGGTGGCCGCCGCCCGCCACCTGGTGCGCCCGCTGCGCGCAGGCACCGTGGGGCTGCACGACGTGCGCCGGGTCCAACTGCGCCGCTGGCCCACCACGGTGGCGACGCAGGGCCTCCAACGCCTGGCCCACGCCCAGGTCATCGAGCCCCTGCTGGCGGGCCGGACCGCCTTCGGCGACCCGCGCCGCGCCAAGCGGATGACGGAACTGGTCACGGAGTCCCGCTGGCTCAATCGCGTTCCCGCCTACTTCATCGGATACGGAGCCCTGCGCGAGAAGCCGCCCGAGGAGTCCCTGCGGTGACCCTCCGAGCAGCGGTGTGGAAGTAGGGTCTCCGTTTATTCGGACTGGCTGGATATGATCGGCATCCCACCCCACAGGGCCGTGTCGGCAGTTTCCCCATGCCCTCGTCCAGGCCGGCCCGCCCCCCCGCTCCGCCGCTCCCGAGGACCGATGTCTGCGATGGCACCAGAAGGCCCACCGAGCCCGCCGCCCGTCCGGCGCCGCCGTACCGTGCGCCTGCGCACGATGCTCGTCTGCCTGGCCGTCGTCCCCACCGTGGCGATGGGGACGCAGACGGCCCTCACCGCCCAGCGCCTGCTGGCCCAGTCGGAGCACCTGCGCGCCGACGTGGAGGCCGGCCGGCAGGTCGGGGTGCCGCTGGTGAAGCTGATGAACGAGCTCCAGGCCGAGCGGGCGATGGCGGCGGCACGGTGGGCGGGCTCGCCCGTCACCGACGAGGCCCTGCGCGACAAAAGGGCCGATACCGACCGTGCGGCCGCGGAGTTCCGCCGGATACGGCCCTCCGACAGCGACCCCGCGCAGGGGTCGGAGAAGGCTCCCGACGGCACCGACGAGGGACGCCTCGCCGCCGTGGACGGACGGCTCGACCTGCTCACCGCGTACCGCAGGCGCGTGGACTCCCACAGCGGCAGCGCCGAACAGGTGGTCGGCTACTACACCGGGGTGATCGACGACATCATCCGCGCCTACCAGGACGAATTCAGCCATGCCGAGGACGCCGAACTCGCGCAGGAGAGCCGGCCCGCCGTCTCCCTGTTCTCGGCCACCGAGATGGTCGCCCGCGAGGACACCGCCTTCGCGCTGGCCGGCCCCTCCCGGGAACTCGCGGCCACCGGCTTCTCCCAGTTCCTCGACGCCGTCGGCACCCACCGGTACCTCTACGACACCTGGATCGTGCCGTACCTGCCGCCCGCCGAACTGGCCCTGTACGACAAACTCACCGCCTCGGACGCCTGGCAGGCCAAGCTCCGCATCGAGAACGCCGTCATCGCCAACCACAAGGACACCCCGACCGGCGTGAAGCTGCCGGCCGACGTCGGCGACTGGCCCGCCGCGTACCGCACGTTCGCACCGCGCCTGGCCGAGCTCAACACGGACCGCGCCCGCAGCGTGTTCGCCGCCGCCGATGCCAAGGCCTCCGAGCTGGAGGCCGAGGTCTCCTGGCTCATCGCGGCCAGCGGGGGTGCCCTGCTGCTCGTCACCGCGGTCGTGGTCCTCACCACCCGGTCGGTCCTGCGCCGGCTGAACCGCCTGCACAGCCGTACGGTCGCCCTCGCCGAGGAGACGCTGCCCGACGTGGTGGCCCGGCTCCAGCGCGGCGAGGCCGTCGACGAGTCGGCGCTCCCGGCCGTGCGCGGGCGCCAGGACGAGGTCGGCCAGATCGCCGACGCCTTCGCCCGGGTGGTCGCCGCCTCCGTCGACGGGCACCGCCAACTCGCCGCCGAACGGCACGGCTTCGGCCTGTTCGCCTCGGGCATCGCCTCGCGCACCGGCAACCTCGTCAGCCGGCAGCTCAGCCTGACCGAGGACCTCCAGGACACCTTCGGCCACGACGAGGCACTCCTGGCCCGGCTGATGCGCTCCGACCAGCTGACGGTGGGCATGCGGCGCCAGATCGAGAACCTCCTCATCCTCGCCGGCGGCGAGATCCCCGACCCCCACACCGACCCCATGCGCGTCGCCGACCTGCTGCGCGAAGCCGCCGCGGAGGTCGAGGACTTCCGCCGCATCGAACGGCAGGCCCTGGACGAGGCGAGCGTGCAGCCGCACGCGATCAGCCAGATCAGCCACCTGCTGGCGGAACTCCTCGACAACGCCACCCGGTTCTCGCCGCCGCGCTCGAAGGTCGTCGTCCGCGCCGAACTCGTCGCGGACGGACTGTCCGTCGAGATCGAGGACCGCGGACCGCGCGTCTCGCCCGCCGGGTACGAGGCCATGAACGAGCGCCTGCACTCCGCGCCGCCCTACGCGGTCCTCGCCGAGAACGCCCACCGCCTGGGCCTCTTCGTCGTGGGCCACCTCGCCGACCAGCTCCAGGCCCGCGTCACGCTGCGCCGCTCCGTGTACGGGGGGACCGCGGCCGTGGTGATCCTGCCGGGCGCGCTGCTGACGCCCGCCGCGGACCCGCCGAGGCCCGGCCGCGCACCGCGGCCGGCCGCCGCGCCCGAACCCGCCGCCGAGTCCGAGTCCGAGTCCGTGCCCGTGCCCGTACGCATCCCCGTACGCGGCCGTACGCCCGAGGCCGAGCCCGAGGCGGCGCCCGCACCCGTACCGCCGAGGCCCGAGCGGGCGTTGCCCACCCGCTCCGAGGCCCGCGCCGACGCGCGGCCGGCCCTGCCCGAGCGCGTCCCGCAGACCCATCTCACCCGGCAGTTGCGCGGCCCCCGCGCCCCGGAGCCGGAAGGCGGCCGGGACGCGGCGACACCCGAAGAGGTGGCCGACGCCTGGGCGGACTACGAAGAGGGGACCAGGAAAGTGGAAGCAGAGCTCGGAGCGGACCAGCCATGACGACGACATCCAGTGACATGATCTACGGCATCCTGGACAACAACCTGAGCCGGATCGCCGGCATCCAGGGAGCCGTGCTCCTGTCCAACGACGGCATCAAGCTCAGCGCCTACCTGCTGGAGCGGGACCGGGCCGAGCGCATCGCGGCCGCCTCCTCCGGCATCGCGGCCACCATGAAGGCGATATCCCGGGAGATCGACGGCGGCCGGGTCATCCGCCAGCTGGTCGAGATGGACGACAGCTACCTGTGCGTCGTCGGATGCGGGGAGGGCAGCACGCTGATCGTGGTCACCTCCCGCAAGGCCCGGCTCGGCGAGCTGGGCGGGGAGGCCGTACGGACCGCCCAGGCGCTCGGCGAGTGGCTGGGGACCCCCGAGCGCACCTCCGCGCCGACCGCGTAATGCCGGACGAGCCGCAGCGCCGGGGCACGCGACGGACCCGGCTGTACGCGCTCACCGACGGCCGTACGACCGCCGCTCCGCAGACCGTCCTCACGATGGACACCACCATCGTGGCGGCGGTCCCCGCGGACGACGACGACCCCGGCCTGGCCACCGAATGGCGGGCCGTCCTCGCCCTGTGCGCGCCGCCCGGCGGGATGGCGGTCGCCGAGATCGCCGCCCGCATGCACATGCGCCTCACTCCGATGACGCTCCTGCTCGGCGAACTCGCGGACCGCGGGCTGATCGACCACCGGCCGCCCCTGGAGGCGGCCGAGACCACCAATGTCCACCTGCTCATGAAAATCAGGGACAACCTTGCCCGGATATGACACCGCCGACGCCTCCGCCGCCCCGGGAGCGTCCCCGGTCAAGATCCTCATCGCCGGGGGATTCGGAGTCGGCAAGACGACCCTGGTCGAGGCGGTCTCCGAGATCGAGCCGCTGCGCACCGAGGAACGCCTGACCAGTGCCGGCGTCGGGGTCGACGACCTGGACGGCATCGAGTCCAAGACCCTGACCACCGTCGCGATGGACTTCGGCCGGATCACCCTCGGGGACGCCGGAGTCGTGCTCTACCTGTTCGGCACGCCCGGCCAGGAGCGGTTCTGGTTCATGTGGGACGACCTGCTGAGCGGGGCCCTGGGGGCGCTCGTGCTCGTCGACACCCGGCGCCTGGACCGGGGCTTCCCGGCGATCGACTTCTTCGAGAGCCGGGGGCTGCCGTTCGTGGTCGGCGCGAACTGCTTCCACGGCGAACAGCCCTACACCGCCGAGGAGATCGCCGCGGCCCTGCACCTGCGGGACCCCGCCACCCCGGTCCTGCTGCTGGACGCCCGCTCCCGCACGGAGGCGCGGGACTGCCTGCTGGCCCTGCTCGACGTGGTCATCGCCCGGGCGGGAGCCCCGTCCGGGGCCTGAGCGGGCAGCCCACGGCCCCGCCGTCCTCCAGGAGGACCCGCAGGGCGTACTCGGCCGCCCGGTGCCGCAGGAACACCTGGGCGGAGGTCCCGCCCGCCAGGTACCGGGCCGCGGCCGCCCCCTTGCGCGTCGCGTCGTCCCGCTTCTCGCACCAGCCCTGCGCGGTGCGCCGCACGGTGCCGTCCCACGCGGTGTAGCGGGCCATCCAGAACCAGCCGGTGCCGGCGCGGCAGCACCCCCAGAGCACCGCGTCGAGGCCGGCGTCCTCCCCGTCCTGCCCGTGCGCCTGCGTCTCCCGCGTCACGTGCGTCCCCCCGGTTTCGGTCCTGGCCCGGACCGCAGGCTAGGTCAGGGCGGCGGGCGCCAGGGAGTACGGGATTCGGCCAACCTGGAGCACGCCGGCGACCCGGTGGCGCGTCAGGACCGGCTCGGCTGCGGGGACGGGGAGGCCGCGTCCGCCGAGGGGGAGGGGCTCTGCGTGGGGTCCACGGTGCAGACGACCTCGTCGCGCGGGGTGTAGTGGGTGCGGAACGTCTCCCGCTTGACCTCCTGGCCCTGCCGGACGAACACGCGGTCCACCGCCACGTCGAACCCTTCGAGCGGGGTCTGCGCCTCGCAGTCCGGGCCGGAGGCCTCGCGCCTGCCGGGCGGGGTGAGGTGCGTGCGGGGGCCCAGGGTGGCGCGTACCGCGTCGTACTGCTTCGTCCCGAGCAGGGTGATCGTCACGGAGGTGTCCGTGGACGCGGCCCGGATGGTCAGGGGATGGCCGGAGTCGTTCCTCCAGCGCAGGTCGAGGGTGCCCCAGGCGACGGTGGCCTCGCGGCCCTCGGGGTACCGCTCGATGTAGAAGGAGTGGGCCCCGTGCTCCACGAACGGGGCGCCCGCGAAGAACACGGCGTTGTACACGGCCGTGGCGACGCTGGAGACACCGCCGCCGGGCGCCTTCACGTACCGGCCGTCGTTGATCATGACGCCGTCGACGAAGCCGTTCTCCTTGGTGCGCTCTCCGACCGTCCGGTTGAAGCTCCACGTCTGGCCTGGGCGGACCACCGACCCGTTGATCAGCTCGACGGCCCGCCCGATGTTCGCGGTCCGGTAGGGGGCGGCGGGGAAGTGGACCGTGAAGGAGGACACCTCCTGCGGGGCCGCCGCCACGCCGACACCGCCGGCCACCGCTCCGCCGGTCACCACACCGCCGGCCGCGGCCGGCGCGGCGGGCGCCGGGGCCTCGGCACCGGCGGCGTGACCGGCCGGGATCAGCAGGGTGAGGCCGAGGCCGAGCGCGGCGGCCCCCGCCATCGCGGGCAGGCCGATCCGCCGGTGGTCCGTCAGACGGTGTGCGCGTCGCATGTCTCTCCTGGGGCGGGGGCTCGGGGCACGGGCGTGCCGATCGGGGCCGATCGGGACACGACCGCAGACAAGGATCCCGCCATCCAGGTCAAAAGGGACAAAAATGTGCGCGTTCTCACGCCGGGCGGAGCGGCGGGGACGGGGGGAGAGGCCGGTGGCGAGCCGGGGCGGCGCGGGCGCTAGCGTGATCATCATGTACACGATCAAGGGCGTGAACGCCACGCCGGGCGGGCCGGTCACCGTCCTGTTCCACGACCACGGCTACCTCGCCACGCCGGACCGGCGGCGCGGCTCCCTCACCGAGACCCTCTTCGGGGAGGGGGCGGGCTGCCTCACCCTCGTGGTCCTGCTCGCCTCGGTGGGTCTCTTCAGCCTGCTCCGGAAGACGGGAGCCCCGGAGGCCGCCGTCACGGCCTGCCTGTGGGCGGGCATCGTCGCGCTCTGCTACGGGGTCCTCATCGTGGCCGCGCAGTGGGCCGGCGGGGTGCTCGTGGACCTCCTGGTCCTGCTGCTGGCCGTGGCCACCTTCCCGGCCCTGCTGATCCCGGGCTACCGGCGCGCGCTGCGCCGCCGGCGGGGCGGCGGCCGGCCGGAGACCGATCCGGGCTGGGTGCCCGCCACGGCCCTCGCCGGAGTGTGGCACCAGCACGACCCGCGCGGCGGAGCGGTGGTCACGGTCCAGCGCACCGACGGGACCGTCACCGCCTACGTCCCCGCCCCGGAACGGGCCCGCGACCTGTACGAACGCTTCGACGCCCTGCTCCGCAGCACCCGCCCGCCCCGTGGCCGCAGGCCCCCCACCAGCCCTGGCAGGGACACCCGCCCCACCTCCGCGGCTGATCCCGCCGGAACGGCCCGGGGCTACAGGGCCGCGATCAGCGCGGGCAGTTCGCGCATGTCGTGGAAGACGGTGGTGCCCGGGCCTTCGAGGTGCCGTGCCGGGGTCAGCCCGCCGGCGTAGCCCAGGCAGCGCATCCCGGCCGCGCGGGCGGCCAGGACACCGGGCCGGCTGTCCTCGACCACGACGCAGGCCGCCGGATCGACCCCCATGCGCCGGGCCGCGTGCAGGAACACGTCCGGGGCCGGCTTGCCCCGGGAGACCTCGGTGGCGCTGTAGATGCGGCCCGCGAAGCGCTCGTAGAGCCCCGTCCGGCCGAGGGTGTGCCGCATCTTCTCGTGCGAGCCGCTGGAGGCGACACACGTCGGCAGGGCCAGGGCGTCCAGGGCTTCCGGCAGGCCGTCGACGGGGGTCAGATCGGCCTCCACGGCCGCGTGGTGGAGCTCCTCGAACCGCTCCGCCCACACCGCGGCGGTCTCCTCGCCGAGCTGCACCGCGACCTGCTCCCGGACCGCGGCGTGCGTGCGCCCGATGAACCGGTCCACGACCTCGTCCTCGCTCAGCGGCCAGCCCAGGCAGGCTCCGAGGGCGACCTGCACGCGCACGGCGATGCGTTCGCTGTCGACCAGCACGCCGTCGCAGTCGAATATGACGAGTCCAATGGGCTTGATCATGACCGCAGCATAGGGCCCCGGGCGCGTAGCGCCTCCGGCGGCCGCGGGTGTGCCAGGCTGGCGCCACGGCCCCGGGCCCCCGGCCCGGAGGGCACCGCACGCGACAGGAGCACCCATGCTGACCTCCACGCAGGTTCCGGGCGGCCTGAACTGGCTCGACCTGGCCACCCCCGACATCGACGCGGCCGTCGCCTTCTACGAGGGCGTGTTCGGCTGGGAGTTCGTCACCGCGGGGCCGGAGGCCGGAGGCTACGGCTTCCTGTGGAAGGACGGCCGGACGGTGGCCGCCGTCGGACCGCTGACCGAGGAGGGCGCCCGCTCCGCCTGGACGGTGTACTTCCGCACCGTGGACGCCGACGCCACCGCCGAGGCCGTCGAACGGGCCGGCGGGACCGTCCGGTTCCCCCCGGCCGACGTGTTCACGGCCGGGCGGACGGCCCGCTTCGCCGACCCCTCGGGCGCCGAGTTCGCGGTGTGGCAGCCCGGGAAGACGGACGGCCTGGAACTCGTCAACGAGCCCGGCAGCGTCAGCTGGATCGAGCTGTACACCACCGACGCGGCGGCCGTGAAGGAGTTCTACGGCAGCGTCCTGTCCTGGGAGACCCGCGACACGCCCCTGGGCGGGGGCCTCGTCTACACCATCGCCGGACCCGCCGGCGGAGGAGAGCGGACCGTGCACGGCGGCATCCTGGAGCTGACCCAGGCCCACCTGGACGCCGGATCGGTCTCCGAGTGGCACCCCTACTTCGAGGTCGAGGACTGCGACGCCGCCCTGGCGCGGGCCTCGGAAGTGGGCGCCACCGTCATCATCCCCGCCATGGAGGCCGACGGCGTGGGCCGCATCGGGATGCTCCTCGATCCGTTCGGGGCGCCGTTCGCGGTCGTCACCAGCCCCAGGCCCTGACCCCCGCGGCCCGCCCTCCGGCCCGACGCTCAGGTGGCGGGCAGCCGCATCCCGAGCCGCGTGCCCAGGGCGCGCGCCGTGGTGCGCACCTCCTCGCCCGTCTCGCCCTCGGCGACGGCGCCGAGGACGGCCAGGGCCAGCACGGCCTCCCGGTAGGTGAGCATCGGCAGCCGCTCGGGCCCGGCGTCGGCATCCGCGTCGACTTCCTCGGCCACGACGTCGGTGTACAGGTCGTCAAGTGTCACACCGGCCCAACGCGCCGCCCGCCGGTCGGTTACCCCCTCGGGCCCGGGCGTCCGCCCCGGATCAGGACCGGGGGTGCAGCGGCACGGGCAGCCGGTCGAGCGTGATGCCGAACCCGGCGCGGTACGCGGCGAACACCTCCTCGTCCGACCCCAGTTCCTCCTCCGCCCGGTCGCCCGAGGGCGAGGTGGTGATGAGGGTGTGGTCCCGCAGGGTGACCCGGCCGCCGTCCTCGGTGAGCCGCGAGCACACCGGGCCCCGGGTGAAACCGGATTCCGGGCTGGTGCGGTGCCACCAGGCGCCGCTCAGGAAGTCGGCGAGCACGCGGGGCCGGGTCTCCAGCCGGTACACCGGCACCCCGTCGCGCAGCACCTCCAGGTCCCCGTCGCCCTCCGGAGCCGGCCGGACCAGGAACACCCCGCCCGGGTCCTTCTGTTCGCCCGGCTCGTCCAGGTCGAGCGGGTACGCGCTGTGGTCGCCGAAGCCCACGTCCGCGAGCCAGCGCCCGTCGACGCGCAGCGCCAGGTGGTCGTAGGGGATGCCCAGCGCGCCGTCCTTGCCGTGGACCCGGCCCTGGAGGAGCTCCACCCGGTGGCCGAGCGAGCCCAGCAGCGCGGCGAAGGCGCCGTTCAGTTCGTAACACATGCCGCCGCGCCCCGCGGTCACGATCTTGTCGAAGAGGGCCTCCTCGGTGAGCACGAGGTCCTCGCCGAGATGGATCGACAGGTTCTCGAAGGGGACGGCGCGCAGGTGGCGCAGGTGCAGGTCGCGCAGCGAGGCGCCCGTCGGCCGGGCGGGGCGCTCCGTGCCCAGACGGCGCAGGTAGGCTTCGGTACGGGTCGGGCCGAGAGGATCCATGGCCCCACTCTCGCGCCTCGCGGACCGCCGCGCCAGCACGTACGGGTGACCGGGCCGCTTGACCCCGCCCGGGTCACCGGTGTGACCCTGAGCGGTATGACCACGCCCTCCACGTCCCGTCCCGCGGACACCGAAGAGACCGGCCGGCCCGTCGCCGCCGGTCACGCACGGCGGGACGCGCCCGCCGGCCGCCGCCCGCTCGCCACCCGTCGGACGACGGAGGTGGCGGCATGAACCGGCCGGCCGGCGGGACGCTGCACCACGTCGAGATCTGGGTGCCCGACCTGGAGCGGGCCGCGAGCTCCTTCGGCTGGCTGCTGGAGGCCCTGGGCCACGCGCCGTTCCAGAACTGGGACGGCGGCCGGAGCTGGCGGCTCGGGGAGACGTACCTGGTCTTCGAACAGTCCCCCGCCCTCACCGCCGGGGAGCACGACCGGTGCCGGCCCGGGCTGAACCACCTGGCCTTCCACGTCGAGGACCGGCGGACCGTGGACGACCTGGTCCGCCGGGCCCCGCGGCACGGCTGGACCCTGATGTTCCCCGACCGCCACCCGCACGCGGGCGGGGAACGGACCTACGCCGCCTACCTGGAGAACGCCGACGGCTTCGAGGTCGAGCTCGTCGCCTTCGAGGGGGACGGGAACTGACGGCCGCGCGGGGGGATTTCCCCCGCGGCCATGACAGCGCCGCCCGCACACCCCACAATTGACCTGAACCAGGCGGTCGGGGGAGGCGCTGATGGGTCGGGCTCTGCGTGTCGGCATACCGGTGGGTGGTGTGGTCCTCGTGGCCTGCGCGCCGCTGTACGCCCCGTACTACTCCACCGTCCTGGTGTGGGAACTGCGCAAGCTGTTCGCCTGGCTGGCGCTGCCGCTGCTGGCGGCGGGCCTCGTCACGCTGGTGTGGCTCGCGTGGTGGCTCGTGCGCAGGCGGCGTGGCGGGGGCGGATCCGGGGCGGGCGGCGCCGCGGGGGCCTTCGGCTGCCTCGGCGCCCTCGCGGGGCTCGCCCTCGCCGTCGCGTGGCTGGTCTACGGGGCGTACCTCGGGGACCGCGCCTACATGACGGCCACACAGGTCGTGACCGAGCCGGTGCCCGCCCTGGCGCCCCGCGCCCCCTACCTCGTCGGCAAGGCCCAGGCCGCCCCGCACCTGGGCGACGTCACCGGCGAGATCGCCGACATCACCTACCTCCCCGACGCGGACCGGTTCGCCACCCTCGTCGAGCGGCGCGGCTGGCTGTCCGGGTACGAGGTCGGCCTCGTGCAGGACGTTCCGCTCGGCGGCACCAGCCGTGCGCAGGAACGCTGCTCGTTCGACGTGGACGTGGCGGACGCCCGCATCAGCGGCTGGTTCGGCCACAACCTGGGCCGGAAGATCTCCGAGCAGAAGCGCTGGGTCCGCTTCGAGGCCGCCGACGCCTATGTGATCTGCCGGGGCGACACACCGGTCGTGGTCGTGCCCCTCAAGCGCCAGACCGGGATCCTCGTCGTCACGGAACGGCCCGCCGGGGTCGCGCTGTACGACGGCAGGACGGGCAAGGTCACCATCACCACCGACACGGACGCCGTCCCCGGCCCCTCCTATCCGCTCAGCCTCGCCTCCCGGCAGCGCGAAGCGGCCGCCGCCGTCGGCGGCTTCGGCGACTGGTGGTTCGAACGCAGCGGCTGGGACGCCTCGGAGGACGGCGCGAACGAGGGAAACGACTCGGAGTTCACCCTGCGCTACGCCGACTCCAGCGGCCGCAGCGTCTACGTCACCCCGCTCACCCCGCAGGGCGAGGCCAGTTCGGTCGTCGCCGTCGCGACCGTCCCGGCACGCTTCCAGGGCACCGGGCTGGCGCCCCTGACGGTCCACCGGCTCGACCCGACGTGGTCCTCGCCGAAGGCGATCATCGCGCTGATCAAGGCCGAGTACCGCGACGTCTGCTGCTACAACGACGACCAGGTGTTCGAGGTGGTCCCCACCGGCGGCAGCACATGGACCGCGACGATCGGCAGCGAACAGGACATCCGCTACCGGGTGGAGGGCCGTGGCCAGGTCGCCGGCCACGAGGCGACCTGCCTGAAGGCGGCCGACGGCGCACTGATCCGGTGCGCCTACGCGGCCCCCGGCTCCCCGGAGGAACAGGAGCTCAAACGGCGCGAGAACGAGAAGAAGGACAAACCCCGCGCCAACCCGCCGGACCTCGGCGACCTCGGCGCCTACACCCCCGAGCAACTGGCCGAACTCAACCGCCGCATCAACGAGGAGGTCAACCGCCGGCTCAAGGGCACCTAGGACGCCCCGCCCCGCCCGCCGGGGCGGCCCGGAGCACGGCGATGCCCAAGGGGCGGCTTCCCGCCGGGTGGCGCCGTCGGCGAGGTCGACGACGGTCAGCCCGTCCCCGTAGCCGTCCCGGGTGCAGCCGCCGGTGACGTAGCCGTGCGGCCGTCGGGGGACACGGCGGGTACGAGGTCGTGCGCCCGGCGCACCGAGGGCACGCACCTACGCCGCGGGGCCGCCCTTCGGGCGACGACGGGACTTTGACGCACCCCCGGGGAGCGCCCGGCCGCCCCGGTACGGTGACGGGCCCGCCGCCGGGCCCCGCGGCTCACCGGGTACCCGGCCCGCCGCGGCCGCCCCGCCCGTCACGGCCGTCGTGGCCGGACCGTTCCCGGGCCGCGCGCAGGAGCAGCGCGAGGTCCTCGAAGCCGCGCCGCACGGCGTGCTCGTACGCCGTCACCCGGGCAGCTGCCCGAACCCGTCCATCCGCCCCTGTACTGCTACCAGCGGCTCATCCGCGGCGGGACCGAACGCGTGCGCCTCGCCGACGCCGCCCACCGGGTCGCGGCCGCCATGGTGACCGTCACCCCGCCCGGTATCCCCGTCCTGATGCCCGGAGAGTCCCTCGGCGCCCAGGACGGCCCCCTGCTGCGCTACCTCCGCGCCCTGGAGGCCTTCGACCGGGCCTTCCCCGGCTTCGGCAGCGAGGCCCACGGCGTCACGGTGGACCCGGAGACGGGCGACTACCTGATCGAGTGCCTCCGCATGCCGCCGCGGTAGCCGCCGAGGCCGGCCCGGGTCGCCGACGGGGGGACCCGGGCCGCGCGTCCAGCGGTCCGCCGCCCGCCCTGCGCGCCGCGCCCGGCCCGCAGCAGTCGTGGAGAACGGCCGCCCGTGGGGTACAACCGCTTCTGCCGGGGCACGTGAGACGCGGCGGGGCACACGCCCGGCCGCGGTCCGCCCGCGACGGGCGCCGCACCTGACGCAGGACCCCGACGAAAGGAACGTGACGGACATGCGCAGCGTAGGCGTGGAGGAGGAGCTGCTGCTGGTCGACACCACGACGGGGGAGCCGCGTGCGCTCTCGGCCGCCGTGATGTCGGCCGCGTCCCGCGAGGGGAGGGCGACGCACGGCCCGGAAGGGGGCGCGCTGGAGTCCGAGCTCAAGTGCGAGCAGGTCGAGTTCGCCACCCGCCCGGTGCTGCGGATGGGCGAGCTCGCCGAGGAGATCGTCCGCTGGCGCGCGGAGGCGGCCCGGCACGCCGCGGACGCGGGCGGCGCCGTCGCCGCGCTGGCCACCTCCCCGCTGCCGGTGCGGCCGTCCACGATGTCCGGCGAACGCTACCGCTGGGTGAGCCGGCAGTTCGGCCTGACCGCCCAGGAGCAGCTCACCTGCGGCTGCCACGTCCACGTGTCCGTCGCCTCGGACGACGAGGGCGTGGCCGTCCTCGACCGCATCCGTCCCTGGCTGCCGGTGCTGACCGCCCTCAGCGCCAACTCGCCGTTCTGGCAGGGCGAGGACAGCGCGTACGGCAGCTACCGCAGCCGCGTGTGGAACCGCCTGCCCTCCGCCGGCCCCACCGATGTCTTCGGCAGCGCCGAGCAGTACCACCGGCAGGTGGGCGACATGCTCGCCACCGGCGTCCTGCGGGACGACGGCATGATCTACTTCGACGCCCGGCTCTCCGCCAGCTACCCCACGGTCGAGATCCGCGTCGCCGACGTCTGCCTCGAACCCGACACCCCCGTCCTCCTCGCCGCCCTCGCCCGGGCCCTGGTGGACACCGCCGCCCGCGACTGGCACGCCGGGCGGCCGCCGGCCCGCATCGGCGTCGGCCTGCTGCGCCTCGCGGCGTGGCAGGCGGCCAAGTCGGGCCTGGACGGCCCGCTCCTCGACCCCCGCAGCATGAGCCCCGCCCCTCCCGCGGCGGTCCTCGACGTACTCCTGGACCACCTGCGGGAGGCCCTCGACGACAACGGCGACCTCGAACTCGCCCACCAGGGCGTC
The DNA here is from genome assembly GCF_044129415.1 of Streptomyces racemochromogenes. Taxonomy (GTDB): domain Bacteria; phylum Actinomycetota; class Actinomycetes; order Streptomycetales; family Streptomycetaceae; genus Streptomyces; species Streptomyces racemochromogenes_A. The sequence continues at coordinate 60,561 of NZ_JBBDHD010000037.1, forward strand.
ACCCGCCTCCTCGAACGGGGCAACGGCGCCCGCCTCCAGCGCCGCCTCCTGCACACCACCGGCGACCTGCGCGCCGTGGTGGCCGAGTGCGCCCGCCTGACCACGGCGCCCACCGCCTGACGGACCACGCGCCGCGGGACACCCCCTGTCAGGGGCGCCGGGATCCCGCGGCGCCGTCCGCGGCGGGGGTGCCCGCGGACAGCGGGACGGCGACCTCCTCCAGCGGCCGCCGCTCCGCGTCGACCCCCCAGAAGAAGGCCGTCAGGCCGCCGAGGACCATGAGCGCGCCGCCGACCGCGTACCCGGCGAACACCCTCCAGGGATCGGAGCCGCCGCCGATCAGGGTGGCGAACAGCCACGGGGCCACGACACCGCCGAAGAGCATCGACAGGGCGAAGAAGAAGGAGATCGCCTGGGCCCGCATCTCCACCGGGAACACCTCGCTGACCGTCAGGTACGCCGACGAGGCGGCCGCCGAGGCGATGAAGAAGATCACGCACCACAGCACGGTCTGGGTGACCGCGCTCAGCAGCCCTTCCGCGAACAGCCAGCCCGTGACCAGGAGGAGGCCCCCGGAGAGGCAGTAGGTGGTCCCGATCATCCGGCGCCGGCCCAGGGAGTCGAAGAACCGGCCGAGCACCAGCGGTCCCACCAGGTTGCCCAGGGCGAAGGGGAAGATGAAGTACGCGACGGCCCCGCCCCGGATGTCGTAGAACTCGGCCAGGATCAGGGCGTAGGTGAAGAAGATCGCGTTGTAGAGGAACGACTGCGTCACCATGAGCATGAACCCGAGGACCGACCGCCGCCGGTAGTCGCGGAACAGGACCCGGGCGAGCTCCCGGTAGCCGACGGGCGGCCGCCGCCGGTACTCCAGCGCACGGCTCTGCGGCACCGGTTCCAGCCGGGCCCCGCCGCGCTCGATCCTCCGCTCGATCTCGGTGACGACCCGTTCGGCCTCCTCCGGCCTGCCGTGCGTGAGCAGCCAGCGCGGGCTCTCCGGAAGGCTGCGGCGCAGCCCCCAGATCGCCGCGCCGATCGCCGGGCCGACGAGCAGGCCGATGCGCCAGCCGATGTCGAGCGGGAAGCGGGCGGGGTCGAGGAAGAGCAGGTTCGAGGCCGCTCCGATCATCGCCCCCAGCCAGTACGTGGCGTTGACGGCCAGGTCCGCGTGACCGCGGTGCCGACTGGGGATCAGCTCGTCGATGGCCGAGTTCAGCGCCGCGTACTCGCCGCCGATGCCGGTGCCGGCGATGAAGCGGGTGACGGCGAAGAAGGCGAAGCCGGGGGAGAGGGCCGTGAGCGCGTTGCCCAGCAGGTACACGCCGAGGGTGACGATGAACAGCCTGCGGCGGCCCAGCCGGTCGGCGAGCCGGCCGAAGACGAGCGCGCCGACCACCTCCCCGAGCAGGTAGATGCTGGCCGTCAGGCCCACCTGGGACGAGGTGAGGCCCAGCGTCTGCTGGTCCCGCAGCCGGTCGGCGATCGACCCGGCGATGGTGATCTCGATCCCGTCGAGCACCCAGGTGATGCCCAGGGCGGTCACCACCCGCCAGTGGAACCCGCTCCAGGGCAGCCGGTCCAGCCGCTGCGGCACCGTGCTGCGGACGGTGCCGGCCCCTCGTAGCGTGTCCAGCGGATGCCCCGCCATGACGACCTCCCCGCGGTTCGGACGGGCGTGCGCGACCCCAACGTCACGACGCCGAGACCCTCCGTGTGCCCCGTCCGCCCGCCGCGAACCCCCGCGCCACCCGCCCGGCGGCAGGCCCCCGCAGTCCGCACCGCGGCAGGGGCATGGGGGCCGGCGGGCCGGGTAGGTGCCTGGGCCCTCGTCACAGAGGAGGACGACATGCACGGCTCCCCGGGCGCGGCGGGACCCCGCAGGAGGGCCGGGGCGCGCGCCGGCCGGGTCCGCTGCCGGACGGTCTGGGAGCCGGCCGCACTCGAAGCGGCCGTCCGGTTCCTGGAGGACGATCCGGAGGGCCTGCGCCAGCTGCTGGAGTCGGCGGACCTGCTGCCGGGCCGGCCCAGGCCGCCCGGAACCGCCGCGTACGGCTCGCCGCACGTGCGGCGGATGCACGTCGGCCGCTACCGGCTGCTCTACCGGGTCGGCGGTGCCGCGTCCGCCAAGGCGGCCATCACGGTGCTCCACGTCGGCCGGGTGGCCTGACGCCCGTCCCCGCCGACGGCGTGTCAGCACTCCCTTCGGGGGCAAGCGCGTCCACATGACACCGAACACAACAGAGCTGTCCGCCTGGGCCGTCCAGTCCGCTCCCGCCTGGCTGCACCTGCTGGTGATCGCCTTCGCCGTGCTCGTCCTGGTGGCTACCCTGACCCGGGACAGGTAGTCCCGCCGTGCTGTTCCTGACCCTGCTCGTTCCGCCCCTGCTGATGTGCGCCCTCCTCGGGCTGGACCGCTACGAGGAGTACATGCTGGGCCCGCCGGGCGGTCCCCCGCCCGGCGCCCCGTCCCGTCCCGCCCCCCGTCCCGCCGGCCGCCCGGGGGCGGGGGTTATGCCGGGCCGTGGGGGGCGCCGGGTGGCGGGGCGCCCCCCCGAGGAAGACCCCGTGCTGGCAGGGGTGAACGCCGACTACTACAC
>NZ_JBBDHD010000038.1:0-63127 GCF_044129415.1 Streptomyces racemochromogenes
CCCCCCCCCCCCCCCCCCCCCCCCCCCCCCCCCCCCCCCCCCCCCCCCCCCCCCCCCCCCCCCCCCCCCCCCCGGGGCGTTACCGTGCCATCGTGGACGACTTCTCACACGCTTGGTCGGCGCTGCGCGCGGCGGTCGCCGGACTCCCGGCCCAGGACTTCGAACGGCCGTCCGGCTGCGCCGGCTGGCTGGTGCGGGACCTGGTGTGCCACCTGGTCATCGACGCCCAGGACGTCCTGATCACCCTGGCCACCCCGGCGGGGGGCGACCCGACCGTGGACGCGGTCGGCTACTGGCGCCTCGTCGAACCGCCGACCGGCGAGGACCCGCTCGACGCGCTCGTCCCCCGCCTGGCGGCGGCGTACGGCGAGCCGCGGTGGCTGACGTTCCACCTCGACGACGTCGGCTCGGCGGCGGGCCGGGCGGCCGCGCTCGCCGATCCGGCCGCCCGCGTCGCCACACGGGACGAGGTGCTGACCGTCGCCGACTACCTGACGGCGTACGTCCTCGAATGGACCCTGCACCACCTCGACCTGATCGCGCACCTGCCGTCCGCCCCTCCCCCGCCCGCCGAAACGCTCGCGGCGGCGCGCACGGCCCTGGAGGCGATCGCCGGCGTCCGCTTCCCCGCTTCGCTCTCCGACCGGGACGCCCTGCTGATCGGCACCGGCCGCCGGGCGCCGACGCCCGCGGAGGAGGCCGCGCTGGGCGACGTCACGGCACGGCTCCCGTTCGTCCTCGGCTGAGTCGCGCCGACCTCACGCCGCGGGCGGTCGCGGGGCGTCGGCAGGGCAGTCCTCGGCCTCCTGGCGGGTGTCGATGTCGCCGCGCCGCATGAACCGCTCCCAGCCCTCGGTGGCACGGGCGCGCAGGGCCCGGCCCGGGGCCCCCGGGTCGGGCTCCTGCCCGTCGAAGGTCCGTCCGCTGGCACCGGGCTTCCTGCGGGGCAGTGAGGGGGTGATGGACATGTAGCCGCTCCTCTGCGACGGGAACGCGACGGGCCGGGTCCGGCCGGGGCCGGGGCTCGGACACCGTTGCGAGGGGGAGCACTTCCGGACCGGATGGCCGGATCCGGGGTGCGGTGACCACCTTCGCTGCCGGACGGCCGATCAATCAATGGGTGCGTCGGGTGGATTCGCCCTCACGGCCGCACCCGCGCGCCCCGGGACCGTACTCCGCCAGAACGACGTCCCCGCCGTCGGCGAACTGCGCGACGGCCGGAACCCACAGCGCCGCTCGTGCCGGTCGGGACGGGGTCGGGTGCGGGGCCGGACGGGGGACACGGTGGTGGGGCTGAGCGGGGGGCCGCGCCGGTGCGGTGAGGATCGGGGCATGGGCGTCGTCATGCCGGTCCTCTTCGCGGTGTTCGCCGCGTTCAGCAACGCGCTCGCGACGGTCCTCCAGCGGCGGGCCTCGCTGACCGTGCCGCAGAGCGACGGATTCCGCTTCGGGCTGGTCCTCGACCTGCTGCGCCGGCCGCTGTGGCTCGGGGGAATCCTGGCGGTGATCGCGGCCGGGGCCGGGCAGGCCGCCGCGCTGGCGACGGGCCCGCTGTCGCTCGTCCAGCCCCTGTTCGTGCTGGAGCTGCCGCTCGCGCTGCTGATCGCCTCGCTCGTGGCGCAGAGCCGGCTTCCAGGGGCGGTGTGGATCGCCGTCGGAGGGGTGGTGGCCGGGCTCGGGGTGGTGCTGGTGGCCGCCGCCCCCACGGGGAACCGTACGTACGTCCCGCCGGACCGGTGGGTGCCGGCGCTGCCGGCGTGCGCGGCGGCGGTGGCGGTGCTGGCCGTGGCGGGGCTGCGGCGGCCGCCGGGACGGATGCGGGCGGGCTGTCTGGGCGCCGCCACCGCCGTCTGCTACGCGGTCACCGCCGCCCTGATGAAGTCGGCCGTGCACCTGCTGCGGGAGGGCGGGGCCGGGGCTTTCCTGACGGCCTGGGAGACGTACGCCTTCGGCGCGAGCGGCATCTGCGCCGTCCTGCTGCTCGAACACGCCATGCAGGGCGGTCCCTTGATCGCCTCACAGCCCGCCCTGACGCTGGCCGACGCCGGGGTCGGCGTCGCCCTGGGGGTCCTGCTGTACGAGGAGCACCTGCGCGCCCACTGGTGGCTGCTGCCCCAGGTGCTCGGCCTGTCCCTGATCTGCGCCGGCGTCCTGGCCCTGGCCCGGTCCGGCGCGGGCGCCGGGGCGGGGGCGACGTGAGCGGGGGCGGGTCCGTCACAGGGCGACGACGATGACCGCTGCGGCCTTCCCGTTGCGTACCAGGGTCTGCCACCTCCCTTCCGGTTCCGGGGCCCGCGGCGCCGGGGTGGTGGGCGGGCGGGGTGCGGAGGGGATGGCCGCGGTACCGGAGCCGGGCATCCGGGAGGCCGCGAAGACGCCGGGGGCCACGCGCACGGCTCCGGCTTCCATGGCGGCGGCGAGGAGGGAAACGCGGTGGATGTGGCTCATGGGACTCTCCTTGGAATGCGGGGCCCGGCGGGGCGGTCGCCTTGGGTCCGATGGTGCCGGGGAGGTGGCGCCTGGTGCGGCACCGCCTTCGTGTCCTCCATTGGGCCCCCTGCCGGGGCTCCGCGTCATGCCCCTGCTGTTCGGGGCTTGACAGCCGTCCGGGTGACGGGCGGGCCGGGGCCGGGTGTGCCACGCTGGGCGCAGGTGCCGGACTCCGGCGAGGGCAGCCGCGGCGAACGGAGCGTGCCGTGGGACATCCGATCCGTTGTGCCGCGCTGCGGAGGCGTACGGGGGCCGGGATCGCGGCGCTGTTCCTGACGGCGTGCGGGGCGGGGACGGGAGCCGGCGCGGCCCCGGTGCCGTCCGCGGCGCCCGCTCCCCCGCCGTCGGCGTCCGCGTCCGCGTCGCCGCCCGGACCGGGGGACGCCGGGCGGCTGGACCCGCGGATCACGGAGATCATGCGCAAACCCGCGTACCGGCACGCCCAGTGGGGGCTGCTGGAGACCGGGCCCGGGGGCGGTCCGGTGCGGCACGCGATGTTCCCGGGGCAGTTCTTCATCCCCGGATCCACGGCGAAGCTGTTCTCCGTCTCGGGCACCTGGCGGACCCTGGGAACGGACCACCGGTTCGTGACCCCCGTCTACGCCGTCGGCGAGCGCAGCGCGGGGACGCTGACCGGGGACCTCGACCTCGTCGCCCAGGGCGACCTGACCCTGGGCGGGCGCACCCGGCCCGACGGGACCGTCGCCTACACCGACCTCGACCACACCTACGCCAACGACTTCCCCGGCGCGACCCTGACCCCCGAGAACCCCCTCGCCGGGATCGACGACCTCGCCCGGCAGGTGCGCGCGTCCGGCATCACCCGGGTGGACGGCGACGTGGTCGTGGACAGCCGGCTGTTCGCCGTGGACCCGGCACTCGACCCCGCGCCGACGCCGCTGATCGTCAACGACAACCTCATCGACCTGCTGACCGCTCCCGGGGACCGGCCGGGCGCCGACGCCCGGCTGGACTGGCGGCCGCGCGTGGCCCCGTACCGGGTGACGTCCACGGTGAAGACCGTGGCGGCCGGGCAGCCGACGCAGATCACCGTGACGGCCGATGCGACGGGTACCCGCATCCGGCTGTCCGGCACCATCGCCGCCGGCGCCCGGCCGCTGCTGCGGACCTCCCCCATCGCCGACCCGGCCGCCTTCGGCCGGACGGCGCTGATCGAGGCGCTCGGCCGGGCGGGGGTCGAGGTCCGCGCCCCCGCGACGGGGGCCGACCCCGTCGGGCGGCTGCCGCGCGACTACCGGGGGCGCCCGCGGGTGGCCGCGTACACCTCGCCCCCGTACGAGCAGTACGCGAAGCTGATCCTCAAGGTCAGTCACAACCTGGGCGCGAACCTGGGGATCTGTCTCATGGCCGTCACCGCCGGGAGCGGGCAGTGCGCGGACGGCTTCCCGGTCCTGGCTTCCTTCCTGGACCGGGCGGGTGTCGACCGCGCGCAGGTCGAGCTCATGGACGGCCGCGGCGGCAACCCCGCCGACCGGGCCACTCCGGCCGCGCTGGTGCAGATGCTGGCGTACTGGCAGCGCGGCCCGGACGCCCGGCGCTTCCGGGAGGCCCTGCCGATCCTGGGCGTGGACGGCCTGCTCGCCGGGAACTGCCGGGCCTGCCCGGCGCGGGGGAAGGTGTTCGCGAAGACCGGCGCGGCCGTGGGCGGGGACCTGCTGAACGACCGGCTCGCCGTCGGCGCGATCACCATCGCCGGATACCTGGACCGGGGCGGCGGCCGCTTCGACCTCTTCTACGCGGGCGTGAACGGGGCTTCGACGCCCACCACGGACCCCTCCGGCGTCCTCTCCATCGCCGACGACCTCGCCCTCGTCGCCGCCTACCTCCAGGAAGCGCCGCCGCCGCGGAGCTGAGACGGGGCGGCCGGACGGTCAGGCGGTCAGGCGGTCAGGCGGTCAGGCGGTCACCTTGGCGACGAAAGCGGTGAGGTTCTCCACGGTCCGCCGGACCTTCTCCTCCTGCATGAGCGTCTCATGGAGCCGCGCGCCCGCACCCGTCTCCTTCTTCCCCCGGACGTACAGGGAGCAGGCGAGGTCGTCGCACATGTAGGCGCCGACCGAGTTGCCCTGCTGCCCGGCCTTCCCGGCCCTCGGGGCGACCATCAGCGACACCCCGCCGTCATGGACGGTCAGGCATATCGAGCACATGCTGCGCCGCATCCCGCCCCCGCCCTGGACGGGGCGGCGCAGGGCGAGGGCGCGGGGGCGGCCGTCGACCTCGGTCACCAGGTAGGCGCGGCCCGGGGACTGCGGGTCGCGCCAGCCGAGGTAGTCGAGGTCCTCCCAGGGGCGGTCGGCCAGGTCGCGGGGGACGGACAGGCGCTTGGCCTCTCCCTTCGTGCAGTTGACGAAGGCGGCACGGATCTCTTGCTCGGTCAGTGGCTTCATGGACAGCACGCTAGGTTGCCTAAAGCTTTTAGGCAAACGCATAATCGGCTCAGGCAAGAAGGAGGAGGGAAGAGGCATGGGTCGCATCGGCTTGACCACGGACCGGCTGGTGCGGGCCGGGGCGGAGCTGGCGGACGAGGTCGGGTTCGAGCAGGTGACCGCCTCGGCGCTCGCCCGGCGGTTCGACGTGAAGGTCGCCAGCCTGTACTCGCACGTGCGCAACTCGCGGGACCTGCGGGCGAAGATCGCCCAGCTGGCCCTGGAGGAGCTCGCCGACCGGGCCGCCTCGGCGCTGGCCGGGCGCGCGGGCAAGGACGCGCTGACCGCGCTGGCGGACGTGTACCGCGACTACGCCCGCGAGCACCCCGGCCGCTACGACGCGTCCCGGTTCCGGCTCACCCCCGAGGAGGCCGACGCGAGCGCGGGCCGCCGCCACGCGGAGATGATGCGGGCCGTCCTGCGCGGCTACCGGCTGGACGGGCCGGACCAGACGCACGCCGTCCGGCTGCTGGGCAGCGTCTTCCACGGCTACGTCAGCCTGGAGCTGGCCGGAGCCTTCGGCCACAGCACCCCCGACCCCCAGGAGAGCTGGTCATGGACCCTCGACGCCCTCGACACCCTGCTGCGCGGCCGGGCCACGACGTGACGCCCCGCGCCGCCACGCCCGGCCCGCCGACCCCCGCGCCGCACGCCACCCCCCACCTCACGACGCCCGTCACCGCGGCCCTCCTGCGCGGCGCCCTCGACGCCGAGCACACCGGCCGGGGCCTGCTGCCGCACCGGCTGCCGGCCGGGGCCCGGGCGCGGAACACCGACGGACAGCTGGCCATGGCCGAGTCGCAGCCCTCCGGCGTCCGGCTGGCCTTCCGCAGCGCGGCCACGGTCGTCGAGCTGGACACCCTGCCCGTCAAGCGGGTCTACCCGGGCGCCCCGCCCCGTCCCGACGGGGTCTACGAGCTCCTCGTCGACGGGTGCCCCGCCGGACGGGCGACCGCGGAGGGCGGGGACACCGTGACCGTCGACCTGGCCACGGGCGCCGCCGAGCGCCGGCCCGGCACGCCGGCCACCCTGCGCTTCACGGGCCTGCCGGGCCGTGCGAAGGACGTGGAGATCTGGTTGCCGCACGACGAGACCACCGAGCTCGTCGCCCTGCGCACCGACGCCCCCGTGACCCCCGCGCCGGACCGCGGCCGCAGGGTGTGGCTGCACCACGGCAGTTCGATCAGCCAGGGGTCGGGCGCCGAGAGCCCGACCGGCACCTGGCCGGCGCTCGCCGCCTCCCTCGGCGGGGTGGAGCTGGTCAACCTGGGCCTGGGCGGCAGCGCGCTGCTCGACCCGTTCACGGCCCGCGCCCTGCGCGACGCCCCCGCGGACCTGATCAGCCTCAAGCTCGGCATCAACCTGGTCAACACCGACCTGATGCGGCTGCGTGCCTTCGGGCCCGCCGTCCACGGGTTCCTGGACACGGTCCGCGACGGGCACCCGGACACGCCGCTGCTGGTGGTCTCGCCGCTCCTGTGCCCGATCCACGAGGACACGCCCGGGCCGACGGGCTTCGACACCGCGGCGCTCAGCACCGGGAAGCTGCGGTTCCGCGCCACGGGGGACCCCGCCGAGCGCGCCGCCGGCCGGCTGACCCTCACCGTCATCCGGGAGGAGCTGGAAAGGATCGTGCGGCAGCGGGCGGCCGAGGACCCGCACCTGTACCACCTCGACGGGCGCGAGCTCTACGGCGAGGCCGACGCCGCCGAGCTGCCCCTGCCCGACGGGCTCCACCCGGACGCCGCCACCCACCGCCGGATCGGTGAGCGCTTCGCGCGGCTGGCCTTCGGCGCGGACGGCTTCTTCGGCCCCGGAACCCCCTGAGGGCCGGTCAGCGCCGGTAGGTGTAGTGGCCGAGGCGGGAGCGGGCCTCCTTCTCGGAGATCCCGAGGCCGGTGCCGATCGACTCCCAGGACAGGTCGTCGGCCTCGGCGATGTAAGCGGCGTCACGGGCCACGCTGCGGGTGACCCGCTCCAGTGCGGCCACGGCCTTGAGGGCGGCCACGGGAGCCTGCCCGGCGAGGCGGTTCAGCTGCTCCTCGACCCGCTCCAGCAGGTCGGCCAGTTCGGCGGGCAGGGGTACGGTGCGGGCCTCGACCTCGTCGAGGTGGCGCTCCCAGTCGTCGCGGGGCCCCTCGATGTCCGGGTCGTACGCCCCGGCGGAGTCGTCGTCCACGCGGTCGATGGGGTAGTGCGCGGCTCCGCGCCACCCGCACGCGCACGCGGCCCGGGCGGCGGCGGCCCGGGGCCGGTTCAGGATGCCGCTGTAGGCCCACCACTCCCGCGTCTGGCGGAAGTCGGCCCCGCTGCCCGGGTCCAGACAGACCGGGTCGGGCTCACTGCCGTCCTCCAGGAGCGCACCGGCCCAGCCTTCGTGCGAGGCCCCGAACTCCTCCGCCGTCCACCCCATGCCCACTCCCCGTCAGCCGTGCCGGGCGGCCGTCCCGCGGGGGCGGGGGCCGCACGCTCTCGCCCCACCATGCCCACATCGGGGCCGGGTCAAGCGGAGCGTGCCGGCCGGTTCGCGGCGCGCGGGGCGCGCACCGCGAACCGTGCGCCCCGCGTCAGCGCGTGCGCGGCACGTGCTGGGTGACGCAGTGGACTCCGCCGCCGCCCCAGGCCAGGATCCGGGCGGGGCTGCCGACGACCTCGCGGCCGGGGAAGAGGGTGCGCAGCTGGGTGAGGGCCGCGGTGTCGGCCGGTTCCCCGGACAGCGGGACCACCACCTGGGAGGCCGTCAGGTAGTAGTTGGTGTAGCTGAAGGTCTCCACCAGGAGGCCGTTCTGGCGGAAGTGCGGCTGCTGCTGCATCTCCACGAGTGCGAAGCGGCGCCCGCAGGCGTCGGTGGCGGCCTCCAGGACCGCTTTGTTGGCCGCCATCCGGGCGTGGTTGGGGCTGGTGGTGTCGGGCTGGGTGTGCAGGAGGATCCGGGCGGGGCCGAGGTAGGCGGCGACCAGGTCGATGTGGCCGTTGGTGATCGTGTCGTTGGCGAGGCCGTACGGCAGCCAGATCAGCTTGCTCGCGCCGTAGGCGGACAGCAGCGTCGACTCGATCTGGCCGCGGGTCATCGTGGGGTTGCGGTTGGGGTTGAGCAGGCACTCCTCCGTGGTGATGAGGGTGCCCTGGCCGTCGGTGATGACGGACCCGCCTTCGAGGACCATGGGGACGTCGCGGCGCGGGACTGCGAGGTGATCACAGACGCCGACCGGCAGGAGGTCGTCCTTGTCGTACGGGTACTTGCCGCCCCAGCCGTTGAAGCCGAAGTCGAGGCCGATGCGGCGGGTCTTCGCGGCGTCGAGGGCGAAGATCGGGCCGGTGTCACGCGTCCAGCAGTCGTTGACGGGGTACTCGACGACGGTGACGGCGGGGCCGCACAGGGTGCGCGCCTCGTCGGTGTGTCCCGGCTCGGCGAACATCAGGACCGGTTCGGAGCGGGCGATGGCCCGCGCGATGCCGGCGATCTCGCCCTGGACGTCGGGCAGTAGGGAGCCCCAGCCGTCCGTGCGGTCCCAGGGCCAGGACATGACGCAACAGGAGTGGTCCTCCCACTCGGCGGGCGCCGTGTACTTCTCGGCTGCGGCGGACGTGCCGGCCGTCTCGGCGGCGAGGGCGCGTCCGCCGATCAGGGTGGCGGCGGTGGCGGACAGTGCGGCGGTGCCGAAGCCCCGACGGGTCATGGGTGGCAGGTGCATGACATACCTCCGGATGGGTGGGTGGTGGGGACGAGAGGACGGACGGGGCTGCGGGCCGGGGCCCTGGGAGGAGGGGTCAGGAGAGCCCGGGCGCCGGTTCGGCGGAGCGGTCCGCGGGCCGGCGCTCCTCCGCCTCCAGGTCGCGGAGCTTCTCCTGGGGGCGCCGGACCAGCAGGTAGAGCAGGCCGGCCGAGAGCACGGCGCCGGTGCCGAGGAGACCGGCCCAGACCTGGTACCAGGGGGCTCCGGGCGGAGCGAGGATCGCCCGCGGCCAGCAGACGTTGGCCACCTCGAAGGCGGTCCAGAGCACGGCGAGCACGTTGAGGAAGGTGCCCTTGCGGCCCAGGCGGACGTGGCCCGACGGCACCCAGGTGCCGCGCAGCCGGGCGATGAGCGCGGCCAGCGAGACCAGGAAGAACGGCAGGAACGTGGCGGCCGTGCCGAAGGCGATCAGGCTGCCGATGGCGGTGGCGTTCAGGCCCAGGAGCAGGGCAGAGCAGCTGACGGCGGTGGAGGCGACCAGGCCGCCGATCGGAGCCTGGCGCCGGTTGACCCTGCGCACCTGGCGGGAGAGGGGGAAGACGCCGTCGCGGGCGAGGGAGTAGACGCCGCGGGCCGCGCCGCCCTGGGAGGCCATGGCGCAGGCGAGGAAGCCGACCAGGACGACGAGGACGAAGGGCTTGTCGGACCAGGAGCCGAAGGAGGTGACCACGGCGGTGGTCACCGGGTCGAGATCGCGGCCGGCGACGACCGCGGCCGGGTCGGGGTGGGCCAGGGCCACCGCCATGGCGTTGAGGATGACCACGGTGCCGACGCTGAGCAGCGCCCACCACATGGCGCGCGGCACCTGGCGTCCGGCGTCCTTGGTCTCCTCGGCCGTCGAGACGCAGGCGTCGAAGCCGATGAACCCCCAGCCCGCGACGGCGAGTACGGCCAGGAAGGCCAGCACCGTGGAGCCGCCCGACAGCTGCTCGGCGCCGAGGGTCTCGGTGAAGAGGGAGAAGCCGTGCCTGCGGAAGAAGAGCAGCAGGCTGAAGCCGACCAGGACCGAGGCCACGGCCTCGGCGGCGATTCCGAGCGAGACGAAGAAGCTGAGGATCCTGATGCCGAAGGCGTTGACCGCCGTACAGGCCAGCAGGATGGCCGCGGCCACCGCCACCATGGCCGCCGGGGTGGGGGTGACCCCGATCAGGGCGAAGGCCCAGGGCGCGGCCAGGTAGGCGACGGTGGTGTTGCCGAACATGACGGCGAACTGCCAGACCCAGCCGCTCATCCAGCCGAAGGAGGGCCCGAGCAGCCGGCGCCCCCACTGGTAGGGGCCGCCGGCGAGCGGCCACTGGGAGGCCAGCTCGGAGTAGACGTTGACGACCAGACACTGGCCGAGCAGCACGACGGGCAGCGCCCAGACCCAGGCGGGCCCGGCGATGGTGGTACCGACCATGGACACCGCGTAGAGCGCGACCACGGGCGAGACCACGGCGAATCCCATCGCGATGTTGCCCAGGACGCCGAGGCTGCGGCGCAGCTCCTGCCGGTAGCCGAGATCGTTCAGGCGGGCGGCGTCGCCGTCCTGCGGGGTGGCGGTGGCGGATCTGCCGCCGGTGGAGGGTTCTGACACGTGACACCTCGGAGGGCAGGGGGAGCCGTCCGGCATCCCCGGCGGCTCCCCGAACTAAATCTAACTTTGTTAGGTAACGGGGTTGCGGGGACGTTAACGCGCCCTCGACCTCTTGGGAAGACCTGCCGACCGGTAACCTTGCGGCGAACGAGGGGGAACCGCCGTGGGCCGACCGAGCCAGCCGCTGCTCAGCCGCGCGATCATCGCGCGCGCCGCACTGGAACTGCTCAACGAGGAGGGCCCGGACGCGCTGAAGATGCGGTCGCTGGCCGACCGGCTCGGAGTGCGCGGCGCCTCGCTCTACCACCACGTCGCGTCCAAGGAGGACCTGCTCGACGCGGCGTCGGAGCTGCTCAACGAGGAGATCGACCTCGGACCGCTCCAGGACCCCCGATGGCGCCGGGGCATCGCCGAGTACGCCCGCGGCTACCGCCGGGTGTACCTCCAGCACCCGCACATGATCGCCCTGGTGGCCCGCCGCCGGGTCGAGGCCGAGCGGGCCCTGCGGAGCTACGACGCCCTGCTGGCCGCCCTGGTCCGGGCCGGGTGCACCCCCGCCGGGGCGGCCGAGGCCGCGGCCGCCCTCGACTACCTGGTCCTCGGCTCCGCCCTGGAGACGTTCACCGCGGGCTTCACCCGCGCCCCGGGCGACTACCGCCCCGGCTACCCGGCCCTCGCCGACTCCCTGGAGGCGACCCGCACCGGACCCGGCGGCCTCGCCGGCCTGGACGACCGCGGCTTCGAACTGGGCCTGCGCCTCGTCCTGGACGGCCTGGCGGCACAGCTGGGCGGGACCCGCGACGCCGAAGAAACCCTCTAGGTTCTAGGCCGGACGCACGGTACGGGGGCCCGCGCACGCGGCGCCGTACGCGCGGACCCGTTCACACAGGGCGCGGTCGGCGGTGACGACCGTGCAGGGGCGGTCGGTGTGGGCGGCGGCGAGCTCAACGATGAGGTCGTCCCCGCTGCCGGGCGCGGACTCGACCCGGACCCCGGGGACGGACTCGACGCCGCGGGCGGCTCCCTCGACGACGAGGATCACCTCCTCGCCGGCGTCCCGCTCCGCCAGCCGGTCGCGCAGCCGCTCGGCGGCCGCCCTGCGGTCGCGCCACCATCCGTCGGGCACGGATCCGACGACGTTCGCGGCGTCGACGATCAGCACGGGGCGCGGGGTCACTCCCCCTCCCGGCGGCGCCCGGTCCGATGTCGGGGCGAGGGGCACATCGCTCGTTCGGTCACGTGCCGTGATTCTGCCACGACGAGCGGACCCCGGATCGACCGGCTGGTTCCGACGGCCCCGGCACGGTACGAAGTCCCCTGTGAAACATCAGACCCACAGCACGACCGTCCGCGTGTTCATCGCCCTCGCCCCGCCCGACGACGCGAAGGAGGAACTGGAACGGGCCCTGCTGCCCGCCTACGAGGCGTACCCGCGCATGCGGTGGAACCGGATCGAGGACTGGCACATCACGCTGGCCTTCCTCGGCGAGCTCCCGGTCGCGGCCGTCCCCGGCCTGCGCGGGCCCCTCTCCGGCCTCGCCGCGATACGCCGGCCCCTGCGGCTGGCACTGCGCGGCGGGGGCCACTTCGACGAGCGGGTGCTGTGGACCGGGATCGACGGTGACCTCGACGGGCTGCACCGGCTGGCCTCCGAGGTGCGCTCCCTCGTCACGGAGTGCGGCATCCCCTACGAGGGCCGGCCGCTGCGCCCCCATCTCACGCTGGCGCGCGCCCGCCGCGGGGACACCGCCTGCGTGCCGGAGGCGGCCGCCGGTCTCAGCGGGTTCACCGGTCGCCCCTGGCACGCCGCGCGCCTCCACCTCGTGGGCAGCAACATCGGGCGGGGCCCGGGTCCGATCCACTACCGCGACATCGAGTCCTGGGCCTTCGGGGACGGGGACTGAGCGAGGGGGCGAGGGGGCGAGGGGGCGAGGGGGCGAGGGGGCGAGGGGGCACGCGGGCGGTGTCCGGCCGCCTCGGGGCGGGCGGGGGCGACGCCCGGACGGCGGTGTGTCGGTCGCCGGGCCCGCCGACGCGGTGCGGCACGGTGGGCTGCGGTGGGCGGCCGTGCGGACCACGCGGCCCCGGGCGTACGCGTGAGAGGTTCGGATGACCGACAGCGGCACCTTCCCGAGCAGTCGTCGTGCCCTTCTGCTGGCGGTCGGCTCCGCCTCGGTCGCCGCGCTGACGGCCGGCTGCGGGCGCCCCGCCGCCGCGCCGCCCGGCGGGTCCACGCCCGGGTGCGTGCTGGCGGTGGAGGCGGGCGCGGGGCCGAACTACTCCGGACCGGGCGCGACCCGTTCGGACGTGACCGACGGGCGTGAAGGGGTGCCGCTGCGGCTGGAGCTGACGGTGGTGCGGGCTTCGGCCGGCTGCCGTCCGCTGGCCGGTGCCGCCGTGGACATCTGGCAGGCCGATGCGGGCGGGGTGTACTCGGAGGGCCGCCAGGGCCCGCTGCGCGGGGTGCAGGTGACCGACAGCGCCGGGCGGTGCGTGTTCCGGACGATCGTTCCCGGCTGGTACGCGGGCCTGGCGCCGCACATCCACTTCAAGGTGCGGCCCGACGCCCGTTCCGAGACGACCTCGCAGTTCTTCCTCCCCGAGGACTTCCTGCGGGAGGTCTACGCCCGCCCGCCCTACACCCGGCGCAAGGCGCCGCGCAGCCCCAACGCGCACGACGACCGGTACCGGGCCGCCGCCGGGACGATGACGCTGGCACCGGTGGCCGAGGGCGGCGGGTACCGCGCCGCCTACACCGTCGGCATCGCCTGAGCCGCGCCGGGCGGCCCGCGCAGGGGCGCGGGGCCCGATGCGCACGGGCGGCGCCGAGGAGCCGGGCACCCGGGCGGCGGCGGGCGTGGCGGCCGGGCCGCCGCGGTCGGCCGCCGGTCCCGCGGACTGCGCCTTTGAACTTTCAACCTTCAGGCGGGGCTGGTGAGTTGGCCGGATCCGGGGATGACCGCACCGGTCCGCCCATGTCATGATCAACCCTCACGTTACTTCTCGGTAACGCGTTCAATTCCCCCCATTTACCGAATGGTTCTTCCTACGTGCGCACGTTCGCCCAACGCCTCCTGCTTCCCGGCCTGACCACGTTGGCGCTCGCCACCGCCGGCTGCTCCTCGCCGGCGCACACCGGCTCCACCGGACCGGGGACCTCCCCCGGCGCCCCCGCCGCAGGCGGCTCCCAGCACCTCGAAGTGGCCGCGGCAGCGCAGGGCCCGGCCGACCCGACACCGCTGGCCCGCACCGCCACCGGCGAGGGCCGGCCGGAGAAGTCCTCCCTGCGGGTCGCCTCCTACGACCAGAACAGCCGGCGGGCCGTCATAGCCGCGGCCCCCAAGCCCCCCAAGGGCGGCCGGAACGCCCCCTCCGACGACTCCTCCGCCCCCGCCAAGCCCGTCGCGGTGGGCGACGTCATCGCCAGCGCCCCGGCGCCCGGCGCCCCCGACGGCCTCCTCGCGAAGGTCACCGAGGTGGTCGGCAAGACCGACCGCGGCACCGAGGTGAAGACCGCCCCCACGACCCTGTCCGCGGCCCTCGGCGAGGCCAAGGCCGACGGCAAGGTCAAGGTCGACCCCTCCGCCATGGTCGTCGAACCCCTGATGAAGGGCGTCACCTTCTCCTGGGCCAAGGGCGAGGGAGCCCGCTTCGGCCCCGAGGGCGCCAAGCTGCCGCTCGGCAACCTGCGGCTCGACGTGAACGCGGCCGTCGACACCGCCAAGGACGCCCCCGCCTCGGCCGGCGCCTCGGTGTCCGGCTTCGTCCAGCTCGCCCCCCAGGTCGAGTTCTCCTACACGGGCACGAAGATCGGCTCCGCCCCCAGCGCGGCCTTCCTCGGCATGAGCGGCGACTGGTCCTCGCAGTGGGCCCTCAAGGGCCGGGCGGCGGCGAGCACGGGCGCGCCCAAGCGCATCCCGTTCGCCAAGCTCCACAGCGCCCCCGTCATCCAGGTCGGCCCGGTCCCGGTCGTGGTCAACCTCGACCTGACCACGTACATCCAGGTGGAGGCCGACGGCCAGGTCACCCTGGACGTCGAGCAGGACGTCCAGGGCGACTTCCGCGTCGGCGGCAGCTACGCGACGGGCAAGGGCTGGCAGCCGGTCAGCACCTCGGCCGTGCACAGCTCCCCGGTGAAGGCCACCGTCGCCGCCGCCGGGCGGGTCAAGGGCGCCCTGGGCGCCGAGGCCTCCGTCGGCCTGTACGGGGCCGTCGGAGTCGGCGCCGACTTCGCCCCCTACCTGCGCGGCGAGGCCGACGCCAAGGCCTCCGCGTCCAGCGACGGCAAGACCTCCGTCAGCGGCGCCTGGGCCCTGTACGGCGGCTTCGACCTGAACGGGCAGCTGCACCTCCAGCTCTCCCTGTTCGGCACCCCCGTCCTGGAACGCCGCATCCCGCTGGGCTCCCTGCACCGCGAGTGGCCGCTCGCCGGCGGCGCCGCAGGACGCCAGGGCGCGGCCTCGGGATCACCGCGCTGACCGGATGAAGACGGCGGCGGCCGCTTGACCAACCGGCGCTACGTGCCGGTAACTTGAGGCCGTCCACAGGTCCGACGGAAGGGGAGGCCGTGGCTGACCACGACCTGACCGGTTTCGCCAAGAGCACGTTCACCCACGACGGCGTCACCCGGCGGGTGCTGCGTCGCGGGACCGGACCGGCGGTGATCGTCATCGCCGAGATCCCCGGCATCACGCCCAAGGTCCTCGCGTTCGCCGCGCGCGTGGCGGACGCCGGCTGTACGGCCGTACTCCCGGTGCTGTTCGGTACGCCCGGCCGGGACGCGAGCCCCGCGACCGCGGGCTGGGCCGGTACCGCCCGCGCCGTGGGCTCGGCCATGGGACAGGTGTGCGTCAGCCGCGAGTTCACGGTGCTGGCCACTGGGCGCAGTTCGCCCGTGGTGGGCTGGCTGCGCGCCCTCGCCGCCGCCGAGCACGAGCGGTGCGGCGGTCCCGGGGTCGGGGCGGTCGGTATGTGCCTGACCGGCGGTTTCGCGCTGGCCATGGCGACCGACGAGCGGATGCTCGCCCCGGTGCTGTCGCAGCCGTCCCTTCCGTTGGCGTTCACACCGGGCCGAGCGGGCTCGATCGACATCAGCCCCCGCGAGCTGGCGGTGGTGCGCGGTCGCTGCGAGCGCGACGGGCTCCAGGTGCTGGGGCTGCGCTTCAAGGGGGACCGCCTGGTGCCCGGGGAGCGGTTCGCGTTCCTGCGCCGCGAACTCGGCGACGCCTTCGTCGCCGTCGAGCTGGAGGACGACACGGCCGACCCGGAGAGCCCCATGCCCCCGCACTCCGTCCTGACGGAGCACCTCGTCGACGAGCCGGGCCAGCCCACGCGCCAGGCGCTGGACCGGGTCCTCGACCTGTTCCGGGAGAAGCTGCTCGGGGCGAGCCCGGACAGCCCGGCTCAGTAGACGAGCTTGTAGGTGACGTCCTTGCGCACGGGCTCCGGGGCCCGGTCCGGGTAGAGCAGCCGGATCACGGTGAACCGCTGGACCCCGGGATGGGTGGGCCAGGGGCGCGGAGCGCTCAGGGTGACCTCCACGGGGTAGGACCGGAAACGGCCCGCCGCGCAGTACGGACGGCAGTCGTTCACCATGTCGGTGCCGGTGGCGGTCGCCGTGCTCGCGCCCCAGCTGTCCCAGTGCAGCCCGACGAGGCGGTTGTTGCCGTCTCCGCAGGCCAGGACGTACTCCTCGGGCTGCACCTGGGCGGCGGAGAAGCAGTCGACGACCACGACCGGATACGGGTCCGCGGGGGCCTGCGCCGCCGCCGGCGCGGCCACCGCCGCGAGGGCGGCCGCCGCGCAGAGCAGGCCCGCCTTGCGCCCGCGCGGCCGGGCCGGGCGGGCGCGGCGGGCGCGCCGCACGTCTCCTGAAGCGTCCACGAGCCCTCCTCGCCAGTCGGCTCCGCTGTCGGCGCTGCCGCACCATGTCCAGCTTTGCCCATCGGGGCGGTCCGCGCACCTGCTGGGCGCGGCCCGGGCGGGGCCGTCACCGCTGGCAGCGCCCGAAGGTCACCACGTACGTACCGGCCCCGTCGGCGCCGGCTCCGGCCGGGTCGGCCGCGCCGGCCTGGGCCCAGCTGCCGTACTCGCGCAGCGAGCCGTCCAGGATGATCCTGCGGTGGCCGGGGCTGTTCATCCACCAGGTGACGGCGGCCTTCGGCGTGCCGGCCCCGCCCCAGCCGGTGTACGCGATCTCGGCGACGGCCCAGGAACGGGGGTTCGGGCAGTAGCCGGCGGCCTTGATGCGGCTCTGCGGGGTGGAGCCCGTCTGCGGGTTGGTGTGCGCGTCCTTGCCGGGACCCCACCACTTCAACTGCACGGCCGCGGCGGTGTGCTGCCGGGCCGCCTCCGTGAGGGACGGATTGCCGGTCAGGGGCTGCAGCCCGCGCTGGGTGCGTTCGGCGTTGATGAGGCAGGCGACGGCGAGCCGCGCCGCGTCACTGCTGCCCGGAGCGCTGCCGGACGCGGCGGGATCGCAGTACGCGGCCGACGCGGGCGCGGCCGCGACCGGTACGAGCGTCACGGCGAGGCATCCGGCCGTCGCCAGGCTCACTGCAAAACGGGTCGGTGAAGCGAGTCTTCCCACGGGTCCCACCTCCTGCGGAGCCGGTGTGGACACCCCCCGGGCGCCTGGCGCCCGTCCCAGCGTGCCATCGGGTCCCGCCGCTCGCCACGCGGCTCCCCGCGCGGTCGCGGGCCTGCCCGGGCGCAGGGGTGAAGACGTATCCATCATGACAGGTCAGAGGGGGTTTTCGTAGGACCGAAAGCACAGCGGATTGCCCTTGTTCGGGGGTCTGTGCGGCTTTCAGAATCTCCCTCATGAATCCCACCCCGCACATCAATCACGACGCCGTCCTGCGCGCCCGCGTGGCCCTCCTCGGGTCGGGGACCCTGCCCGCCCGGGAGGAGGTCGCCGCCTGCCGGGTGCTGGCGCAGGTCAGCCCGATGGCCTATCTCCCGCGGCTGGCGGAGGCGTTGTACGAGTACAGCCGCCAGGAGTTCGCCCACGAGCCCGGTACGGCGCTGGCACTGCGGGCCGAGGCGGTGGCCGCCGCACGCCGGATGTGCGACCTGGAGCACGGGCGGACGCCCCTGCTGCTGACCGCGCTGGAGCGCTACCGCAGGCAGCTGGAGGGCATGGACCGGCCGGAGGAACTCGCTTCGGTGGACGAGGAGATGGCCCTCCTCGGCGCCGGGGGGCGTGCGCGGCTTTCTTAGCGGAACGTTAGATCTGGGCGGCGGGCCTTGTCCGGGTGCGGCGGCGGCTCCACTCTGGGCACTCCCCGACAAACGGGGAACCACCCCTTCCCATCAGGGACTTCCCTCTGGAGCCGCCATGTCCTCGTCCGCCGCCACACCCGGTACGCCGCCCGGGGACGAACGCCGCAGGCGCCGTCTCGCGCTCGTCGGCGGCTCGCTCGGGAACCTCGTGGAGTGGTACGACTGGTTCGTCTACGCCAGCTTCGCCATCTACTTCGCGGATTCCTTCTTCCCCGGCGACAACCCGACCACCCAGCTGATGAACACGGCGGGCATCTTCGCCGTCGGGTTCCTGATGCGTCCCGTCGGCGGGTGGATCCTGGGGCGGGCCGCCGACCGGCACGGGCGCAAGAGCGCGCTCACGCTCACCGTCACCATGATGTCGGTGGCCGCCCTGATGATCGCCGTCGCCCCGACCTACGGCCAGGCCGGCTACTTCGGCGCCGTCGTCCTGCTGCTGGCCCGGCTGCTCCAGGGGATGAGCATCGGCGGGGAGTACGCGGCCAGCGCCACGTACCTGACCGAGGCCTCGGCCCGCGACCGGCGCGGGCTGGGGTCCTCGTTCCAGTACGTGTCGATGACCTGCGGCCAGCTCCTGGGGCTGGGGATCCTGATCACGATGCAGCACACGCTGACCAAGGAGCAACTGGGCAGCTGGGGCTGGCGCGTTCCGTTCCTGCTCGGCGCCGTCTTCGCGGTCGTGGTGTTCTGGCTGCGGCGCCGGCTCCAGGAGACCGACGCGTTCAAGGAGGGCGGCGCCCACGACGACAGCGCGCGCGGCTCGCTCAGGGCGCTGTGGGAGCACCGCCGGCAGGCGGGGCTGGTCATGGCGCTCACCCTCGGCGGCACCGTCGCCTACTACACGTACACCACCTACCTCACCAAGTACCTGGTCGGCAGCGCGGGCATGGCCAAGAACACGGCCACGCTGGTGAGTTTCACCGCTCTGGCCCTCTTCGCCGTGCTCCAGCCCTTCGCGGGCATGCTGTCCGACCGGATCGGCCGCCGACCCCTGCTGATCACCTTTGCGGTGGGCTGCACCGTCGGCACCTATCCGATCATGACGGCGCTCGGCTCGGCGTCCTCGTACTGGTCCGCGCTCGGCCTGTCCCTGCTGGCCCTGGTGATCGTCACCGGCTACACCTCCATCAACGCGGCGGTGAAGGCGGAGCTGTTCCCCACCCGGGTCCGGGCGCTGGGCGTGGCGCTGCCGTACGCGATCGCCAACGCGCTGTTCGGCGGCACGGCGGAGTACGTGGCGCTGTGGTTCAAGAACGGCGGGCACGAGAAGGCGTTCTTCTGGTACGTGTCGGGGTGCGCCCTCGTCTCGCTGGTCACGTACGTGCTGATGCCCGACACCCGCAACGCGGCCCTCAGCCGCGCCGAGGAGGAGGCGGGGGCGCCTGCTCCGACGGCCGCCGCAGTGTCGGCACGATAGGCTGCCGACCAGGCCAGGCCGGACCGGGCACGGGTACGGGTACGGGTACGGGGAGGTGCGGTGCACGCGCTGCTCGTCGAGGACGACGACCGGATGGCCCGCGCCCTGGGCACCGCGCTCGCCCGGCGGGGCCACACCGTCCGCCGGGTGGGCCGGGCGCTGGACGCCCTGCGGCACGTCCGCGAGGCGGAGTTCGTCCTGCTCGACCTCGGCCTTCCCGACCTCGACGGGCTCGAACTGCTGCGGCGGCTGCGCACCGTCTGCGACGCGCCGCTGATCGTGGTGACCGCCCGGTGTGAGGAGCGCGACGTCGTGCAGGGGCTGCGGGCGGGCGCCGACGACTACGTGGTCAAGCCGTTCCGGATGGCGGAGCTGATCGCCCGCATCGACACCGTGCGCCGGCGGACCGGCCCGCGGACCCACCGGCCGGGCGGCGCCGGTACGGACGGCGGCGGGGGCGGGCCGGTACGCGCCGGGGACGTCGAGGTGGACCCGGCCCGCCGGACCGTCACCGTGGCGGGCAGCGAAGTCCGGCTGACCCGGCGGGAGTTCGACGTGCTCGCCCATCTGGCCGCCCGTCCCGACGAGGTGCACGCGCGGGAGGAGATCCTGGACCGGATCTGGGGCGACGCCTTCCTCGGCGCCTCCCGCTCCCTCGACGTGCACGTGGCGGGGATCCGCGCCAAGACGGGCCGTCCCGGCCTGGTGCGGACCGTGCGCGGGTTCGGCTACCGGCTCGGCGGCGCGGCCCCGGCCGCTCCCGGGGAGCAGGACGCGGACCGGTGAGACGCCGGCTGCTCGCGGTGCTGATGGTGCTCATGGGGACCGCCGCGCTGCTGCTCTGCGTCCCGCTGGCCGACGCCTACGCGCGGGGGCGCACCGAACACCTGCTGCTCCAGCGGCGGTCGGACGCCGTGCGGTTCGCCGACCTCGCCGACCGGGCGGACAGTGTCGCCGACCGCGCGGAGCTGTCCGCCGAGATCGGCCGGTACGCGGAGCTGTACGGGGCCTCGGTGGTCGTGGTCGACGCGGCGGGGGCGACCGTCGCCCGGGCGGAAGGCGGCGGCCGCGCCCGGCCGTCCGGTGCCGCCGACGCCCGGCGCAGGGCCCTCACCGGGCGCTCCACCGACCGGCTCCCCACGATCCGCCCCTGGGGCCCGGACGGCGTGGTGCTCGCCGAGCCGGTGGGACGGGACGAGCGGGTCAGCGGGGCGGTGCTGCTGGCCGTGCCCACGGACGCCGCCCGCCGGGACGTGGCGGTCCGGTGGTCGCTGATCGGCGCCGGGGCCGTCGCCGCCTTCGCCGCGGCGGCCCTGGTCGCCGCGGGGATCACGCGCTGGCTGATGCGCCCGGTCCTCGATCTGGACCGGGCGGTGGAGCGGCTGGCGGCGGGCAGTCTGCGGGCCCGGGCCGTCTCCGACACCGGACCGCCGGAACTGCGGCGGCTGCGGCGGCACTTCAACGCGATGGCGGAAGCCGTCGCCGACTCCCTGGGACGCCAGCGCGACTTCGTCGCCGACGCCTCGCACCAGCTGCGCAATCCCCTGGCCACGCTGGTGCTCCAGCTGGAGAACGTCGAACCGCACATCGCCCCGGGCCCGGGACTGGCCGAGCACGCCCGGGCCCTGGACGAGGCGGAGCGGCTGGAGGAGCTGCTGGACGGGCTGCTGGCGCTGGCGCGGGTGGAGGCCGGGGCGGCGGAGCTCGCGGACCAGGACCTGGCGGGGGCGGTACGCGGACGGGTCGAGGCCTGGTCCCCGGTGTTCCGGGCCGCCGGGCTCGTCCTGGCGGCCGGCGGCCTGCCGCGGGAGCTGCGCGTCCGCGCCCTGCCCGACGCCGCAGGGCGGATCCTGGACGCGCTGCTCGACAACGCGGTGAAGTTCGTGCCGTCCGGCGGCCGGGTGGAGGTGGGCGTCACGGGCGGGGCCAACGGCGGGGCCCTCGTCCGGGTCGCCGACGACGGGCCCGGGGTTCCGGCGGACCAGCTGGGCCTGCTGCTGCGGCGTTTCACCCGCTCGCCCGAGCACCAGAACGTGCGCGGCAGCGGTCTGGGGCTCGCCATCGCCGAGGAGATCGCCCGGATCAGCGGGGGCGGGCTCGCCGTCGCCGCGAACGCCCCGCGGGGCCTGGTCTTCACGTTCCGGCTGCCGTCCCCCGGGGACGGCGCGCCGCACACCGGGGAGAGCCGGCCGTGCACCGGGGACGCTCAGCCGTACACCGAGCGGTAGTAGGAGACCGCGCCCGGGTGCAGCGGCACCTCACCGGTGGAGATGGCGAACCGGGGTTCCAGGCGCACGCCGGCCGTCACCTCGCGCAGCAGGTCGTGCCGGCGGTCGAAGAGCACCCGCAGCAGCTCGCCCGTGGCGGACGCGGCCACGTCCTCGCGGGCCAGGAGGTAGTTGCCGACGCCGATGGTGCCCACGGGTCCGGTCAGTCCGTAGGCTCCGGCGGGCAGGGTGACGGTCGTGTAGACGGGCCCGTACCGGCGGCGCAGGGAGTCCGCGTAGCCGTCCAGCGGCAGGAAGCGCAGCGGGAGTGCGCGGGCCAGGCCGGTCAGGGCCGGGGTGGGTACGCCGCCGGACCAGAACACGGCGTCGACCTCTCCCGAGCGCAGCGCGGCCGCCGACTCGGCGAGGCCGAGCTGCCGTTCGCCGGCCGGCGCCGGGCCCTGCGTCAGGCCGGCGGCGCGCAGCACGCGGCCCGCCAGCACCTGGACCCCCGACCCGGCCGCGCCGGCCGCGAGCGGGCGCCCGGCGAGGTCGGTCAGCGAGCGGACCGGTCCGGCGGCCGGGACCAGGAGGTGGGTGTAGTTGACGTAGACCCGTGCCAGAGCCGTCACCGGAGCCCGCCGGGCGAACGGTTCGCGGCCCAGGACGGCGTCCTCGCAGACGTCGGCCATGGACAGCGCGAGGTCGGCGGAGCCCTCGTCCAGCCGGTGCAGGTTGTCCACGCTCGCGGCGGTGGCCAGCGGGACGATCTCCAGCCGGCTCCCGCTGTCGGCGACGGCGCGGGCGAGGGCCTGCCCGAAGGCGTGGTACGGGCCTCCCTGCGGCCCGGTCGCCAGCCGGAGCCGGGGCGCGGGCCCTGCGTGCCCGGAGCAGCCGGCGAGGGCCGCCGTGACCGCGCCGAGCCCGGCGGCCAGCAGGCGTCGGCGTCCGGTCGCTGCGCTGGTCACGGCGGCAGCCTGACGCGCGCTCACGCGCGCAGGTCCTCCGCGGTGGGAACGACGATGCCGAACAGGTCGGTGATCGTGGTCAGGGCGGCGGCCTGGAGTGCGGGAGCGGGCAGGACGGTGCCGTCGGGGGTGGTCAGGGCGCGGGTGGCCGTGGCCTCGGCGACGACGGTGGGCCGGTAGCCGAGGTTGAAGGCCTGCTGGGCGGTGAAGGTGATGCACATGTGCGTCATGAACCCGGCCAGCACGAGGTCCTTTCCGCTGCCCGCGGCGAAGCCCAGGCCGGTGAGGGTCTTCTCCAGGTCGGTGGCGTGGAAGGCGTCGGGGAAGTTCTTGACCACCACGGGTTCGCCGTCGGCCGGGGCGACCTCGTCGCCGGGGGCGCCGATGTGCTCGCGGACGTCGTACGGGCTGCCCTCGCCGCCGTCGTGGACGACGTGGACGACGGGGATGCCGGCGGCGCGGGCCTGCTCCAGCAGGCGGGCGCCCGCGGCGACGGCCTCCTCGGCTCCTTCCAGGGCCATGACGCCGGTGCGGTAGGTGTTCTGGAAGTCGATCATGATCAGGGCGCAGTCGCCCAGCCGGGGCGGCCGGTTGTCCAGTCCGCTCAGCTCGCGCAGGGTCGCGGACGCGGTGGTGGTGCTGTCGACGGTGGTCGTGGTGCTCATGGGTGCCTCTCATCGGGATGCGGGCCCGGCGGGAGCGGGCAGGGCGGAGCGTCCGCCCTGCCGTGCGCCGGGGGAAAGGGGTGGGGGCGGGTGGGCGGCCGTCAGGCCGTCTGGGTGCGGAAGCGGCGCCGGTAGGCGGCGGGGGTGGTGGCGAGCTGCCGCCGGAAGGCCCGGTGCAGGGTCTCCGCCGAGCCGAGGCCGGCGGTGGCCGCGACCCGGTCGAGCGGGTGGTCGGTGGTCTCCAGCAGCCGCCGGGCCAGTTCGACGCGCACCGCTTCGACGTAGGCGGCGGGGCTGGTGCCCGTCTCCTGTTTGAAGACGCGGGCGAAGTGCCGTTCGCTCAGGCACATCCGGGCGGCCAGGGCCGGCGCGGACAGATCGGCGTCGGGGTGGTCGGCGATCCACAGGCGCAGGTCGTCGATCTCCCGCCGCCCGGCGGCCGGGCGGCTGAGCGGTACCGAGAACTGGCTCTGCCCGCCCTGCCGCTTGAGGTACATCACCAGCTGCCGGGCCACGGCGAGCGCGGTCTGCTCGCCGAGGTCCTCCGCGACCAGGGCGAGCGCGAGGTCCAGGCAGGCGCTGATCCCGGCCCCGGTCCACAGCCGGCCCCGGTCGGTCCGGACGAAGATGGGGTCGGGGTCGACCGTGACGCCCGGGTGGTCGGCGGCGAGCTGGGCGGCGGTCGACCAGTGGGTGGTGGCCGTCCTCCCGTCGAGCAGGCCGGCGGCGGCCAGCAGGTGGGCGCCCACGCACACCGACGCGACGCGCCGGGCGTGCGGGGCGGTCTCCCGCACCCAGGCCACGACGTCCTCGTCGATCCGGGCGACGGGGCCCTCCTCGGCCATGTCGACCGCGCCCGGCACGAGCAGGGTGTCCACCTGCGCGCCGACGTCGCCGAACGCCACGTCGGTCAGCAGCCGTACGCCCGCCGACGTGCGCACCGGGCCGGGCGCCGCGCCGGCGAGGCGGACCTCGTACCCGGCCCGGCCGGCGGTCTCGCGGTTGGCCAGCGCGAAGACCTCCGCGGGGCCGGTGACGTCGAGGAGGTCGACATCGGGGAAGACCGCGATGACGACACGGTGTGCGGTGGGCATGCCCCCATCCTCCCCGCGGCCGGCGCATGGCGGCAATGACGCTTCCCCGTCACATTCGGACACGAGTCCCAAGGGGGAGTCCGGCCGGGGGCGCGGGCCCCGCCCGGCGATCGGGTGACCTGGCGCCACCTCTTCCCGCGGACGCCCGTTACCAGGACGACCTCCCCACCCGGGGCCGGTCCTCCGCCAGACAAGGAACCTTTCGAGCATGCTGAAGAAGATGATGGTCACCGCCGCAGCCACCGCAGCCGCGCTCGGTGCGGGCGCTGCCGCTGCCGCCCCGGCCATGGCCATCGGCAACGACAACGGGATCAACACCGTCAACGGCAACGGTGCCCAGCAGATCTACGGCAACCAGAAGACCACCGGTGACCAGAGCCCCCAGCTCAGCCTGGTCCAGGGTTCCGCGAACAAGCCCTGCGTCGGCCTGCCCGTCAAGGTGAACGCCCAGTCGCTGGTGGCCATCCTGGCCAACGTCGGTGTCCAGGACATCAACGTCCTGTCCAACCCGCAGAACCAGCAGTGCACCGAGAACTCCACCCAGGCCAAGGGCGACGAGCCGCTCTCGCACATCCTGGACAACATCCCGGTCCTCTCCGGCAACCTCTCCGCCGGCAGCTGAACGGCCGAGGCCCCCCACCCCGCGTCCGGGGTGGGGGGCCTCGTCATGCCGTCAGCGGGACCGGCGGGCGGTCACCACATCACCGGCAGGCGCTCGGGGAGGCGCTTCATGAAGCCGGTGCGCCATACGAGCTGTTCGACGGGGACGGCCAGCCGCAGCCGCGGCATCGCCGCGAGGACGGCGCGCAGGCCGATCTCGGCGTGCTTCTTGCCGAGGGCCGTGGCCGGGCAGTAGTGGGAGCCGCCTCCGAAGGAGAAGTGGGCGGAGGAGTTGGCCCGCGTGAAGTCGAGGCGGTGCGGGTCCGGGAACACCGAGGGGTCGAAGTTGGCGCCTTCGGGAAGCACGAGCACCAGCTCGCCCTTCTTCACCTCGACGTCGCCGAGGGTCATGTCCTCCATCGCCAGGCGGGGCAGGCCGTCGCCGATGGACAGGTTGATCCGCAGGAGCTCGTCCACGGCCTGGGGCATCAGTTCGGGGTGGTCGGCCAGGTGGTCGGCCTCCTCCGGGTGGGTGAGCAGGGTGACCAGGGCCATGGCGAGGAAACCGGCGGTGGAGATGACGCCCGCGCCGAACAGGGTGACGCCGACGGTCGCGAACATCTCGTCGCTGACGTGCTCGTAGCCCTCGGTGCCGCGCAGCTTCGCGAGGTCGCCGACCAGGCCCTGCTCGGTGTCGTCGAGACGGGCCGTCATGTAGGCGATGTCGCGGTCCCAGTTCAGCCGGGCGGCGGGGATCTCCCGGGGGCTGTTCATGAACGCGATCGGGAGCGACTCCGACAGCAGCGGGGCCGCCTCGTGGGGTATGCCGAGGATCTGGCAGTGCATCGCCTCCGAGAAGGGGTCGGTGAACATGGACCGGATGTCGACGGGAGCGCCGTGCCGGACCATCCGCTCGACCAGCTCCGCGGCGTGCTGCTCCATCCACTCCTGGAGGCCGGGGGCCTTGGGGTTGATCGCCTTCATGACGGCCTTGCGCAGGCCGGCTCCGGTGATGTTGCCCATGTTGTTGACGACCTCGGGCGGGATCGTCAGCGCGTACTGGCGGGGCACCCCCGGGTCGGAGGTGTTCTTGAGGCTGAACCGGTCGTCCTCCAGGACCTGCTTGACGAGTTCGTACGAGGAGACCAGCCAGGCCTCGGCTCCGGCGATGGTGCGTACCTTCACCACCGGGGCGAGTTCGTCGATCTGGGCGGGCAGGTGGGTGCCGTCCCACGTGAAGGGGAAGTCGAGGATCGGCTCCGCGTGGGTGGTCACAGCTGGTCTCCTTCGGTGGCGGGGGTGACGACGGCGTGGCCCTGGTTGCGGGAGGCCCGCAGCCCGGCGCCGCGCGAGTAGAGCAGGTCCGCCATGGGCAGCGCCTGGTGGTAGCAGTTCAGCGACGAGGGGACGCCGAGGATCGCGGGGGTGTCGAGGAACAGGGGCGCTTCGGCGCACACGTAGTCGAGGCAGACCTTCCGCTGCTGTTCGGTGGGCTGCCGGCCTCCGAGCACCTTCGAGGAGAGGAAAATGTCCACGAGTTCGTTCGCGGTCTGGGCGAACGCCGGATCGGTGCCCAGCCGTTCCAGCAGGTCGGCGTGCATGAGGTCGTACGCGGGGATGCCCTGGAGCGACGACATCGGTCTGCCGCGCAGGCGGGTGCCCGACGGGTCGATGTCGGCCACCGCGTTCGTCACCTTGGCGCGGACGCCGCGCAGGTTCTTGACCGTTTTGCGGCGTGCTTCGTCCTCCGGATAGCCCATGGCCACATACATTTCGGCCACGTGCAGGTCGGTGTAGATCAGATCGGCCTGGCGGAAGTTGTCGAGGGCCCATTCGGCGAGCGCGTGCACGCGCTGGGCGGAGAAGTAGGAGTTGCCGGGGGAGATGCCGATGACGGCGTGGTCCCCTTCGCCAGCGATGACCTGGCAGTGCGGGGTGTAGGGGTCAACGCGGAAGGCGCTGGTCCGGGTTGCTGTTGTCATGGGAGTGGTCACGTCCCTGTCGCCGCGATTCCCCGCTCGGACCCCGTGTCCCGGGTGCGGCGGCGACGTTCAGAACCTATCCGCAAAGCGCGGCTCCGGTTGGATTACCGCACAGTTCGTCTCGGCTTCTGGACTCAGCTGTTGCCCCAGTCAACAGGCTTGACATGTGGGGCTGTTGTTCTGCCCTGCAAGGTGGCGATCAGGTGGTTCCCTGACTCATTGCGACCTTTCCACTACAAGATCGCCCGATGGGCCACATGTGCCCGCTGGCCGGAACGGGAGGCCGAAAACATCCCGTGGACCTTCCCGCCCTTCCGGGGCGCGATCGAACATAGTGGGTCATAGCAGTCCGAGGAGGTCGCCGGCGGCGCCCACGCCGTGGGCGGGGCCCGCGCCGTGGGCGGGGCCCGCGCCCTCGCCGAGCTGCGACATATGTCAAGGTCATGTCACGGAACTGCCACAGCGCCGCGCCCGCGCAACCGTCCGGGGGCGCGGCGCGTGACCGTGGACGCGAGTGCCGGCGCGGGGCCGGTCGTGAACCATCGGGAGCACCCCATGCAGTACACCAGCAGCCTTCGGCGCACCGCCACGGCACTCGCGGCGGCCGCTGCGGCCACCGCCCTGATGACGGGCTGCGGGCCGACCGGGGACACGGGCGCCGGCGCCGCCACGCCGTCCTCCCCGCCGGCGGCTTCGGGACCGGCGCCCGCGACGGCCACCGGCGGCACGGGCGGGAGCGGCGCCACGGGCGGCTCCTCCACCGGGGGCGCGGGCGGCTCCTCCACCGGGGGCGCGACGGGCGGTGGCGGCGCCAAGCCGACGCCCTCCGCTCCGGGCGGCGGCGGCAAGGTGAAGGCCTGCACGACCGAGGACGTCGAGGTCTCCCCGGCCCACCTGGCCGACGTCCGTCCGACCGGTACGGGTACCGGGGCGGTGGTCGTCTCGGTCACCAGCCGGGCGCACTGCACCCTGCAGGGCTTTCCCCAGGTGGCCGGCGCGGGCAACGGCTCGCCCGACAAGAACCTCCCCCTGGCCACCACCAACAGCGGTACGGCCGCACCGGTGGTCCTGACCCCGGGGGCCCGCGCCTGGACGAAGCTGACCTTCGTCAACGTCCAGGGCGAGGCGGACGGCTACTGCGTGTCCGGCTCCACGCCCGTGGTCTTCCCCAGCCTGGTCATCCGCGTGCCGGGGGCGGGCGCCCACCAGATCGGCATGGACGACGGGCAGTTCGCCGAGTGCGACAACAAGGTGACCGTCACCCCCTTCTCCCTGACCAAGCCGTCCTGACCCGGGCGCAACGGGCGGGCGGCCGGAGGGGGCGTCAGGAGACGCCGTACCACTGGCTGCCCCAGCCGGTGTTGATCGTGCCGGTGGACTGCTCCGCGAGGTTGAGGGCGGGCGGCAGCGAGGTCTGGCCGGTGAGGACCGTGCTGTAGCGCAGGGCCGGGGGCGCCAGGCCCGCGTTCACCGAGATGCCGGCGCCCGTCGCCTTCAGGGTCAGGGCGTTGGTGGCCCAGTTGCCGTTCAGCAGGAGGGCGATGAAGTAGGTGCCGGGGCCGGCGGTGAAGGGCTTGGTGAGGGGCAGCGGCTTGGCCACCGCCTCGGTCATCAGCTGCGGCGAGACGTCGGCCGTGGACCCGAGCAGTCTGCCGGTGGCGTCGTACACGCCGAGGTAGCAGTTGGAGAGCTGGGCGCCCGCGTCGACGCCGGCCAGGCCCAGCCAGATGTTCGACCAGGTGATCTGCTCGCGCAGGCCGATCCGCACCAGGGTGATCCGCCCGCCGACGCCGGCGGCCGACTGGGCGGTGACGTGCCCCGCGTCGTTGGGGTCGCCGGTCCACGCCAGCAGGTTCTGGTCCTGCGGGCGGGGCCCCTCGTACCCCGCGCCGCCGCCCTGCACGGGTGCGGGCGCGGCCGCCGGGGTGCTCGCGGGCGGGTGGGCGCCGCCGTCGGACGAGGTGCACCCGGAGAGGGCGAGCAGCGCTGCGAGGGCGGCGGCGAGGGCGGCTGTGGTGGTACGGGTGCGCATGGTCCCCCCATGTGGTGCGGATGTGCCGGGGGTCATCGTCACACGCGTCCCTGTGGTCACGGCAAGCAGCCGGTTCTACCGCCTGCGCGGGGGCGGTTCCGGCCTGCGCGGGCGCGGAGTTGGCCCGGGAACCGGTCGCGGCGGAGGGCGGACGCGCCGATACTGCACGCACGGGCAGGAGCGGGCCGGGGAGGGCGGGGAACCGATGGGGTCGGGCGGACGGTGGGGCGGGGTCGCGCGCGGGCGCGCGGTGGCGGTGTCGGCGGTGCTGGGGGCGGTGGGAACCGGTGTCCTCGTGCCCGCCGCGCCGGCCGGGGCGGCGCCGCGGTGCGCGTCCGCCGGGGCGGGCGGCCCGGTGCAGGTGGGGTACGTCCCGGACTGGGTCGAGTCGATCGCGGTGGACCGGCGGGGCCGGATGTTCGCCACCGCGTACTTCAGCGGGCGGGTCTACCGGATCGACGCCCCGGGGGCGGCCCCCGTCGCGCTCACCGGGAACATCGGCGCCGACGGCGGGATCGCCGTCCGCGAGGACGGCCGGCTGCTCGTCGGAACGGGCAACGACCTCGCGCACTCGCTGACCGGGGACCTGCTGCCGGTGTCGGAACTGCTGGAGGTGGACCCGGAGACCGGGGCCGTCTCCGTGTACGCGTCGGGGCTCGGCGGTATCGACGGGGTCGCGCTCGCGCCCGACGGGACCGTGTACACGACGACCCTGGGCGGTTCCGGCATCGGGCGGGTCACTCCGGACGGCCGGGTGGATCCCGCGTGGGCGCGGGTGGCGCAGCCCAACGGGATCGCCGTGGCCCCGGACGGGTCCGAGGTGTACGTCGTCCAGACCACCCTCGGCCCCGGGGTGTACCGGATCCCGGTCGGGGACCCGGGGCATCCGCGACGGTGGGTCTCGACCGGGGTCGCCGACGCCGCTGCGCTGCCGGACGGGCTCACCCTCGACGGCCGGGGCCGCCCGCTGATCGCCACGCACGCGGCGGGCCAGGTGTGGCGGGTGGAGGACGGGGCGTTGTGCGCCGTGGCGTCGGGACCGCAGCTGCGCCTGTCGACGCAACTGGTGTACGGGCGGGGCGGCCAGGGGTTCTCGGCCGGACGGCTCTACCGTGCGGGGATCGACGGGCGGATCTACGAGGTGCCGGACGGGGGTCCCTAGGGCCTGTCGTCGAACTCCCGTCGTCGCCCGTGCCGGGCGTCGCGGGGCAGACGGGAGTGTGACGACAGGCCCTAGGGGGTGAGGTCGTCCCAGGCCATCGAGCTCATCCGCCAGCCCTGCGGGGTGCGCACGAACTGGGTGGTCTTGCGGCCCTCGCCCTCGAACCACTCCCCCTCCAGGCGGCCCGACTTGCGGTAGGTGCTGAAGCGGTGGGCGATCGTCCCGTAGACCTCGGTGCGTTCGCTCACCTCCCACTCGGAGAACTCCGTCAGCGTGCCGTCGGTGAGGATCCGGCGCCGGGGCTCGATGAAGGCGTCGAGGTCGTAGACGACGGGATCGCCGCCGACGTTCTTGATGATCATCCCTTCGGGGATGAACACCTTCCGCACGGCGTCCAGGTCCGGGGCCGCGGCGGTGTTGGCGAACGCGCCGAGGAAGGCGCGCATCAGCGCGTCGATTTCGGTCTTCGCGTCGGACGCGTCGGACACGTCGGGCCCCTCCCACGGGTCGTACACCGGTGTACCCGGTCGATCGTATGCGTCCCGGCTCCGCTCCAGAAGATCCGTACGGCCGGTACCGCGGCGTCCGTCCGCGTACAGTCCGTGCTGTCCCGCACCTCTCGACGGCCGGGCCGACGGCCGGACAGGAGCAGTCCCGTGGCCACAGACGCCGTCCCCGCGCAGCTTCCCCCGCAGCCGTCCGGACCGGGCGGCCGGCCCGTACCCGTGCCCGAACTGGCGCCCGCGGCGGTGGAGTCGTGGCGGGCCGGCGGAGGGCAGCTGGTCGAGCTGCTGGCGCGCACGCGCGAGCGGCTCGGCGGTGTCGCCGCCGTCCGGCTGGGGCCCCGGCCGACCGTCCTGGTCACGGCGCCGGAGGCCGTGCGGCACGTCCTCGCCCAGCACCCGGACCGGTACGTCAAACGCTCCCACCGGGCCCGCCTGCTGATCGGCGACGGGGTGCTCGCCGCGACGGGCGGGGCCTGGAAGCGGCAACGGCGGCTGCTCCAGTCGCAGTTCACCGGGCCGGGGATGCGCCGATACGAGCAGCGGATCGCCGCCGCGGCCCGGGCCGCGGCCGGCCGGTGGGCCGGGTACGCGCGCACCGGTCAGGTCTTCGACGTCGGGGAGGAGATGCGCCACTTCGCCCTCGACACCATCTGGCGCTCCCTCACCGGGCATCCCCTGGATCCGCCGACCGCCCGCGAACTGGCCTCCGTCGCGGCCGTGGTGGCGGCGCTGCCGAGCCTGCCGGCCGATGCGGTGGAGGCGCGGGGCACGGTGGCCCGGGACCTCGCGCGGATCGACGCGGTGGCCCGGGAGGCCATCGCGGCCGCCCGCCGGGGGGAGGCCGGACCCGACGGGCCCGGCCTGCTCCGGGTGCTGGTCGATGCCGCGCGGGAGCACCCCGAGTACACCGACGTGCTGGTGCGCGACGAGCTGGTGACCCTGCTGGTGGCCGGGCACGAGACCACCGCCACCACCCTGACCTGGCTGTACCTGCTGCTCGACCGGGAGCCGCGGGCCCGCGAGGAGGCGCTCGCGGCCGGCGCCGCGGGGTCCCCGCAGCGGCGGGAGGCGGTCCAGGCGCTGGTCGGCGAGACCCTGCGGCTGTACCCGTCGGCGTGGATCCTGCCCCGGTACACGGCGGAGGCCGACACCGTGGCGGGGTACGCGGTGGAGGCGGACAGCGACGTGCTGGTCTGCCCGTACCTGACGCACCGCGACCCGAACCTGTGGCCGGATCCGGAGCGGTTCGACCCGCGGCGGTTCGGAGGCGGTGGCCGCCGCCCCACCGCGACGGGCGCCTACCTGCCCTTCGGGGTGGGTCCCCGGGCGTGTCTGGGGACGCAGTTCGCGCTGCGGGAGTCGACGGTGCTGCTGGAACGCCTCCTGCCGCTGGGCCTGCCCGCCTTCTCCTCCGTCCCGGAGGGGGCCTCGTACGGTCTCACGGTCCGCCCCGACGGGCCGACTCCGGCGGCGCTGGCCCCCACTCCCTAGACCCAGGGCAGGGTGCGCCAGGGGCTGGTGGGGTCGGTGGTGAGGAGGCGGTGGACGGCGAGGACCGACTCGTACCACTCGCCGAACTCCTCGTCGTCGAAGTGGAGGCAGCGGCCGAGGACGTAGCCGGCGGAGAAGTCCTCCCAGGAGCGGTAGTTGTCGTGGACGAGGCGTCCGGCGCGGACCACGGCCGCCTCGGCCTCCGCCGGGGTGCACAGGCGGGCGCCGAGGCCCCAGCGGGCCATGCCGGAGGCCCGGCCGTAGTCCCAGGCCTCGACGCTGCGGACGTACCCGCCGTCCGGCAGCAGGCCGTCGGCGCGGAAGCGGGCCTCGTAGCGGGTGATCCGGCCGATCAGCCGCTGCACCCCCGCCACCTGGCCCTCCAGCTCGGCCGGGGACAGCGGGCTGCCCTCGGTGACGCCGTCGGGGGTCAGCCGGGGCTGCGCAGCGGCCTCGGCGCGGCGGCGCACGACATTCGCCGCGGCCTGGCGCCAGTGGTCGGCCTCGACGGGCCCGGCGAAGTCCAGGGCCATGCCGCTGCGCAGCCGCAGGACGAACTCCCAGACTCCGCTGACCATGTCGGCGGCGAGCAGCCGCTGCTGGGTGCTCTGCCACTGCTCGCGGGTGGTGACGCCCCACCAGCGCTCCAGCGACCGCTTCTCGGCGGCGTAGCCGCCGCCGTGGTAGGCCATGGCGTTCCAGAACCGGCCGTTGGCCACCGCGATGTGGGCGCCGGCCGCCAGCCCGAAGGCGACCCGGCCCGTGAGGGGACCGCCCTGCTCCAGGGTGTGGACGGTGTCCGCGGCCGGATCGCGGTCCGCGACGGCTTCGCTGTGGCGCCGCCACAGCGCCCGGCCCTCGGGCCCGGCGGGCAGCACGCCCTCGCAGGGGCTGCCGGGATTGACGACGAGGTACGGCGGATCCTGCGTGGTCCACACCTCGGCGAACCAGTCCAGGTCGTAGCCGTTGTAGACGGGGTCGGGCAGCGGCTGCGGCAGCATGCCGGCCGTGTAGACGGCCAGGCACATCGTCTGCGTCCCCGGGTTCCAGTACGGGTGGAAGAGGCTGCTGCCGGGGTTCGCGTCGACGTGGGCCCTGGACTGCATCATGTACAGGTCCACACGGGCGAGGAGGTCGTAGTAGGCGGGCCAGTCCCCCCGCTCCTTCGCCTCGTACAGCCCTCGCTCGATCGCGCTCGGCGCCTGCCAGCCCGGCGGACCGAACTCCCCCGGCGGACCGAACTGCCCCGGCGGGCCCTGCCGCACCGGCAGGGCACCTCCCTCGTGACTCGTTGTCAACCCCATGGGAAAACCCTAACGGGCGGTCCGGGGGTCGACGGGCGTCAGGACCCCGAGACGGTCCTCGACCGCCTGGGCGGCGGCGAGGCACAGGTCCTCGCGGAAGGCCCGTCCGATGATCTGCACCCCCGCGGGGAGCCCCTCGCGCAGTCCGGTGGGGACGGCCACGGCGGGTACGCCGACGAAGCTGGTGGCGGTGCACAGGCGCATGCCGGAGGCGACGCGGTCGCGGCCCGCCCGGTCCCGGGACTCCAGCCCCGGCTCGACCGGCGGCTCGGTGAAGGAGGGGCCGAGGAGCAGCGGGTACGCGTCGAGGAACCCGGCCCAGGAGCGGCGCAGGTTCAGCCAGGTGCCCGCCAGCGCCACGAGTTCGGCGGCGGTGGCGGGCGGGGTGCGGTCCATGGCGAACCGGATGTAGCGGTCGCCGCCCTCGCCCAGGAGGGTGCGGACGGCCGGCCAGGCGGGGGCGAACTCGGTGAGGGTGATGCGGTCGTACGCGTCCAGGGTCTCGTCGAGCCGCGGGACGTCCGCGACCTCGCACACCTCGTAGCCGGCGTCGGCGAGCGCGGCGGCCGCGTCGGCGACGGCGGCGCGGACGGCCGGGTGGACCCCCCGGCCTCCGGGGTCCGCCACCACCGCGACCTTCACGGGGCCGGGGAGCGGGGGCCCGTAGGCGGGTACGGGGACGGCCCTCGGGTCGCGGGGGTCGGTGCCGGCCAGCGCCTCGTAGGCCAGGCGCAGGTCGGCCACGCTGCGGGCGAACGGGCCGTCGGTGACGAGCGCCTGGGAGGCCGGGCCGGGGTCGTCGGGGCCGAGCACCCGGTGGTCGGCGGGGAAGCGCCCGGTGGTCGGCTTCAGTCCGGCGACCCCGCAGAACTGGGCCGGGACGCGGATGGAGCCGCCGGAGTCGTTGCCGAGGCCGAGGGCGGCCATGCCCGTGGCGACGGCGACCGCGTCGCCGCCGCTGCTGCCGCCGGGGGTCCGGGCGGGGTCCCAGGGGTTGGCGGTGTCGCCGAAGAGTTCACTGCGGGTGTGCATGCCGGCGAGGACCAGGGTGGGCATGTTGGAGTGGCCGACGGGGATGGCCCCGGCGGCGCGCAGCCGGGCCACGGGGGGCGCGTCGGCCGGGGCGACCAGGTCGCGGAAGCGGGGCACGCCGAAGGTGGTGGGCACCCCTTCGACGGGGGTGGTCTCCTTCACCGTGAAGGGCACGCCGGCGAGGGGACCGAGCTCCTCCCCCGCGGCGCGCCTGCGGTCGGTCAGGGCCGCGGCCTCGCGGGCCCGCCCGGCCATCGGCTGGGTCACGGCGTTCACCCGCGGGTTGACCTCCGCGATGCGTTCCAGATGGCTCTCCACCAGCTCGGCGGCGGAGACCTCGCCGCCGCGCACGGCTGCCGCCTGGGCGGCGGCCGTCATCCGCCAGAGGGGTTCCGGCATGGCTCGTACACTCCCGTCACTGTTTCGATGCGCTTGCATCGGAACCCTATACGCCGAACCGATACGGGTGCATCGAATAAACTGCGGGGACACCGTGGCGCAGAGGGAGGCGGGGAGACATGCCCAGGCAGGTGGACCACGAGGAGAGGCGCCGGCTGATCGCCGAGGCGGTGTGCCGGCTCGCGGACGAGAGCGGGCTGGAGGGCGTCACCCTGCGCGACGTCGCCGGGCGGGCCGGGGTGTCCATGGGTGCGGTCCAGCGGTGTTTCCGCACCAAGGAGGAGATGCTCCTGTTCACCCTGGGGCAGATCGGCGAGCGGATCGCCGAGCGGGTGCGGGTCCGGCTCGTGCGCAGCCCGGCCCAGTCGGCCGCCTCCGCGCTGGGCCACGCGGCCACGGAGGTGGCCCTGCTGCGCGGGGAGCACCGTACGGAGGCCCGGGTGTGGCTCGCGTTCGTGGCGCAGGCGGCGGTCAGCGCTCCGCTGGCCGAGGCGCTCAGGGCCAACTACGCCTCGCTGGAGGCGATGTTCGCCCGGCTTCTGGCGGAGGCCGCCGCGGCGCGTCCCCGGGCCGTGCCCCTCGACCCGCGGCAGGAGGCCCGCACCCTGCTCGCCCTCGCCGACGGCCTCACCACGCACGTGCTCATCGGCCACCTCAGCCCGCCCGGGGCCCGGGAGGTGCTGCACGCACACCTGGCCCGGCTCTGGGAGCGGGTGGACCAGGGCGGAGCCGGTGGGGAGCCCGCGGCCGCGCTGTGAAAGAGTGCCCTGGGCATCCATTCGCCAGGCCAGAAGGGCTCACCAGCATGAACACAGCCGACCAGCCCGACCACAGGGCGGCCGTGGCGGCGGAGGCCGCCCGCTTCGCGGACCTGGTCCGCGGCGCCGACATGACGCTCCCCGTACCCACCTGTCCCGGCTGGGACCTGACCGACCTGACCCGGCACGCCGGCAGCGTGCACCGCTGGTTCTCGGTGCTGCTGCGGCAGCGGATCCAGGCGCCGCCGACCAGCCGGGACGTGGACCTGCGCCTGCCGGAACGGGCGGAAGGATACGCCGACTGGCTGGCCGAGGGCGCCGCCGAGGCGGCGGCGGTGTTCGCCGACACCGATCCGAACGCACCCATGTGGGTGTGGGGCGCCGACGGCCACGCCCGCTTCTGGGTGCGCCGGATGCTCTTCGAGACCCTGGTCCACCGGGTGGACGCCGAGCGGGCGCTGGGGCTGCCCTCGGACGTCGACCTCGCGCTGGCACGGGACGGGGTGGACGAGTTCCTCGCCAACCTGCCCTACGCCGCCCTCTTCGCGCCCAAGGTGGCCGCCCTGCGGGCACCGGACCGGAGCATCCGGTTCGAGTGCGCCGACACGGACGGCTCCTGGCTGGTCCGGCTGCGCCCGGACGGCTTCGGCCTGGTCCCGGACGGCGCCGCGGACGCCGGCCCCGCCGACGCTCTGGTCAGCGCCCCGGCCGCCGACCTGCTCCTGCTGCTGTACGGCCGCCTGGACCGCTCGGCGACGACGGTGCGGACCGAGGGCGACGCGGAGCTGCTGGACCTCTGGTTCGCCAACTCCGCGTTCTGAGGACGCCGCCGGGCCGGACCCGCGATGCGGATCGCCATCGGGTGTGACAGCGTGGGAGCGGGCGTCCCGCGCGGGGCGGGCCGGCCTGACGTGCTTGTCGTCGTCGCGGTGCGCGGCCTCGGGCTGAAGGGATCCTCTCGTGGCGTCTCCTGGTGATCCGCCGTCCCCGGCCCCCCCGGTCGAGGTCGCTCCCGCACGGGGAGGGCCGCCCGGGGAGAGCCCCACGCACACCTGGGCGGTGGGCCTGCTGATGGCCGCGGCCCCCTGCTCCGTGCGCGAGGCGAAGCAGATCCTGCTCGCGGCGGCGGAGCTGGCCCGCGTCACCGCGGTGGAGGTGGCGGCGGCGATGGTCGCCGGCACGCTCGGGATGCCGATGCCCGTCCGGATCGAGCGGGCCCTGCGCCGGTCCCTGGAGGCGGCCCGTACCCCGCAACGCCCCGGGGTGGTCCAGTCGGTGGGGATCCTGCCGAGCCGGCTGCGCACCGAGGAGGTGCTGTCCCGGCTGCGCGGCTGCCAGGCCCGCCTGGCGGCCGCCCCGACGGACCCGGGCACCCTGCGGGCCATGGACGACGTCGCCTACACCCTGTGCGTGCTGATGGGCCGCCCCAGCACGCACCAGGCGGTCCTGGCGGCGGAGGCGCACCTGGCGGCCGCCGAGTAGACGCGCGCCCGGGGCCCCGCGCGACGGGACCCCGGGCGACGGCGTCACCAGGTGACGGGCAGCCGCTTCACACCGCGGATCAGCATGCCGGGGACCCACGGCAGCTTCGCCTCGTCGGCGTCGCCGGTGAGCCCCGGGAAGCGCTCCAGCAGCGAGCGCAGGGCGATGCGGCCCTCCAGACGGGCCAGCGGGGCACCCAGGCAGTAGTGCAGTCCGTGTCCGAAGGCGATGTGGCCGCGGGCGTCACGGCGGATGTCGAAGCGGTCCGGGTCCTCGAAGCGGGCCGGGTCACGGTCCGCGTCGGCCATGGCGATCAGGACGGTGGAGCGCTTGGGAATGACCACCCCGCCCATCTCCACGTCCTCCAGGGCCAGGCGCTCGGTGCAGGTCTCCACCGGGCCGTCGTAGCGGAGCATCTCCTCGATCGCGCCGTCGAGCAGGCCGAGGTCCGCGCGCAGGGCGGCGAGCTGCTCGGGGTGGGCGAACAGCGCGCGCAGGCCGTTGCCGATCATGTTGACGGTGGTCTCGTGGCCGGCGATGAGCAGCAGGACCGACATGCCGATCAGCTCGGACGGCGAGAGCCGGTCCCCGCCCTCGTCGACGGCGTGGATCATGGCGCTGAGCAGGTCGTCGCCGGGCTCGGCGCGCTTGGCTTCGATGAGGCCGCCCAGGTAGGCGATCATCTCCTGGTACGCGAGGGCCTCGGCCTCGGGGCTGGTGCGGGCGACCGCTTCGTTGGACCAGGCGCGGAAGGCGTCACGGTCCAGGCCGGGCACGCCCAGCAGCTCGCAGATGACGGTCATCGGCAGCGGGAAGGCCAGGGCCTCCAGGAGGTCGGTCCGGCGCTCCTCGTTCGCCTCCATGGCGTCGAGCAGTTCGTCGGTGATCTGCTGGATGCGCGGCGCCAGTTCCTCGATCCGGCGCGGGGTGAACGCCCGGGCCACGAGGCGGCGCAGCCGGGTGTGGTGCGGCGGGTCGGCCATGAGCATGTGGGCCAGCGCCGGGTTGTCCTGCTCGACGTTGATGATCTGGGTGATGTCGCCCGAGCGGAGCCAGTCACGGCTGAGCCGCGGGTCGTTGAAGGCCGTGCGACAGGCCTCGTAGCCGACGACCAGCCACAGCTCCTCGCCGTCCGGCGTGCGGACGTGGTGGACGGGTCCGCGTTCGCGGAGCCGGGCGTAGACCGGGTAGGGGTCGCGGACGAAGTCCGGACTCAGTTCCAGCAGGTCCACTATCTCGGTACCAAGCGCCATTGCAATCCCCCTGAATGCATGTGTTGCCGTGCACGGTCACACGCCGACGCGTGTGCACCCCACACAGTAGTCATGAACCGGCCGGGGCGGTCGGCCGGGCCCTTCCCCGTCGGGGCCGGGCGGCCGGTGGGGAAGGGCTCGGGGGCTTCTGCGTCCTCGTCAGCAGCCGAAGTCGACGCGGCGGAACGTGGCGTAGTGGTCGGCGGTGTAGTAGTCCTCGTGGTACTGCCGCCCGGTGACGATCCGTCGGGCCCCGCGCGTCGACGCGCCGGGGGTGATCACCGTGTACTCGTGGTAGTAGCCGGTGCTCTGCGACGGCAGGACGCGCTCGCGGTTCTGGAAGACGACGCCGTCCTGGGAGTACGGGAACGGCCCTCCCTGATCGATGAGTTCGAGGGTGTCGTACGCCTCGTCGGGCAGGGCGGAGTAGCAGACGCCGCCGACCGAGGCGACGGCGGCGGGTGCGGGGGCCGGTGCGGCGGTGGCGGCCTGACCGGTGAACAGGGTGGCGGCGACGGCGGCCGCGGCGGCCAGGGCAGCGAAGCGTGGGGGAATCCTCATGCGCCCCACACAACGCGCGTAGAGCGGGGTGCGTCAACGTCAACTCCCGCCTGTTCCACGCCTGTTCACCGAGGTGGCACCGGGTGTCGCCCGAACTCCCCCGGCCCTTAAGGCGCCGTTCCCCTGAGCGCGCCGCTCCGCTTCGCGCATCCCCTCAGGGCCGGCCGGGAGGGTGGCCGTCGCCGTCCGGGGACAGGTGGGCGACGACCTCGGCGAGCTCCTCGCAGGCCTCCTCGATCTTCAGCCGGACGTTGTTCTGCTCGGTCACCAGGGCCGCGAGCAGCAGCCCGGTCAGGGCCGCGGCGCCGTTGAGGGCCTGGAGGTTGACCATGATCTCCAGCAGGCTGCTCCCGGCGAACGGGCCGGCGTGGTCGGTGGCCGCCCAGATCGACAGCACGGACACGAGCAGGGCGCAGGGGGCCGCCCCGGCCAGCTGGAAGCGCACCGCGGCCCAGATGAGCAGTGGGAAGACCAGGAACAGCAGGGACAGGGTGCTGTGCGTGGTGACGACGGTCACGACGGTGGTCGCCGCCATCAGGGCCACCGCCTCGGCCACCCGCAGGGGATCGCGCGGCAGCCCGCCCCCGGGCACGGCCAGCAGCAGCGGGGTGACCAGCAGCACCCCCATGGCGTCGCCCGCCCACCAGGCCGCCCAGGTCGGCCAGAAGCTGCTCAGGGGCAGGTTGCCGGTCAGCACCAGGGTCCAGGCCCCGGCAGTCGCGCTGATCAGCATCGGGAGCAGCCCGCCCAGGAAGACCAGGGCCAGCCCGTCGCGCAGCCGGTCCAGCTCGGGACGGAACCCGGCCCGGCGCAGGAGCAGCAGCGCGCACACCGGGGCCAGGACGTTGCCCGCCACGATGCCCAGGTCGGCGGGGTGGAACGCGGCGAGCCCCTCGATGGCCAGGTACGTCCCGAGGGCGATTCCCGGCCAGACCCGCAGGCCGAACCGGAGCAGGGCGGCCACGGCGATGCCGGTCGGCGGCCACAGGGGGGTGACGACCGCGCCCGCGACCACCACCTGCCGCAGCAGGCCCAGCCGTCCGGTCGCGTAGTAGGCGGCGGCGACGGCGAGGACCAGCAGGAGCGTTCCGCACGTACGGCGCCACGGCCCCGCACGGCACCGTTGCAGGGTGCGCACCAGAGCATCAGACAACAGCCCGGGCGTCCCGGCCCGGTGTGACACGCGCGTCAGCCCCCGGGGCGACGGCCCTTCACCGGCCGTCCGGCCCCTCGGGGGCCGCCGTTCCGGGGCCGTCGTGGCTGAGGACGAGCACCGCGGCGTCGTCGGCGTGGCCGGTGGAGTCGGCGACCTTCATGACCTCGGCGGCCAGCTCGTCGGGGTCGCCGCCCGCCGCCTCGCGGACGATGCGCGACACCCGTTCCAGTCCCGCCTCGATGGGGAACGACGGGCCCTCCACCACGCCGTCGGTCAGCAGGACGATGGATCCCGCCGCCGTCAGCCGGCGCCGCGTGACCCCGTACCCGGCGCCGGGGGCCAGCCCCAGGGGCGGGCCGCCGGCGTCCTCGGCGATGCCGTGGCGCCCGTCGACGGTGGCCCAGACGGCGGGGACGTGGCCGGCCCGGGCTCCCTGGAGCTCGCCGGTGTACGGGTCGTAGCGCAGCAGGCTGCACGTGGCGAACAGCTCGCAGTCCATCGAGAGCAGGACGTCGTTGGCCCGGCCCAGCACCTCCCCCGGGTCGGAGACCACCCCCGCCACGGCGCGCAGGCAGACCCGCACCTGTCCCATGAAGGCGGCGGCCGCGACGTCGTGTCCCTGGACGTCGCCGATGGAGAAGGCGAGGGCGCCCTCGGGCAGCCGGAAGCCGTCGTACCAGTCGCCGCCGATGTCCAGGCCGTGCTGGGCGGGCGCGTACCGGGCCGCGGCCCGCAGCCCCGGCAGGACGGGCAGGGAGGCGGGCAGCATCTCGCGCTGGAGCGCCTGGGCCAGCTCGACCCGGGCGTGGTGCAGCTGGGCGCCCTCCCGCGCCTGGGCGGTGAGCCGCCCCAGCGTGCTCAGCAGATCGGCGCTGGCCGGCCGGGCGTGCCGCCGGCGCGGGGTCACGGACCACTCCCGGGTACGTCCATCTGCCTCTCTGCTCCCGCTGTGCGAAAGACCCAGGCACATCATATTTCGGCTCGGCTCCCGCCGCCCGGCGCCGGCGGGGGCCGGCCGGGCGGCCCGATCCCCCCGGGCCGGCCCGACCGGGCGGGGGCCGGTCCCGCAGGGGGTCCGGCGGGATCCTCCCTCGTGCCGGGCCGGGACGCCGCCGCGCGGACGGAATGCCGCGCCGCATTCCTCGTACGAACGGACAACGACTTTCGGCCGTGCTGCCGGTGACGGCACATCAGGCGTGCGCGGCGGCCTGGGTAGGCTCGTGATCACCGCGGCCGACCTCCGGGGCCCGGGAACCGCACCACCGAGCCGAGGAGCAACGTGCCCCTGTCCGCGAACCGCCGTCCCCTGAACCGACGTCTGGCCGTCGGTGCCGCCCTGCTGGCCGTGGTCGCCGGTGTGGCGCCCGCCACCGCCGCCCAGGCCGCGACCGCACCCTCCGCCGGGGCCCCGCACACCGCCGGACCCGCCCTGCCGGCGGCGGACATGGAAGCCGTCGACCAGGCGC
This sequence comes from Streptomyces racemochromogenes, assembly GCF_044129415.1. GTDB lineage: Bacteria > Actinomycetota > Actinomycetes > Streptomycetales > Streptomycetaceae > Streptomyces > Streptomyces racemochromogenes_A. Next base: position 41,070 of record NZ_JBBDHD010000038.1, read on the forward strand.
TGCGCAACACCCTCGCCGCCGGAGCCCCGGGCGCGCTGGCCCGGATCACCGAGGGCGGCCGCGTCCTGAGCGCGACCGAGGGAGTGAGCGACAAGGTCACGGGGGCGGCCATGGACCCCCGGGCCCGCTTCCGGATCGGCAGCGTCACCAAGACCTTCTCCACCGTCGTGCTGCTCCAGCTGGTGAACGAGAAGAAGATCGAGCTGGACGTCCCGGTCAACCGCTACCTGCCGGGGCTGCTGCCCGACGACCGGATCACCGTGCGCCACCTGCTGACCCACCGCAGCGGGCTCTCGGACTACACGAACGCCATGTTCGACAAAACCGTGCCCGGCTTCGAGGCCGTCCGCAACAGGGTGTTCGGCTACCAGGAGCTGGTGAACCTCTCGCTGGCCGAGCCCCGGACGGGCGAGCCGGGTGCCTCCTACCAGTACTCGAACACCAACTTCGTGGTGGTCGGCATGCTCATCGAGAAGGCCACCGGCAACCCGGTGGCCAAGGAGTACGAGCGCCGCATCATCAAGCCGCTGAAGCTGCGGGACACCGCGTACGTGCACCCCGGCACGCAGATCTCCGGGCTGCACACCCACGGCTACCTCACCCCCGACGAGGCCGGGGCCCCGCTGGTCGACTCCACCGAGCAGACGGTGTCCTGGGCGCAGTCCGCCGGTGCGATGATCTCCAGCCCGGCGGACCTCAGCACGTTCATGTCCGCGCTGGTGGGCGGGAAGCTGGTGGCGCCGAAGCTGCTGGACCAGATGCTGACCATGACCCCGACCGACGCGGCCGGGACCCGCTTCTACGGGCTGGGGCTGCGCCGCTACGACCTGTCCTGCGGCACCTCGGTGTACGGGCACACGGGCACGGTGCAGGGGTTCTACACCTACGCGTTCACCACGCGCGACGGCAAGCGCAGCATGACGGCCATGGCGAACACCTCGAACCGGGGCGTCGCGAACACGGCCCTCGGCGCGACCCTGGAGGGGGCGTTCTGCGGCAAGAAGCCGGCCGCCGCCGCCAAGGCCCGCGGCTTCGCGTCCGCCCCGGCCGATGTGGACCTGCCGGAGCGCGGCGCCCGCTGACGGCCGTCCGCCGGGGACCGACCGTTCAGACCGGTCCCCGGCGGACGTACCAGCGGGCCGTGAGGACGGCGAGGGCCAGCCAGGCCGTCGCCAGGAGCCAGCCGGCGAGTACGTCGGAGAGCCAGTGCACGCCGAGGTAGACGCGGCTCAGGCCCACCGCCGCGCCCCAGACGAGGACCGGCACGGCGGCGGGCACGGGCGGACGCCCGGAGCGGCGCAGGGCGAGGGCCGCGAGCAGCAGTCCGGCGGTCAGCGCCCCCGTGGTGGCGTGACCGGACGGGAAGGCCCAGTTGTCGGCGTGGACCGCCCAGTCGGCGGCCGGGGGCCGGGGCCGGGCGAAGGCATACATCAGCCCGCGCCGCACGGCCTGGCCGGCGGCCAGGCACAGCACGAACCCGGCGACGGCCGTCAGCCGCTGCCGGGCGGTACGTCCGGCGTACAGGCCCGCCAGGACGACCAGGGCGTACGGCGGGATCCCCGTGCCGGTGCCGGTGACCGCCCGGGCCGCGGTCAGCGCGGCGGACGGCCGGTGTCCGGCGGACCAGGTGTGCGGGCCGGCGTCGAAGGGCAGCGGCCCGGTCGGCGCCAGGAGCACCCACAGGGCCAGCAGCGCGAACCCGGCCGAGGCCGCGAGGGCCACCCGGGCGGCGGGGCCGACGCCCCGCGGGCGGGGCGGGCGCCGTGGGTCGGGGACGGGGTCGGCCATGCGCGCCGCCTCTCACGGTCCGGGCGGGGGCGGAGCGGGCGCGATCCCGTCGTGCCTCCCCGGTGTACGGGGTCTCCGGCACTGTAGCCGTGGCCGGCGGGGTGCGCGGGGACGAACCCCCGTCAGAGGCCGACCCAGTAGCGGCGCTTGGGGCCGATCAGGGTGTCGCGTACGTCCTCCAGTACGCCGCCCGCCCGCTCGATGGTGCGCCGCGAGGGCTCGTTGCCCGGGTCGCAGGTCAGCAGGACCCGGTCCATGCCCATCACGCGGGCCTCGTGCAGGACCTGCTCCAGCGCCCAGCCGGCCAGGCCGCGCCGGCGCGCCGAGGGGCGGACGCTATAGCCGATGTGGCCGCCCGCGTCGAGCAGGAAGGCGTTGAGGTGGTGCCGCAGGTCGATGGCGCCCAGGTAGGTGTCGCCTTCGGCGATCCACCAGTACGTGGCGTGGACGCGCCCCTGTTCGACCGGGGCAGCGCGGTCCGCCTGGCGGTGCAGGCGCGCGGTCCAGGCGGCGAAGCCCTCGGGGGTCTCCACGTCGTCGGCGGAGCCCAGTCCGGCGCCGTCCATGTGGGCGTCGGGGCCCCATTCCGCCCGCGCTTCGAGCCAGGAGGAGTGCAGGTGCGGGGAAGGGGCGATCAGTTCGGGCATGCCCCGACCGTAACAGTCCGATCATCCGAGTATTCAGCCCCGCTCGTGCTCTTCCGCCGCCGGTCCGGCCCGCCCCCGGGCGAAACGGCCGGAAGGCGATCGGATAGTTTGCCGTCCGTTTACCCGAAGGCACCGAACCGCCCGCGTCCCCAGGAGCTCCGGCATGCGCCACCCCCTACGCCGCCCCGCACGGACGGCCGCTCTGGCCGCCGCCGCCCTGCTGGCGGTCCCCGCCCTGGCGGCCTGCGACGGCGGCGCCGAGGCCCCGGCGGCGACGAAGCCCCCGGCCCCCGCGAGCGGCCCCTCCCCCACCGCCCCGGCCGCGCTGCCCGCCGCCCTGACCGGGCAGAAGCCGACCTGGTCCTCCTGCCCGGCGCCCTCGGCGGCGCAGGGCGGCGGAAAGGCCCCCGGCGGGGACTGGGAGTGCGCGACGATGAAGGCGCCCCTGGACTACGCCGATCCCGGCGGCGAGACCCTGGACGTGGCGCTGATCCGCAAGAAGGCCACGGACACGGACAAGCGCCTGGGATCGCTGGTCTACAACTTCGGCGGCCCCGGAGCCTCCGGCGTCAGGACGCTGCCGCACGCCGCGAAGGACTACGAGAAGCTCGGCAGCGTCTACGACCTGGTCGGCTTCGACCCGCGCGGCGTGGGCGGCACCGCCCCGGTCACCTGCCTGGACGACAGGGCCCTGGACGAGGGGCCGGGCCCCTCCGACGCCGACCCCCTCGCCCCCGTCCGCACGTACACGCAGGCCTGCCGGCGCAACTCGGACAAGATCCTCCCGCACGTCGGCACGGCCGACACCGCCCGGGACATGGACCTGATGCGGCAGGTGCTCGGCGACGCGAAGCTGAACTACTTCGGCATCTCCTACGGCACCCGGCTGGGCGGCGTCTACGCCCACCTGTTCCCGAAGAACGTCGGCCGCACCGTGTTCGACGCCGTCGTCGACCCCACCTCCGACGAGCTCCAGGCGGGCCTCGGGCAGGCCAAGGGGTTCCAGCAGGCGCTGGAGCACGCCATGGCGTTCTGCCGGGACAAGTACGCCGCCAGGTGCCCCACCGGTGGCAGCACCGACGAGGGCAACCGCCGGATCGGCGACCTGCTGAAGAAGCTGGAGACACAGCCCGCCGCCACCAGGAGCGGGCGCAAGGTCACCTCCGACCTCGCGCTCACCGGCATCGCGGCCGGCCTCTACGACAAGGAGACCTGGGACTACCTCGTCCAGAGCCTGGCCGAGCTGCAGTTGCGCGGCACCGGGAACAACCTGCTCGCCCTCGCCGACGCCTACAGCGGGCGCGGAGCGGACGGCCACTACGACAACTCCGACGCCGCCCACACCGCGATCGGCTGCGCCGACACCAGCCACCGCTACACGGTGGAGGAGATGCGGGCCCAGGAGCCCGCCTTCCGCTCGGCTTCCCCGGTCTTCGGGCCGTCGATGGCCAAGGGCCTGCTCGCCTGCACCGACTGGCCGGTGCGCGGCACCTCCGACAGGCCCCAGGTGGCCGCCGAGGGCGCGGCCCCGATCCTCGTCATCGGCAACACCGGCGACCCGGCCACCCCCTTCGAGGGCGCCCGGCGGATGGCCGACGCGCTCGGGCGGGGCGTCGGCGTCAACCTGACGGTGAAGGGCGAGGGGCACGGGGTCTACGGCACCGACGTCTGCGCGACCAAGGCCGTCGACGCGTTCCTCGTCGACGGCACCGCGCCGGCCGACGGAACCGTCTGCCGCTGAGTTCCGCTTTGCCCCCTGTTCCGGCGTTTGCCCCGGCGCCCGTACCGACCTGTGTTCGGGTGCCGGGATTCCGCCACCTACACTTGTGCCGCCCGGCCGCCGGTGCCGGCTTCAGGGGAGCGACGTCCTAAGTGAGCAGCACCAGCAGTGAAGCGCCGATCTACGACCGGCTCGTACGCGAGCGCGGCGATGTCCCGGGACAGGTCCGCCGGGAGGCGGAGGAGATCCTCCACCACCTCGCCCAGGTGATGGCGGGCCGGCCCCCGTCGGGCGGCCTCCAGGGCTGGCGCACCCCGTAACGGGCCCGCCCCTCGCCGCCGATCCGCCGGTGGCGGTCGCCGCCATGGGCGGCGGGCGGAGTGTGGGGGCGGCACACATCGGCAGGGGGCGACGGGGATCCCTACCGTTCGGAGCATGACGAGCGGATCTCCCAGCATCGCGTCCGACGGCACCCAGGCCGGCCGGGCGGACGGTCACGGCCCGGCGGGCCGGGTGGCCCTGGTGACCGGTGGCGGCAGCGGCATCGGGCGCGCCTGCGCCGTGGCGCTGGCCGGGGCCGGTGCCTTCGTGCACGTCGTGGACGTCGACGCGGAGGCGGCCCGGGCCGTGGCCGCGCGGATCGGCGGGACGGCGCACACGGCCGACCTCGCGGACCCCGCCGCCGTCGACTCCCTGCCGGCCGCCGTCGACATCCTGGTCAACAGCGCGGGGCTGCAGCACGTCGCGGCCATCGAGGAGTTCCCGCCGGAGCGGTTCGAGCTGCTCCAGCGGGTGATGGTGCACGCCCCGTTCCTGCTGCTGCGCCGGACGCTGCCGTACATGTACGGGCGGGGGTGGGGGCGGGTGGTGAACATCTCCAGCGTGCACGGGCTGCGGGCCAGCGCCTTCAAGTCCGGCTACGTGGCGGCCAAGCACGCGCTGGAGGGGCTCAGCAAGGTCACCGCCCTGGAGGGCGCCCCCCACGGGGTGACGAGCAACTGCGTGAACCCCGGCTACGTCCGCACCCCGCTGGTGGAGCGGCAGATCGCCGCCCAGGCCGAGGCGCACGGCATCCCCGCCGAGCGGGTCGTCGAGGAGGTCCTGCTGCGCGGCTCCGCCATCAAGCGGCTGATCGAGCCCGAGGAGGTGGCCGCGGTGGCCCTGTGGCTGTGCGGCCCGCACACCGGGCACGTCACCGGCGCCTCGCTGCCGATGGACGGCGGCTGGACCGCCGCCTGACCCCGGGGGAGCCCTGTCCGGCGACGGCGGCGTCCTCGCGGGCCCGGAGCGCCGGGCCGGGCCGCGTGCGCGCGGTCCGCGCCGTCGCCCTGCGGCTTTGCCGGCGGGCCGCCCGGGAGGATCCTGGGAGCGGGGGCCAGGCACGGAGGAGGCACGCCATGACACACGCCGAGGAGTGGAGGGTGGACCTCTACCTCACGGAGGAGGGCGGCACGACCAGGGCCCGGGCCGTGCTCGACAACGGGAGGACCACGATGACCGGCAGCGGCCGCGCCCGGTGCAATCCGCAGGACGTGGACGTTCCCGCCATCGGTGACGAACTGGCCGCGAGCCGGGCGATGCGCGACCTGTCGGCCCGCCTGATGCGCGCCGCCGACCGCGACCTGGCCGCGATGGGCGCCGTTCCCGCCCCGCCGCGCACCGGCTACGGGTGGCCGGACGACGCCCGCCCGTAGCGGCGGTGGGGCGGGCGTCGGTTCCTGCCGGCGCAGGGCCGCCCGGCACGGGCCCGTCAGCAGATCCGCGGCAGCTGCTCCCCCAGCGGCAGGTCCACCACACGGGTACCGCCGAGGCCGGTGCGCGCCACGACCAGGCCCGGATGGGCCTCGACGGCCTCGCCGACGACGGCCGCGTTCCGGCCCAGCGGGTGCGCCCGCATGGCGTGGAGGACGGCTTCGGCGTGCTCGCGGGGGACGAAGGCGACCAGCTTGCCCTCGTTGGCCACGTAGAGCGGATCGAGGCCGAGGATCGCGCAGGCGTTCGCGACGGCCGGGGGGACGGGGACGCGTCCCTCGTGCAGGACGACGCCGGTGCCGGACGCGGCCGCGATCTCGTTGAGGGCGGCCGCGAGCCCGCCCCGGGTGGGGTCGCGCAGCACGTGCAGGTCGGGGGTGACCGCGAGCATCGCCCGGACGAGGCCGCCCAGGGCCGCGCAGTCGCTCTCGACGTCCACGCCGAACTCCAGGCCCTCCCGGACGCTCATGATCGCCACACCGTGCAGGCCGATCTCCCCGCTGACGATGACGACGTCACCGGGGACGACGCGCTGCGGGCGCAGGTCGACCCCGTCCGGGATCAGCCCGATCCCGGCGGTGTTGACGTAGATCCCGTCCCCGTGGCCCGCTTCGACGACCTTGGTGTCGCCGGTGGCCACCTCCACTCCCGCGGCCCGCGCGGCCGCTCCCATGTCCTGGGCGACGCGGGCGAGCGTGGCCGTCTCGACGCCCTCTTCGAGGATGAAGGCGCAGGACAGGTAGGCGGCGGCCGCCCCGCTCATGGCCAGGTCGTTGACCGTGCCGTTGACGGCCAGGCCGCCGATGCTGCCGCCCGGGAAGAACAGCGGGCGCACCACGTAGGAGTCGGTGGAGAAAGCCAGCCGGACGCCGCCGAGGCGCAGGGCCGCGGAGTCGCCGAGCTGTGCGAGGGCCTCGCCGCCGAACGCCGGCGCGAACAGGTGCTGCACCAGTTCCGCGGAGAGGGCTCCGCCGCCCCCGTGGCCCATCACCACACGAGGGCGGTCGCGGAGCGGTGCCGGGCAGGTCCAGCCGGTGACGTCGAGCGTGGTCTCAGACAACGGGGCTCGCCTCCAGCGGGGCGGTCGGGTCGGTGGGCTGGGCCGGGGGCGCGGTGGGCCGGGCCTGCGGGGGCCCGAGTTCCAGACGGCGGTAGAGGTAGTACGCGGCGCAGGCGCCCTCGCTGGAGACCATGGTGGCGCCGAGCGGGTTGCGCGGGGTGCACAGGGTGCCGAAGGCCTCGCACTCGTGCGGTTTGATCAGCCCCTGGAGCACCTCCCCGCTGCGGCAGGCGGCCGGCTCGCGGGTGGTGATGCCGGTGACGGAGAAGCGGTGTTCGGCGTCGTACTCCCGGTACCGCCCGGCCAGCCGCCAGCCGCTGCCCGGGATGACCCCGATGCCGCGCCAGGCCCGGTCGGTGACCTCGAAGACGTCCTCCAGCATGGCGAGCGCGGCCGGGTTGCCCTCGGGGCGGACGGCGCGCGCGTAGGCGTTCTCGACGGTGTGCTCACCGCGTTCGAGCTGCCGTACGGCCCGTCGTACGCCTTCGAGGATGTCGAGCGGTTCGAAGCCGGTGACGACGATGGGGACGCGGTGGCGGGCCGCGAGGTCTGGGTACTCGGCGGTGCCCATGACGCTGCACACGTGACCGGCGGCGAGGAATCCCTGGACCCGGCAGCCGGGCGAGCGCATGATCGCCTCGATCGCCGGGGGGACCCGGACGTGGGAGACGAGCAGGCTGAAGTTGGTGATGCCGAGCTTCCGGGCCTGGTGGACCGTCATGGCGTTGGGCGGGGCGGTGGTCTCGAAGCCGATGCCGAAGAAGACCACCTCGCGGTCCGGGTTCCGCCGGGCCACCTTCAGGGCGTCCAGCGGCGAGTAGACCACCCGGACGTCGCCGCCCTCACTGCGCACCTGGAAGAGGTCGCGGCCGGTCCCGGGGACGCGGAGCATGTCGCCGAACGAGCAGAAGATCACCTCGGGCCGGGAGGCGATCTCCAGGGCCTTGTCGATGACCTCCAGCGGGGTGACGCACACCGGACAGCCGGGCCCGTGGATCAACTCGATCTCATCGGGCAGGAGTTGGTCGATGCCGTGCCGGATGATGGTGTGGGTCTGCCCGCCGCACACCTCCATGAGCGCCCAGGGGCGGGTGACGGTGGAGCGGATGTCGTCGAGGAGCCTGCGGGCGAGGGCGGGGTCCTGGAACTCGTCGATGTACCTCACCGCCGGGCCTCCGTCCCGTCGCCGAGCCGGGCGGCCTCGGCCTGTTCCCAGGGGTCGCCGAACTCCTCCTGGAGCATGCCGAGTTCGGCGAACAGGTCGAGCGTCTTGCGGGCCGACTCCTCGTCGAGCCGCTGGAGCGCGAAACCCACGTGCACGATGGCGTACTCGCCCACCCGGAGGTCCGGGAGGTACTCCAGGCACACCTCCTTCTGTACGCCGCCGAAGTCGACGGTGGCCATGCGGGTGCCGTCCCTCTCCGCGATCTCAAGCACTCTGCCGGGTACCGCCAGACACATGGGGCTCTCCTCGTGACGGATCGTGTGCGGCGGTGGCGGCCGCGGCCGCCACCATGAGCTGGCCGAGCGCCAGGCCGCCGTCGTTGGGCGGCACCCGGTGCTGGCGCAGGACGGTGAACCCCCGGGCGCGCAGCCTCCGGGCGCACGCGGAGGACAGGAGGGTGTTGCAGAAGACCCCGCCGGTCAGGGCGACGGTGTCCAGGCCGTGCCCGGCGCGGGCGAGTTCGCAGAGGTCGGCGACCAGGTCCGCGACCGCGGCGTGGAAGCGGGCGGCGACCGGCTCCGGGGCCGCGCCCGCCCGTACGTCGGCCACCGCCGCGGCCAGGACCGGTGCCGGGTCGGCGACGACCGGGCCCCGCGCCCCGGGTGCGGGCACGCGCAGGCCGAAGGCGTACGCGCGGCCTTCCGCGGGCGCCCGGAGGGCGGCGGCCTCCAGTTCGACGGCGGCCTGGGCCTCGTAGCCGGCGTGCTGGCAGACGCCGGCCAGCGAGGAGACGGCGTCGAAGAGCCGGCCCATGCTGGAGGTGGGCGCGCAGTTCAGTTCGCGGGCCAGCTGGGTTTCCAGTACCCGGAGTTCGCCGGCCGGGCAGGCGGCGACGCAGGGCAGGTCCGGTGTCCGGGCGAGGCCGGCGGCGCGCAGGTGGGACAGGGCCATGCGGTAGGGGCGGCGCACGGCCGCGTCGCCGCCGGGCAGCGGTACGTAGGCGAGGTGGGCGAAGCGGGTGTAGCCCGTGTAGTCGGCGAGGAGGACCTCCCCGCCCCACACCGCGCCGTCGTCCCCGTACCCGGTGCCGTCGAAGGCGACGCCGATCACCCGGCGGGTGCCGTCGTGGCCGTGTTCGGCCAGCGCTGAGGCGATGTGCGCGTGGTGGTGCTGGACGGGGACCAGCGGGCGGCCCGCCGCGTGGTCGCGGGCCCAGCGGCCTGAGCGGTAGCCGGGATGGCGGTCGGCGGCCAGCAGGGCCGGGGTGACCCCGGTGAGGGCCGACAGCTGCCGCTGCGCGTGGGTGAACGCGGTCTGCGTGGCGAGGTCGTCCATGTCGCCGATGTGGGCGGACGGCCAGGCACGGCGGCCCTCGGCCAGGCAGAAGGCGTTCTTGAGGTCGCCGCCGACGGCGAGGGTGGCGGGGACCGGCAGGGGGAGGGTGATGGGCAGCGGGGCGTAGCCGCGCGAGCGGCGCAGGAGCAGGGGGGCGCCGTCGCAGACGCGGACGACGGAGTCGTCGCAGGGGACGTGGATGGGGCGGTCGTGGGTGAGCCAGGCGTCGGCCAGGTGGGCGAGGCGCTCCAGGGCTTCGGTGTCGTCGGTGACGATGGGTTCGCCGGAGAGGTTGCCGCTGGTCATGACGAGCAGGCGGGGGCCCGGCGGGTCGCCGGGCAGGCCGAGCAGCAGGTGGTGGACGGGGGTGTACGGGAGCATCACGCCGAGGTCGGGGCTGCCCGGGGCGACGGCGTCGGCCAGGCCCGCGGGGGGCGCGGCGGCGCGGCGGCGGAGCAGGACGACGGGGCGGACGGTGCCGGTGAGCAGCTCCCGTTCCGCGGGGCCCACGTCGGCGAGCCGTTCGATGTCGGTCAGGTCGCGGGCCATCAGCGCGAAGGGCTTGTCCCCCCGTTCCTTGCGGCGCCGCAGCGCGGCCACGGCGGCGGCGTTGCCGGCGTCACAGGCCAGGTGGTAGCCGCCGAGCCCCTTCACGGCGAGGACGGCGCCGTCGGACAGGAGGCGGCGGGCCCGCGCGACGGGGTCGGCGGTGGTCTCCTCGCGGGGCGGGTGCCCGGTGAGCAGCCGGAGGCGGGGCCCGCAGGCCGGGCAGGCGACGGGCTGGGCGTGGAAGCGGCGGTCGGCGGGATCGGCGTACTCGCGGGCGCAGTCGGGGCACATCGGGAAGCGGGCCATGGTGGTGTGGGCGCGGTCGTAGGGCAGCCCGGTGACGATGGTGAAGCGGGGTCCGCAGTGGGTGCAGGTGATGAAGGGGTGGCGGTGGCGGCGGTCGGCCGGATCCGCGAGTTCGGCGAGGCAGTCGGCGCAGGTGGCGGTGTCCGGGGAGACCAGGGTGCGGGGCGGGCCGCCGGTGCGGGAGGCGACGATGGTGAAGCCGGCGCCGCCCGCGAGGGGGACCGTGCGGTGGTCGACGGTGTCGACGACGGCCAGGGGCGGCGCGTCGGCGGCGAGGCGCTCGCAGAACGCCGCCACCGCCGAGGGCGGTCCCTCGACCTCGGCGACCACGCCCTCGGAGGTGTTGGTGACGTGCCCGGCCAGGCCGAGGGTGGTGGCGCGGGTGTACACGTACGGGCGGAAGCCGACGCCCTGGACCACGCCGCGGACCGTCACGCGGCGGCGTTCCGCGGCCTCCATCAGCGGGGCCCGGCCGTGGTGGCGGGGGCCGGGTGCGGGTGGCTGTGCGGGTGGGGCGGTGAGGGGGACGCCGCGGGGGCGTCCGCCGCCGGGTCCTGTGCCCCTTCCGCCTGCAAAGGCGCGTCGTCGTGGACGTGGGCGGCCCGGGGCTGCCGGGACATCACCGGGGTGTGGGGGCGCGTGCCGCCCGCGATGGCGAGGGCGTGGTCGAGGAGGAGGCCCGTGCCCTCGGCCGAGCGGGAGGAGGTGCGCAGGATCCGCACCCCCGGGTTGACCCGCAGGACGTTCGCGCGGAACGCCGCCTCGTCGAACTCGACGGCCTTCGCGAGGTCGGTCTTGGTGATGACCACCAGCTGGGCCAGCCCGAAGGCGGTCGGGTACTTGAGGGGTTTGTCCTCGCCCTCCGTCACCGAGGCCAGCACCACCCGCAGGGACTCGCCCAGGTCGTAGGAGGCCGGGCAGACCAGGTTGCCGACGTTCTCGACGAACAGGAGGCGGGTGTCCGGCGGGAGCCAGTCGTCCAGGTGGCGGCCCAGCATGTGCGCTTCGAGGTGGCAGAGTCCGTCGGTGAGGATCTGCTTGACCGGGACGCCCGAACGGGCCAGCCGGGTCGCGTCGTTCTCGGTCGCGAGGTCGGCGGTCAGGGCGGCCACCGGAACGCCGCGCTTCCGGGCGAGCGTCAGTTCCTGTTCCAGCAGGGCCGTCTTCCCGCTGCCCGGGCTGGAGAGCAGGTTGACCACCGCCGTTCCGCGGGCGGTGAGTCCGGCGCGCAGGGCCTCTGCGGCCCCGTCGTTCTTCGCGAGCACCGCTTGTCGCAGTTCGACCTCTCGGCACACGGTCAGGCCTCCTCGGGGATCGGTTCGAGGGCGTCGTCCCAGACCACGCGGAGGATCCGCAGTTCGCGCCCCGAGAGGAGCTCCACCGCGGTGGCCTTCCCGCAGCCCGGGCAGGACAGGTCGGGGGGCATGCCGGCGGCCCACTCCCCCGCGCAGGTCGCACAGCGGGCGCGGGCGGCCACGGTGCGGGTCACGAGTTCGGCGCCTTCGAGGGGCGTCGCGGTGCAGGCCAGTCCGAAGGAGAAGGCCAGCGCGTCGGGGACGACACCGGCCAGTTCCCCGATCTCCAGCTCCACGCGGCTCACGGAGCGTGCCGCTCCGGCCTGGGCCGCCTCCGCCACCTGGTCCACGACGGCCATGGCGATCGACATCTCGTGCATCGGACTCCGTCCTGCCGGGCCTCATTACAGCGGCAGGACGGGGACGGGAGCGGCGGGCACGCCGACGCGCCGCCGGCCCCGTACTCCGTTCGGACCCGCCCGGCCCATGGGAGAGCGGCCCGGAGCACGGTGCTCCGGGCCGCTCTCCACGCCGGGGGAACCGCAGGTTCCCGTGGCACCGTCACATCCGGCGGATCCGCAGGTAGCGCCGGATGTCGGGGAACGTCTGCACGAGTACGACGGCGGCGGCCAGGGCCGCGGCGGTGCAGAAGACGGCCTTCTTCATGGGGTTCTCCTCAGTTCGCACCGGTCACTCGCCTGCGGCCCGGGCTCCGTCTCCAGATCCGTCAGGAGGTCCAGCAGCATCCGTACGGCTTCCGGTACCGCGGCCGCCACGGGGGCGCTCAGTCCGATCCCCTCGTCCACACGGGCCGGTTCGCAGCCGACGACGTACGTGCGCCGGGGCGGGGCGGAACCGGTGCCGGAGCACAGGGTGCCCAGCAGGCCGAGGACCGCGTCGGGAGACATGTGGTGGCCGTCGAGGACGGGGCGGCCGCCGCCGGGGGCGGCGGAGCCGGGCGCCTCGATCAGGTACAGGGTGCCCGGTTCGCCGCCGCGTTCGGTGGCGTCGACCAGGACGAGGGTGTCGTAGCCGTCCAGGAGCTGGTAGGCCAGGTGGACCCCGCGCACGCCGAAGTCGGCCACCTCCACGTGGCCGGGCAGGGCGTGCGCGGACAGGGACCGCACCGTCTCGACGCCGAACCCGTCGTCGCCGAGGAAGACGTTGCCGATGCCCGCGATCAGGACCCGGCCGCTCACGGCTCCTCCAGGGGGGTGACCTCGTCGGGCTGGAAGTAGAGGAACCGGCCCTGCTCGCGGCGGATGTCCGCGCCCGGGTCGCCCTCCACGGTGACGGCGAGGTGCACTCCCCCGTCGACGTCGTGGAGGACCGCCTCGACGTGCGCGGCGCGGCCCTGGAGGAAGAGGTCCTGGGCGTCGGTGCGCCGCAGGCCGGGGCGGAGCGTCACGCGGCTGCCGGGACCGACGGGGACGCCGTCGACGAGGACCCGGTCGGGTGCCGGTTCCGGTGGGGCGCTTCCGGCCGGGTCCCACCAGGGGGTGCCGGGACTGAACAGGGCGTCCGGCTCCGCCTCTTCGGGCGGCGGCCCGCCGGTGGCCCCGCGCAGGGAGCGCACCGCTCCGTGCAGCCGTTCCAGGACCTCGGGCGGCAGGGATTCGGCGAGGTCGACGACGGCCGCGGCGCGGGGGTCCGTACCGCGTGCCTCGCGCTTCTCCTCGTCGGTGAGGGCGGCGGTGCGCAGGGCGAGGATCTCGTCGATCTCGGTGGCGTCGTACATCGCGCCGGCGCTCTCGGGGGCGATGGCGGGGTGGTCCTCCAGGATGATCGGGGAGGAGAGGACCACGTCGGCGCCGCCGCCCTCGCCGGCGAGGACCGGCCAGGTGTGCAGGTTCGCGCAGCCGGCGACGGCGGGCCGGGCCCATTCGGGCGGGTCGGTCATGGACAGGAAGGAGCCCGGGGTGAGGCCGAGCAGCAGGTGGGCGGCGACGAGGGAGCGCGGCAGGGCCTCCTCGCGTGCCGCTGCGGCGGGCTCGTCCGGGGCCCAGGGGCTGGTGTTCTCGACCAGGGCCGTGAGCTTCAGGACCCGGTAGGGGCCGTCGATTTCCTCGGCGTGCAGGCGCACCACCCCCTCGACCTCCTGGGTGCGCCGGACGAGCCGGCCGACGGTCCGGCCGCGGTCGTCGAGCACCGGTTCCACGTCCTCGCGGGCCGGGCGGGTGAACGGGAGGACGATCTCCTTCTCCGTCAGTTCGGGTACGGCGACGCGCAGTTCGACCCGTTCCTCGGTGCCCTCGTCCCAGGGGACGAGGACCCGGTCCGCCAGGTGGAGTTCGGCCGTGTCGGCGAACGTGCCGTCGTCCAGGACGCGTTGGACGGTGCGGCGTTGGGCGTGCAGGAAGCGCAGTTCGAGGGAGAGGGTGGCGGCGCCGCGCGGCTCCATGAGGACCTCGGTGCGCTGGAGGCTGTGTTCGCCCTGGACGGGGGCCCAGGCGGGCGGGACGAGGACGCCGAACTGCCAGCGCATCCGGTTCTTGGCGGCGGAGGCGCGGTAGGGGTACAGGACGTAGCCCTCGAAGAGGACGGCGTCCGCCACCTGGCGGGCCGACTCGAAGCGGCGCCCGTGGCGTTGGGTGGTGGCCGCGGGGGCCGTCGTGGTCATGGGGCCGCCCTCTCGGTGACGCGGGGTGCCGGGGCTCCCGGAAGGGGGAGCGCCGGTGGCGCGGGCTCGGCGGCGTCCAGCAGGGCGCGCAGGGTGTCCTCCCAGGAGGCGAGGGCGTGGCGGGAGCGGTAGGAGAGCAGTTCGGCCATGGTGGCGCGGGGCAGCCGCAGCCAGCCGCAGCCGGGGAAGTGCTGTTCGATCATCTGGTGCCACACGGCGACGGGCATCCGGTACGCGGCCTCGCGGTCCCAGGGCACGGGTGCGACGCGGAATCCGCCGGCCCCGGTGAAGGCGGTGCCGGAGAACAGCAGGAGCAGCGGGACCTCGCCGTCCCGGAGGGCGTTGAAGTACCGGGTGGAGGCGATGTCCATGTCGTAGGTGCAGGGGACGACGAGGTCGGTCTCGGTCTCCCCGGTGAAGCCGGGAACCAGCAGGCCGACCTGGGCGAACTGGACGGGCCGCAGGGTGGTGCCCCAGCGGGAGCGGTCGCCGAACAGGTCGGCGAGGGCCTCGGCCTCGTCGGTGCCGTAGCCGCGCCGGGCCGGCTCGATGCGGATCTGGCAGCGCAGGGCGAGGGCGTGGACCCGGGTGTCGGGGGTCGCGGCGGTGATGCGCAGCCGCAGGACGAGGGTGGGGCCGGCGGCGTACGGGTCGGCGCGCACCCCGGTGCAGGCGAAGGTGAGGTCCGTCATGAGGGGCGGGCCTCCGCGAGCACCTTGGCGCGGGCCTCGACGTGGGCGAAGAGGGCGTCGAGGGCGGCCCGGGCCTCGGCGCCGCCGTCGAAGCCGCGCCACAGCAGCCGCATCCGGCCGACCAGTTCGTAACAGACGTCGATCGGGACGAGGTGGCAGGTGGTGCGGCCGGGCGAGTGGCGGAGCAGGAGGGCCTCCACGTCGGGTTCGAGGACTCCGGCGAGCCGTCCGGCTCCGAGGACGGACTGCCAGGTGTCGGGGTCGAGTTCGCTCTCGGTGGCACCGGCCGGGCTGGGGTAGAGGGCCACGAGCCGGCCGAGGGCGGCGTTGCGGAAGAGGAAGGCCACGCCGACGGGGATGCGCAGCCGTTCCCAGTCCGCGTCGTCGAGCCGGTGGCCGGGGTCGGCGAGGTAGCGGTCGGGGACGGCCCGGTAGCGGCCGGTGCGGGTGCCCGGCCGGTCGAAGAGGAGGGCGCAGGCCGTGCAGGCGCACACCAGGGCCCGCTTCTCGGTCTCGACCAGGTGGCGGTGGCCGTCCGGGGGTACGGGCGTCCCGCAGAGTTCGCAGCTCTCGGGCCGGGGCGGCCGGGGGCCGGTGAAGCGGTGCAGCCCCCGGGCGCGGGGGCCCGTCACGGCACCCGGGCCGGGGTGTGCGGGCGGGTGCCGATCTGGAGCAGGGGCGCCGGGGGCGGGGGCGTCTCGATGTCGACGCCGGTGACCTCGGGGGCGAAGCAGGCCAGGGCGTCTTCGAGGGCGGCGCGGGTGGTGTCCGCGGCGCCGGAGCCGCATCCGCAGCCGGAGCCCGCGGCGGGGGCGGTGCGCAGCCGCAGGACGCCGGTGGCCGCGTCGAAGCCGAGCGGTTCGACGGGGGCGTCCGCGGTGCGCAGGGCCCGTCCGATGCGGGTCTCGACGTCGTCGGGGTGCAGGCCGTGCAGGGTGAGCAGGCTCGCGACGAGGTCGTCGTCCAGGAGCGGGGCGAGCGCCGGGGCGCCGAGCCGCTCGGTGATCCGGGCGAGGCCGGCCCCGTAGAACTCCATGAGGACGCGGACGAGTTCCTCGGCGGCCGCGCAGGCGGCGCGGTCGCCCGAGTCGGCCAGCCGGTCGAGGACCTCCTCGACGCGGGCTCCCGCCCGCCGGGCGTCGGCGGCGGCGCTCATCCGCCGAGTCCGCTCAGGCCGGTGGGCACGTGCAGGGTCTTCACGGTCTTCCCGCCGCCGACGTACATGTGGACCCCGCAGGGCAGACAGGGGTCGAAGCTGCGCACGGCGCGCATGATGTCGATGCCCTTGAAGTTCTCCGGAGCGTTCTCCTCGAAGATCGGCGTGTTCTGCACGGCGTCCTCGTAGGGGCCCGGTGTGCCGAAGGTGTCGCGGGTGCTGGCGTTCCAGGGGGTCGGCGGGTACGGGTGGTAGTTGGCGATCTTCCCGTCCCGGATGACCATGTGGTGGGAGAGGACGCCGCGGACGGCCTCGGTGAACCCGCAGCCGATGGACTCGTCCGGGACCTCGAACTTCTCCCAGGTCTGGGTGCGTCCGGCGCGTACCTCGGCCAGGCCCTGTTCAGCGCAGTGCAGGGCGATGCCCGCCGCGTACGCCTGGAAGTAGGTGCGGGCGCGGTTGCGTTCCAGCGCGTTGGACCACTTCGGGATCTTCCACTCGAAGGTGGTCTCCGGCTTGGTCATGGTGCGCGGCAGGGTGATGACGACGCTGTGGCCGGTGGCCTTGACGTAGCCGACGTCGACGAGCCCGGACAGGGCGGTCGACCACAGGCGGGCGATGGGGCCGCCGCCGGTGTCGAGCGCCAGGTGGTCCGTGCCGTCGAACCAGCGCGGGGACATCACCCAGCTGTACTTGTCGTCGAAGTTCCGCTTCTGCGGGGCGGGGATGGTGTGCTGGTTCCAGGGGTGGCGGGGGTCGACGGGGTTGCCGAGCGGGTCGTGGGTGACGAACTGCTCGCGACCCTCCCAGTCGTCGTAGTACGAGCTGCCGAGCAGGATGCGGATGCCGAGGTTGATCCGCGTGAGGTCGTTGGTGACCAATTTGCCGTCGACGACGACGCCCGGGGTGACGAACATCTTCCGTCCCCAGTCGGTCATGTTGGCGTAGGTGAAGTCGCAGTGCTCGGGGTCGTTGAGGGCGCCCCAGCAGCCCAGCAGCACGCGGCGGCGGCCGACCTCCTCGTAGCCGGGGAGGGCGTCGTAGAAGAAGTCGAACAGGTCGTCGTGGAGCGGGACGACCCGCTTCATGAACTCGCAGTACCGCATGAGGCGGCTCATGTAGTCGGTGAACAGCTGGACGGAGGCGATGGTGCCGACGCCGCCGGGATAGAGGGTGGAGGGGTGCACGTGGCGGCCCTCCATCAGGCAGAACATCTCGCGCGTGTACCGGCTGACCTGGAGGGCCTCGCGGTAGAACTCGCCCTCGATCGGGTTGAGGGAGCGCATGATGTCGGCGATGGTGCGGTAGCCGTGGTCGGCGGCGTGCGGGGCCTCGGTGCGCTCGGCGCGTTCGAGGACGCCGGGGTTGGTCTCGCGGACCATCTTCTCGCAGTAGTCGACCCCGACCAGGTTCTCCTGGAAGATGTTGTGGTCGAACATGTACTCCGCCGACTCGCCGAGGTTGATGATCCACTCGGCGAGGTGCGGCGGCTTGACCCCGTAGGCCATGTTCTGGGCGTAGACGGAGCAGGTGGCGTGGTTGTCCCCGCAGATGCCGCAGATGCGGCTGGTGATGAAGTGCGCGTCGCGGGGGTCCTTGCCTCGCATGAAGACGCTGTAGCCGCGGAAGACCGACGAGGTGCTGTAGCACTCGGCGACGCGCTTCTGCTTGAAGTCGATCTTCGTGTGGATGCCGAGGCTGCCCACGATCCGGGTGATCGGATCCCAGGCCATCTCCACCAGGCCGCTGCCGTCGCCGGCCGCGTTCGTCTTCGGTGCCATCGTCTGTGCCGTGACCCTTCGTTCGGTACGGGGTGTGCGGGATCGGATCGCCGGGAGGGGGCGGGGTCTGTGGGAGGGGCCGGTCACCAGGGCGGGCGGTAGCCGGTGGTCAGCTTCCCGCCGGTGTGGCGCCACTTCGGTTCCTGGTCGACGGTGTGCAGGGTGACCGCGCGCAGGCGCCGGACCACGGCCCCGTACGCCCCGCTGGCCTTCGCGGACACGCGGGAGCCGGGGGGTGCGTCCATGAACGGCATGAACTTGTCGGGGAAGCCCGGCATCGTGCAGGCGATGCAGATGCCGCCCACGTTCGGGCAGCCGCCGATGCCGTTCATCCAGCCCCGCTTGGGGACGTTGCACTTGACCACGGGACCCCAGCAGCCCAGCCTGACCAGGCACTGCGGGGAGTCGTAGGTCTCGGCGAACTGGCCCTGCTCGTAGAAGCCGGCGCGGTCGCAGCCCTCGTGGACGGTCTGCCCGAACAGCCAGGTCGGGCGGAGCTTGTCGTCCAGCGGGATCATCGGGGCCGAGCCCGCGGCCTGGTACAGCAGGTAGGTCAGGGTCTCGGAGAAGTTGTCGGGCTGGATGGGGCAGCCCGGGACGCAGACGAGGGGGATGCCGGCCTTCGAGGTCCAGTCCCAGCCGAGGTAGTCGGGCACGCCCATGGCCCCGGTCGGGTTGCCCTCCATGGCGTGGATGCCGCCGTAGGTGGCGCAGGTGCCGATGGCGACCACGGCGAGCGCCTTGGGGGCGAGCCGGTCGATCCACTCGCTGGTGGTGATCGGCTGGCCGGTGCGGGGATCGTCGCCGAAGCCGCACCAGTAGCCCTCGGGCTTGATCGACTCGTTGGGGATGGATCCCTCGACGACGAGGACGAAGGGGTCGATCTCGCCGCGCTCGCCCTTGAAGAACCATTCGATGAAGGTGTCGGCGCCGCCGACGGGCCCGCATTCGAAGTCGATCAGGGGCCAGTGCACGGCCACCTTGGGCAGGCCCGGCAGGACGCCCGTGACGATCTCCTCGATGCTCGGCTGCATCGCCGCCGTGAGCGAGACCGAATCGCCGTCACAGCTCAGTCCGGCGTTGATCCAGAGGATGTGGATCGTCGGGTCCTCTGCCGGGTCCGACGTTGCTGCATCCATGCGGGTCCTCCTTCGGAGGGGATGCGGGAGGGGAGGTGGGGAGGGGGCGGACGGACCGCACCTCTTCCTTGCTAGCAGGGGTACGCCGGGGACGCGCTGTCCTGTACGGCCGGTCCGGTGACGCCGGCGGGCGCGGGCGCGGCGCGGCGGATGAGGTGGGGCGGGGTCCCGCGGGCGGGCTCCTTGCGGACGAAGGCGCGGCGCAGGGCGTGGTAGGGGGCCCGCGGGTCGTCGAAGGTCCGCCGCATCCGGTCCAGTTCCGCCTCCCGGTAGGAGGCCAGCGGGCGCCGGGCCTCGTCCTGTTCGCGCCGGGCCTTCTTGGCGGCGATCCGCGCGCTCGTGGCGGGCAGGGCGGCGAGGCGGACCGCGAGCCGGGCCGTCTCGCCTGCGAAGTCCTCGGGCGGGCAGGCGACCGTACGGTCGGACAGGCCCAGGGCGAGGGCCGCGTCGGCGCTCAGCGGCAGGGCGTCCTGCGTCAGCCGGGCCGCGGCGGCCTCGCCGACGCGGGCGGGCAGGGTGTAGGTCCAGTACTCGGATCCGTACAGGCCCATCAGCCGGTAGTGGGGGTTCAGGACGGCGCCGGAGCGGCACCAGACCTCGTCGGCGGCGAGGGCGAGCATGGCACCGCCGGCGGCGGCGTTCCCGCCGAGGGCGGCGACGACGAGCCGGTCGGTGGTGGTGAGGACGGCCTCGACCAGGTCGTCCATGGCGCTGATGTTGGCCCAGGACTCCTCGGCCGGGTCGGCGGCTGCCTCGATCACGCCGAGGTGGATGCCGTTGGAGAAGAAGTCTCGGCCGCCGCCGAGGACGAGCACCGAGGTCGGGCGGGACAGGGCGGTCCGGTAGGCCGCCAGCAGCCGGCGGCAGCGGTCGGTGTCCATCGCTCCGGCCGGGAAGGAGAACGAGAGGAAGCCGACCGGGCCTTCCTCCCGGTAGCCGATGTCGGACCAGGTGCGGCGGCGGGGGTCCCCGTGCAGGGGGGCCGGGTGATCCGGCAGCGGGGGGAGCCGGTCGCCCAGGGCGAGGACGGCGGGGAGCCGGGGCGCGGGCGGCTGCCCGGGGGCGTGCCGGGCCCGCAGTTCGGGGATCCAGACGGCGCCGTCGGCCGTGGCCCGGCAGACCGCGCCGGTCCGGGTGGCGAGCAGCTCGCCGGGGCGGCCGCGCAGCCGGTCCTCGGGGTGGCCGCCGTGCAGGTACCAGTCCCCGCCGAGCAGGTCGTCCCGTACGCCCGGCCGGGAGTCGGCGGCGCGCAGCACGCGCAGGATCCGCTCGGTGGTGTCGGTCGCCCAGTCGATGCGGCGGCCCTCCTGGCGCAGGGCGGGGCGGGCCAGGCCGCTGTGCTGGGGCCGTGGGGCGTACGTCCCGGAGGCGAAGCGCTCCACGGCCAGCAGGACGGCCTCCAGGGCCGCGTCGGCGATCTCGCCGCGGTAGAGGTCGCTCTTGCCCACCGGCGGGACCTCGCACTCGGCGGTGGCCCAGACGGGTCCGGCGTCCATGACGGCCTCGGCCTGCAGGACGGTCACCCCCCACCGGGTGCGGCCCTCCTGGACCGCCCAGTCGAGGGAGGAGGGACCCCGGTCGCCGACCGGTCCCGGGTGGACGACCAGACAGGGGTGGGCGGACCAGACCTCCTCGGGGATCGCGGTGCGCAGCATCGGCGCGAGGACGAGGTCGGGGGCGTGGCGGCGCACGGCATCGGCGAGGGGGCGGTCCGGGAGGGCGAGTTCTACGGCCACGCTGTGTCCGTGGTCGCGCAGCTCGGCGTGGACCCGTTGGGTGAGGCTGTTGAACGCGCTCGCGAGGAGCAGGACGTGCACGTGGTGTCTCCCGGGGCCCGGGGCCGGGGCGCGGCGGCGCCCGGTCCGATCGGCAGCTCGTGACCGGGTCATGACCGGCCGCCCGAAATAGTGGCGCGGGGGGCGGGGGGCGGCGGCGCAGGCGGGCGGAGGTGTCACTCGAAAGCGGGCCGGGCCGGGGGCCACTCGGCCCCGCGAGTTTGCGCGGCGGGGGGCCGGTGCGGGGTGCGGGGTGCGGCGAAAACCTCGTGCGCCGGCCGATCGGCTCGGGGAGACTGCGCGGATGAGTACCGATCCCCTCCGGACACCGCAGCAGCGGGCCCTGGCCCATGTGGCCGGGCTTTCCGCCGGGCCCCCCGTGGACCCGGCGCTGCGGGTGACCCTGAATTTCCATCCGGACCGCGCGGCCGGCGGCAGGCCCCTCCTGGAGTCGCTCGCGGAGAGCGGCGTCTACCTGTCCCAGTTCGTCACCGGGACGAGCAACGGCGGCCTCACCGCCCACCCCGGCGGTGACCGGTGGCGGTGGGAGAGCCGGATCTTCGACGGGGCCTACGACCGGGCGGGCGCGCACGAGCGGCCCGTCTACGGGGCGCTGAACCACCACGGCAGGGCGGTGGGCGCGGCGCCCCGGTTCGGTTCCGCGCACCTGCGACTGGCCGCCCACGCGCTGGAGCGGACGACGTTCTGCTACCCGGACAGCTTCCTGGAGCCCTCGGACTTCGGGACGGCGCAGCGCATGGGGCTCGTCGAGCTCGCCCTGGCCGACCGGCAGGACGACCTGGACGACTACATCGAGGCGCAGGTGCACGGCCCCGTCCGGCTGGACCGCGACGTCGAGGCGCTGGTCCTGGACCCCTGCTACCGGGGCACGGCCGTCGAGGAGGCCGCCCGGCGCCTGCCGTGCCCGGTGGAGTGGCACGACGGGTTCCGCCTCACGGTCGAGGAGCTGCGCCGCCACCCCGGCTACCGGGGTCCCGAGTTCGTGGAGCTGGGCGCCCGGATCGCCGTCGGCGGCAGGCTGGACCCGGGCGTGGTCGGAGCGGCGGCGGCCGCCGGCGGGCACGACCCCCAGGCGCTCAAGAAGGTCTGGCACTGCCTGGCCCGCTTCGGGGCGCCCGCCCCGGCACGGACGCCCGCCCAGGGAAGGACGGCGGGGGCGGCGTCCTAGGTGTTCTGTCCCGGGAGGTTGTGGACGGGTGACGCAGGTCTCGGCTGAGGGATCTTGAACGGGTGAGGGCCTTCCGGGTTCGGTGTGGA
>NZ_JBBDHD010000364.1:0-307 GCF_044129415.1 Streptomyces racemochromogenes
TTCCGAAGGCGCTGCCGCTGCCCAGGTGCTGTCTGTCCAGGAAACCGCTGTGCTCAAGACGCGGCAGCTGGCTATCGATGCCTACCGCGATTCTCTGGATCAGTCTGCGGACGCATCCGAGCGCAGCTACGCATCCCAGGTGGCCAGGATCGGCTTGGGACAGCGTGAGGCGGAGATCATGCAGGCGGTCGCTGCGGTGGAGGCTGACGTTGCCAACAAGCGCCGTGAGCTGGCTCAGCAGTTCGCTGAAACCAACGACCGCGAGATGTACGACGCCAAGCTCAAGGATCTGGAAGCCTACCAACAG
>NZ_JBBDHD010000310.1:0-752 GCF_044129415.1 Streptomyces racemochromogenes
GAGGACCCGCAGAGCCTGATCTCCCGCCAGTCGGAGTACTGGCGTCAGGAGCTGGCGGGCCTTCCGGAGCTGATCGAACTGCCGCTGGACCGGCCCCGCCCCGCCGTCGCCACCCACACCGGCGACATCGTTCCGCTGGAGCTCGACGCCGACAGCCACGCGGCCCTGGCCCGGCTCGCCCGCCAGACCAACAGCACCATGTTCATGGTCTTCCACGCGGCACTGGCGGCGGTGCTGACCCGGCTCGGAGCGGGCACCGACGTACCCATCGGCACGGCCGTGGCCGGCCGTTCGGACGAGGCCCTGGAGGACCTCGTCGGGTTCTTCGTGAACACGCTGGTGCTGCGGACGGACACCTCGGGGGACCCGACCTTCCGCGAGCTGGTCGAACGGGTCCGCGAGGCCGACCTGGGGGCGTTCGCCCACCAGGACGTGCCGTTCGAGCGGCTGGTCGAGATCGTCAACCCGGTGCGCTCGCTGTCCCACCACCCGCTGTTCCAGGTCATGCTCGTCCTGCAGAACAACGCCGAGAGCAAGCCCTCCCTGGGGTCCCTGACGGCCCGGGTCGAGGACCTCGCCGTCGGCACCGCCAAGTTCGACCTCGCCTTCACCCTCCACGAGCGGCACACCGCCGACGGCACCCCGGCCGGGGTGGGCGGAGCACTCACCTATGCCACCGATGTGTTCGACCGTGGGTCGGTCGAGGTGCTGGTGGGGCGGCTGGTGCGGTTGCTGGAGGCGGTCGCGGGTGA
>NZ_JBBDHD010000311.1:0-743 GCF_044129415.1 Streptomyces racemochromogenes
CGTGGACGGAGACGATCATGCCGTAGTGCTCGGCGACCGCGTCCCGGCCGAAGGGCAGGGTGGGGTTGGTGGAGGAGCCGATGACGTTCGGCACGCCCGCCATCTTCAGGACGTTGGGGACGTGCCCGCCGCCGCAGCCCTCGATGTGGAAGGCGTGGATGGTGCGGCCTTCCAGGACACGCAGGGTGTCCTCGACCGACAGGCACTCGTTGAGGCCGTCGCTGTGCAGCGCCACCTGCACGTCGTGCTCCTCGGCCACGCGCAGGGCGGTGTCCAGCGCGCGGGTGTGGGCGCCCATGTCCTCGTGCACCTTGAACCCCGAGGCACCGCCCTCGGCCAGGGCCTCGACCAGCGGCGCGGCGTCCGAGGAGGAGCCGCGGGCCAGGAAGCCGATGTTGACGGGCCAGGCGTCGAAGGCGTTGAAGGCGTGCTTGAGCGCCCACGGGGAGTTCACGCCGACGCCCCAGACCGGGCCGAACTCCTGGCCGATGACCGTGGTGACGCCCGCGGCGAGCGAGGCCTCCATGATCCGGGGGGAGAGCAGGTGGACGTGGGTGTCGACGGCGCCGGCGGTGGCGATCAGGCCCTCGCCGGAGACGATGCTGGTGCCGGTGCCGACGACGACGTCGACCCCGTCGAGGGTGTCCGGGTTGCCGGCCCGGCCGATGGCGTGGATCCGGCCCTCGCGGATGCCGATGGAGACCTTCTTGATGCCGAGCACCGCGTCGATGACCAGGACGTTG
>NZ_JBBDHD010000039.1:0-62066 GCF_044129415.1 Streptomyces racemochromogenes
CCCCCCCCCCCCCCCCCCCCCCCCCCCCCCCCCCCCCCCCCCCCCCCCCCCCCCCCCCCCCCCCCCCCCCCCGGGGGCCGCCGGGCGCCAGGGGGTCAGCGGGCGCCGGCCGCGGCCAGCAGGTCCGTGATGTGTCCGGCGATCCGTCGCGGCGAGGGCTGGCGCAGGACCAGGTTGGCGCGGAGTTCGAGCCCGGTCGAGGCGGTCAGGCGCTTGCTGAGCTCCGCCGAGAGCAGGGAGTCGAACCCGATCTCCTTGAACTCCTGGTCGGGGGAGATCGTGGCGCCGGAGGCGTGTCCGAGCACGAGGGCCACCTTCTCCAGGACGTGGGCGAGGACGAGTTCGCGCGCCTCCTGCCCGGAGAGCGCGGCGAGCCGGTCCGGCAGGGGGACGGTGCGGTCCTCGTCGGCGGGGCCTTCCGGAGCGGGGACCTCCGCCTCCACCGCCGTACGCGAGGGGGCCAGCCAGTACCGCTGCCGCTGGAACGCGTACGTGGGCAGGTCGGTGCGGGGGCGCTCGCCGAAGAGCGCGCTCCAGTCCACGGCGCCGCCGTGGGCGTGGAGGCGGGCCAGCGAGCCGAGCACGGACTCGACCTCGTCGCGGTCGCGCCGGGACGAGGACAGCACCAGGGCGTCGTCCAGGTCCTCGGTGATCTCCTGGACCGGGAGGGTCAGCACGGGGTGCGGGCTCATCTCGATGAACACCCGGAACCCGTCGTCGGCCAACCGCCGGACGGAGGATTCGAAAAGGACCTTTTCGCGCAGGTTGTCGTACCAGTACTCGGCGTTCAGCCGGGTGGTGTCGATGACCTCGCCGTACAGGGTGGAGCAGAAGGGGACCTGCGACGGCCCCGGCCGCACTCCGGCCAGGGGGCCGGTCACGCGGTCGCGGACCCGGGCCACCTGGTGGGAGTGGGAGGCGTAGTCGACGGATATCCGCCGGGCCTGGACGCCGTCGGCGCGCATCTTCTCGACGAACTCGTCGAGCGCGTCCGGTTCCCCGGACACCACGACCGCGCCGGGTCCGTTGACGACGGCGACGTCCAGCCGGCCGCTCCACGGGGCGAGCCGCGCGGCCACGACGTCGGCGGACTCCGCGACCGAGGCCATCCCGCCGTGGCCGATCAGGTCCACCAGGGCCTTGCTGCGCAGGGCCACGATCCTGGCCGCGTCCCGCAGGGACAGCGCGCCGGCGACGCAGGCCGCGGCGATCTCGCCCTGGCTGTGGCCCACCACCGCGGCCGGCTCCACGCCCCAGGAACGCCACAGGCCGGCCAGGGAGACCATCATCGCGAACAGCGCGGGCTGGACCACGTCCACCCGGTCCAGGGACGGCGCCGCCGGCGCACCGTGCACCACGTCGAGCAGCGACCAGTCGACCCATTCGGACAGGGCGGCCGCGCAGGCGTCGAGGTGCCGGGCGAAGACGGGGAAGGTCGCGTACAGCTGCCGGCCCATCCCGGCCCACTGCGAGCCCTGGCCGGGGAAGACGAAGGCGACTCCCCCGGGCTTCGCGGCCACCGCGCGCACCACCGCGGGGGATTCGGCGCCCCGGCCGAGCGCGGCGAGGCCGTCCAGCAGCGCCTCGCGGCCGCGCCCCAGCACGACCGCGCGGTGCTCGAACCGCGAGCGGGCCGACACCAGCGAGGCGCCGACGCCGACGAGGTCGGCGTGCGGTGCGCCGGCGAGGAAGGCGGCCAGCCTGGCCGCCTGTCCTTCGAGGGCGGCCGCGCTCCTGCCCGACAGCACCCACGGCACCAGCCCGCCGGCGACGTCCGGGCCGGGGCCGGGGTCCGCCGCCGGCTCCTGGGGCGGGGCCTCCTCCAGGATGACGTGGGCGTTGGTGCCGCTGACGCCGAACGAGGAGACCCCGGCCCGGCGCGGGCCGTCCGGCCGGGTCCACTCCCGCCCCTCCACCAGCAGTTCGATCCCGCCGGAGGACCAGTCGACGTGCCGTGAGGGCGCGTCGACGTGGAGGGTGCGGGGCAGGTGGGCGTGGCGCATCGCCATCACCGCCTTGATGACCCCGGCGACGCCGGCGGCGGCCTGGGCGTGCCCCATGTTCGACTTCAGGGAGCCCAGCCACAGCGGCCGGCCGCCGGCCCGGTCCTTGCCGTAGGTGGCGAGCAGGGCGCCGGCCTCGATGGGGTCGCCCAGCACGGTTCCGGTGCCGTGGGCCTCGACCAGGTCCACCTCGGCGGCGGTGACCCCGGCGTTGGCCAGGGCCCGCCGGATCACCTTCTCCTGGGCGCGGCCGTTGGGGGCGGTCAGGCCGTTGCTGGCGCCGTCCTGGTTGACGGCGGAGCCGCGGACGAGGGCGAGCACCGGGTGGCCGTGGCGGCGGGCGTCGGAGAGCCGCTCCAGGAGCAGGACGCCGACGCCCTCGGCCCAGCCGGTGCCGTCCGCGCCGTCCGCGAAGGCCTTGCAGCGGCCGTCGGGCGAGAGCGCGCCCTGCCGGGCGAACTCCACGAACGCCGCGGGCGAGGACATCACCAGCGCCCCGCCCGCGAGCGCCATCGAGCACTCCCCCGCGCGCAGCGACTGCACCGCCATGTGCAGGGCCACCAGGGAGGACGAGCAGGCCGTGTCCAGGGACACCGCCGGGCCGGTCAGGCCCAGCTCGTACGCGACCCGGCCGGAGGCGACGCTCAGCGAGCTGCCGTACAGAAGGTAGCCCTCCAGCTCACTCTGCCCGGCCTCCAGGAAGCGCCACCCGTACTCCGTCGAGCTCACCCCGGTGAAGACCCCGACCTCGGTGCCGCGGACGTCGGCGGGGACGATGCCGGCCCGCTCGAAGGCCTCCCACGAGGTCTCCAGCAGCAGCCGCTGCTGCGGATCGGTGGCGAGGGCCTCGCGGGGGCTGATGCCGAAGAACTCGGCGTCGAAGCCGGCCGGGTCGGCCAGGAAGCCGCCCTGGCGGACGTGGGCGCTGCCGGGGGCGTCGGGGTCCGGGTCGTACACGTCCCGCCAGCCGCGGTCCTCGGGGAAGGCGTCGACGACGTCACGGCCCTCGCGGACCACCTCCCACAGGTCCTCGGGCGAGGACACGCCTCCCGGGTAGCGGCAGGCCATGGCCACGACGGCGATCGGCTCGCCACGGCCGGCCCTGAGGGCCTCGTTCTCCTGGCGGAGGCGGTCGCGTTCCTCCAGGAGCGTGCGGAGCGCCCGCTGGACCCGGTCCGCGCCCTCCGCCGTCTGATCCGCGGAGTTGGTCATGTCACTACCTCTTCTCATCCAGGGCCAGGTCGAGCAGGGCGTCCAGGTCCATGCCCGCCAGTCCGTCCGCGCCGGCGGCCTCGTCCGCCGGCTGCGCGGCGCCGTCCCCGGGCGTCCGCGCGGGCGCCTTCGCGCACGCCAGGACGGCCTCCAGGACGCCGGCCCGGCGCAGGGCGTCGATCGAGACGGTCCGCAGCGCTTCCCTGATCTCCGCGTCCCGGGCGGGGTCCGCCTCCGGGGCGGGGTCGTGCGCCCCGGAGGCGGGACGGAGCAGGCCGAGGAGGTGCAGGCCCAGCTCGCGGGGTGTCGGGTAGTTGAAGACGAGGGTGGACGGCAGGCGCAGTCCGGTCGCGGCGGCCAGGCGGTTGCACAGCTCGACGGCGGTCAGCGAGTCGAACCCGAGCTGGGTGAACGGCTGGTCGGCGTCGACGGCCGTGCCCGCCGGGTGGCCGAGGACGACGGCGGCCTGGTCGCGGACCCAGTCCACGGCGGCGGCCTCCGCCTCCGCCTCCGGCAGGGTCCCCAGCCGGGCGACGGGGCCGGCGGCCCCGGCCGTGGCCGCACGTGCCCGGCGGGGGCGGGCGCCCTCGGCGAGGCCGCGCAGGAGCGGCGCCGGCGCCCCGCCGCCCCGCAGGGCCGCGAGGTCCACCCGGGCCGGGACGAGGACCGCCCGGTCGCTCGCGCACGCCGCGTCGAACAGGGCCAGGGCCTCGGGGGTCGGCATGGGGGCGATGCCCATCCTCCGGAGCCGGGAGAGGTCGGCCCGGCCCAGGTCCTCGGTCATCCCGCTGCTCTGTTCCCACCAGCCCCAGCACAGCGAGGTGCCGGGCAGCCCGGACGTGCGGCGGCGGGCCGCCAGACCGTCGAGGAAGCCGTTGGCCGCCGCGTAGTTCGCCTGTCCGGCGGTGCCGAGCGTGCCGGCGAGGGCGGAGAAGAGGAGGAACGCCGACAGGGTGTGCCCGCGGGTCAGCTCGTCCAGGTGGACCGCCCCGGCCACCTTGGCGCGCAGGACGTCGTGCAGGCCCTCCGGGGTCAGCGACTCGACGGTGCCGTCCGCCAGTACGCCGGCCGCGTGGACGACGGCCGTCAGCGGCCGGCCGGCGGGCAGGTCCGCGAGCAGCCCGGCCACGGCGGCCCGGTCGGCGATGTCGCAGGCCACGACCCGGACGGCGGCGCCGGCCGCCTCCAGCTCCGCGACCAGCGCGGGCACCCCGTCGGCGGCCGGGCCCCGACGGCTCGCCAGGACCAGGCTGCGCACGCCGCGTTCGGCGACCAGGTGCCGGGCCACCAGCGAGCCGACGCCGCCGGTTCCGCCGGTGATCAGGACGGTGCCGCCGCCGAAGTCCTCGCCCAGGTCGAGGACCAGCTTGCCGGTGTGGCGGCCCTGGCTCATCTCGCGGAACGCGGTGCGCGCGTCGCGGACGTGGCGCACGGACACCGGCCCCGGCCGCAGGCGGCCGTCGGCGAACAGCTGCATGACCTCCCGGAACATCACCTGGAGGGCGTCGGGTCCGGCCGAGCCGTAGAGGTCGAAGGCCCGGTAGTCGACGCCGGGGTGGTCGGCGGCCACCTGGCGGCCGTCGCGGATGTCGGTCTTGCCCATCTCGATGAAGTGGCCGCCGCCGGGGAGCAGTTCCAGGGAGGCGTCGACGAAGGCGTGCGCGAGGGAGTTGAGGACCACGTCCACGCCGCGGCCGCCCGTGGAGTCGAGGAACTTCCGGACGAAGTCCAGGTCGCGGGAGGACGCCAGGTGGGCGTCGTCCAGGCCTTGGGCGCGCAGGGCGGGCCACTTGGCGGGGGCGGCGGTCGCGTACACCTCGGCGCCGGCGTACCGGGCGAGCTGGACGGCGGCCGTGCCGACGCCGCCGGCGGCGGCGTGGATGAGGATGCGCTGCCCCCTCTCCAGGCGCATCACGTGGAAGAGGGCGTAGTAGGCGGTGAGGAAGGTGCTGGGGACGGACGCCGCCTCGGCATGGCTCCAGCCGTCGGGGACGTGGGTCAGCAGGCGGTGGTCGGCCACGGCCACCGGGGCGAAGGCGCCGGGGAAGATGCCGGTGACCCGGTCGCCGGGCCGGAAGGCGGTCACGTCGTCCGCCGTCTCCAGGACGACGCCGGAGCCCTCGCTGCCGAGTCCGGCGTCGAAGTCCGTCCGGTCGATGAGCCCCAGGGCGATCGTGACGTCGCGGAAGTTGAGGCCCGCGGCCCGGACGGCGATACGGACCTGTCCGCTCTCCAGGGGCGCCTCCACCTCGGGGCAGGGCACCCACGTGAGGTTCTCCAGGGTGCCCCGCCGCGGGATGCCCAGGCGGTACGCGCCCCGTGCGGGCGGTTCGAGCCGCAGGTCGGCGGCCGGGGCCGGGGCCAGACGGGGGACGAGGTACGCGCCGTCGCGCAGGGCCAGCTGGTCCTCGTCGAGCCGCAGGGCGCCCGGGAGCGCCGCGCGGGAGCTCTCCTCGTCGTCGACGTCGACGAGCCGGAACCGGCCGGGGTGCTCGGTCTGGGCGGAGCGGACCAGACCCCATACGGAGGCCCCGGGGAGGCTGTCGACGCCCTCGGCCGCGCCGGTGGCCTGGGCCCGGCGGGTGAGCACCACCAGGGTGGATCCGGCGAGACGTTCGTCGGCGAGGAACCGCTGCACCAGGTCGAGGACGCGCTCGGCCGTCCCGCCGACGGCGGGGACGGGGCCCGGCTCCCCGGCGGGGACGAGGCCGTCCACGGGGAGCACGAGGTGGCGGGGGGCGTCCTCGCCGGAGGGGACCTCGGCGAGGGAGGTGTAGAGGGTGGCGTCGCCGCCGCCCGCCCCGGCGAGCCGGGCGGCCGGGCCGTCCCCGGCGCCGAGCACGCCCCACGGCGCGGGGGCGCCGTCCCCGGGCTCCGGCGGGGCGGCGACCCAGTCGAGGGCGTACAGGGGTTGCCCGCCGCCCGCGCCCGCCGGGCGCACCTGGTCGGCGGTGGCGGGGCGGAAGGTCAGCGCGTCGACGCGGGCGACCGCGCGGCCGCGTTCGTCGGCGACGTCCAGGGCGACGACGCCCTCGCCCGAGGGGGTGAGCCGGACGCGGACGGTCGGGCCGCACGTCCCGGTGAGGGTCGCGCCGGACCAGGAGAAGGGCATCCAGCCCTGTTCGTCGGTGACGGTGAGGACGCCGCCGACGACCACGGCGTGGAGGACGGTGTCGGTGAGCGCCGGGTGCAGGGCGAACCCGTCGCCGGCCGCCGCCCGGGCGTCCTCCGGGAGGGTGGCGAGGGCGAAGAGCTCCTCGCCGCGCCGCCAGACCTCGCGCAGGCCGCGGAAGGCCGGGCCGTAGTCGAAGCCGCGGTCGGCGAGGGACTCGTAGAGGCCGTCGAAGGGGAGCCGTTCGGCGCCGGCCGGGGGCCAGGCGAACAACGGCCCGCCGGCCGGGGCCGGGGCCTCGGCGCCGGCGGGGGCCGGGGCGAGGGTCGGGGCAGCGCCCTCGGCGCCGGCCGGGGCTGGGGTCAGGGCCGGGGCCTCGGCGCCGGCCGGGGGCGGGGTCAGGGTGCCGTGGGCGTGGCGGGTCCAGGCGCCGGTGTGCGCGCCGTCCCCGGCGGGGCGCGCGTACACGTCCAGGGAGCGGCGTCCGTCCTCGTCCGGCGCGCCGGCCACGACCCGGACCTGGACGCCGCCCTCGTCGGGCAGGACCAGGGGGACCTCCAGGGAGAGTTCCGTGACCGCCGGGCAGCCGAGGCGCTCGCCCGCCGACAGCGCCAGGTCGAGGTAGGCGGTGGCGGGGACGACGGCCGAGCCGAACACGGCGTGGTCGGCGAGCCAGCCGTGGGTGCGCAGGGACCACAGGCCGGTGAAGACGGTCTCGTCGGTGCCGGGGTGGTCCAGCGAGGCCCCGAGCAGCGGGTGGTGTGGGGAGGACAGGCCGGCGGAGGCCACGTCGGCGGTGGCCGTGCCGGCGAGGAAGTCCAGCCAGTGGCGCCGGCGCTGGAAGGCGTACGTGGGGAGGTCCACGGGCGGCTGCGTGCCGGTCAGGGCGGCCCAGTCCACGGAGGCGCCGCGGACGTGCAGTCCGGCGAGGGCCGCGGCCAGGCCCTCGGCCGTGCCCCGGTCGCGGCGCGAGGAGGCGATGACGTGGGCGTCGGCGCCCTCGGCGGCGAAGGAGTCCTTGGCGAGGCCGGCGAGGGTCGAGCCGGGTCCGACCTCGACGAAGACGCCGGCTCCGGCGGCGCGGGCCTGGTCGACGGCCTCGTGGAAGCGCACGGGTGCGCGGACGTGGTCCACCCAGTGCGCGGCGGAGGTCAGTTCCCGGAGCGTGGCCTCCCGGCCCAGGAGGGTGGAGACGACCGGGATCCGCGGCCCGTCGCCCGCGGTGAGGGCGGGGAGGGCCGCCGCGAACTCCTCCAGGACCGGGTCCATGAGCGGGGAGTGGAAGGCGTGGTCGAACGGGAGGAGCTTGGCCGAGCGGCCGTCGGCGACGAGCCGGTCGCGCAGGTCGTGGACCTCCTCGCGCAGGCCGGAGACCACCACCGAGTCGGGGCCGTTGACGGCGGCGACGCCGGTGCGGGCGTAGGGGGCGAGCAGGGCGCGGACCTCGGCCTCGGAGGCGCGGACGGCCAGCATGGCGCCGCGTTCGGTGACGGCCTGCATGGTGCGGCCGCGGGCGGCCACGATCCGGGTGGCGGTGTCCAGGTCGAGGGCCCCGGCCACATGGGCGGCGGCGATCTCGCCGACGGAGTGTCCGATGAGGCGGTCCGGGCGCGGGCCGAACCGGGTCAGGGTCCGGTAGAGGGCGACCTGGAGGGCGAACAGCGCGGGCTGCATGACGTCCGTGCGGTCGGCGCCCTCGGGCTCGTCGGCCAGGAGGAGGGGCTTGAGGGGGAACGGGAGGTGCACGTCGAAGCGGGCGCAGACCTCGTCGAGGGCCTCGGCGAAGACGGGGAAGGCGGCGCACAGGTCGCGGGCCACGCCGGTCCACCGGGCGCCCTGGCCGGGGAACATGAAGACGGTGCCGCCGCCCCCTTCGGTGGCCGCGCCGGTCACCACGGCGGGGTTCTCGGTGCCCGCGGCGAGGGAGGCGAGGGCGTCCAGCAGGCCCTCGCGGTCACGGCCCAGGACGACCGCGCGGTGTTCGAAGGCCGACCGGCGGGAGACCAGGGAGGCGGCGACGGCGGCGGGGCCGGCCCCCGGGTCGTCGGCGGCGAAGGCGCGCAGCCGCTCGGCCTGGGCGCGCAGGGCCTGCTCCGAGCGGGCCGACAGCACCCACGGCAGCAGGCCGACGGCGCCGGCCGGGACCCGTTCGGCGGGCTCGGGGGCGTCCTCCTCGGGGGCCTGTTCCAGGATGAGGTGGGCGTTGGTGCCGCTGGCGCCGAAGCCGGAGACGCCGGCCCGGCGGGGGCGTCCCGGCGCCGTGGTCCACTCGCGGGCCTCGGTGAGGAGTTCGACGGCGCCGGCGGACCAGTCCACGTGGGTGGAGGGGCGGTCGACGTGCAGGGTGGCGGGCATGACGCCGTGCCGCATCGCCATGATCGTCTTGATGATGCCGCCGACGCCCGCCGCGGCCTGGGTGTGGCCGATGTTCGACTTCAGCGAGCCCAGCCACAGGGGGTTGCCCGGCTCCCGGTCCTGCCCGTAGGTGGCGAGGAGGGCCTGAGCCTCGATGGGGTCGCCGAGGGTGGTGCCGGTGCCGTGGGCCTCCACCACGTCGACCTCGTCCGCCCGGACGCGGGCGTTGGCCAGGGCGGCGCGGATCACCCGCTGCTGGGCGGGACCGCTGGGGGCGGTCAGGCCGTTGGAGGCGCCGTCCTGGTTGACGGCGGAGCCGCGGATGACGGCCCAGATCCGGCGGCCGGCCCGGCGTGCGTCGGAGAGCCGTTCGAGGACGAGCATGCCGACGCCCTCGGCGAAGCCGGTGCCGTCGGCGGCGTCGGCGAAGGCCTTGCACCGGCCGTCGGGCGACAGGCCGCGCTGGCGCGCGAACTCGCGGAACACCTGCGGGGTCGCCATGACGGTGACCCCGCCGGCCAGCGCGAGGGAGCACTCTCCCTGCCTCAGGGACTGCACGGCCTGGTGCACGGTCACCAGCGAGGAGGAGCAGGCGGTGTCGGTGGAGACGGCCGGGCCCTCCAGGCCCAGGGTGTACGCCACCCGGCCCGAGGCCACGCTCAGCAGGGAGCCGGTCTGCGCGTAGCCCGCGATGACCTCGGGGGTGTGGTGGTGGTTGCCGTAGCCGAAGTACGCGATGCCGGCGAAGACGCCGGTGTCGCTGCCGCGCAGGGTGTGCGGGTCGATGCCGGCCCGTTCCAGGGACTCCCACGAGGTCTCCAGGAGCAGCCGCTGCTGCGGGTCGGCGGCCAGCGCCTCGCGGGGGTTGATCTCGAAGAACTCGGCGTCGAAGTCGCCGGCGCCGTCCAGGAACCCGCCCGAGCGGGTGTAGCAGGTGCCGGGGTGGTCCGGGTCGGGGTCGTAGAGGCCCTCCAGGTCCCAGTGGCGGTCCTGCGGGAAGTCCGAGACCACGTCGGCGCCGGCCCTGACGAGGTCCCACAGCTCCTCCGGGGAGCCGACGCCGCCCGGGTAGCGGCAGGCGACGCCCACGACCGCGATGGGCTCGGCGGCGGCGTCCGTCAGCTCCTGGAGGCGTTTGCGCGTCTCGATCAGCTCGATCGACGTCCGCCGGAGGTAGTCGAGGACCTCGGCGCCGTTGTCGTTCGTCATCGCTCTCCCCTAGCCGAGCTCTTGGTCCAGCAGCGCGAGGAGTTCTCCCGCTGAGGCCGACGTGATCTGGTTGACGAGGGCGGCCGGTGCTCCGGCGCCCGCCATCGAGCGGACTCGGCCCTGGAGGTCGCCGAGCAGCGTGGAAATGGTGGTGCGGTCCTCTTCCGCGAGCCGGAGGAAGGCGTCCTCCAGCCGGGAGCCCAGCCGTTCGATCTCCTGGGCGAGGGCGTGGGCCGGGGACGGCGGGGCCGCGGATTCGAAGGCGAGGCCCGCGAGCAGGAACTGCGCGAGGGCGGCCGGGTTCGGGTGGTCGAAGACGAGCGTGGCGGACAGCTTCAGACCGGTCACCGCCGACAGCTTGTTGCGCAGTTCCAGGGCGGTGAGCGAGTCGAGTCCCAGTTGCTTGAACGCCGCGTGCGGGCCGATCCGGGCGGTGTCGCGGTGGCCGAGGACGAGCGCGGTCTGCGTCCGGACCGCGTCGAGGAGCGCCGCCCGCGCCTCCTCGGGGGGCAGGGACGCGAGCCGCTGCGCCAGGGCCGGTTCGGTGTGGCCGCCGTCCGCCGGTCCCTCGGCCGGGCCCTGGGGGGCGCCGCCCAGCGCGGCCAGCAGCGGGGAGACGGCGCCGGGGGCGGCGGGGTCCAGCCGGGCCGGGACCAGGACGGGCTCCTCCCGGGAGAGGGCCAGGTCGAAGAGGGCGAGCCCGTCCGAGGAGGCCAGCGGCAGGACGCCCTGCCGGCGCAGGCGTACGACGTCGCCGTCGGCGAGGCCGGCGACCATCTCGCTGCGCTCGGCCCAGAAGCCCCAGCACAGGGAGGTGGCGGGCAGTCCGCCGGCCCGGCGGGCCTCGGCCAGGCCGTTGAGGAACCCGTTGGCCGCGGCGTAGTTGGCCTGTCCGGCGGTGCCGAGGACGCTCGCGACCGAGGAGAACAGCACGAACGCGGAGAGGTCCAGGTGCCGGGTCAGCTCGTGCAGGTGCCAGGCGCCGCGGACCTTGGGCGCGAGGACCTCGGTCACGCGGTCCTCGGTCAGCGTCTCGACGACGCCGTCGGCCAGCACGCCCGCGCAGTGGACCACCGCGCTCAGCGGGTGCGCGGACGGTACGGCGGCGAGGAGCGCGGCGACGGAGTCGCGGTCGGCGACGTCGCAGGCGACGACGTCCACGTGCGCTCCGGCCCCGGTGAGCTCCTCGCGCAGCGCGGCCGCCGCCGGGGCCTCGGGGCCCCGCCTGCCGGCCAGCAGCAGCCGGCGCACGCCGTGCCGCTCCACCAGGTGGCGGGCGAGCCGCGCGCCCAGGCCGCCGGTGCCTCCCGTGATCAGGACGGTGCCGGAGCCGAGGGCCGGTACGCCGTCCGGGGCGCCCTCGGCGCGGGCCAGGGCCGGGGTGGTCGCCCCTCCGGCCCGGAGCCGGATCTGGGGCGCGCCGGAGGCGGCCGCCGCCGGGAGGGCGGCGAGGGAGGCGGGCGCGGCGTCGGTGTCGACGAGCGTGAAGCGGCCCGGGTTCTCGGTCTGCGCGCTGCGGACGAAGCCCCAGACGGCGGCCGCGGCCGGGTCGGTGGGCGCCGCCGGGTCGTCGCGGACCGCGTCGCGGGTCACGAAGGCCAGGCGGGAGCCGGCGAAGCGGTCGTCGGCCAGCCACTCCCGGGTGCGGCGCAGGACGGAGTGCAGGGCCCGCTCGACGCGGGCGGGGGTGTCGGCGGGGTCGGTGTCGCCGTCCGCGAGGCCGGCGGGGGCGAGGACGACGGGTGGCACCGGCCCGTCCGAGGCGGCGAGTTCGCCCAGGTCGGCGAAGACGCGGGCCTCCTCGTCCGGGGCTGCGGGGACCGCGTCGGGGGTGGCCAGGACCGCGTACGCGGCGGGGGCCGGGGCGGCGGGAAGAGGGCGGGGGGTCCAGTCCACGCGGAAGAGGGAGTCGTGGGCGGCGAAGCCCAGTGCGGTCAGTTCCCCGACATCGGCGGGGTGCAGGGTCAGTGCCTCGATGCCGCCGAGGGGGGTGCCGGCCCCGTCGGCGAGGGACAGGGACAGGGTGTTCTCCCCGGCGGGCGCGAGGCGGACGCGCAGGACGCCGGGGCCGGCCGGCTCGGCCCGCAGGCCGGTGGCGCGCCGGGGCAGCCAGCCCTCGGGCCGGGAGGCGTCGGTGATGCCGCCGAGCCCGGCGGGCAGGAGCGCGGCGTGGAGCAGGGCCGGGTGCAGGCGGTAGCGGCCGGCCGCGCCGTCGGCGGCGGGCAGCTCCACCTCCGCGAGGAGGGTGTCGCCGTCGCGCCACACCGCGCGCAGGCCGCGGAAGAGGGGCCCGTGGCGCAGGCCCAGGGCGGACAGGCGGGCGTACTCGTCCTCGAACGGGACGGGGGCCGCGCCGGCGGGGGGCCAGGCGCCGCGGAGGTCGTCGGGACGGCCGGGCGCGGGTCCGGATCCGACGGCGCCGACGGCGTTGCGGGTCCAGCCCTCTTCGCCCTCGCCCCGGGAGTGGACGCCGATGGTCCCCTCACCGTCGACGAGCACGCGGATCTCGCGCTCGCCCGTGCGGGGCAGCACCAGCGGTGCCTCCAGGGTGAGTTCGGCGACGGCGTCGCCGCCCGCCCGGTGGGCGGCCCAGAGGGCCAGTTCCAGCAGGACGGGGGCCGGTACCAGGACGGCGCCGTGGACCGTGTGGCCGGCGAGCCAGGGGTGGCGTTCGAGGGAGAGCCGGCCGCCGCCCGCGACGCCGCCGGTGGCATCCCGGCCCGCGGGCAGGTCGAGGACCGCGTCGAGCAGCGGGTGGTCGGAGGTGGTCGCGCCGGCGCCCTCGGCGGGGGTGTCCAGCCAGTAGCGCCGGCGCTGGAAGGCGTAGGTGGGCAGTTCGGTGAACGGGCCCACCGGGTCCGGGAAGGCGCTCTGCCAGGTGACCGGGGCGCCCGCCACGAAGGCCTCGGCCGCCGAGTGGTGGAAGCGGGCGAGGCCGCCCTCGCCGCGGCGCAGGGTGCCCACGGCGAGGGCGTCGGCGCCCGCGTCGTCGAGGGTCTGTTCCACACCGACCGTCAGGACCGGGTGGGCGGAGACCTCGACGAAGAAGCGGAAGCCCTCCGCGGCGAGGGCCCGGGTCGTCTCCTCGAAGCGGACGGTCCGGCGCAGGTTGGTGTACCAGTAGTCGGCGTCCAGGCCGGTGGTGTCCATGCGGCCGGCGGTGACGGTGGAGAAGAAGGGGACCTGGGCGGGGCGCGGCCGCAGCCCGGCGAGCAGGCGGCCGAGTTCCCCGCGGATCGCCTCCACGTGCGCGGAGTGGGAGGCGTAGTCCACCGGGACGCGGCGGGCGCGGATCCCCTCGGCCTCGCAGGCGGCCAGGAGGGCGTCCAGTGCGGCGACGTGGCCCGAGACCACCGCGGAGGAGGGGCCGTTGACGGCCGCGACGGACAGGCCGTCGGTCAGCCGTGCGCGCAGGGCCTCGACGGGGAGCTCGACGGACACCATCCCGCCGAGCCCGGACAGGGCCAGGATCGCCTTGGACCGCAGCGCCACCACCTTGGCGGCGTCCTCGACGGAGAGGGCGCCCGCGACGCAGGCGGCGGCGATCTCGCCCTGCGAGTGGCCCACCACGGCCCCGGGCCGCAGCCCGTACGCGCGCCACACCTCGGCGAGGGAGACCATGACGGCCCACAGCACGGGCTGGACGACGTCCACCCGCTCCAGGGCCGCGGCGTCGTCGAGCACCTCGTGGAGGGACCAGTCGACGTGGGGGGCCAGCGCGTCGGCGCACTCCCGCATCCGGCGTGCGAACACCGGGGAGGAGTCCCACAGTTCACGGCCCATCCCGGCCCACTGCGATCCCTGGCCCGGGAAGACGAACACCGTCCCGCCGGCGGGCCCGGCGGTGCCGGACACCACGCCCGCGCCGGCGCTCCCGTCGGCGCTCCCTTCGCCGGCGGCGGCCGTCAGGGCGGCGAGCAGGTCGTCGCGGCCGGCGCCGAGGACCACCAGGCGGTGGTCGAACAGCGAGCGCGTGGCGACCAGCGCGTGCCCGACGCCGTCGAGCGGCAGGCCGGGGTGGGCGGCCACCTGGTCCCGCAGCCGCAGGGCCTGGTCCCGCAGGGCCTCCGGCGACCGGGCGGACAGCACCCAGGGCGCCGGGGAGGGGGCGGCGCCCTCCTCCGGCGCGGGCCGCTCTCCGGGCGCGGGCCGCTGCTGCGGCGCGGCGTCCACCCGGGGCGCGGCGTCCACCCGGGGTGCCAGGCCCTCCCGGGGCGTGGCGTCCGCCTCGGGTGCGGCGTCCGCCTCGGGTGCGGGGGGTTCCTGTGGTGCCTGTTCGAGGATCAGGTGCGCGTTGGTGCCGCTGATGCCGAAGGCGGACACGCCGGCCCGCCGCGGGCGCCCGGGCGCGCCGGTCCACTCCCTGGCCTCGGTCAGCAGTTCCACCGCGCCGGCCGACCAGTCCACGTGCGTCGACGGGCGGTCCACGTGCAGGGTCCTGGGGAGCACCCCGTGCCGCATCGCCATGATCATCTTGATCATCCCGCCGACGCCCGCGGCGGCCTGGGTGTGGCCGATGTTCGACTTCAGCGAGCCCAGCCACAGTGGGCTCCCCGGCTCGCGGCCCTGCCCGTACGCGGCCAGCAGCGCCTCCGCCTCCATGGGGTCGCCCAGCGTGGTGCCGGTGCCGTGCGCCTCGACCGCGTCCACGTCGGCGGCCGACAGTCCGGCGTCGGCCAGGGCCGCCCGGATGACCCGTTCCTGCGCCAGCGGGTTCGGCGCGGTCAGCCCGTTGGAGGCACCGTCCTGGTTGACCGCCGAGCCGCGGATCACCGCCAGGACGCGGCGCCCGGCCCGCAACGCGTCGGAGAGGCGTTCCAGGACGAGCACGCCCGCGCCCTCGGAGAAGCCGGTGCCGTCCGCCGCGTCGGCGAAGGCCTTGCACCGCCCGTCGGCGGACAGGCCGCGCTGGCGCCCGAGTTCCACGAGCACGCCCGGGGTGGGCATGGCCGAGACCCCGCCGGCCAGCGCCAGCGAGCACTCCCCCGACCGCAGGGACCGCACGGCCTGGTGGACGGCGACGAGGGAGGAGGAGCAGGCGGTGTCGGTCGACACCGCGGGCCCCTCCAGGCCCAGGACGTACGCCACGCGCCCCGAGGCCACGCTGGTGTAGGTGCCGGGGAGCGCGTAGCCCTCGACTTCGCCGGCCGCCGCCCCGCCCATCCGCGGGCCGTAGTCGACGGCGTAGATCCCGGTGAACACGCCGGTGGCCGAACCCCGCAGGCCGGCCGGGTCGATGCCGGCGCGTTCCAGCGCCTCCCAGGAGGTCTCCAGCATCAGCCGCTGCTGCGGGTCCATGGCGAGGGCCTCGCGCGGGCTGATGCCGAAGAACGGCGCGTCGAACTCCGCGAGATCGGGCAGGAACCCGCCGGCGCGCGCGTACGTCGTGCCCGGCGCCCCGGGCTCCTGCGCGTACAGGGCCTCGAAGTCCCAGCCGCGGTCCCGCGGGAGGGGGCCCATCGCGTCCACGCCGTCGGAGACGACCTGCCACAGCCCTTCGGGGGAGGTCACCCCGCCCGGGAAGCGGCACCCCGCGCCCACGATCGCGATGGGCTCGCGCGCGGACTCCTCCAGCTCGCGCACCCGCTCGCGCAGCTCCCGCGCGTCGCCCACGGCGCGTCGCAGGTAGGAGCGGAGCTTGTCGACGTCCTCCACCAGGGCCTCCCCCAAACCGTTGCTCACTCGTACGGGTGCGGTTGCGCGGTTACACGTATCCGCGGTCGATCAGCTCGTACAGGTCGTCCAGATCGCCGTCACCGGGAGGTTCCGGGACGGTCTCCTCCGGTGGCGCGGGCTCCTCGGGAGCCTCGGGCGCGAGGAGGGAGAAGAGGTGGCGGGCGAGCGCCCGGGGAGTGGGGTGGGTGAAGGCGACGGTGGCCGGGAGCCGTACCCCGGCCGCGGCCGCGAGCCGGTTGCGCAGCCCCACCGCCAGCGCGGAGTCGAACCCCAGGTCCTTGAAGGTCTCCGTCGCCCGTGCCGCGAGGGCGGCGCCCGTCAGCCCGGCGGTGCCCGTGGCGGCGCCCAGCAGGGCCGCCGTCTCGCCGCACACGAGGGCGAGGACGGCACTCTCGGAGCCCAGGTCCACCGCGGGTGCGCCGTCCCCGCCGGGGCCGTGCGCGTCGGCGGCGGACGGCTCCGGGGCGGCCGTCAGCCAGTACGGCCGGCGCCGGAAGGGGTAGGTCGGCAGGGCGGTCCGGCGGGGCCGGTCCGCGGCGAACGCCTCCTCCCAGCGGGCCGGTACGCCGCGTACGTGCAGCTCGGCCAGGGACGCCAGGACCGCGCCCGTGCTCCCGTCGTGCTTGTTCAGGGTGCCCACCACCACCGGCGAGGCCCCCAGGGCCTCGGCCGTCTCCTCGATCGCCACGTGGAGGACCGGGTGGGGGCTGACCTCGACGAAGGTGCCGTAGCCCTGCTCGACGAGGCGCCTGGTGGCGGCTTCGAAGCGGACCGTCCGCCGCAGGTTGCGGAACCAGTAGCCGGTGCCCAGTTCGGCCGGGTCGACCGGGCCGCCGGTCACCGTCGAGAAAACGGCCGCAGTCGCGGGCCGGGTGGTGACCGGACCTACTCCGTCCGTCAGTTCGGCCTCGAACCGGTCCAGCAGCGGCGAGTGGCCGGGGACGGTGGACCTGATCAGCCGGGCCCGGACGCCCTCGGCCTCGCAGGCCGCGACCAGTTCCCGCACCGCCCCGGTCTCCCCCGACACGGTGGTGGAGTTGGGGCCGTTGACGGCGGCGATGCCGACGCGCTCGCCCCACCGCCCCAGCAGCTCCCGTACCCGGCGTTCGGGCAGCAGGATCCCGGCCATCGCGCCCTGCCCGGCGACGGTGGCCAGCAGCCGGGAGCGCAGGGCGACGATCCTGGCCGCGTCCCGGAGGCCGAGGACGCCGGCGACGTGGGCCGCGGCGATCTCGCCCTGGGAGTGGCCGACGACCGCGTCGGGGGTGACGCCCAGCGAGCGCCACACCTGGGCCAGGGAGACGAGCATCGCGAACAGGGCCGGCTGGACGACCTCGATCCGGTCGAGGGACGCGGCCTGCTCCGCCCCGGTGAGCACGTCCACCAGTGACCAGTCCACGTGCGGGGCCACTGCCTGCGCGCACGCGTCGACCGAGCGGGCGAAGACCTCCGACTCCTCGTACAGCCGCCGGCCCATGGCCGGCCACTGCGAGCCCTGGCCGGGGAAGACGAAGACGACGGGGCCCGCCGGGCCCGCGGCCTTCCCGCGGACCACCCGGGCGTCGTCAGCGCCCTCGGCGAGCCGGGCGAGGGCGTCCAGGGCCTCGTCGCGGCCGGCGCCGAGCACCACCGCCCGGTGGTCGAACCGCGTGCGCGTCACGGCCAGCGAGTGGCCCACGTCGGACACGGACAGCGCCGGGTCGGCGGCCACCAGGTCCCGCAGCCGCGCCGCCTGTTCCCGCAGGGCGGGCTCCGAGCGTGCGGAGAGCACCCACGGCAGTACGCGCGGGGTCCGGTCCGCGCCGGCCGGACGGGGCTCCGCGGGCGTCCGGGGGGCCTGTTCCAGGACCACGTGGGCGTGGGTGCCGCCCATGCCGAACGCCGACACGCCCGCGCGGCGCGGCCGGCCGGGGGCGTCCGGCCAGGGGCGGG
This sequence comes from Streptomyces racemochromogenes, assembly GCF_044129415.1. Lineage (GTDB taxonomy): Bacteria > Actinomycetota > Actinomycetes > Streptomycetales > Streptomycetaceae > Streptomyces > Streptomyces racemochromogenes_A. Next base: position 17,500 of record NZ_JBBDHD010000039.1, read on the forward strand.
CGGCCCGCAGCACCTCGAAGTGCTCGTGGAAGTCCTCGATGGCGGGGTTCGGGGAGCGGAAGTTCAGGCTCGGCACCAGGTGGGCGCGGTCCAGGCAGAGCGCCGCCTTCACGAGGCCGACGATGCCGGCGGCCGGCTCCAGGTGTCCGACGTTGGTCTTCACCGAGCCGATCACCAGGGGGCGTTCGCGGCCGGTCGCGCGGAACACCTCGCGCAGGCCCGCCGCCTCGGCCGGGTCGCCCATGCGGGTGCCGGTGCCGTGGGCCTCGACGTAGTCGACGCTGTCGAAGTCGACGTCCGCGCGGGCGAGGGCGGCCCGTACGGCGGCGGCCTGCCCGGCGGGGCTGGGGTCGGGCATCCGGGTGGAGGACCCGCCGCTGCCGACGGCCCAGCCGCGCACCACGGCGTAGACGTGGTCGCCGTCGGCGAGGGCGAGGTCGAGCCGCTTGAGGAGGACAAAGGCCCCGCCCTCTCCTCGGGCGAAGCCGTTGGCCCGCTCGTCGAAGGTGAAGCAGCGGCCGTCGGGCGACAGGGCGCCCAGGTTCGCCAGGCCCGCTCCCGCCGCCGGGTCGGCGATCAGGTGGACGCCGCCCGCCAGGGCCGTGTCGACGGCCCCGGCGCGGATGCGGTCGCAGGCCAGCGCCAGGGCGACCAGGGAGGAGGACTGGCCGGAGTCGGCGCAGAAGCTCATGCCGCGGACGTCGAACAGGGCGGAGATCCGGTTGGCGATCATCGCCCCGTTGGAGCCGAGCGCGGCGTAGTGGTCGTCCCGGTCGGTTCCGGAGAGCCTGCGCAGCAGGTCGTACCCGGACGGCGCGGTGCCGACGACCACGTCGACCTCGCGGCCGGCGAGCGCGTCCGCCGGGACGCCGGCGTCCTCGACGGCCTCCCAGGCGAGCTCCAGCCCCAGCCGCTGCACCGGGTCCATGGCGGCGGCCTCTTCGGGTCCGGTTCCGAAGAACCCGGCGTCGAAACCGTCGATGGAGTCGAGGAAGGAACCCCGGTCCAGGACGGCCGCGTCGGGGTGGGACCCGTGGTCCGGGCCGGCGGCCCGGGACGCGGGGAACGTGCCGACGGTCGAGCCCCCGTCGAGCAGGAGGCGCCAGAACGCGCTCGGGCTGTTCACGCCGGGGAACCGGCACGACATCCCGATGACGGCGATGTCGGCGGCTGCGCCACTCATAGACGTTCCTTCCGGTTCTCTCGGCATCTCGCTCGGACGGACGGACGGGCAGGCGGTCGGACGGTCAGCGCCAGGAGGTCAGCGCGCCCAGCAGTTCCCCGGGTGCGTCCATGAAGGCGTAGTGGCCGCCGTCGACCACCCGGAACTCCACCCGGTCCGCGTACCGGCGCCACCCTTCGAGGTCCTCGGCGCTCACGTCGGTGTCGTCGCGCCAGTGCAGGACGACCAGGGGGCAGTCCACCCGGTCCGGTTCCGACCGCCGGTAGGCGCCCGCGGCGGCGTGGTCGCGCAGCAGCACGGACATCCCGAGGTCGATCATGTCCGGCCGGGGCTCGATCCCGCGGCCGCGGACGAACGCCTCCAGCTCGGCGCGCAGTTCCGGCTCGGTGAGGGTGAGCATCCGGTCGCGCGCCGCGTCGTGCGGGGCGGGCTGGCCGGACACGTAGAGGCAGCGCGGTCCGGGCAGGCCGCGCGCGGCGAGCCGGAGCACGGTCTCGTACGCGGGGATGGCGCCCGCGCAGTGCGCGAAGAGCGCGTACGGCCGGTCGAGCAGCGGAGCCAGGGCCTCGGCGAGGTTGTCGGCCAGGTCCTCGTAGGTGCCGTAGTGCGGGTGCGCCAGCCGGTTCTCGCGGCCGGGGAACTGCACCGGGCAGACCTCCACGCCGTCGATGGCGGCCGGCCAGGCGCTGAAGGCGGAGGCGCCGGATCCCGAGAAGGGGAGGCAGAAGAGCCGGGCGGCGGGGGCGGCGGACGGCGGCCGCACGAACCACGGCGAGGTGGCGGTGGTGGTGCCGGTGGTCATGGGGTCCGCCGTTTCTCTCCGACGAGGGGCAGGTGGGTCATGCCGGCGATGAAGTACGAGCGCAGGTGCTCCGGTTCTCCGGCGGGTTCGAGGGACTCGAAGCGGGCGAGCAGCTCCTCGAAGAAGACGCGCAGGGTCATCCGGGCGAGGGGCGCGCCGATGCAGAAGTGCGGGCCGAACCCGAAGGCGCCGTGGCGCTTGGCCCCGGCCCGGGTGATGTCGAAGGCGTGCGGGTCGGGGAAGACGGAGGCGTCCCGGTTGCCCGAGCCGATCCACGCCACGACGGCGCCGCCGGCCGGGACGGTGCCCCCGGCGATGTCGGCGTCGTCCACCGCGTACCGCATGAAGTTGCAGGCGGCCGAGGTCCAGCGCAGGCCCTCCTCGACGAGGTTGGGCACCAGTGTCGGGTCGGCCGCCGCCTTGCGGTACTGCTCGGGGCGTTCCATGAGCGCCAGGACGGTGCCGGAGACGGTGTGCGGGGTGGTGACGTTGGCGCCCAGCAGGATGCTGTAGCCGTCGAGGGCGATCTCCTCGTCGGACAGCGGGGCGCCGCCGGGGCGGACGCTCGTGAGGTGGTGCAGGAGGCTCTCGTCCTCGGCGCCGGAGGCCCGGTGGGCCGTGGCCCAGTCCCGGACGTAGGTGAGCAGCTCGTGGTGGGAGATGGCCAGGGTCGCGGCCTCGCTGCCCAGGCGGAAGTGCGGGTCCGAGGGGGCGGTCACCATGGCGGTGAGCCGGACGAGCTCCTCCCAGTCCTTCTCCGGGATGCCGAGCAGCGGGCCGGTGACCAGCGCGGGCAGCAGCAGGGCCTGCTCGGCCAGGTCGAAGACGGCGCCGTCGAGGGCGGGTTCGAGGAAGCGGACGACGGTGGCGCGGATCCGGTCCTCCCAGACCTGGACGGCGCGCGCGGTGAGCCTGGAGCCGAGCGGGCGGCGGACCTCGGTGTGCCGCGGCGGGTCGGTGGAGGTCATCAGCACCCCGGCGGCGGGGTCGTCCGTACCGAGGTGGGTGGGGACGGTGCCGCGCTCGGAGGTGAACGCGCGGTGGTCGGACAGGACCCGGCGGACGTCCTCGTAGCGGGTCACCGACCAGAACTCCCGGCCGTCCGGCAGCACCTGGTGGTGCAGGGGGGCCCGCTCCCGCATGGCGTCCCAGACCGGGTGGGGGTCGCCGGTGGCGTAGAGGTCCAGGTCGAACAGGTCGACGCCGGCGAGGTCGACGTCGCGCGCGGGGCCCGGCGTCAGCCTCACGCGCCGGTCCTGCCCTGCTCGATGAGTGCGGCGACCCGGGCCGGGGTCTGCGCCAGGTAGAAGTCGCGTACGGACAGCCGGACGCCGTACTCCTCCGACACCCGCTCGATGATCTTGATGCCGCTCAGCGAGTTGCCGCCGATCGTGAAGAAGTCGTCCTCCACGCCGACCTCGCGGCCGCCCAGGTGCTCGCCCCAGAGCGCCGCGATTTCCCGTTCCAACGATCCCATGCGCGTATGTCCTTCCTCCGCCGGCCGGGGTCGCCCCGGCCGTGCCGTCCCGCCGGCGGGACACCTTCCTCGGGCGGCGGGACCGAGTCTCGCGTGGACGCCCGCCGCTGCGCACCGCTCCTGCGGGTGGCCGGGCACCTGCGGCCGGTGGGGTTGAGAGTGTGCCGCCGGGCCTGCTCCGCGCCGGCCGTCCCGCCGGCGGGACAGCGGAAGTCCGGCCGCGGCGTGCCCGGGCCGGCGCCGGCGTTCCTTGACCGGCCGATTCGCGTTCAGTGAACGTGAAGGCGGTTCAACGACGTTAGAGGCACAGTCGAACGAGGGGGAACGACGTGGGGCATACGGGTACGGACGCGGACGTGGTCGTCGCGGGAGCCGGGCCGACGGGTCTGATGCTCGCCTGCGAGCTGCGGCTGGCCGGCGCCGACGTGGTGGTGGTCGAGCGGCTCGCGCGGCGGACGGGCGAGTCCCGGGCCGGCGGGATCCACTCGCGCACCCTGGAGGTGCTGGACCAGCGCGGCATCCTGGACCGCTTCCTGGCGGAGGGGCAGCCGCAGCCGGTGGGTCATTTCTCCGGCCTCTACCTGGACTTCGACGAGTCCGAGTCCAGGCATCCCTACCCGCTGATGATCCTCCAGTCGGCCGTCGAGCGGCTGCTGGAGGAGTGGGCGGGCGAGCTGGGCGTACGGGTGCGCCGGTCGGCGGCGGTGAGCGCGGTCCGCCAGGACGGGGACGGGGTGACGGTCGGGCTGGACACGGCGGAGGGGGCCGCGGAGCTGCGCGCCCGCTACCTCGTGGGCTGCGACGGGGGGCGCAGCACGGTGCGCAGGCTGGCGGGCATCGGCTTCCCCGGGACCGACGCGACGATGACGGCGCTGATCGGTGACGTCGAACTGCCGGACCTGCCGGAGGACTACGTGTGGGTGCGGCGCACCCCGGGCGGGGACTACTCGGCGATCGCCTTCGAGCCGGGCTGGTTCCGGGTGATCACCTCCGAGTACGACCGGGTGGCCGACCGCGACGAGCCCGCCACGTTCGAGCAGCTGCGGGAGTCCCTGGTCCGGGTGGCGGGCACCGATTTCGGCATGCGCGCCCCGCGGTGGGTGTCCCGGTTCAACGACGCCGCGCGCCAGGCCGAGCAGTACCGGAAGGGGCGGGTGCTGCTGGCGGGCGACGCCGCGCACATCCATTTCCCGGCCGGCGGGCAGGGTCTGAACATGGGGGTGCAGGACGCGGTCAACCTCGGCTGGAAGCTGGCCGCGGTGGTCCGGGGCCGGGCGCCGGAGGCGCTGCTGGACAGCTACCACGCCGAGCGGCACCCCGTCGGGGAGCGCGTGCTGCACAACACCCGGGCGCAGGCGGCCCTGGCCCGCCCCGGCGCGGCGACGGACGCGCTGCGCGAGGTGTTCGGCTCGCTGATGGTGTTCGACGACGTCAACCGGGTCCTGCGGCACATGCTGACGGCGCTGGACGTGCGCTATCCGGTGGCCGGCGACCACCCGATGGAGGGCCGGCGGGTCTTCGACGCCGACCTCAAGACGGACGAGGGCGTCATCGGCGTCTACCGGTTGCTGCACGCCGCCCGGCCCGTCCTGCTGGACCTGGGCGGCGGTGCGGAGGCGGCTTCCGTCGCCGCGGGCTGGGCCGACCGCGTCGACCTCGTCTCGGCGCGCGCCGAGGACGAGCTGTGGCCCGTTCCGCCGGTCGGCGAGGTGCCCGCTCCGGCGGCGCTGCTCATCCGGCCCGACGGGCACGTGGCCTGGGCGGCGGCCGCCGGCGGTGAGCCGGACACCGCCGCGCTCCGGGCGGCCCTGACGACCTGGTGCGGTCCGGCCGCGGCGCGGTGAGGCGGTGCCCCGGCCGGTGCGGGGCACCGCGTACGGCGGCCGCCGGGACCCGGTCGGGGTCCCGGCGGCCGCCGTCGTCGTGGCCGTGCTCAGGCCGGGTTCACGCCCGCTTCTTGAACGTGGAGACCGCCCACACGTAGCCGAGGAGGGCGAGGCCGAGGCACCAGGCGACGGCCGCGAGCGCGTCGCCGCCCGAGGGGTGGCCCGTCAGCAGTCCGCGCAGGGTCTCGATGATCGGGGTGAAGGGCTGGTATTCGGCGAACTGCCGGATGCCCGTGCCCATGGTCTCCGCGGGGACGAACGCGGTGCTCAGGAAGGGCAGCATGATCAGCGGGACGGTGGCCAGGCCGGCCGACTCCACGGTCTTGGCGGCCAGGCCCGTGGCGACGGTGAGCCAGCCGGCCGCGAAGCTCAGCAGCACGATGACGCCGACGACGCCGAGCCAGTCGAGGGCGGTGGCGGCCGGGTCGAAGCCCATGGCGAAGGCCACACCGACGATGGCCGCGCAGGCCACCAGGCAGCGCACCGTGGTGATGACGACGTGTCCGGTCAGCATGGCCCCGCGGGAGACGTCCATGACCTTGAAGCGGTTGATGATGCCCTTGGTCATGTCGTCGTTCACGGCCGTGGCGGTGGCGCCCAGTCCGTAGCTGATGGCCATCACGAGGAGGCCGGGCGTGGCGTAGTCGACGTAGTCCTCGCCGACGCTGAAGGCGCCGCCGAACACCCCGACGAACATGAGCATGATGATGATGGGGAACAGGACCGCGTTGAAGACCGTGACGGGGTTGCGCACGGTGTGCTTCAGGTTGCGGCGCAGCATGATCGCCGAGTCGGCCAACGGCGTCGAGACCGTGCTCACTGTGCGATCGCCTCCTTGCTGGTGTTCTGGGCGCCCGCCGACTGGTCGGTGAGGGCGAGGAAGACGTCGTCGAGGTCCGGGCGCTGCACCGAGAACTCCTGCGCGTCGAGCCCGTGGGCGTCGAGCCGGTCCAGCAGGGTCCGTACGGAGCGCGTCTCGCCGTCGCCGGGGACGCGCAGCGTCAGCTCCTCCTCGTCCCGGGTGGCCTCGGTCAGGACCCGGGCCGCGGCGTCGAGTTCGACGAGGTCGGCGAAGCGGAACCGGACGTGGGTGCCGGGGATCTGGCGCTTGAGCTCCTCGGGGGTGCCCTGGGCGACCAGCCGGCCCTGGTTGAGGACCGCGATCCGGTCGGCGAGCTGGTCGGCCTCCTCCAGGTACTGGGTGGTGAGGAAGATGGTGGTGCCCTCGGACACCAGCTCGCGGACGATCCCCCACATGGTGCGGCGGCTGCGCGGGTCGAGGCCCGTCGTCGGCTCGTCGAGGAAGATCACCTGCGGGTTGCCGACCAGGGTCATCGCCAGGTCCAGTTTCCGGCGCATGCCGCCGGAGTAGGCCGAGGCCTGCTTGTCGGCGGACTCCACCAGGTCGAACCGCTCCAGCAGTCCGGTGACCAGCCGGCCGCCGTCGCGCACGCGCTTCAGGTCCGCCATCAGCTGGAGGTTCTCCCGGCCCGACAGCAGTTCGTCGACCGCGGCGAACTGGCCGGTGACGCCGATGGATCCGCGCACCTGCTTCGTCTCGGTCGCCACGTCGTGCCCGGCGACCCGCACCGTGCCGGCGTCGGCCTTCATCAACGTCGTCAGGACGTTGACCGTCGTCGTCTTGCCCGCCCCGTTCGGGCCGAGCAGGGAGAAGACCGATCCCGCGGCGACGTCGAAGTCGATGCCGTCGAGCACGACCTTGTCACCGTATGCCTTGCGCAGCCCTGAAACTGCGATCGCTGAACTTCTCATGCCTCCACTTTCCCCTCCGGTCCTGTCATCCACCTGTCACGCCGCTGACACCGCGCTGGAGTACGTCACCCCTGTTCAGAGGCTTGTGCCGCGATCACGTCGAGGACTTCGCGGCCGGCGTCGACCAGGTACATGTGGTCGCCGGGGAACTCCTCGTACGTGAAGCCGGCCGTGGTCGCCGCCTGCCACTGGCGGGCCTCCGGCGCGGTCACCAGACCGTCGGCCGCGCCGCGCAGCGAGCAGATCGGCACCGCCAGCGGTACGTCGGTGCTCGGTACGTAGTTCTCGTGCATCTCGCAGTCGGCCTGGAGGGCCGGGAGGATCAGCTCGCGCATCTCCGGGTGGTCCAGGGCCTCGTGCCGGAACCCGGCGAACTCCTCGACCCGGGCGAGGAACTCCTCGTCCGGCAGGCCGGCCGCGCGCCGCTCGCGCTGGGTCCACGGGCCGGGTGAGCCGCTGACGACCAGCCGTTCGACGTGGACGCCGCGCGCCCCCAGCAGGTGGGCCAGTTCGTAGGCGAGCACCGCACCCAGGCTGTGGCCGAACAGCACGGTCCGGGCCCCTTCGCCGAGGTCCCGCACGACGTCGTCGACCACTCCCTTGGCCGCCTCGTACACGTCGCGGTACGGCTCCTCCATGATCCGCCGCTCCCGGCCCGGCAGCTCGACCGAGGTCACCCGCCAGCGGCCGGCGGCCGGCTCCCGCCAGGGGTGGAAGAAGGAGGGACCCGCCCCGGCGAACGGCACGCACAGCAGCGTGGTTTCCGTCATTGCGACCAACTCCGATCAGGTGTGCGACGGTGCGTCATGCGAGGTCCGCCAGCTTGCGGTTGAGGACGTCGAAGACCTCGGACACGGGCCCGGGCAGGTTCATCTCGTGGTGGGTGGCGGCCACGTCGTGCTCCTCGATGGCGCCGAGGACGTAGGGGCGCCAGAGGTGGGCGTACCGCTCGTCCTTGAGCGTGGCGTGGAAGAAGACCACGTCGCCCCGGTAGACGGGGGATCGCCAGTCCATCATCAGGTTCGTGTTGTTGGCCAGGACCTTCGCCATGTTGTCGAGGAAGTCCTGCTGGTTGCCGGTGCCGATGTACTGGCCGAAGAAGTCCTCCAGCTCGTCGCGGTAGTCCTCCACCGTCTTGTCGCGGTGGATGTCCGACCAGCCCTCGCCGCCCGGCTGGGAGTCCAGGATCGCGGTGAGGGCGATCTCGTGGCCGCGCCGGTCCAGTCCGGCCGCGACGGCCTGGACGAGGGTGCCGCCGTAGGACCAGCCGACGAGGTTGAAGGGCCCCTCGGGCTGGACGGCCAGCATCTCCTCGATGAAGTGGTCGACCATCTCGTCCACGGATTCCACCAGCGGGGCCCGGCCGTCGGCGCCGCGCGACTGGAGGGCGTACGCCTGCCGGCCCTGGACGTGCGTCACGAAGCTGAAGTAGGCCCAGCCCAGGCCGCCTCCGCCGTGGAAGAACCACAGGGGCTTCTTCCCGGTGCCCGGGTCGCCGTTCAGGGGCAGGACGACGCCGAACGGGTCGGCGACCTCGTCGGGGACGGCGCCGGCGAGCAGCAGGGCGGCGAGCTGGGCCACCGTCGGGAACTTGATGATCGTCCTGAGCGGCAGCTCGACGTCGAAGTCCTTGCGGATGCGGACGCTGAGCCGGGTGGCGAGCAGGGAGTGGCCGCCGAGGGCGAAGAAGTCGTCGTCGACGCCGACGTGGTCCCGGTCGAGCAGCTCGCGGAAGACGGCGGCCAGCTTCTCCTCGTGGGAGTTGCGCGGCGCCCCGCCGGTCGCGGCGGGCGCGTGCCCGTCGGGCAGGGCCTGCCGGTCGAGCTTGCCGTTGGCGGTCAGCGGGATCTCGGTGAGGGGGACCAGCACGGCGGGCACCATGTAGTCCGGGAGGCGTCCGCGCAGGTACGCGGTCAGTTCGGGAAGCAGTTCGCCCGCCCCGGCGGCGTCCGCCGCGGGCACGACGTAGCCGGCGATGCTCCGGTCGCCCTGCCGGTTCTCGCGGACCACGACCGCGGCCCGCGCGACGGCGGGATGGCCGGCCAGTACGTGCTCGATCTCGCCCAGCTCGATGCGGAAGCCGCGGACCTTGACCTGGTGGTCGGTGCGGGCGAGGTACTCCAGCCGGCCCGCCTTGTCCCACCGCACGAGGTCGCCGGTGCGGTACATGCGGGCTCCGGCGGGGCCGAACGGGCAGGGCAGGAAGCGTTCGGCGGTCAGTTCCGGACGGTCCTGGTAGCCGCGCGCGAGCCCGTCTCCGGCGATGTACAGCTCGCCCTGCACCCCGCGTGGGACGGGGCGCAGCCGGGCGTCGAGCACGTACACCTGCGTGTTGCCGACCGGCGTGCCGATGGCCACGCCGGCGCCCGCCTTGAGGGGGGCGGTGGTGGACCAGGTGGTGGTCTCGGACGGGCCGTACCAGTTGCCGGCCTCGACGGCCTGCTCGGCGAGCGTCTCGGCGAGGCGGACGGGGACGGCCTCCGCGCCGGTGATGATCCGCAGGCCCCGGGCGGCGTCCGGCTCGTGCGCGAGCAGCATCTGCCAGAAGCCGGGTGTGGCCTGGACGACGGTGACGGCGTGGCGGCGCAGCAGGGCCGTCATGGCCGGCGGGTCGGTGACGGTCTCCTTCGTCGCCAGGACCATGGTGGCGCCGCAGACGAACGGGAGGTACAGCTCGGTGTTGGCCATGTCGAAGGACACGGTGGTGCTGAACAGCATCCGGTCGGCCGGGGTCAGCGGGAAGCGGCGGCGGGTGGCGGCCAGGAAGTTGGCCAGCGCCCCGCGCGGGACCGTCACGCCCTTGGGGGTGCCGGTGGAGCCCGAGGTGTAGATGACGTACTGGGCGTTGTCCGGGCGGACGTCGACGGCGGGCGGCGTGTCGGGGTGGCCGGCGAAGTCCGCGGCGGCCAGGGTCCCGGCGTCCAGGACGAGCGCCGGCCGGGCCTGTTCCAGGACGAAGTCGGTGCGGGAGCGCGGGTGGTCGGGGTCGATCGGCACGTAGGCGGCGCCGGCCTTGATGACGGCGAGCAGGGCCACCGGCAGGTCCGCCGTCCGGGGCAGGCACACGGCGACCAGGGACTCGGGGCGCACGCCGCGGTCGACGAGCCAGTGCGCGAGGCGGTTCGAGCGGGCCTCCAGCTCGCGGTAGGTGAGGGTCTCCTCGTCGGCGATGACGGCGGGGTGGTCCGGGGCGGCCTCGGCATGGCGGCGCAGCTCCTCGGCCAGTCCGCCTTCGAGGGTGGGTTCGGCGGTGTCGTTGACCTCGGTGAGCAGCAGCTCCCGCTCGCCCTCGACGAGGACGTCGACGTCGGCGACGCGGGTGTGCGGGTCGGCGGCGAGCTGCTCCAGGACGCGGGCGTAGCGGGCGGCCATGTCCTCGACGGTGTCGCGGTCGAAGAGGTGGGTGGCGTAGGAGATGTCCCCGCGCAGCGCGCCCGTCTCGTCGGTGGTCATGCTGAAGAACACGTCCACCTGGGTGGTCGCGAGGAGGACCTGGCGGTATTCCACGTCGAGCCCGTCGAGCTCCAGGGACCACTTCTCGGTGTTCTGCCAGCCGCACATCACCTGGAAGAACGGCCGGTAGGCGGCGGAGCGGTCGGGGTTGAGCTGTTCGACCAGCACCTCGAAGGGCACGTCCTGGTGCTCGTAGGCGGTCAGCGCCTTGTCGCGGACCTGGGCGAGCAGGTCGGCGAAGGTCGGGTCGCCGGAGAGGTCCATGCGGATGACCAGGTTGTTGACGAAGCAGCCGATCAGGTCGTTCAGGGCCTCGTCGGTGCGGCCGGCGATGGGGGTGCCGACGGGGATGTCCTCGCCGCCGCCGAGCTTGCCGAGCAGGACGCCGAGCGCGGCCTGCATGACCATCGACATGGTCAGCCCGCGCCCGTCGGCGAGCTTCTGCAGGCCGGCCATGACCTCGGCGGCCACGGGGATGGGGACGGCGTCGCCGTCCGTGCCGCCCTCCACGGTGCGCGGGCGGTCCAGGGGCAGGTCGAGCGGCTGCGGCACCCCCTCCAGTTCGCGGCGCCAGTACGCGATCTGCCGCGCGCCGAGGCTGTCCGGGTCCGCCAGGTCGCCGAGGACCTCGCGCTGCCACATCGTGAAGTCCTTGTACTGGACGGGCAGCGGCTCCCAGCCGGGCGCGCGGCCGGCCCGGCGCGCGTTGTAGGCGGTGGCCAGGTCCCGGGCCAGGGGGGCGCCGGAGCTGCCGTCGGAGGCGATGTGGTGGACGACCAGGACCAGGACGTGCTCCTCGGGGCCGGAGCGCAGCAGGCGGGCCCGCAGGGGGATCTCGGTCTCCAGGTCGAACCAGTGCGCGACGGTCTCGTCGACGGCGGCGGACACCTCGTCGGGCGTCACCTCGGCCACCGGGAGCCGTACCTGCTCCAGGGCCCGCTCCATCGGGAGGATCACCTGGAACGGCTCTCCGTCCTCGTCCGTCCGGTAGACGGTGCGCAGGATCTCGTGCCGGTCGACGAGGTCGCCGAGCGCCGCGAGGAGGGCGGCGTGGTCCAGTCGCCCGGTCAGCCGGAACGCCGAGGAGATGTTCCAGGTCTCCGCACCCTCCAGCTGGTGCAGGAACCATGTGCGACGTTGCACGAAGGACAGCGGGATCATTGCTTCACTCCTCATACGAACATCTGGCGCAGACTGGGGCGGCGCGGAACGGCCGATTCCTCCAGCCACGGGGCGAGCGCGGCCACGGTCGGCAGGTCGAAGATCTTGCGGATGGGTATCTCCAGCCCCATCTCGGCGCGGGCGCGGCTGATCAGCCGGGTGGCGAGCAGGGAGTGCCCGCCGAGCTCGAAGAAGCCGTCGTCGATGCCGACCCGCTCCAGCCCGAGCACCTCGGCGAACAGCGCGGCCAGGGCCTCCTCGCGGGCGCTGCGGGGCGCACGGTAGGGGGCGGCGCCGGTGAGCTCCGGCTCGGGCAGCGCGGCCCGGTCGAGCTTGCCGTTGGGCATCAGCGGCAGCCGGTCCAGGAGGACGAAGGCCGAGGGCACCATGAACTCGGGCAGCCGCTCGGCGGTGAACCGGCGCAGCTCCTCGGCGTCCACGGCGGCCCCCGCGTCCGCGCCGTCCGCCGGCACCGCGTAGGCGACGAGCCGGCTGCCGGAACCGGGCGCCGCCTGCCGGGCGGTGACGGCCGCCTGGGCGACGCCGGGGTGCGCGGTGAGCGCGGCCTCGACCTCGCCGGGTTCGATGCGGAAGCCGCGCACCTTGACCTGCGCGTCGCCGCGGCCGGCGTACTCCAGCTGCCCGTCGGCGTTCCAGCGGGCCAGGTCGCCGGTGCGGTACATGCGCGAGCCGGCCGGGCCGAACGGGTCGGCCACGAAGCGGTCGGCCGTCAGGGGGGCGCGGCCCTGGTAGCCGCGGCCCACGTTCCCTCCGACGTACAGCTCGCCGACGGCGCCCTGGGGCAGCGGTGCCAGGTCGGGGCCGAGGACGTAGGCCCGCATGTTGCCGAGCGGGGTGCCGACGGGCGCGCTGCCGGGCCGGCCCGCGCCGCCCTCGGGGACGGTGTGGGCGGTGGCGTAGAAGGACTCGCTCTGCCCGTAGGCGTTGACGACCCGGACGCCGGGGAAGGCCTCCCGCACCCGGTCGACGAGCGAGGAGGGCAGGGCCTCGCCGGCGAAGACGAGCGTCTCCACCCCGGTGCGGCCGGCGAGGGCGTCGACGAGTTCGGCGAAGGCGGAGGGGACGGTGGAGACGACGGCGCCGTTCCAGCCCTCCGCGCGCTCGCCCAGGACCAGGACGTCCCGGACCAGTTCGACGACCCCGCCGGAGGCCAGGGTGGTGAAGAGCTCGAACACCGAGACGTCGAAGTTGACGGAGGTGCCCGCGAGGAGCCGCTTGCCGGGTGCCATCCCCACGCGGGGGGCGAGCTCCAGCACCCCGTTGACGATGTTCGCGTGGCTGATGGCGACGCCCTTGGGCCGGCCCGAGGAGCCGGAGGTGTACATCACGTACGCCAGCTGGTCCGCGTGGACCGCCGGGAGGGGTGCGGCGTCCGGGGAGGGGCCGCGGGCGTCGAGGGCGTCGAGGGTGTCGAGGAGGAGGTCGGGGGCGTCGTGCTCCGGCAGGACGGGGAGCGTCGCGGCGTCGGTGAGCACCAGGCGGGGGCGGGCCTCGGCGAAGATGGCCGCCAGGCGCCGGCTGGGGTAGCGGGGGTCGACCGGCAGGTACGCGCCGCCCGCCTTGAGGACGGCGAGCAGGGCGACGACCAGGTCCGCCGTGCGCGGCAGGGCGAGGGCCACGAGGGACTCCCGTCCCACGCCGCGCCGGGCCAGTTCGCGCGCCAGGCCCTCGGCCCGGGCGTCCAGCTCGGCGTACGTGAGGGACGCGTCGGGCGCGACCAGGGCCACCGCGTCGGGGGTCCGGGCGGCCTGGGCGGCGACGAGCCCGCCGACGGTGGTGTCCGGGGTGGGCACGGCGGTGGCGTTGAAGGCGGTGAGCAGCCGGTCGCGTTCGGCCGGGTCCAGGACGTCGAGCCGGGCGACCTCCAGCTCCGGGGTGGCCGCCAGCTGCCGCAGGACGCGTACGAGGCGGTCTGCGATGACCTCCACCGCGTCCCGGCCGAAGACGCCCGGCGCGTACTGGAAGACGAGCTGGAGGTGCGGGTCGGCCGCCGCCATCAGGGCGAGCGGGTAGTTGGTGGCCGTGGCGGGGCGCAGGCCCGTGAAGGCGATCCCGCCGGCGGCGGCGCCGGCGGCGGCCAGGCCCTCCCGGTCCACGGGGTAGGACTCGAAGACGAACAGGGTGTCGAAGAGGGACTGCCGGCCGACGGCCCGCTGGATCTCGGTGAGGCCGCGGTGGTGGTGCTCCAGCAGGCGGGCCTGCCGGTCCTGGAGCCGGGTGAGGACCTCGGCGAGGGTGTCGCCGGGCGCGTACGCGACGCGTACGGGGAGGGTGTTGATGAACATCCCGACCATGGCGTCGACGTCCGCCACGGCGGGCGGGCGTCCGGAGACGGTGGCGCCGAACACCACGTCGCGGCGGCCGGTGAGCCGGCCGAGCAGCAGCGCCCAGGCACCCTGGACCAGGGTGTTGAGGGTGACGCCCAGTTCGGCGGCGCGGGACGCCAGGGCGCGCGCCTCGCCGGCCGGGAGGTCCACGTCGAGCTGGGCGACGCCCTCGTCGCCGATGCCCTGGGAGCCGGGGGCGAGCAGGGTGGGCTCCTCGGCCCCGTCGAGTTCGGCCGTCCACGCGCGGGCGGACTCCTCCTCGTCCTGCAGGGCGCGCCAGGCCAGGAAGTCGCCGAAGCCGGGGGCCCCGGGCAGGGCGGCCGGGTCGCCGCGGGAGCCGTAGAGCAGCAGCAGGTCCCGCATGAGCAGGGGGGTGGACCAGCCGTCGAACAGGACGTGGTGGGAGGTCATCACGAGTTCGGCGCGGCCGGGTTCCGGCGTGACGAGGGAGAGCCTGAAGAGCGGGGGCGCGTCCACGTCGAAGTGGGCGGCGCGGTCCTCGGCGAGGAAGCCCTCGAACGCGGCGGTCCGCGCGTCCTCGGCGACCGCGGCCAGGTCGAGGTGCCGCCAGGGCAGGGTCACCCCTTCGGCCGGTACGACCTGGACGACGTCGCCGTCGGCCCGGTCGGCGTACGCGGCGCGCAGCACGGGGTGGCGGTCCAGCAGGGCCTGGCCGGCGCGGCGCATGCGCTCCGGGTCGACGTCGCCGGAGAGGTGGAAGACGAGCTGGTTGTGGTACGGGTCGAACGAGGTTCCGGCGAGCTGCGTGTGGAAGAGCATCCCGGCCTGGGTCGGGGTCGCCGGCCAGATCTCGGCCAGCCTGCCGTAGCGGGCCTCCCAGGTGTCGATCTCCTGCTGGGTCACCTTCACGAGCGGTGCGTCGGACGGGGTCATCCCGCCGGCGCCGGGGGTGTCGGCGTGCGCGGCCAGGGCGGTCAGCGCCCCGACCCACAGTCCGGCCAGCCCGGTCGCCTCCTCGCGGGAGAGCACCTGGGGGGAGAAGGCGAAGGAGGCGGTGAGTTCCTCGCCCCCGGGGCCGGGGACGGCCACCGCGTCGATCTCCAGGACGGACGACGGGTCCGGGGCGGTGGCGGGGTGCGGGTGCGCGGGGTCGGGTGCCCAGCCCAGGCCGCGGAGGTCCTCGGGCAGCTGCTCGGCGGCGGAGGGCCGGCCGCGGTAGGTGAACCCGATGCGCGGTGCGGCGGCGCCGTCGTGTCCGGCCGCGGCCCGCACCTGCTCCTTGACGGCCTTCAGGGCCCGGCCGGCGGCCGGTCCGCCGGCGAGCGCGTCGGCGAGGTCGACGCCGGCCAGGTCCAGCCGGGCGGGGACGTCCGGGGTGAACCATCCGACGGTGCGGGACAGGTCGGCGCCGGGCACCCGCTGCCCGTCCCGGTCCCGCCCCTCCAGGCGGACCGTCGCCGGGGTCCCCGGCAGGCCGCCGCTCTCCCCGTGGCGGGCCAGTGCCAGTGCGAGCGCGGTGACCAGGCCGTCCTCGGCGCCGGCGCGGAACAGCGCGGGCAGCCGGTCCAGCAGGGCCGCCGTGACCCGCGCCGGGACCCGGACCCGGACCGTGTCAGCGGTGGGGGCGGGGCCGCGCCCCGGATCCGGCTGCGGCGCCCCGAGCGGGTGCTCCTCCTCGTAGGGGGCCGGCTGCGGGCGGGCGGGCGCGGCGTCGGCCAGGGCGTGGGCCCACCGGCGGTACGAGGTGCCCGTCCGGGGCAGCTCCGGGGTGCGGCCCCCGCGCGCCTGCTGCCCGGCGCGGACCAGGTCGGCGAGCAGGACCGGCCACGACGCCCGGTCCACGACGAGGCGGTGCGCGACGATCAGCAGCCGGTCGGCGCCCGTGTCGGGGGTGAGCCGGACGAACTGGGCCATGACGCCCGCGTCCGGGTCCAGACGGCCCGCCGCGGCGTCGAGCTCGGCCTGGACGTCGTCGCCGCGGACCTCCCTCAGCAGGGCGTCGGCGTCGACGCCGCCGGGCGGCTCGACGAGCAGGGCAGGCCCGTCCCGGTCGAGCCGGGCGCGCAGTACGTCGTGCCGGTCCAGCAGGGCCCGTACCGCCGCGGCCAGTTCCGCGCGGCCGACCCCCTCGGGCAGGGTCAGCACCCGGGCGGTGCACAGCCGGCCGAGGGCGTCGCCGTGCGCGAGGAGGCGTGCGGCCGCCGGGGGCAGTGGGGCCCGGCCGACGGCGCCGCCGGGCAGTTCGGGCAGGGCGGGGGTCTCCTCGTCCCGCTCGTCGACCAGTTCCGCGAGCCGGGCGGCCGTGCGGTGTTCGAAGATCTCCCGCACGGTGATCGTCATGCCGCGGGCCTTGGCGCGGGCGACGACCCGGATGGAGCGGATGCTGTCCCCGCCGAGGGCGAAGTAGTCGTCGTCGACGCCGACCCGTTCCAGGCCCAGCACGTCGGCGAAGAGGGCGCAGAGGGCCTCCTCGCGCGGGTTGCGCGGCGCCCGGCCGGTCGAGACCCGGGCGTAGTCCGGTACCGGGAGGGCCCGCCGGTCGAGCTTGCCGTTCGGGGTCAGCGGGATCCGCGAGAGCGGCACGAGCGCGGTGGGCACCATGTAGTCCGGGAGGCGTCCGCGCAGGTACTCGGGGAGCCGGGCCAGCAGCGGGCCGACCGCCTTGGCGAGGGCGGGGTCGTTCGTCCGGATCCGCCCGCCGCCGGGGGCGGCGGTGAAGGCGCCGGTGACGATCCGCGCCCCGGGCTGCGGGGCGGCCAGCAGGAGCAGGTCGAAGCGGTGCGGGTCCTCCCCGGACCAGGTGACGACCGCGTCCCGGCCGTGGGCGCGGGCCGCGCGGCGCAGTGCCTCCGGGTCGGCGGGGGCGGCGGCCGGGGCGGGCGCGGGGTCGAGGACGCCCGCCGTGACGGCGGCGGCGGACTCCTCGGCCAGCCGGGCGTTGGGGATCCCCGTCACCCGCAGGGGGCCCGTCCGGTCCACCCGCAGGGCCAGTTCGGCGAGGTCGGACTCCCGGCCCTGCCAGGGCACGGCCGGTACGCCGGCCAGGTCGAGGGCGTCGGCCGGCTCCTTGTGCAGGACGACCTCGTAGCGGTGCCGGGTCAGCTCGTTGTGCGCGTCCGCCGCCTTCAGCCGGATGTCGACGGCGACGGGGCGGCCCCGCGCCCATTCCGTGAACCACTCGGGGGCGACGACCAGTTCCCGTTCGGCGAGCAGGGCCTTCTCCACCAGGCTGCGCAGTTCTCCGGGCGCCGCGTACGGGTGGGCGGCGCGCTGCGTCGCGGTGAGCAGCGTCCGCAGGGTCGCGGCGTTGCGGACGTCGCCGACGATCACCCGGCCGCCGGGCGCGAGCAGGTCCATGACCCGGGCCAGCACCCGGTCGAGGTAGCCGGCGCCGGGGAAGTACTGCACCACCGAGTTGAGGACGACGGTGTCGAACGCGCCGCGGGGCAGCCCGGAGACGTCGTCCGCGGCCTGGGCGCTCAGCCGGACCCGATCGCCGTGGCCGGCCTGTTCGGCCTGCCGGCGGACGCGGTCGACGACGGTGGCGGAGATGTCGGTGCCCCAGTACTCCTCGACCTCGCCGACGATCTTCGCCAGGAGCAGGCCGGAGCCGACGCCGATCTCCAGCACCCGGCGGGGCGCGTACCGCAGCACCTGCGCCACGGCGGCGTCCTGCCACTCCCGCATCTGCTCGCGCGGGATGGGGTCGCCGTCGTAGGAGGAAGTCCACAGGTCGAAGTCCTCGCCGAGCGCCTCGTCGCCGGAGCCGGCGTACGTCTCGTCGTAGACCTGGCGCCATTCGTCGACCTGGTCGTCGGCGTCGGCGGCCGCGGCGTCCGGGTCGGGGACCACGTAGCCCACGAGCCGCTTGTCGTCCTCGCGGTCCTCGCGCACCACGACCACGGCCTGGGCCACGCCGGGGTGGGCGGCCAGGGCCTTCTCGATCTCGCCCAGTTCGATGCGGAAGCCGCGCACCTTCACCTGGAAGTCGGTGCGCCCGAGGTATTCCAGGCGGCCGTCGGCGGACCAGCGCACCAGGTCGCCGGTGCGGTACATGCGGGCGCCGGCGGGGCCGAACGGGCAGGCCGTGAAGCGCTCGGAGGTCAGGTCCGGGCGGCCCTGGTAGCCGCGCGCCAGACCGTCTCCGGCAATGTACAGCTCGCCCTGGACCCCGCGCGGGACGGGGTTCAGCCGGGCGTCCAGGACGTACACCCGCGTGTTTCCGATCGGGGTGCCGATCGACACGCCGGTCCCGGCCGCGACGGGCGCCAGGGTGGACCAGATGGTGGTCTCGGTGGGGCCGTACACGTTGAACACCTCGGCGGCGCCGTCGGCGAGGGTCCCGGCCAGCCTGGCGGGGAGGGCCTCGCCGCCGGTGAGGACCCGCAGGCCCCGGGCGGCGTCCGGCTCGTACTGGAGCAGCACCTGCCAGAACGCCGGGGTCGCCTGGACCACGGTGACCCGGTGGCGGCGCAGCACGGCCGCGACCTGTGACGGGTCGGAGAGGGTGTCCTTGCCGGCGAGGACCACGGCCGCGCCGTGGACCAGCGGGAGGTACAGCTCCAGGGCCGCGATGTCGAAGGAGACCGTGGTCACGGCGAGCCACCGGTCGGCGGGGGACAGCGGGACCGTCCGGCCCAGGGTGGCGAGGAAGTTGTCCAGGGCTCCGCGCGGGACGGCGACGCCCTTGGGGTTGCCGGTGGAGCCCGAGGTGTAGATGACGTACGCGGTGTGGTCCGGGCGGACCCGCGGGACGGGCGCCGGGCCGGGCCGGACGGCGCCGTCCCGGGCGGCGGCCATGGTCTCGGCGTCGAGGACGAGCGCCGGGCGGGAGTCGGCGAGGATGTACTCGATGCGCGCCTGCGGGTGGTCCGGGTCGACGGGGACGTAGGCCGCGCCCGTCCTGAGGACCGCGAGCAGGGCGACGACGAGGTCCGCCGAGCGGGGCAGGCGGACGGCGACCAGGGATTCGGGGCCCACCCCGCGGCCGGTGAGCCAGTGCGCCAGCCGGCCGGCCCGCGCTTCGAGCTCGGCGTAGGTCAGCGTCTCGTCCTCGGCGAGGACGGCGGGGGCGTCGGGTGACGTGCGGGCGTGGCGGGCGACGGCCTCCACCAGACCGGGTTCCAGGGTGGGTCCGGCCGTGTCGTTGGCCGTGTCGAGCAACCACCGGCGCTCGTCCGCGTCGAGGACGTCGAGGTCGGCGACGCGCAGGGCGGGGTCGGCCACCGCCTGCTCCAGGATGCGGACGAACCGGTCGACGACGGCGACGGCCGTGGAGTGGTCGAACAGTTCGGCCGCGTACTCCAGGCGGCCGTGCGCGCGCCCGGAGGCGTCCGGGACGATGTTGAAGAACAGGTCGAACTTGGCGGTGTCGGTGCCCAGGGCGACGGGGGTGACCCGCAGTCCGGGCATCCGGATCTCCGGCCAGACGAACTGCCACGCCAGCATCACCTGGAACAGCGGCTGGTAGGAGGTGGAGCGGTCCAGGCCGATCAGTTCCACGAGCCGCTCGAAGGGGACGTCCTGGTGGTCGTACGCGGCGAGGGCCTTGTCCCGGGCCTGGTCCAGCAGGTCGCCGAAGGAAGGGTTGCCCGACAGGTCGGCGCGCAGGACCCAGGTGTTGACGAAGAACCCGATGAGTTCGGACAGCGCTTCCTCGGTGCGGCCCTCGATGGGGCTGCCGATGGTGACGTCCTCGCCGCCGCCCAGCTTGTGCAGCAGGACGGCCAGCGCGGCCTGGGCGGCCATCGGGGCGGTGGCGCCGTGTTCGGCGGCCAGCTTCGAGAGCCGGCCGACCAGTCCGGGTTCCAGCTCGAAGGAGACGTGGCCGCCGCGGTGGCTCGCCACGGCCGGGCGGGGCCGGTCCAGCGGCAGGTTCACCGGCTGCGGCACGTCGGCCAGTTCGCGGCGCCAGTAGTCCAGCTGGCCCGCCGCGATGCTCTCGGGGTCCTCCTCGTCGCCCAGCAGCTGCTGCTGCCAGAGCGTGTAGTCCTTGTACTGGACGGGGAGCGGCTCCCAGTCCGGCCCGCTGCCGGCGTGGCGGGCGGCGTAGGCCTGCGTCAGGTCGCGCAGGAACGGGCCCATCGAGGCGCCGTCGGCCGCGATGTGGTGGAAGACGAACGCCAGGACGTGCTCCTGCGGTGCGATCCGCAGGACGGTGGCCCGCAGGGGCACTTCGGTGTCCAGGTCGAAGGGCTCGGCCACGGCCGCGCGCAGGGCGGCGTCCACCGCGTCGGCGGACACGTCGGCCACCCGCAGCCCCGGGTCGGCCTCCTGCGGCGAGAGGATCAGCTGCTCCGGCGTTCCGTCGGCGTCCTCGGTGATCAGGGTGCGCAGGCTCTCGTGCCGGGTGACGACGTCGCGCACCGCCGCGGCCAGGGCGTCCGTGTCCAGGGGCCCGTCGAGGCGCAGCACGAACGGGATGTTGTAGGTCGCGGACGGGCCCTCCAGGCGGTGGAGGAACCACATCCGGCGTTGCGCGAAGGACAGCGGGATCATCGGGCCTGCTCCGATACGGTCGTCTGCCCCAGTCGGGGGCGCAGCTGGGGGCGGTTCGACGTCGACCCGGCCAGTTCCGCGATCCGCTCCGCCAGCCGGGCGACGGTCGGGTTGCGGAACACGGTCGTGACCTTCACGTCGACGTCGAGGGCGTTGCGGACGCGTCCGGTGAGCCGGGTGGCCAGCAGCGAGTGCCCGCCGTGGTCGAAGAAGTCGACGTCGATGCCGATCTCCTCCACGCCCAGCAGTTCGGCGAACAGCCGGCAGAGGACTTCCTCGGTGGGGTTGCGCGGGCCCCGTCCGGCCCCGGTCCGGGCGGGCAGGTCGGGTGCGGGCAGCGCCTTGCGGTCGAGCTTGCCGCTGGGGGTGGAGGGGAGCGCGGCGAGCGGGACGACCGCCGAGGGCACCATGTACTCCGGCAGGTGCTCGCGGGCCAGGTCCGTCAGGGCCGCCGGGTCCAGCCCCTGCGGGGTCCGGCCGGCCGCCGGGACGGCGTAGACGACCAGGCGCTGGTCGCCGGGCCGGTCCTCCCGGACCAGGGCCACGGCGGTCTCGACGTCCGGGTGCGCGGCGATCGCCTGCTCGATCTCGCCGAGCTCGATGCGGAAGCCGCGGAGCTTGACCTGGAAGTCGGAGCGGCCGATGTACTCGACCTGCCCGTCGGCGTTCCAGCGGACGACGTCGCCGGTGCGGTACATCCGGCCGCCGGGCTCGCCGAACGGGCAGGCGACGAAGCGCTCCGAGGTGAGGCCGGTCTGGCCGAGGTAGCCGCGGGCGAGTCCGGTGCCGGCCAGGTACAGCTCCCCGGGGACGCCGGGGGCGACCGGGCGCAGCGCGGCGTCGAGCACGTACACCCGGGTGTTCCACACCGGTGCGCCGATCGGGACCCGCTGCGCGCCGGGTACGTGGCGGTGGGCCGTGACCTCGACGGAGGCCTCGGTGGGTCCGTAGAGGTTGTACACGCCGAGTCCGGGCAGGAGGGCGGCGACCTTGTTGGCCAGGGCGGGCGGGAAGGCCTCGCCGGCGACCTCGATCCAGCGCAGGCTGTCGCAGTCCGCGGCGGCGGGTTCGGCCGCGAAGGCCTCCAGCAGGGAGGGGACGAAGTCCGCGCCGGTCACCCGCTCGCGCCGGATCAGGTCGGCGAGGTAGGCGGGGTCGCGGCGGCCGTCCGGGCGGGCGATGACCACGGCGGCGCCGGTCTGGAGCGGTGCGAAGATCTCGGGGACCGAGACGTCGAAGCTCGCCGTCGTGCTGAGCAGGACCCGGTCCTCGGGGGTGACGTCGAAGTGGGACAGGCCCCACCTGAGCCGGTTCATGATCGCCCGGTGGGCCACCTGGACCCCCTTGGGGCGGCCGGTGGAGCCGGAGGTGAAGATGACGTACGCGGCGTGGTCCGGGGAGAGGACGCGTACGGGGTCCGTGTCCGGGTAGCCGGAGACGTCCGGGAGGTCGGCGTCGAGGACGAGCAGCGGCTTCGCGCCGTCCAGGACGAGCCGTACCCGGTCCTCGGGCAGTTCGGTGTCGACGGGGACGTAGGCGGCCCCGGACTTCACGACGGCGTGGATCGCCACCATCAGGTCCACGGAGCGGGGGACCTTGACGGCGACCAGCCGCTCGGGGCCCGCGCCCTGCTCCACCAGCCAGTGCGCCAGCCGGTTGGCGCGGCGGTTGAACGCGTCGTAGGTGAGGGTCTCGTGCTCGCCGATCAGCGCGACGCGGTCGGGGGTGCGCCGGACCTGCGCCTCGAACGCGCCGGGCAGGGTGTCCTCGGCCACGGGGTGCGCGGTGTCGTTGACCTGTTCGACCAGCCGGTGGCGTTCGTCCGCCGAGAGCACGTCCACGGCGCCGACGGGGGTGGCGGGGTCTTCGAGGACCTGTTCCAGCACCCGGACGAGCCGGGCGGCGACGGCCTCGGCCGCGGCGCGGTCGAAGAGGGTGGTCTGGTAGTCGAGGGACAGCCGCAGGTAGGGGTCGGAGGAGTTGAGGGTGAGCGGGTAGTGCGAGCCGGCGAAGGGGCGGATGGCGTCGATGGTGAAGCCCGCCGACTCGTTGGCCTCGACTATGCCCTCGCGGTCGATCGGGTAGTTCTCGAAGACGACGATGGTGTCGAACAGGGAGGGCAGTCCGACGCCGCGCTGGATGTCGGCCAGGCCGTAGTAGTGGTGGTCGAGGAGGGAGACCTGCCGGTCCTGGAGGTCGGTGACGACCTCGCGCACGGTGTCGCCCGGCCGGCAGCGGACGCGGGTGGGCAGGGTGTTGATGAACAGGCCGACCATCTCGTCGGAGCCGGCGAGGTCCGCGGGGCGGCCGTTGACGGCGGCGCCGAAGACCACGTCCTGCTGCCCGGTCAGCTTCGACAGGACGACCGCCCAGGCGCCCTGGAGGAGGGTGTTGAGCGTGACGCCGAGTTCGGCGGCGCGGCGGGCGAGTTCGCGGCCCTGGTCGATGGAGAACGGGACCTCGACGCGGCCGAGGGCCGTGGCCTCCCCTTCGGCGGTGCGGTCCGAGGCGACGAGGGTCGGCTGTTCGAAGCCGTCGAGCTCCTGCCTCCACCGGGTGGCGGAGGCCTCCCGGTCCTGGCGGGAGAGCCAGGCCAGGTAGTCGCCGTAGCCGCGGACGGGGGCGAGCTCTGCGTCGCCGGCGTACAGCCGGACCAGGTCCTTGATGACCAGCGGTGAGGACCAGCCGTCGAAGAGGGTGTGGTGGGCGGTGACGATGAGCTTGGCCCGCTCGGGTCCGCAGGTGAGCAGGGCCAGGCGGATGAGCGGCGGCCGGGTGGGGTCGAGCTGGTCGGCCCGGTCCTCGGCGAGGGCCCGGTCGAGCGCCGCGTCCTGCTCGGCCTCGCCGCGGCCGGTCAGGTCGAGGTGCCGCCAGGGTACGGCGACGTGCTCGGCCACGACCTGGACCGGGTCGCCGCCGGCGGCGGCGAGGAACGCGGAGCGCAGGTTCGGGTACCGGTCGAGGAGCGCCTGCCCGGCCGCCCGCATGCGGTCCGGGTCGACGGGTCCGGACAGGTGGAGCACGAACTGCATGTGGTAGACGTCGAAGGTGCCGTCGGCGAGCGCCGCCTGGAACTGGATGCCGGACTGGCCGGGGGCCTGCGGCCACACCTCGGCGAGGCGGCCGTAGCGCTCCTCCCACTGCTCGATCTCCTGCTGCGTCACGGCGACGAGCGGGGCGTCGGAGGGGGTGAGCCCGCCGGCCTGGGGGCGGGCGGCGTACGCGGCCATGCCGTGCAGCACCTCGACCCACAGGTCGGCCAGTTCGCGGGCGCGGGCGCGGGAGAGCACGCCGGTGGGGAACATGAAGACGGTCTGGAGGCGGGGGCCGTCGCCGGTGTCGGTGACGACCGAGTTGACCTCCAGCGCGGACAGCGCGGGCAGGTCCGGGTCGGGCAGCGGGATCAGCTCGGAGGACCAGTCGGACGGGGCCCAGCCCTGGCCGCGCAGGTGCTCGGGCACGTCCGAACCGGAGATCCGGCCCAGGTAGTTGAAGCCGATCTGCGGGGCGGCGTACTCCTCCAGGCGGTCCGCGGTCTCCTCGTTGAGCCAGCGCAGCAGGCCGTAGCCGAGGCCCTTGCCGGGGACGGCCCGCAGCTGTTCCTTGACGAGTTTGACGGCCCGGCCGGCCGCGGGGCCGCCGGCCAGGACGCCGGCCGGGTCCACGCCCCCGACGTCGACCCGGGCCGGGTACATGCTGGTGAACCAGCCGACGGTGCGGGAGAGGTCGGCGCCGGGGACGGCGTCCTCCTCGCGGCCGTGGCCCTCCAGCCGGACCAGGGTCGAACGGTCGTCCCCGCGCCAGCGGTTCACCGCGAGGGCGAGGGCGGCGAGCAGCACGTCGGTGCCGGTGGCCCTGAACGCGGCGGGGAGCCGGGTCAGCACGGCCTCGGTGACCTCGGCGGGCAGCCGCACCCGTACGGTGTCGAGGGTGGCCATCGTGTCGACGGCCGGGTCGAAGGCCCGCTCCCCCAGCGGGAGGTTGGCCGACTCCAGCACGTCGCGCCAGTGGTCCAGCTCCTCCTCCCGCTCCGGGGAGATCGCCTCGGACGCCAGGGCCGCCGCCCAGCCGCGGGCGGAGGTGGCGACGGCGGGCAGCTCGGGGGTCCGCCCGGAGCGGACCTCCTGCCAGGCCTCGGCGAGGTCGGAGACGAGGATGCGCCAGGAGACCCCGTCCACGACGAGGTGGTGCAGGACCATGAGGAGCCGGCCTTCGCCGGAGTCCGCGGCGAACCAGACGAAGTCGGCCATGGTGCCGGCGGCGGGGTCGAGGCGGCCGGCCGCGCGGTCCAGTTCCGCCTTCGCCGCGTCGAGCGCCGCGGGGTCGTCCCAGCCGCCGGGCACGGGTACGCGGCGGATGAGGTCCGCGGCCCGTACGGTGCCCTGCGGGCCCACGACGAGGGAGGGCCCGTCCGCGCCGTGCACCAGCCGGGAGCGCAGGAGGTCGTGGCGGTCGAGGACGGCGTCGAGGACGGCGGCCAGCCCGGCCCCGTCGATGCCCTGGGGCAGGTCCAGCACGAGGGACATGGCGAAACGGTTCATCCCGCCGCCGTGCTCGAACACGTGCCGGGCGACCGGCTGGAGCGGCAGCGGACCGATGCCGCCGCCCTCCGGCTCGGCGAGGACGGGCACCGGGTCGCGGCGGTCGGCGGCCGCCTCGGCCAGCCGGGCCGCCGTACGGCACTCGAAGATCTCCCGGGTGGTGAGGTCCAGGCCCCTGGCGCGGGCCCGGGCCACGACCTGGATGGAGCGCAGGCTGTCGCCGCCGACGGCGAAGAAGTCGTCGTCGACGCCGACCCGGTCGACGCCGAGCACGTCCGCGTACGCGGCGGTGATGATCTTCTCGGCCTCGGTGCGCGGCTCCCGGTAGGCCCCGCCCAGGTACTCCGGTTCGGGCAGCGCCGAGCGGTCCAGCTTGCCGGTCGGGCCGAGCGGCAGCCGACCGACGGCCACGAAGGCCGAGGGCACCATGTAGTCGGGCAGCCGGGCGGAGACGAACGCGCGCAGTTCGGCGGCCGAGGCGCCGGCCTGGACGTCCACGTCGCCGATGCCGCCGGCCCCGTCGTCGCCGACGGCCCCCTCGCCGGTGTGCACCACGTACGCGACGAGCCGCTTGCCGCCCGCGGGGGCCTCGCGGCCGATGACCACGGCCTCGGCGATGCCGGGGTGGGCGGTGAGCGCCGCCTCGACCTCGGCGGTCTCGATGCGGAAGCCGCGCACCTTGACCTGGCCGTCGCCGCGGCCGACGCACTCCAGCCGGCCCTGCGGGTTCCAGCGGGCCAGGTCGCCCGTGCGGTACATCCGCTCGCCCGGGGGGCCGAAGGGGTTGGCCACGAAGCGCTCGGCGGTCAGGCCCGGGCGGTCGTGGTAGCCGCGCCCCAGGCAGGTGCCGACCACGTACAGCTCCCCGATGACGCCCTGCGGGACGGGGGTGAGGCCCGGGCCGAGCACGTAGGCCCGCATGTTGCCGAGCGGGGTGCCGATGGGCGCGACCTCCCCCCGGTCCCACTCCTCGGAGGCGGCGAGGGCGAAGGCGGTGGCGTAGAAGCTCTCGCTCTGCCCGTAGGAGTTCACGATCCGTGCGCCGGGCAGGGCCTCGCGGACCTGGCGGACGAGCCGGGCGGGGAGCACGTCGCCCGCGAAGACGACCGCGCGGACGCCGGGCGCCTTGTCCAGGTGGCCGGCCAGTTCCCCGAGCACCGAGGGGACGCCGCTGAGGACGTGGCCGTCCCAGGCGTCCCGCTCGGCGAGCGCCAGCGCGTTCTCCACGAGTTCGGCGGTACCGCCGGTGGAGAGGGTGGTCAGCAGCTCGAAGACGGAGACGTCGAAGTTGACGGAGGTGCCGCACAGCATCTTCCAGCCGGGCGGTACGTCGAGGACGCGCACGAGTTCCCGTACGCCGTTGACCACGCCGCGGTGGGTGATGGCCGCGCCCTTGGGCTTGCCGGTGGAGCCGGAGGTGTACATGACGTACGCCAGGTTGTCCGGAGCCAGCGGCGCGGTCCGGCCGGCGTCGTCCGGGGCCCCCTCGGGGGTGTCCCAGGCGGCGCGCCCGTCGAGGCGGACGACGGGGACGTCGTGCTCCGGCAGGTCGCGGGCGGTCGCGGTGTCCGTGAGCACCAGGCGCGGGCGGGCCTCGGACAGCACGGTCCGGGCCCGGCCGGCGAGGTACTGCGGGTCCAGCGGCACGTAGCCGGCGCCGGACTTGAGGATGCCGAGCAGGCCGACGACGAGGTCCTCGGTGCGCGGCAGGGCCAGCGCGACCAGGTCCTCGGGCCCGGCCCCGTGCCGGATGAGCTCCCAGGCGACGGCGTTGGCCCGCTCGTCGAGCTCGCGGTAGGTCAGCGTGCGGCCGTCGTGGACCAGGGCCGGGGCGTCCGGCGTCCTGGCGGCCTGCGCCTCGAACAGCTGCGGGACGGTCAGCGGGGGCAGCTCGGCGGCGGTGTCGTTGTACCGGTCGAGCAGCAGCTTGCGTTCGGCGTCGCCGAGCACGTCGACGGCGCCCACGGTGCGGTCCGAGTCGGAGGTGAGGGCGCCGAGCACGCGGACGAAACGGGCCGCGAGGGACTCGACGGTGTCCCGGTCGAACAGGTCGGTGGCGTACTCCAGGCGGACGCCCGCCCCGCCCGAGGGCTCCGGGATCATGTTGAAGAACAGGTCGAACTTGGCCGTTCCGGTCTCCAGCGTCTTGGACTCGGCGTCGAGGCCGGCGAACTCCAGCCGTCCCAGGGGTTCCTGCCAGGCGAGCATCACCTGGAAGAAGGGGTGGTAGGCGGTGGACCGGTCGGGGTTGAGCAGTTCCACCAGCCGCTCGAAGGGGATGTCCTGGTTGTCGTAGGCGGCCAGGGCACGGTCGCGCACCCGCCGCAGCAGCTCGCGGAAGGTCGGGTTGCCGGAGAGGTCGACGCGCAGCACCCAGGTGTTGACGAAGAAGCCGACGAGGTCGCGCAGTTCCTCGTCGGTGCGGCCCGCGATCGGCGCGCCGATGGGGATGTCGTCGCCGCAGCCGAGGTGGTGCAGGAGCACCGCCAGCGCCGAGTGCATGACCATGGAGACGGTGATGTCCTGTTCGGCGGCCAGCTTCTCCACGGCGGCGAGCAGTTCGGGCTCGACCGGGAAGCGGACCAGGCCGCCGTCGGGGCGGGTCCGCTTGGGGCGCGGGCGGTCGGTGGGCAGGGCCAGCGGCTGTGCCATGCCGGCCAGGGCCTCGCGCCAGTAGGCCAGCTGCCCGGCGGCCAGGCTGTCGGGGTCGGACTCGTCGCCGAGCACGTCCTGCTGCCACAGCGTGTAGTCCGCGTACTGCACGGGGAGCGGCTCCCACGCCGGGGCCGCCCCCTCCCGGCGGGCCGCGTACGCGTCGGCGAGGTCGCGCAGCAGCGGTCCCAGGGACTCCCCGTCCAGGGCGATGTGGTGGACCACGAGCACCAGGGTGTGCTCGCGCGGGCCGGTCCGCAGGAGCGTGGCGCGGATCGGCACGTCGGCGGCCAGGTCGAAGGTCTCCTTGGCCGCCCGGTCGACGGCCGCCGCCCGCTCCCGCGGCGTGACCTCGATCGCCGGCAGGGCGATCGGCTGCTCCCCGGACGCCAGGACCCGCTGGTGCGGGACGCCGTCGTCGCCCTCGACGATCACCGTGCGGAGGACCTCGTGCCGGTCGACGACGTCGCGGAGCGCCGCCTCCAGCGCGCCCGCGTCCAGCTCACCGGTCAGCCGCAGGGCGAACGCGCCGTTGTAGGTCGGCGAAGGGCCTTCGAACCGGTCCACGAACCACAGCCGGCGCTGCGCGAACGACAACGGGATCATTGTGTCTCCAAATTCGGCGAACCAGGGAGCAGGTCGGTCGTCGCTCAGCTCTGGTCGAGCAAGGTCAAGAGTTCTTCGTTGTAGAAGTCGTCGATGGAAATCGCGCCGGACAGCGTGGAGAAGTACCGGTCGACGTGCTCTTGGTGGCCGACCAGCTTGCGCAGCATCTCGGTGCGCCCCTCGGGCTTGAGCTCGGCCACGTTGAGCGCGCCCTGGTACTGGCTGTGCGCCTCGTTGCCCAGTTCGCTCTCGTAGCGGCGCAGCGCGCGCCGGAGCGCGGCGTCCTCGTGCAGTCCGTCCCCGATGAGGTCGGTGAGCGACTGGGCCTGGACGAACGCCTCGGTGATCCCGCGGGCGGTGATGGAGTCCTTGTGGTTGACGGCGTCGCCGACCAGCACCCAGCCGGGCCCGTAGGCCTTGCGGAAGAAGTTCTCCTGGTGGCCCGTGCCGTACATCTGCTCCACGCGGCTGCCCGCGCGCATCCGCTCGTACAGGTCGGGGGCGGTGGTGCGGACGGCTTCGAGGTAGGCGGGCTCGACGTCCCTGCGGACCTCGTTGTAGTCGGCCTGCGGGAAGTACGTCATGATCAGCTTGAGGTCGTCGTTGGTGGGGACGGCGGCGACCCAGCGACCCGGCCGCTCGTACAGCTCGAAGCTGGAGGGGACCCCGGACCAGTAGCTGTAGTAGACGCAGGTGGCCCGCGGGTGCTCGATGACGTACGGGGCGCCGGCCTTGCGGGCCACCAGCGAGCGCATGCCGTCCGCGCCGACGACCAGGCGCGCCCGGGCGGTCGCCTCGGCCCCGCCGGGCGTGGTGTGGCGCACGCCGACGACGCGGTCGTCCTCGCGGAGCAGGTCGTTGACGGCGCAGCCCTCCCGGAACTCCACGCCGGCCGCCACGGCGCCCTCGGCGAGGATCGGGTCGAGCACGTAACGCCTGGGCGCGTACGTGGCCGTCAGCCCGTCCATCGGCAGGGAGAAGCCGTCGATGCGGACGCCGGGGCCCTCGTAGCGCTCGTGGGTGATGGGCGTGGCGCCCGTCTCGCGGATCCGCTCCAGCAGTCCCCACCGGTTCAGCAGGGCCACGCCCTGCATGTGGATGTAGTGCGAGGACAGCGTGTCCTGCGGGAAGCGGGCCTTCTCCAGCAGCAGGACGCGGTAGCCGCGCCGGGCGAAGAGCATGGCCGTCGGCGAGCCCGCGCAGCGGGCTCCGATGACGATGACGTCGTAGTCCTCCACGGCGGCGCCCCTCACCGGTGCGATTCGATGTAGGCGGAGATCGACGCGACCGTCGGGTTGAGGAACATCTGGTCCATCGGGACCTCGACGCCCAGCTCCTCGATGTAGGCGCCCTGGATCTTGGTCATGATCAGGGACTGGCCGCCGAGGGCGAAGAAGTCGTCGTCGGGGGCTATGTCGTCGCGCTGGAACTCCCGGCACCAGATGGCGCGCACACCGTCGGCAATCATCAGATTCCTCTCGCTATCGCGTCGGCCAGCGCCGCGCGGTCCACTTTTCCGTGCGGGCTGAGCGGGATCCGCGGGATGTTCCTGAACCTGGCCGGCACCATGTTCCGCGGCAGGTCCTCCAGGAGGCGGGCGCGCAGTTCGTCCTCGGCGAGGTCTTCGCCCGCCGGGACGACGAACGCGGACAGCTCCGCGTCGCCGGAGCCGGTGTACGTGACGGCGACGGCGGCCTCCCGGACCCCGGCCAGCCTGCCGAGCGCCCGCTCGACGTCGGCGGGGTCGATGCGCATGCCGCGCACCTTCACCTGTGCGTCGATCCGGCCGAGGACGACGAGGTCGCCGTCCTCGTTCACATAGCCGCGGTCGCCCGTGCGGTACAGCCTGCGGGGTGCCCCGTCGACCTCGACGGTCGTGAACTTCGCGTTCTCGGGGCCGGCGGCGCCCAGGTAGCCGGCGCCGACGCCGGTCCCGGAGATGCAGATCTCGCCCTGCTCCCCCGCCTCGACGGGGCGCAGCGCCTCGTCGAGGAGGTGGATGTCGGTGTTGTGGGCCGGCCTGCCGACCGGTGCGACCTCCTGCGCCCCGGGCCGGTGGCGGGCGAGGTCGTAGGAGGTCGCGACGTCCGTGCACTCGGCGACGCCGTACTGGTGCAGCAGGGTGCAGCCGTTGCCCTCGCGGCGCGCCCAGTGCGCGAGCCGTTCGGTCTTCAGCGGCTCGCCGCCGAAGAGGACGTAGTCGAGCCGGGTGAGGGCGTCGCCGCCGCGTGCGGTCTCCCAGTCCACCAGCAGGTACAGCGTGCTGGAGGCGCAGTGCACCGTGCGGATGTCGTGCTCGTCCAGCATCCGGTAGGCCAGCATGGGGTCGAAGTTGCGGCTCGCCATCAGGTACTGGGTCGCGCCGCAGAACAGCGGTGTCATCAGGGCGCGCTGGGAGAGGTCGAACCCGAAGGCGCTGACGACGAGGTTGTGCGACCCCGCGTGCAGGCCGTACTCCAGCTTCAGCCAGTTCATCAGGTTGAACCAGCCCTCGTGGCGCACGGCGGTCAGCTTCGGCGTGCCGGTCGACCCGGACGTGAAGACGGCGTAGCACACGTCGTCCCCGGTGACCTCGACGCCGGGGGAGGTCGCCGGGAGCGCCGCCAGCGGCGCGGCCAGCTCCTCGAAGCCGACGACCTCGACGGGCGCCGGCCCGATCAGCGGGGCCGTCGCCGGGGAGGCGACGATGAGGGCCAGTCCGGGGACCCGGTCCAGCAGCAGCCGGAGCCGGGCCGGCGGGTAGGCCGGGTCGAACGGTACGTAGGCGGCGCCCGCCTTCAGCGTCCCGAGGATGGCGACGAGCATGTCGGCCGAGTAGTCGAGGCACACGCCGACCGTGGCGCCGCGGCCGGCGCCGCGGGCGAGGAGGAGGTGCGCGAACCGGTTCGCCCGCGCGTCCAGCTCGGCGTACGTCACCCGGTGGCCCGCCCGGAAGACGGCGACGGCGTCGGGGGTGGCCCGCGCGTGCGCCTCGAACTGTCCGTGGACGACGGGTGCCGGGGGCAGGGCGACCCGCTTTCCCTGAAGGATCATCAACTGGCTCCGGTGTGAGGGGTGCCCGCCGGCGGGCCGCCGGCGCACCACGGGGACGGGGAGCGGACCGCGGGGCCGGGCGTCACCGCGCTAGGCGGTCTTGCGGTCGGCGGACTCGATGAGCCGGGTCACCCACTTGTCGACGGGCAGGCCGTGCGCGGCGGCCGTCTTCGAGAGGTGTTCCAGCTGGTCGGCGGAGAGCTCGATGGTGAGCGTCGTGACCTGCCGGCCGCGTTCCGCGGCGGCCGCCGGTCCGGCCAGCCGGGAGACCCCGGGCTCGTCGCCGTCCCCGTCCCGGGGGAGGGCGGCCGTGTCGTTCTGCACGGCCAGGCTGGCGCGGACCGCCCGGCGGAGCTCGTTGCGCGACCACTTCTGCTGTTCGGCCTTGCGCAGCCAGTAGTCCTGCTCGGGGGGCGCCAGGCGGGCCACCTCGGCGTGGTGGGCGAAGCTGAGGCCGTCGCGCCTGCGGTGGTGGTCGAACCGCCGCGCCACCCAGGCGTAGTTGCGCAGGGTCTGGTAGTCGAGGCCGGTGCGCTCGATGGCCTCCTTGTAGCGCCGCCAGCCATAGGCGGCCTCCCCGAAACGGAGCCAGTCGGCGAGCCACCACGCCGAGGAGTTCCCGAGCTCGCGCAGGTTGGTGCCGATCTGTTCCCAGGACCGCTCGGGCAGGTTCGGCGGGAGGATCATCCCCGATTTGCGCACCTCGGCCTGGGGCCCGACGAAGGACAGGACCACATCGCCCTGCGCGGGCCCACCGCCGTGACCCGTCGGCCGGGTCCGGTGGCCGCCCACGGTTCTCGCAGCGC
The DNA here is from genome assembly GCF_044129415.1 of Streptomyces racemochromogenes. Lineage (GTDB taxonomy): Bacteria > Actinomycetota > Actinomycetes > Streptomycetales > Streptomycetaceae > Streptomyces > Streptomyces racemochromogenes_A. Next base: position 49,680 of record NZ_JBBDHD010000039.1, read on the forward strand.
CGCTCACGATCTTCATCCCCCATTCAGAGTGTCTGGCTGGCGCCGGCCGGCCGCGCGCCGGGCAGTCCCGGGGCGCGGCCGCCGTCGTTCCACCGCGTCCGGCCCGCCCGTGTGCTGCGCGGGCGGCGGCGGTACGCGGGTGTGCGGCCCGCGGGCGGCCGGCGGCTCAGTCGGCCGCCATGGCCTCGCGCAGGCTCTTGGGGCGCAGGTCGGTCCAGTTCCGCTCGACGTACTCCAGGCACGCGGCCCGGTCCGCCTCGCCGAAGACCACCCGCCAGCCGGCGGGGACCTCGGCGAACACCGGCCACAGGGAGTGCTGGTCCTCGTCGTTGACCAGGACGTGGAAGCGGCCGTCCCCGTCGTCGAAGGGGTTCGTGCTCACGTGACACTTCCTTAACTGTCATGGGGTGACTCGGGAAGGGAAGACCGCCGGGCCGGGGATACGGGAAGCGGGAGCGGGTTCGCCGATCGGCGTGGTTCGACAGGGCGTCCGGCGCTCCGGTTCGAGCGGTGGTGCGGTGTCCCGGCCTTGCGGGGCCGGATCGCGGGTGTGGTCCGGGCTGGGCTGCCCGCTTGCCGGTCCGACTCGGCGCCCACTGTATACACGGCCCTTTTGAGACACGGTCGAGTCCCGCTCGCGGCCCGTCGCCAGGCGCCGGGGCCGCGCCGCCTGAGGATCGTTGGAGAGCCGCCACACCCGCGGCACAGACCACCTGATGCCCGCACCCCGCGGGCCGGGCGCCGCTCTATGGTGCGGGGGTGCGCGGCCCGATCCGAGGGAGAGAGATGGACAGCACACGTCCTGCCTTGCGCTTGTTCGTCCTGCACCACGCGGGCGGATCGCACCTGCCGTACCGCCACTGGCCGGCCGGGCTGCCGGACACCTGGGACGTGCGGCTGCTGGACGCCCCGGGCCACGGCTTCCTCCTCGACCTGCCGCCGATCACGGACGCGGGCCGCCTCGCCGAGTTCCTGCTGGACGGCATCGAGGCCGAACTCACGTGTCCGTACGCCCTTTTCGGCCACAGTATGGGCGCCCTCGTCGCCTATGAGATCGCCCGGCGGGCGGCCCGCCGGGGTCTGCCGCCGCCCGTGTGGATCGGCGTCTCCGCGCGGACCGCGCCGCAGCCCGCGGGTCCGGCCGAGCCGTACCACGAGCTGCCCGACGCCGAGCTGCGCAGCCGGCTGAACCTGCTCGGGGGCACGCCCGACGGGATCTTCGACGACCCGGAGCTGTGGTCGGTGTTCGAGCCGGTCATACGGGCGGACCTGCGGCTGGTGGAGGAGTGGCGCCCGGCTCCCGGCGCGGGCCCGCTGCCGGTGGCGCTGTCCGCCTACGCGGGTGCCGGCGACGCGCACGCCTCACCGGCGCGGATGGCCGGCTGGGCGGGGCACACGGAGCGCTTCCTGGGCCTGCGCGTGCTCGACGGCGGCCACTTCTACTTCCAGGACGATCCCGGGCCGCTGCTGCGCCAGATCGAACGGGACGCGACCGCGGCGCTCGACGCGGCGGGGGCGGCGCGCCCCTCCTGACCCCGCCCCGCGTCGCCGGCCCGTGCGAGGAGAAGACATGCAGTTCCGCATCCTGGGTCTGGTGGAGGCCCGCGACGAACAGGCCGGCCTGCACCTCCTTCCCACCGGTGCCAAGCAGCGCGCGCTGCTGGGGGCGCTGGTGGTGAAGGCCGGGCACCACGTCTCGGTGCAGCAGCTCATCGACGAGCTGTGGGGGGAGCGGCCGCCCGCCAACGCGGCGAACGCGCTCCAGGTCCAGGTGGCCCGGCTGCGCCGGCTGCTGGCCGGGCCGCAGGGCGGCGGGGAGACGCGGCGCCGGGAGCGGCAGCCGTGGATCACGACCACCTCGTGCGGCTACAGCCTGCGGCCCGCGCCCGCCGAAACGGACGCCGCCTGCTTCCAGCAGCTCACCGACACGGCCCGGCGGGTCCTGCACGAGGACCCGGGGCGGGCCGGTGAGCTGCTGCGCCGGGCCCTGGCGCTGTGGCGCGGCCCGGCGCTGGAGGGGAGCGTGCTCGGCGACATCTGCGCGGGCCGGGCGGCGCAGTTGGAGGAGCACCGCCTGACCGCGCTGGAGATGATGTACGAGGCGTACCTGCGCACCGGGCGGCACGGCGAGATCACCGGGGAGCTGATGGTGCTCACCACGGACAACCCGCTGCGGGAGCGGTTCTACGACCTGCTGATGGTCGCCTTCTACCGCTGCGGCCGGCAGGCGGAGGCACTCGGCGTGTACGAGCGGGCGCGCAACCGGATGGTGCACGAACTCGGTGTGGAGCCGGGGCCCGCGCTGCGGGGCCTGATGCAGGCGATCCTCCAGCACGACCCGGCCCTCGCCACGGCCGTCACCGCCCTCCCGGCCGTCCCGTCGCCGGGCGTCCCGTCGCCGGCCGGCGCGGTGCGCACGGGGGCGGACGCGGCGGCCGGCGGGGCGGCGCTGCCCCTGTTCGAGGAGATCGCCCGACTCCAGCGCCACATCGAGCGGCTCCAGCAGGAGCAGAACCGGCTGCTGTGCCGGTTCAACGCGTTGGCGGGCAGTACTCGGCGTTGACGAGGGGGAGGATGGTCTCGGCGCCCCAGTTGGCGTTGTAGTTGAACGTGAGCTGGTGGCGGGCGTCCTCGGTGAAGGCGGCCAGGGAGATCCACCCCACGGCGCCCCCGTCGTGGTACCAGAGGACGGTGCCGCAGCCCAGGGTGAGCCGTTCGATGCCGAGTCCGTAGGAGGCGCCCGGCCAGTCGGGGTTGTCGACGGTCGTCTTCATCTCCGCGAGCTGCCGCGGCGGGAGCAGCTTCCCGCGCATGAGGGCCCCGTAGAACCGGTTCAGGTCGGCCGTGCTGGAGATGATGTCGCCGTTGCCCCAGCTCTGCGAGCCGTTCGTCTCGGTGACGTCGTCGATCCGCTCGGGCCGGTCGGCGAAGAGCCTGGAGTAGGCGCGGCCGCTCGGCTGGGGCAGGCGGGTGCCGGTGCCCGGCAGGGAGGTGGCCCTGAGCTCCAGGGGCTCGATGATGCGCCTGCGCACCTCGTCCTCGTAGGGCCGGCCGGCGACCCGCTCCAGGACCATCGCGGCCAGGACGTCGTTGGTGTTGGAGTACCAGTGCCGGACGCCGGGGCGGAACGGCGGCTCGTGGGACAGGGCCACCTTCACGCGCTGCTCGGGCGTCAGGGTGTCGTAGCGGTGCCGCAGGAAGCCGTCGCCGGTCAGGTACGTCCCGGCGTACTCCGGGTCGGCGAGGAAGTCGAAGAGGCCGCTCGTGTGGTTGAGGAGCTGGCGGACCGTGATCGCGCGGCCGTCGTTGCCGTTGCCGGCCACCAGCCCGGGCAGGTGGCGGTCCACGGGGTCGTCGAGGCCGATCCTGCCTTCCGCCTCCATCTGGAGGAGGACCGTCGCCACGAAGGTGTTGGTGATCCCGCCGACGCGGAACCGGTCGTTCTTGGTGCGTGCCGCGCCCGTCGTCCGGTCGGCCACGCCCGCCGCCGACTTCCACACCCCGCTGTCGTCCCGCGCCTCGGCGGCGACGCCGGGGACGCCCGCCGCGACCGCCGCCTCGATCGCGCGCTGCGTGGCCTGGTGGCCGGCCGGCGCGGGGCCCGTCTCCCCGGCGGCCCCCGCCGGGCCCGTGAAGGCGGTGGCCATGAGCGCCACCGCCGCCAGCGCGACCACCCCGGCTCTCGGTCTTTTCCGCATCGTCATACCCCTCTCCGGAAAATCATGTGGGCAAAAAAATACCTGCCTGTTGGTTCTTTCCACCGTCCCGGACGGCCGAATACAGATCCCCGGCGGGCCGGAATCCGGCGGCAGGAGCCGGGAATTGCGGCGGGGGCCGTCCCGTCGACGGGACAACCCCCGGCACCCGGCGGCGCGCTGCCGTTCGAACGCTGCTCCGGCAAAGCTCCAGCCCGTCCCGCAACAGTTCTCGCCGGTTGTGTACGCCCCTTCTCCTGGAGGCACGATGGCACGTCAGGCCGGTCACACCGCGGCGTCGCATGGCAGCCCGGCAACCGCTCTCCCGCAGCCCCCGTCCCGGCAGCCGCACCCCGCGGGACCCGCGCCGCGCAGGGACCGGGTACTGACGACCAAGGTGGGCCTGCAGATGCCGGCGGGAATGGCCTACGACGAGTGGGAACGGGCCGGGCACCAGCTCGTCGGCGTCCTCGACTCCTCGTGCTGGTGGCTGGGTGACTGGCTCAAGTACGGCAAGGACCACTACACCGACCGCTACCAGCGCGGAATCCGCGCAGCCGGTCTCTCGTACCAGACGCTGCGCAACTACGCCTGGGTCTCCAGACGTTTCGACCTCCCCCGGCGGCGGCCCGCCCTGAGTTTCCAGCACCACGCGGAGCTGGCCTCCATGCCCGCCGGGGACCAGGAGCTGTGGCTCGACCGCGCCGAGCAGGGGCGCTGGACCACCAAGCAGCTGCGCGGGGCCCTGCGCGCCGCGCGCCAGGGCGGGCAGCCGGCCCGGCCGGCCATCGAGCCGAGCCGCCGCCTGGAGGTTCCCGGCAGCCGCGTCCAGTGGTGGCACAAGGCCGCGGAGCAGCTGGGCGTCGACTTCGAGCAGTGGGTGATGACCACGCTGGACAGCGCCGCCGCGAGTGCCCTGGAGGAGCTCGCCGGGCGGGAGGGGCACAAGGAGGCCGTCAGCGCCTGAGGGTCCACCGCCGCGCGGCGGCCTTCCGGCCCGTCAGGGCAGTCGGCCCATCAGCCCGGCGGTCTCGCGCCGGTAGGTGCACGCGCTCCGCCCGAACGACTCGCGCACCCGGTCGCGCACCTCGTCCGGCTGCTCCTGGCTGAGCTTGAACATGCCCTCGGCCCCGGTCACCGTGAACCGGAAGGCCCCCACGTCGGGGACGATCTTCCTGAAGTAGTCGAGCGATCCGGTCATGTCCCAGCCGGTGCCGAACGCCCCCTCGAAGGCGCTCACGGTGGACTGCACCACCTCCAGCGTCTCCTCGATCGATTCGATCTTCTCCACCACGCCCCGGACGTGCACCGAGGTGAAGTTCCAGGTCGGAGCCGCCGGCGTCTTCCCGTACACCGTCGGCGACACGTAGGAGTGCGGACCGGTGAACGTCAGCAGCAGGACGCCGCCCGTCTCCAGGGCCGTCCAGTGCGGATTGGCCCGGTTCATGTGGCCGAGCAGTGTGGCCCCGGCCAGCTCGGCGGCCTCGTCCAGCGGGGCCCCGGGGTCGAAGATGACCGGCAGGTGCGTGGCGTACGGACCGTCCTCGGGGCTGCCGTTGGCCACCGCGAGCGCCATGGGATTTCCGCGGATCAGGTCCACCATCCACGAACTGTCCGGTTCACGGTAAAAGCTGGGCACGAACACCGGGATTCACCCTTTCGGCAATTGGGTTGTGAAATCCCGCCGACCGTACCGCCGTCCCGTCGGCGGGACAACGATTTCCGGTCCAGGGCATCCGGATAAGTCCTCGAACGGTCTTCGTGCCGTTTTCGAGTTGCCCTGGCGCCCGCTCCGGGCAACACTTCAGAACGGTCTCTCGGGCCACCGGCCGAGTTTTCCAGACGCAAGGGGGAGAATTTCCTATGGGCATAACGGGCAGGCGCGACCAAGAGATCCACGACGTCGTCGGCATCGGGTTCGGCCCGTCGAACATGTCGCTCGCGATCGCCTTGAAGGAGCACGGGGCGAGCGCTCCGGACCATCCGGTCAGGTCCCATTTCTTCGAGCGGCAGCCCACGTTCGGCTGGCACCGGAACATGCTGCTGCCGTCGACGACGATGCAGATCTCGTTCCTCAAGGACCTGGCCACCTTCAGGAACCCGATGTCCCGGTTCAGTTTCGTCTCGTACCTGCACGCCTCGAACCGGCTGGTGCAGTTCGTGAACAACCAGAGCTTCATCCCGACCCGCCAGGAATTCCACCAGTACCTGGAATGGGCGGCGGCCGGCCTGAGCGACCAGGTCACCTACGGCGCCGAGGTCACCTCCATCCGCCCCGTCACCGGCTCCGGGGCCGCGGCGCCCGATCTGCTGGAGGTGGAGGTGCGCTCCGGCGACGGCGCCGTCAGCGTGGTCACCGCCCGCAACGTGGTCGTCTCGACGGGGCTGGTGCCGCGCATGCCGCAGGGCGTGACGGCCGGCGAGCGGGTGTGGCACAGCTCGGAGTTCCTCACCAGGTTCAACGCCCTCGACCCGAACGGACTGCGGCGCGTCGCGGTGGTCGGCGCCGGCCAGAGCGCGGCCGAGGTCACCCGGTTCCTGTACGACTCGCTGCCGCACGCGGAGGTCTGCGCGGTCATCCCGTCCTACGGCTACTCCGTGGCCGACGACACCCCCTTCGCCAACCAGGTGTTCGACCCCGACACGGTCGACGAGTACTACTTCGCCGCCGAGGGCGCGCGGGACGCGTTCTGGCGCTACCACCGCAACACCAACTACTCGGTGGTCGACGCCGACGTCATCCGCTCCCTGTACCAGCGCTCGTACGACGAGCAGGTGCGCGGCACCGAGCGGCTGCGCTTCCGCAACCTCACCCGGGTCGACGCGGTCGAGAGCTCCGGGAGCGGGGCGCGGGTGGTCCTGCGCTCGCTGCTCGACGACACGACGAAGGAACTCGCCGTCGACGCGCTGGTGTTCGCCAGCGGGTACGACGGCCTGGACCCGGCCCGGCTGCTCGGCGACGACTTCGACCGGCACTTCCAGCGCGACGCGGCGGGCCGGCACCGGGTGGAACGCGACTACCGTCTCGTCGCCACGTCGGGCCTGACCTGCGGGGTCTACCTCCAGGGCGGCACCGAGCACAGCCACGGCCTGTCGTCGTCCCTGCTGTCGAACATCGCCGTGCGCAGCGGGGAGATCGCCGACTCGATCGTGCTGCGGCGCACCGAGCGGGAGCTGGGGCGCCACCCCGAGGAGGCGTCGAAGGCCGCCTGAGGCGGCGCGCCCGCCGGCCCGGCCGGGCCCGCGCCGGCCCCTTCGTCACCTGTCGCCGACGGCGCGCAGCATCCGGTGGTCGGAGACGGCCGGGTCGAGCGGGAGGACCTCGGCCTGGCGCCAGGTGAGGTCCGGATGGCCGGAGAACACGTAGTCGATCTTCTTCTCGCCGAAGGTGGGGGTGTTCGCGCCGTCGGCCTCGACGAAGCCGCCGGAGTAGAAGGGCTCCGTGGTGGCGGTGCGGGGCGAGTGGTTGAAGTCCCCGGCCAGCAGGACGGACAGGCCCTGGTCCCGCCAGGCCCCGGCCTGGGCGGCGAGCCTCCTCGCCTCGGGGGCGGCGCGGGTGCCGTCGTCCCAGTAGAGGTGCACGGAGCAGGACCAGTCGGCGGTGCCGGACAGGACGGTGCGCACGCACGGCACCCGGATCGGCTCGGACTCGCCGCCGACGGTCAGGTCCAGGTCGGCCGTGGCGCTCACCGCTCCCCTGACCAGGACGGCGTTCCCGTAGGGGTGGCCGCCGCAGACCTCGGGAAGGCCGGAGAGGGTGGCGCCGTAGTGGCCCTGGAAGCCCAGCGGCGCCAGCCGGGCGAGGATCTCGTCGTACTGCGGCTCGCACACCTCCTGGAGGAACAGCCGGTCGGCGTTCCAGCCGGTGGCCGACGCCTGGGCGACGACGCTGTCGAGGCGCCTGGCGTCGTCGTACGGGGCGGCGGCGCACATGTTGCCGCAGATGTTGTAGGTGACCACGCGCAGGGGCGGTCCCGCCGCGGCGGCGTGGGCGGGGGCCGCCGGGAGGGCCGGGGCGAGCAGCAGGAGGAGGGCGGCGCGCAGGGTGCGCGGGCGGTGGCAGCGCATGGCGGGGCTCCCGGTCGGGCGGGCGGCGGTCGGGGCGGGGCGGGCTGTCACCGGTCAGGTCCCCGGCACCGGCGCGCTTACCCGTACCGGCGGGTGCGCGCCCCCGGCGCGGGGCGAACTGCCGTGCGCGGGGCGGGAGGAGACGCGGGAGCGGCTGTCGCGGCCGAGGGGCGTCGGGTAGCTTTCCGGGAAAGTGATCCCGAACCCATTGGGGCTGACGTGGTGGAGCTGGACGGGAGCGGGGCCGAGCCGCTGGAGGCGGACGATCCGCGCCGGATCGGGGAGATCGCGCTGGCCGGGCGGCTCGGGGCGGGCGGCATGGGCCGGGTGTTCCTCGGCGTCCGGCAGGGCCGGTACGTAGCGGTCAAGCAGCTGCTGGCCTCCGTCGTCGGCGAGGACGAGGACTTCGTACGGCGGTTCGGGCACGAGCTGGACAACCTCGCCCGGCTGCCCGCCGAGGCCACCGCGCCGCTGCTGGCCAGCGACCGCACCGCGCGGCCCCCGTGGTTGGCCACCGCCTACGTACCCGGGCTCACCCTCCGCGAGGCCCTCGACGTGCACGGCGGTCCGCTGCCCGCGCGGTCGCTGTGGCGGCTGCTGCGGGAGGCGGCGGCGGGCCTGGCGCCGGTGCACGCGCTGGACATGGTGCACCGCGACCTCAAGCCGTCCAACGTGATGCTGACCCTCGACGGGCTCACCCTCATCGACTTCGGGGTCGCCCGGGCGGCCGAGCAGAGCCGGCTCACCCGCACGGGGATGGTGGTGGGCACGCCCGCGTACATGGCGCCCGAGCAGGCCTCGGGGACGCGGGGCCTGAGCGGGGCCACCGACGTGTTCGCGCTGGGGTCGGTGCTGGCGTACGCCGCCTGCGGGCGGCCGCCGTTCGGCGAGGAGTCCGGGCACGGGGTGCTGTACCGCATCGTGCACGAGGAGCCCGGCCTGGAGCCGCTGCGGGAGCTGGACGAGGAGCTCGCCGAGCTGGTCGGCGCCTGCCTCGCCAAGGATCCCGCGGACCGGCCCGGCGCCGCCGAACTGGTCGAACGGGCCTCCGAGCACGTCTCGGACGGGGGTCCGCCGTGGCCGGAGGCCGTCACGGCGCGGCTGTCGGAGCGGGCGGCCTTCGCGGAGCGGGTGCAGGAGATCGACGTACCGACGCTCCCGCTGGGCGGGAAGGGCGGCGGGCAGCCGGAGGCGGAGTCGGAGGCGGGGACGCCGGGCGATGGGCAGCGGGCCGAACCGGCCGGGCGCGGACGGCGCGCCCGGGTGCTCCTGGCCGTTGTTCCCGTGGTGGTGGTCGCGAGCGGGACGACGCTCGCCATCCAGAACCTGCCGTTCGGCTCCTCGCCGCAGACGAAGGCGGAGGCGGGGGCGCAGACGGGGGCCCCGCCCCGGGGGGCCGGGCCGGCCTCCACCCCGCCGCCGGGCGGCCCGTCGGCGCCCGTCCCCGCTTCGGCGGGCCCGTCCGCCCCGGGCGCCTCCCCGTCGGGTGCGCCGCAGCCGGGTGAGCCGTCCCCGGGCGGCGCGGGGCAGGGCGGCCAGGCCGCCGCGGGCGCGGGGCAGGGCACGGCGGGAGCGCCCCAGGGCGGCGGCGGGAACGGCCCGGTACCGGGGACGGGAACCGGCCCCGGTACGGCGAACGGGGCGGGCGGAGCCGGAGGGGCGGGAGGGGCGAACCCGTCCGGCGGGGGCGGGGCCACGACGACGGCGCCCCGGCCGCCCTCCTCCGGGGCCGGGCGCTACCGCAACGGGAACAACGGCGAGTGCATCACCCAGGTCTTCGGCGCCTCGGACTCCGGCGACTGCGCGGACGCCTCCGCCCGCTGGGCCGTCCGCTCCCGGCCGGACGGCAGCTTCAAGCTGGTCAACGAGCAGAGCGGCCAGTGCCTGTACTCCAACGGCCCCAACCAGGCCGTCTTCGTGGGCGACTGCGCCCAGGACATCGGCCGGCTGTGGCGGTCGGGGTCAGGCGGGACGCTGCGCGACTCGGCCGGCGCCTGCCTGGACCTGGCCTTCGGCAGCGGGCTGACGACGGCCTCCTGCGACGGCGACGCCTCGCAGCGCTGGAGCCGCCAGTCCTGAGCGACACACCGGAGGACCGGAGGCACACTGGCCGGAACACGCTGTCATGACCACATAAGATTACGGTCGGCACGGCCGGCCCCTGCCAGACCCGCGCCCGGAGGCGGGCGGTGGATGCACGGGCCACCGATCGGGTGTTCGAAGTCTTCTGATACCTATTCAAGCCATGAACATGATCACTCGCCGACAGGCGCTGGGGCTCGGCTCCGGCGTGGCCGCGGCCATCGGACTGGCCGCCTGCTCGTCCAAGTCGACCCCCGCTCCGGCGGCCGGCGCCTCCGGCGCGCCGGGGGCGGCGGGTCCGTCCGGAGCGCCCGTCTCCCTGCCCACCGGCACCATCGACGAGACCTACCAGGGCCACCGCATCCAGATCACCGTGGGCCCGGGCGGCCACCACGGCATGGCGATGCCCGTCGTCAAGATCGACGGCAACGACCTGCACGTCATGCCGAACGCCGACGGCAGCTGGGTCACCGTCGTCAACCACTACGAGACCTTCCCGGACCCGATCTCGGCCGCACGGGCCGCCGTCCGCGAGCTCCAGGGCGCCGACCTCGTCCCGTTCGTCGCCAAGGAGGCCAAGCTGTGACCGTCCGCAAGAACCAGGCCACCCTCACGCCGGACGAGAAGCGCGCCTTCGTCAACGCGGTGCTCGAACTGAAGCGGACCGGCATCTACGACCGGTACGTCAACGCCCACAACTGGTACCTGCTCAACGACTCCGACTTCGGCGACCGGATAGGCCACCGCTCCCCGTCCTTCCTGCCCTGGCACCGCAGGTTCCTGCTGGACTTCGAGTCGGCGCTCCAGCGGATTGACCGGAACGTGTCGCTCCCCTACTGGGACTGGACGCAGGACCGTACGGCCAACTCCTCGCTGTGGGCGTCGGACTTCATGGGCGGCACCCGGCGGGGCCGCGACGGCCAGGTGATCGACGGCCCCTTCGGCTCACAGGGCGGCAAGTGGGTCCTGTCGGTGGGCGTGGACCGCCGCTCCTACCTGCGGCGCGGCCTCGGCTCCGGGACCCCGCAGCTGCCGACGCGGGCGGACGTCGACTCCGTGATCGCCATACCCGTGTACGACACCGCCCCCTGGAACAGCGCCTCGGGCGGCTTCCGCAACGCCCTGGAGGGCTGGCGGGGCGTCAACCTGCACAACCGGGTGCACGTGTGGGTCGGCGGCCAGATGACCTCCGCCGCCTCCCCCAACGACCCGGTGTTCTGGCTGCACCACGCCTTCATCGACAAGCTGTGGGCCGAGTGGCAGGCGAAGAACCCGAAGTCGGGCTACCTGCCCGCCAACCGGACGGCGAACGTGGTGGACCTGCGGTCCGTGCTGAGCCCGTGGAACAACGTGACCCCGGCCGACCTGCTCGACCACCACCGCTTCTACACGTTCGACACGGAGAACGGCGGCCAGCGCTACTAGGCCGCCGATCAGCCGGTGCGGCGGAATTCGGCGAGCACTTCCACCGTGGTGCGGTGGGCGACGGCGGCGAGGACCGGATTGGTCTCGCGGTAGTGGTGCTCGGCGGTGAGGCCGAAGCAGAGGGCCCAGCCCCGGCCGCGGGCCCAGGTGGCCCCGTCCGCCCCGGCCGCCTCGCGGAACGCGTCACGGGTGTCGGCCGTCAGGAGGGTCCAGGCGGCCATCGTGTCGCAGGCGGGGTCTCCGGCGCCCGCCCCGCCGAAGTCGATGACGGCCCGCAGCCGGCCGTCCCGGGCCAGCAGGTTGCCCGGCAGCAGGTCCCCGTGCAGCCAGACGGGGGCGCCCTGCCACTGCGGGAGCCGGAGGGTCTCCTCCCAGAGGGCCGTCGCGGTGTCCGCGTCGTGCGTCCCGTCCGCGCCGAGGTCGCGGATGGCGGCGCGGACGCCCTCGTCGCGGGTGGCGACCGGGCCGCCGCGGAAGGACACCGGCGCGCCGGCGGCGTCGACGCCGCGCAGGGCCGCGACGAAGCGGCCGAGTCCGACGGCGGCCGCGTGCAGGTCCGTGACGGGTGCGTCGAAGAGGTCCTCGCCCTCCAGCCAGCGGTAGACCGACCAGGGGTACGGGAAGCCCTCGCCGGGGACGCCCCGGCCCAGCGGCTCGGGGACCTCCAGGGGCAGGTGCGGCGCGAGGTGCGGCAGCCAGCGGTGCTCCTTGGCGACGTCGGCGGCCGCGCCCGGGATCCGTGGCAGTCGCACCGCCATGCCGTCGCCGAGGCGGTACACGGCGTTGTCCGTCCCGGCGGAGGCCATCCTGGTGACGGGGAGGCCGGCCCACCGGGGGAACTGGGCGCGGATCAGCGCGCGGACGAGCGGGGCGTCGGTGTCGGTCTCGTCGGCGTGCATCTTCGCGCTGGTGGCCATGGGGCTCCTCGTGACGGGGCGTCGGCGGTGGGGGTGCGGGCGGCCAGGAGCCTAGGGGGGGGCGGGGGCCGGGGGCCACGCCTTTTCGCGCGCGCCCGTGTGGGGGGGGGGGGGGGCCCCCCGCGCCCCCGGCGGGGGGGCGGGGGGCGGGCGCCGGTCTAGTCCTGGTCGGGCTCGGGCCGGGTGGGGGGCCGGGGGGG
>NZ_JBBDHD010000312.1:0-728 GCF_044129415.1 Streptomyces racemochromogenes
CGTGGCGGTGAGGCGGCCCACAGGACCCACGTCACATCCGACCCCGCCTAGTAGCCCCGCCCCACCCCCGCCCACCGGCCCCCACCAGCGGGATCCGGCCCCCCGCCGGGACCTCTCCCCCCGCCCCCGGTCCGAAGCGGGCTCGTAGGAGGGGGGCGTTGCCAGGGCGCCGGGACCCTGGCTAACTGGGTGATGTCGCCGGGGCGGCCGGGGCGCACAGCCCCCCGCCCGGATGGCCCCCTCTCCCCCGTGTGAGTGGCTCCCGCACGCTCCGGCGTGCGCCGCGACCGTCCTTGTTCCCGTCGGAAGGTTCCTCCGTGTCCAACGCCGTCATCCGCCGCATCGCCGCTTCGAAGAAGACCCTCGCCGGTACCGTCCTCGCCCTGGGCGTCGCGGGCTCGATGCTCGCCACCGTCCCCGCGCAGGCCGCCCCGACGAGCGCCAAGGCGATCGCCCAGCAGATGATCAAGGACCCGGCGCAGTTCGCGGCCTTCGACAAGATCGTCACCCACGAGAGCGGCTGGGACTACACCGCCACCAACGCCTCCTCCGGCGCCTACGGCCTGGTCCAGGCCCTCCCCGCCTCGAAGATGTCCTCCGCAGGCTCGGACTGGAAGACCAACCCCGCCACCCAGATCAAGTGGGGCCTGGACTACATGAACGAGCGCTACGGCAGCCCGGTCGGCGCCTGGAACTTCTGGCAGGCCAACCACTGGTACTAAGCCGCC
>NZ_JBBDHD010000365.1:0-302 GCF_044129415.1 Streptomyces racemochromogenes
GGTGAGGTTTCGCCGGAGTTGCTGGAGCGGGTGGATGTGCTCCAGCCGGCGAGTTTCGCGGTGATGGTCGGTCTGGCCGCCGTCTGGTCGTCGGTCGGCGTCCGCCCTGACGCGGTCGTCGGCCACTCGCAGGGTGAGATCGCGGCCGCGTGTGTCTCCGGTGCGCTGTCGTTGGAGGACGCGGCCCGGGTGGTGGCCCTGCGGAGCCAGGCCATTGCCAAGGAGTTGGCCGGGCGGGGTGGCATGGCCTCGGTGGCGCTGAGCGCCGACGAGGCCGCGGCCCGTCTGGAGCGGTGGGCGGA
>NZ_JBBDHD010000004.1:0-156364 GCF_044129415.1 Streptomyces racemochromogenes
GGCCGGGTCGCCAAGGAGTGGACCGTCGGCATCCCGCAGCCCCGCCGCATCGAGGACGCCGACGTCGCGGAGCTGTCGCTTGAGATCACTGAACACCTGCGTGGGGAGATCCGCCGCCATGGCCAGCACTGACACCACTCCCAAGGCGGCGAAGAGCGACGACCTGGCCGGCCTGGAGGCCGGCCTCGACGCCCTCGACGCGGTCCAGACCCACCGCACCCCGGTGCGCGAGGTCCTCGTCAAGAAGGTCCTGCCCCCGGTCCTGGCCGTCGGCCTGGTGCTGGTGGTCTGGCAGGTCCTGGTCTCGGCGAAGGTCACCGACGAGACGAAGCTGCCCGCGCTGTCCGCCGTGTGGGACAGCCTGACCGACATGTGGCTCAAGGGCACGCTGCTCGACGTCGTCTGGACCTCGGTCTCCCGCGGTCTGCTCGGCTTCCTGCTGGCCCTGGCCATCGGCACCCCGCTGGGCCTGCTCGTCGCGCGGGTGAGGTTCGTCCGTGCCGCGATCGGCCCGATCCTCCAAGGCCTGCAGTCCCTGCCCTCGGTCGCCTGGGTGCCGCCGGCGGTGCTCTGGTTCGGCCTCAACGACGCCATGATGTACACGGTGATCCTGCTGGGCGCCGTCCCGTCCATCGCCAACGGCCTCGTCTCCGGCATCGACCAGATCCCGCCGCTGTTCCTGCGGGCCGGCCGCACCCTGGGCGCCACCGGCCTGCGCGGGGCCTGGCACGTCGTCCTGCCTGCCGCCCTGCCCGGCTACGTCGCCGGTCTGAAGCAGGGCTGGGCCTTCTCCTGGCGCTCCCTGATGGCCGCCGAGATCATCGCCAGCTCCCCCGACCTGGGCCTGGGCCTGGGCCAGCTCCTGGAGAACGGCCGGAACAACATCGACCTGCCGGGTGTTTTCCTGGCGATCGTCCTGATCCTCGTCGTGGGCATCGCCATCGACCTGCTGATCTTCAGCCCGGTCGAGCGGTGGGTCCTGCGCAGCCGCGGTCTGCTGGTCAAGAACTGAGATCCGAGCACCCCATGTCCTCCCCCGCACTCCTGGTCATAGCCCACGGCAGCCGCGATCCGCGGCACGCGGCGACCGTGCACGCCCTCGTCGGGCGGGTCCGGTCGCAGCGGCCCGGGCTCCGCGTGGAGACGGCCTTCCTGGACTTCAACGGCCCGACCGTCCCGCAGGCCCTGGCCTCCCTGTACCTCTCGGGTGTCCGGGAGGTCGTGGCCCTGCCCCTGCTCCTCACCCGGGCCTTCCACGCCAAGGCCGACGTCCCGGCGGTCCTGGCGGAGTCGGCCACCCGCCTCCCGGACCTCTCGGTCCGGGTCGCGGACGTCCTGGGCCCGCACCCGCTCCTGATCTCCTCGCTGGAGCTCCGCCTCGCCGGGGCGGGCGTCGGCCTCACCCCGGCGGACCGTGCGACGACCGGTGTCGTCCTCGCGTCCGCCGGATCATCGGACCCGGAGGCGATCGCAGTGATCGCTGAAATCGCGCGGGAGTGGCGGCTCACCGGTTGGTGCGCCGTGCGGCCTGCGTTCGCCTCCGCTGCTCTTCCCCGTACGGAGGACGCCGTCCGCGCCCTGCGCGCGGAGGGCGTCCGCCGCGTGGCGGTGGCCCCGTACGTCATCGCCCCGGGCTTCCTCCCGGACCGGATCACGACGGGCGCCCGCTCCGCCGGCGCGGACGCGGTGGCGGAGGTCCTGGGCGCGGCCCCCGACCTGGCCCGCCTCCTCCTGCTCCGCTACGACGCGGCCTCTGCGGCCCGCGCACCGCGCACCGGCCCGACCGCCCGGGCGGGATGACACCACCGCGAACCACGGAGGGGGGCCACAGCATCGTGCTGTGGCCCCCCTCCGTGGTGCGGGGCTAGGCGGCGTCCACCTGCCAGATCAGGCAGTCGGCGACCACCTGCGGCTCCTTGCCCAGGAGGCCGGAGAGGGTGCCGCGCAGTTCCTTGGCGCGCTGCTGGTCCTTCGGCAGGACCAGCAGGCCCGCCTTCCAGTACGCCAGGTCCTCGCGGGCCCTCTCGCGCATCTCCGGGGTGATGGTGTCCGGGGGCTGGACGGTGCCCCAGCGCACGTCGTTCAGGAGGGTGGAGAGCATCCGCGGCTTGGCGCCGTAGATGCCCACGCGGTCGGGACCGTCGGGACCGTTGAAGTACCCGCCGGCCAGCTTGAAGCCGAAGCCCGTGCTGCTCTGCCAGTGCAGGGCGGCGGCGGAGCCCGGGTCGGGGAGGGGCACCGGGACGAGCGAGCGGCCGTCCTCCAGGTACTCCTTGTAGCGGCCCTGGGTGATGAAGGACGGCACCGGTTCGCGGTCCTCGGTGACCAGGGGCAGCGGCAGGATCGGGACCAGGGCGGCCGCGACCGCGAGGTAGCCGACCGTACGGTGGTCGCCGGAGCGGAAGCCCCGTATCCGGTCCAGCGCGAGGGCGAGCAGCATGCCGAAGACGGGGGCGCACACCATCGCCACCCGGCTCTCGATCACGGACTCCAGCAGCGGGAGGTGGCGCAGCAGCCGCCACGGGGCGGGCACGGTGAGGCCGAACTTGTCGAGCTCCACACGGGGGCCGAGTGACAGCACGGCCGCGGCGACGGCGGTCAGGCCGAGGGCGCGGACGAGCGGGCGGCGCCACATCCACAGGGTGATGCCGATGGCCAGCGCCAGCAGCGGCCAGCCGTAGAAGGCGTTCTGCTCGGTGGTGTTCATCGACAGCTTGGCCGCGGTCTCGGCGTCGCCGAACAGCGAGCGCGCCGGGTACTCGCTCAGGGCGCGCAGCGGGTTGCCGGCCCCGTTCTCGCCGTGCAGCACCGAGTGGTAGCTCTGCGGTCCGAAGAACTGCCAGTACAGGGGGAAGGCGGCGAGCGGTATGGAGACGGCCGCCGCGATGCCGAGGCCCTTGGCCAGCGGCTTGACGGCGGCGCGCGCGTTCTGCGGGTCGTAGCAGGCGTGGATGAGGGCGAAGATCGCCATGCCCATCGCGGCCAGCAGGAAGGGCTCCTCGCCCAGGAAGATCTGGTACGCGGTGAACAGGCCGAGCAGGACGCCGTCACGGACCACGTTCTTGCCCGCGCACAGGCGCAGGGCCCGGTCGATGACGACCGGGATCATGAAGAGGACGACGAAGTTCGGGTGCGCGTTGGCGTGCGAGATCATCGGCGGCGCGAAGGCCGCCAGCGCGCCGCCGGCCGCGGCCGCCCAGCGGCTGTCCGTCAGACGGCGGTGGATCAGCCAGTACCAGGCCCAGGCCGTGGCGGCGATGCCGAGGGTGAAGACCAGGGCCAGGGCGACGGTCGGGCCGAACAGCAGGGTGACCGGGGTCATGGGCACCGAGAGCCCGAGCATCACCGTGTTCGCCATCAGGTTCACGCCGTCCGGCATGTTCTGGAGGTCGGTGAACAACGGGTTCCGCAGATGTGCGACGTTGTCGGCCGTGACGCCGAAGAACCACTCCCACTGGTTCTGGTCCTGGAGCGAGTGGGCCAGGATCGCCCCGTCCAGGTCCGCCCAGAGTCCCTTGTAGAGGTAGAGCGACGCCAGCAGGTAGAGCGCGGCGACGGCGATGCCGCCCGCGTTCAGCTTCATCAGTTCGCCGAGGGTGCGCAGGTAGTCCAGCAGCTTCACCTTCGAGCCGTCCTGGTGCGCCCAGCGGACGGGTACCTCGGCCACGGGCCAGCCCTTGCGGCGGTAGTACTGGAGGATCTCGACGTCGATGGCCCAGCCGTCGAGGCGGGCGGCGCCGAACGCGGCGCGGGCCTGGTCCCCGTCGAACAGCTTGAACCCGCACTGCGTGTCGCGGATGCCGCGCACGGCGACCAGACGGATGACGCGGTTGCCGACCCAGCCGAGCACCTCGCGCAGCACGCTCTGCTGGCGTTCGA
This sequence comes from Streptomyces racemochromogenes, assembly GCF_044129415.1. Classification (GTDB taxonomy): domain Bacteria; phylum Actinomycetota; class Actinomycetes; order Streptomycetales; family Streptomycetaceae; genus Streptomyces; species Streptomyces racemochromogenes_A. The sequence goes on from NZ_JBBDHD010000004.1 coordinate 3,880, forward strand.
TGGCGGAGTCGCGGTGGGCGCGCGAGCCGATGGCCGCGTCCATGGACGGGTCGTCGGCCAGTGCCTGTTCCAGGCGGGCGAGTTCCTCGATCGGAGTGGCCAGATCGGCGTCCATGATCAGTACGCGCCGGCCCAGGGAGGCGCGGACGCCCAGGCGCAGGGCGCTGCCCTTGCCCCTGTTCTCCTCCGACTGCACGAGTCGGATGCGCGGCTCGTCGGCCCCGGCCTTGAGCGCTATCGCGGCGGTTCTGTCCGGGGAGCCGTCGTCGACGACGATGATCTCCCAGGCGGACGCGCCGCTGCCCACGTGCTCGTCGAGGTACTCCCGGACCAGGTCCAGGGTCGGAGCGAGACGCTCTTCCTCCCGGTAGGCGGGGATGACCACGGAGAGTCCGACAGACCCTGGTCCCTGGTTGTGGGGTTCGCCCGTGATGGTGGCACCTCGGGCCATGCCGTTCTGCACATTCAAGCCGTTCGTCAAGTTGTTCTGCTCATCCGCGAGGCAGCGCCGAGCCGAACGCTCCGCACGTCAAAATCGCCACTGCACGTCAGCCGTTGCGGAGGCACTCGGGGATTCCTGGGAGGAACCGGCCCGGGAAGCCTTCACGGTGGAACGCTGGTGCATGGCGTCGTCGACCGCGTCTGGAAGCGATCATTGTCAGGCGATTGATTTGTGTGAGGCCTTTACGGTTCCAGAACAATATAGGTCAGGGGCGGGCGCGGGCTATCCTCGCCCTTCGGCCTCGTCGGCCAGGGCGGTCAGGTCGGTGACGGACATGGCTCCCGGGGGCAGGGATTCGCGGGCGAAGATGTTCGCCGCGTGGCGCAGGACGTCGTTGACGGGGGTGGGCACGCCGTGGAGGCGGCCCAGCAGGGTGATCTCGCCGTTGAGGTAGTCGGCCTCCACCGAGCCCGTGCCGCGGGCCAGGCTCTGCCAGGAGGAGCCGCCCCGGACGCCCGCCGGCTGGTTCACCTTGCCGTCGCGGGCCGCCGACTGCTCGGCGTCCGAGGCGTAGGCGATGCCGGCGGCGTCGAATACGGCCTTGGCCTCGCGGACGGCGCGCAGCAGCAGGGCCGCCTTGGCCGGGTCGGGCTCGGGGCCGGTGGTGGCCTGGATCGCGTTGCCCAGGTTCCCGAGGAGCTTGGCGTACTTCCAGCGCATCACGTCCTCGACGACCGGGGCTTCGAAGCCGGCCTTGCCGAGGTCGGCGGCGATGGCCCGGATCCGCTCGTCGGACCCGCCGGCGGCGCGCCCGAGGTGGAGGATGCCGGTCAGCGGGGAGCAGAGCGCCGAGACCACGCCGGGCTCAAGGAAGGTGGCGGGGAGCCAGATGCAGACCCCGTAGACGCGCGCGAAGCGGCGCAGGGCCAGGCGTTCGCTCTCCACGCCGTTCTGGGCGCACAGCAGCGGCAGCCGCTGGGCGGCGGTGCCGCCTCCGGCGACCTCGGCGGCGCCCCAGGTGTCGAGGGCGGCGACGGCGTCCTGGGTCTTGACGGTCAGCAGCAGGACGTCGTCCGGGCGCAGCGCCCCGAGGTCGGCGGGGTGCGTGGCCACCGGGAGGCGGTGGACGCGTTCCCCGTCGGCGGTCGTCAGCCGCAGACCGCCCGACCGCAGCGCCTCGGCGTGTGCGCCGCGCGCGACGAGGACGACCTCCTTGCCCGTCTCCGCGAGCCGCCCCCCGATGGTCGCGCCGACCGCTCCGGCGCCGATGATGATGTAACGCATACCCAGAGCCTGGCACACGGTGCGCACCGCGGGTCCACCGGGCCGCGGCGGACCGCGAGTTGCCGCCTCAGGATCCGCCGGGCACGCCTTGGTCCGCCGTGAGCTCGACGAGCTTGGCGACCGTGTTCCAGTTGCGGGTGGTGGCGTCGATGCCCTTGAGGACGGCCGGCGTGTGGAGGGCGGCGCCCAGGTCGGAGCGGCCGAGGCCGTCGGGGGCGTAGAGGTAGAGGACGCGGTCGCCCAGCCGGTACTCCTCCGGGAGGTAGGCGGCCGGGTCGAGCGCCGCGAAGCGGTCCGGGCCGGGCTGCTCGGAGAAGAAGGTGGCGTGCAGCTGCCGGCCCTCCAGCTCGGCGGCCGGGAAGGGGCAGGCGTCGGCGACGGCCCGCAGGTACGCCCCGTCGACCACGAGGACCTTCACCGGGAAGCCGAAGCGGGCCTCGACGGCCGCCTCCAGCCCCCGGGCGAGGGCGGCGGGGTCCTGCTCGGCGCTGCTGAAGACGGCGTTGCCGCTCTGCAGGTACGTCGTGACGTCCCGGTGGCCGAGCCCTTCCAGCAGCGCGCGGAGTTCGGCCATGGGGACCTTCTTCCTGCCCCCGACGTTGATGCCGCGCAGCAGTGCCGCGTACTTCTTCAAGGGGGCCGGTCGCTTCGTCATGGCCTCACCCTAGCCCGCTACGGGAGTACCGCCTCGATGAGGTCGGCGGCCTGGCGGGTGCCGCCCTCGGTGGCCATCTGCGCGCGGATCTCCTCGGCGCGGGCGGCGACCTGCGGGTCGGCGAGCAGTCCGAGGACGGCCTCGCGCAGGGTGGCCGCGTCGGCCTCCTCCATCGAGACGTGCCGGGCGACGCCGAGGGAGGCGAGCATGTCGGCGTTGCCGAACTGGTCGACGGCCTGGGGGACGGCGACCATCGGGGTTCCGGTGGCCAGGCCCTCCTGGCTGCCGCCGGCGCCGGCGTGGGTGATGAAGGCGTCGGCCTGGCGGAGGATGTCCAGCTGGGGAACCCAGCGGTGGACCTCGACGTTGGCGGGGACGGTCCCCAGGTCGGCCTCGTCGGTGAACCTGCCGATCTGGAGGACGACGTGCCAGTCGGGCAGGTCCCCGAAGGCCTCGATGCAGGCGCGGTAGAAGGCGGGCTGCTTGGTGAAGGTGGATCCCAGGGAGACGAGGAGGATCTTCTTCCCCTCGGCTGCCGCCGGGCGCCGCCAGGTGCCCTGGGTGGCGCTGCGGTCGCCCTGGCAGGAGCCGACGAAGGTGTGGACGGACTCGTCGACCCGGTCGGCGTAGGGCTGGAGGGCACGCGGGATCAGCACGATGCTGCGGCGCGGCCGGCCGACGAACCGGTCGGGGTCCTCGTCGATGCCGTTCTCGTCGAGCCAGGCGCGGAAGCGGGCGTAGTACGCCCTGCCGCGCTCGCTCGCGCGCAGTTCGGCGGTCATGGGGGCGGCCACCTCCTCCTCGTACCCCTCCCACGCCACCAGGTTCGGGGAGAGGGAGATGGCGGGCACCCCCCACCGATGGGCCAGGACGCGCGCGGGGTAGGCGGTGATGTCGTGCAGGACGAGGTCGGGTTCGTCGCCCTCGAAGGCGGCCGCGAGCTGCGGGAGTGCCTGCACCGCGTCGTCCAGGAAGGGTTCGATGTTGTCGATGAGCTCGGTGCCCCAGGCCTCCGGCTCGTCGTCGGTGGGCAGGACGGACTTCCAGATCACCGGTACGGCCCCGGTCTCCGCGACCCTCTCGGCGAAGGAGGCGGGGATGGCGTAGCTGACGCGGTGGCCCCTGGCGACGAGTTCCCGGATCACTTCGATGCTCGGGTTCACGTGCCCGGGGGCGGCGATGGAGAACATGGCGATGTGTGCGGGTTTGGCTGAGGTCATGTCGTCGACATTAGCGAGACGATACGTCTCGTGCAAACGGAATCCGACCCTCTGGCCGGTCTTGTACCGGAACCCGGCCTGCCCGCCTCCCTCCCGCTCCCACCAGCCGTTTCTCGGCCCAGGGGTGCGAGACTGGGCGCCACGCGATCACCACCGCGCACACCGACGACCCCCCGGCGAAGGACGAGACGAACGCATGGACGAGGCACGGGCCAGGGACGTACTGACACGGGCGGGTCTCACGGGACCGGCCGAACTGCTCGCCTTCGGCGAGAACGCCGTCTTCGGCCTCGGCGACCTGGTCGTCAAGGTCGGCCGGGAGGCGGGGCTGCTGGAGCGGGCCGAACGGGAGCTGGCCGTCTCCGACTGGCTCGCCGCCGCCGGGATCCCCGCCGTCCGCGCCGCCGAGCCGCGGCCGCGGCTGGTGGCCGGCCACCCGCTGACCCTCTGGCACCGGCTCCCCGGAGCGGTGCGCCCGGCCGGCCCCGAGGACCTCGCGACGCTCCTGCGACCGCTGCACGCCCTGCCCGCCCCGCCGTTCGCACTGCCCGCCCGGGACCTCCTCGGCGGGGTCGAGCGCTGGCTGCGGCTGGCCGGGGAGGCCGTCGCCCCCGAGGACGCGGCCTACCTGCGGGCCCGACGCGACGCCTACGCCACCGAGGTGGCCGCCCTCACCCCGCACCTGACGCCCGGTCCGATCCACGGCGACGCCCTGCCCCGCAACGTCCACGTGGGCCCGGACGGACCGGTCCTCGTCGACCTGGAGACCGTCTCGGCCGACCTGCGCGAACACGACCTGGTGGTGATGGCCCTGTCCCGCGACCGGTACGGGCTGCCCGCGCCCGACTACGAGGCCTTCACCGCCGCCTACGGCTGGGACGTCCGCGCCTGGGAGGGCTGCGCCCTGCTGCGCGGCGCCCGCGAGACCGCCAGCTGTGCCTGGGTCGCCCAGCACGCCCCGGCCAACCCGAAGGCCCTGGCCGAGTTCCGCCGCCGCGTGGCCTCCTTGCGCGCGGGGGACCCGGCAGTGCGCTGGTATCCGTTCTAGTGGACATGAAGCTGCATCTCACCGTCCACGAGGCACGGCGCGGCACGGAGTCCCTCCGGGTCGTCCGCCCGGCCCGGCCGCCGGAGCACGCCGGACTCTTCGACGACGCCTGGTGGCTGAACGCGTACGTCGACCGGGACGCGGCCCTGCTCATGGCCGGGCTGTGGACCCTGGCGGCCGGCTCGCCGCGCTCGCTGGTCCACCTGCCCCTGCGCGGCCCCGCCCCGCCCGCGGGCTCCGGCCGGCTGGACCTCGTCCTGCTGCACCACTCCCTGCAGGTGGCCCCCTCCCGGTGGAAGGGGCTGCGGAGCCGGCTCTCCCCGGGCCGTCCGCGGACCGTGGACCTGAGGCTCCCCGAGCCCGCCGAGGAGGACCACCCGTCCCCGCACCACGCGGAGAACCGGGACCGGTTCCACCAGGGCGTCCACGCCGAGACGCTGTTCATGACGGGGAGCGCCAGGACCTTCCGGCAGGGCGCCGCCGTCTTCCTCGACGTGGCCCGCAACGGCCCGGAGCACACCGTCGCCCACCCGGACCGCGCCTACCGGCACCGGCACTACTGCCGCAACGCGCCCTGCGACGCCCGGTTCCGCGACCTCCACGTCGAATACCGTGAAGCCCCGGCGCCCGGGGCGGATGCCGCCCGCGCCTGACGCCCGCCCCTGACGCCCGCGCCCCTGGACGGGCCAGGTTCAGGCCGTGACCGGCTCCCGCAGCGGCCACCCCGTGTCGATCACCGCGTCCGGACTGCCCTGCCCCCGCAGGTACGACTGGAAGTCGCGGGCCCACCGGGCGTGCCAGCCGCCCTGGCGGTCATGCAGCTCGGCCGGGCTGAGCGCGGCCACCCGCGGGTGCCGGACGGCTATCGCCCGGGCCACCTGGACCGCCGCCAGCGCATCGGCCCCCGCGTCGTGCGCCGCGTCGAGGGTGACCCCGTACACCCCGCAGACCGCCTCCAGCGTCCGCTTGCCGCGCCGGTAGCGGTCCACGGCCCGGTCTATCGTCAACGGATCCACCACCGGCCCCGTCTCGGCCCCGCCCAGCCGGTCGGCGAGCGAGGGCAGGCCGTACCGCGCGAGCTCCGCCGCCAACAGGCTCAGGTCGAAGGCCGCGTTGTACGCGACGACCACCGCTCCGTCGCGCCAGTGCCCGGCCAACGCCTCCGCGACCTCGTCCGCCACCTCCCGCGCCGGGCGGCCCTCCGCGACGGCCCGCTCCGTGCTGATCCCGTGGATCGCCGCGGCCTCCTGCGGGATCGGCGTCCCGGGATCCGCGAGCCAGCCCCGCCGCCCGCGCACCTCCCCGGCCCGCACCTCGACCACCGCGGCCGTCACGATCCGGGACTCCGCGGGCTCCGTGCCCGTCGTCTCCAGGTCGAACCCGACCAGCACTCCCCCGTGCCACGCCTCCATGACGCGCCCCTCCCCCGTCTTCCGGTCAACGCGTTTCAGCCTGCCACGGGGCACTGACACCGGACGCGGCCACCTCCGGGGCCCGGCGTCAGGACACCGGGCGCGAGTCCTCCCACACCGACTCGAACTCCTCGCGGTAGGTCTGGAACAGCCCGTGGTCCGCGTCCTTCGGGACCCCCCGCCCGCCGCCGCGCAGCACCAGCACCGGCGCCTCCATCCCCCGGGCCCGCCGCAGGTACGACTGGACCACCGCGATGCCCGAGGACTGCCCCTCCACCAGGTAGGCGGTGAACCGCGGGGTCTCGTCGAAGACGTGGATGTCGAAGCGCGAGGGGTCCGTGAGCCCCGCCCGCACCCGGCGCACGTGCAGGATGTTCATCTCCACCGAACGGCTCAGCTCGCCCTTGCGCAGCCCCAGCTCGCGCTCGCGCCGCTTGACGGCACTGCTCGCCGGGTTCAGGAACAGCAGCCGCACCCGGCAGCCGGCCTCCGACAGCCGCACCAGCCGGCGGCCCGAGAAGTTCTGCACCAGCAGGTTGAGGCCTATGCCGATCGCGTCGAGCCGTCGCGCGCCCCCGAACAGGTCCTCCGCCGGCAGCTGCCGCTGGAGCCGCACCCGGTCCGGGTGGACGGAGATGACGTCCGCGTACCGGTCCCCGACGAGGTCCTCGACGGCGTCGATCGGCAGCCGGTCCGCCGACGGGCTGCCCGCACCCGCCCCCAGCACCTCCAGCAGCCGCGCCGAGGCCCGCTCCGCCTGCTCCAGCACCGCCCGCGACAGCGCCCGGTTGCGCGAGACCACGTTGCGCGTGACCTCCAGCTCGTCGAGGGCCAGCTCGATCTCGCGCCGGTCGTCGAAGTACGGCTCGAAGCAGGGCCAGTGCTGGACCATCAGCTCCCGCAGCTGCGGGAGCGTCAGGAAGCTCAGGACGTTGTCGTCGGCCGGGTCGAGGAGGTAGCCCTTGCGCCGGCTGACCTCGCGCACCGCCACCGCGCGCTGCACCCACTCCTGCCCGGCGGGACCGGCGGCCGCGACCACCCAGTCGTCCCCGCCGTGCACGGGTTCGTAGACGGGCCGCAACACGGCGCCCACCACCGACCTCAGCCGCTGCTCGATGAGGTTCAGCCAGATGTACGCACGGCCCGCGCGCTGGGCCCGCGTACGGACCTCGCTCCACGCGTCCGCGCTCCAGTCCAGCTCCGCCCCGGCGCGCACCTCCCCGGCCGCGGGCTGGGCCAGCGAGACCGCCGCCCCGGCCACCGCCCCCGGCACACCGCCTGGGGCGTCCGCCGGACCGCCCTCGTGTCCGCTGTCACCAGGGGGCAGCTCCAGACCTCCCGAGCTCACTCGTGCACCGCCTTCTGCGTCCGGACGCCCGTCTCCAGTGATCACGGAAGGGTACTCCGCGCGCGCGGCCCGATGCAGCCCGAAGCCGGCCGAGGTGATCACGCACACCCCGGCCGACCGTCCGTCGGACCATTATGTGATGCCCGGACGGTCCGCCGATCCGCATATCAGCTCTCCGGTTCACCCATCAGGAGCATCCCAAGTCCACGCGTGGGGGGCGTCTTTCGGGGAAGATTCGGCAGAGACGTGATCCGCGCCGGATCGACCGGACCAGGACGGAAAGAGTCGTTGCCCATGCAGGTCTGGCCGGGACAGGCGTATCCGCTGGGCGCCACGTACGACGGCGCCGGCACCAACTTCGCGGTCTACTCCGAGGCCGCTCGCCGCATCGAACTGTGCCTGCTGCACGAGGACGGTTCCGAGACCGCCGTCGAGCTGCGGGAGACGGACGCCTTCGTCCGGCACGCCTACCTCCCCGGGGTGATGCCCGGACAGCGCTACGGGTTCCGGGTGCACGGCCCGTACGAGCCCGAGCGCGGACTGCGCTGCAACGCGGCGAAGCTGCTGCTGGACCCGTACGCGCGGGCCATCAGCGGGCGCATCGACTGGGGCGAGGAGGTCTACGGCTACCACTTCGGCCGGCCCGACTCGCGCAACGACCTGGACTCGGCACCGCACACGATGAGTTCCGTCGTGGTGAACCCCTACTTCGACTGGGCCAACGACCGGCCCCCGCGCCACGAGTACCACCACACCGTGCTCTACGAGGCCCACGTCAAGGGCCTGACCATGCGTCACCCGGAGCTGCCGGAGGAACTGCGCGGCACCTACGGGGCCCTCGCGCACCCCGCGGTCATCGGCCACCTGGTGAAGCTCGGCGTGACGGCGCTGGAGCTGATGCCCGTACACCAGTACGTCAACGACCACCGCCTCGCCAACGACGGGCTCAGCAACTACTGGGGCTACAACACCATCGGCTTCTTCGCCCCGCACAACGGCTACGCCTCCGGCGACCGGGGCCAGCAGGTGCTGGAGTTCAAGTCGGCGGTGCGCGCCCTGCACGAGGCCGGGATCGAGGTGATCCTCGACGTGGTCTACAACCACACCGCCGAGGGCAACCACCTGGGCCCCACCCTCTCCTTCCGGGGGCTGGACAACGCCTCCTACTACCGGCTCGCGGACGACCCCCGGCACTACACGGACACCACCGGCACGGGGAACTCGCTGCTGATGCGTTCCCCGCACGTCCTCCAGCTGATCATGGACTCCCTGCGGTACTGGGTGACCGAGATGCACGTGGACGGCTTCCGCTTCGACCTCGCGGCCACCCTGGCCCGGCAGTTCCACGAGGTCGACCGGCTGTCGTCGTTCTTCGACCTGGTGCAGCAGGACCCGGTGGTCAGCCAGGTGAAGCTGATCGCCGAACCCTGGGACCTGGGCGAGGGCGGCTATCAGGTGGGCAACTTCCCGCCGCTGTGGACGGAATGGAACGGCAAGTACCGCGACACCGTGCGGGACCTGTGGCGCGGCCAGCCGCGCACCCTGGCCGAGTTCGCCGGACGGCTGACCGGCTCCTCCGACCTCTACCAGGACGACGGCCGCCGCCCCCTGGCCTCCATCAACTTCGCCACCTGCCACGACGGGTTCACCCTGCACGACCTGGTCTCGTACAACGAGAAGCACAACGAGGCCAACAGGGAGGGCAACCGCGACGGCGAGACACACAACCGGTCCTGGAACTGCGGGGTCGAAGGGCCGACCGAGGACCCCGCCGTCCTGGAGCTGCGCGAACGGCAGATGCGCAACTTCATCGCCACCCTGATGCTGTCCCAGGGCGTGCCCATGCTGAGCCACGGCGACGAGTTCGCCCGCTCCCAGAACGGCAACAACAACGCCTACTGCCAGGACAACGAACTGTCCTGGGTGACCTGGCCAGAGCCCGGCAAACCCCCGCCCTCACTCCTGGAGTTCACCCGCCGGATGGTGTGGCTGCGCCGCGACCACCCGGTGTTCCGGCGGCGCAGGTTCTTCCACGGCCGGCCGGTGGAGGGCACCCACGACGAGCTCTCCGACATCGCCTGGTTCACCCCGCACGGGGAGGAGATGCGGGCCCGGGACTGGCAGGCGCAGCACACGCGCGCCCTGACGGTGTTCCTCAACGGCGAGGCGATCTCCGAGCCCGGCTCGCGCGGCGAGCGGATCACCGACGACTCGTTCCTGCTGATGTTCAACGCCGGCGCCGACCCGCAGGAGTTCACCATCCCCGCCGGGCACGGCGCGCACTGGCGGCTCGTCGTGGACACCGCGCGGGCGGAGGTACTGCCGTCCGGAACCGGGCCGCAGTACGCCGCCGGGGACCGGGTCGCCCTGAAGGGCCGTTGCCTGGCGGTGCTTCAGCGGCCGGCGTAGCCAGCGGCGCCGCCCGCCGCCTCCGAACCCTCCGGTGGGGCGGTGCGCTGGGCCGGGACGAACGCCTTGACCGGCTCCGCCGCCGCGGCCGGGGGCCGGGCCGACGGCACCCGGGTGACCAGGGCGATGGCCAGGCACAGCGCGGCCGCCCCCACGGCCACGGCGAAGGCACCGGCGGGCCCGTACGCCTCGGCGAGCCGCCCCGAGACCGCCAGCGCCACCGCCTGTCCCGCCACGAGCGAACTGGCCGCGAAGGCCATGGACTCGGCGAGCCGGGACGGCGCCACGACCCGCTCGGTGAGGGCGAAGGCGGTGATCAGGTGCGGGGCGTAGGCGGCCCCGAGGACGGTCACGACCGCGTACAGGGGCCACAGCGTGTGGGTGAACAGCAGCGGCACCGAGAGCACCAGCGCCGCGCCCGTCGCCGCCCGCCAGCGCAGCCGCAGCCCGTAGCGGGCGGGCAGTGCGCCGAGCGCGAGGCCCACGACGGCGCTCACGACGCCCATCGCGGCGTACACGATGCCGGCCTGTCCGGGCACGCCCAACCGGGCGGTGAGGGCGGCGATGCCGGCCTGGCAGGCGCCGAACATGGCTCCCTGGAGGGCGAGGGAGCCGCGCACGGCGTGGACCACGCGCGGCTGGCGGGGCGCCCGTACGCCCGTGGCCCGGGCCCGCGCCGGGTTCCCGGCCGTGACGGCGGCCGTCGGGTGCAGGGCGTAGGCGGTGCCGAAGACGGCGACGAGGGCGGCGGCGCCGCCGAGGGCGACGGCCGGGTGCAGGGCGAGTGCGGCGAGGCCGACGAGGGCCGGGCCGAAGACGAAGGAGACCTCGTCGAGGGTGCCCTCCAGCGAGTGCACCGCCCCCACCACGCCCTCGCCGGCCTCCGCCCGGTGCGCGAGCGCCACGGAGCGGGTCCGGGCGAGGGGCCCGATCAGCGGGACGGAGGCCCCGGCCGCGAAGCCGACGGCGGCGAGCGGGGCGGTGGGCAGGCCCGTGAGCGCCCCGGCCACCAGGCCGGCGGTGGCCACGGCGTTGACCGCCGCCGCGGCGAGGACGACGGGACGCTGCCCGTGGCGGTCGGCGAGCCGGCCCAGGACCGGCCCGAAGACCACCTGGCCGGCGGAGAGCGTGCCGCCGACGATGCCGGCGGTGGTGAGGGAGCCGCTGGTCTCGGACACCAGGAGGACGCTCCCGAACTGGGACATCGCGACGGGCAGTCGGGCGAGGAAGGAGACGAGGGGGAGGAGGGGCCCGGTCAGGGCGATGACGTGTCGGTAGGTGCTGACGCTTGAAGCCACTTGATCGACACTAACGCGCCGCAGTCACCCGGATGCATTGGGTCATGGCACGGAATCACGCCGACTGGGTACGTACGTTCTCATGAGCCAGCGGAATTCAATCAGCCCATCGGAATCCGACGTTCCGACACCGGTCGTCCCGGCGTCGACCTACCGTCTCCAGCTGACGCCCGAGTTCCCGTTCGCGGCGGCCGCGGCGGCCGTACCCTACCTCGCCTCCCTCGGCGTGTCGCACCTCCACCTGTCCCCCGTCCTGGAGGCCGTACCGGGCTCGGCCCACGGGTACGACGTCACCGACCACGGGCGGGTCCGGGAAGAGCTCGGCGGGGAGCGGGGGCTGCGCGCCCTGGCCGCGGCCGCGCGGGAGCGGGGGCTCGCGCTGGTGCTCGACATCGTCCCGAACCACATGGCGCTGCCGTCGCCGCTGCGGCTGAACCGGCCGCTGTGGGAGGTCCTGCGGGAGGGGCCGGAGTCGCCGTACGCGCGCTGGTTCGACATCGACTGGGAGGCGGGCGGCGGACAGGTCCTGCTGCCGGTGCTCGCGGAGCCAGACGAGCCCTTCACGGTGGACGCGGCGGCGGGCCTGCTGCGCTGCGGGGACCGCGAGTTCCCGCTGCGCGCCGGGACGGCGGAGCTGCCGCTGCCGCGGCTGCTGGCCGCGCAGTGGTACCGGCCGGCGTGGTGGCGCGAGGCCCGGACCGCCCTCAACTACCGGCGCTTCTTCACCATCTCGGACCTCATCGGGGTGCGGGTGGAGGACCCCGACGTCTTCGCCGCCACCCACGCCAAGGTGCTGGAGCTGGTGCGGGACGGGGTGGTGGCCGGCCTGCGGATCGACCACGTCGACGGGCTGGCCGACCCGGAGGAGTACCTGCGGCGGCTGCGGAAGGCGGTCGGCGCCGACTGCTGGGTGGTCGTCGAGAAGATCCTGGCCCGCGACGAACGGCTGCCGTCGGCCTGGCCGGTGGCCGGAACCACCGGGTACGACGCCCTGCACCGCGTCGACGGGGTGTTCACGGACGCCGCGGGGGCCCGCGAACTGGCCCGCGCGTACGGCAGGTCGACGGGGGTGCCCGGCTGGGAGGAGACCGCCTCCACGGCCGCCCGCGAGGTCCTGACCGGCGACCTGGCCGCCGAGCTGGGCACCCTGGAACGCCGGGCGGGCCCGGAACGGGCGGCGGCGGTACGCGAGTTGCTCATCGCCTCACCGGTGTACCGGACCTACCCCGGCGGCCCCGGCCCGGACGCCCGGACCCGTGACCGGGCCGCCGCGCGGGCCGGGACGGCCGCGGTGGACGGCGTACTCGACCTGCTCGAACGCGACCCCGCCTTCGCGGCCCGCTTCGCCCAGACCTCGGCGGCCCTGCGCGCCAAGTCCCTGGAGGACCGGGCCTTCTACCGCTGGGCCCCGCTGCTGTCGGCCACGGAGGTCGGCGGGGACCCGGGGGCCCCGGCGGTGTCGGTGGCGGAGTTCCACGCGTACTGCACGGAACGCGAACGGGACCTGCCCGACGCGGGCACGGTCCTGTCCACCCACGACACGAAGCGCAGCGCGGACGTCCGCGCCCGCATCGCGGTACTGGCGCAGGCGCCGGCCGCGGGGGCGGACGCCGTGCGCGAGGCGGGGGCGGCCGGTGGTCGTGATCCGCAGCTGGCCTGGGTGGCCCGGCAGAGCGCGCTCGGACTGGGCGACGTCCCCGAGCGGGGGCCCCGGCTGGCGGCGGCCCTGGTGAAGGCCGCCCGGGAGGCGGCGCTGCACACCTCCTGGACCGACCCCGACCCGGCGTACGAGGCGGGCCTCGCCGATCTCGTCCCCCCGGTCCCGGTGGAGCTGCCGCCCGCACTGGCGGAGGCGGCCCGGGCGAACGTGCTGGGCATGGCCCTGCTGCACCTGACCATGCCGGGCGTGCCGGAGGTCTACCAGGGCTCCGAGTACGAGTACCGCGCCCTGGTGGACCCGGACAACCGCCGCCCCGCCGCGTTCCCCCGGGAGGCGCTGGCCGCCCTGGACGCGGGCACCGCCCCGGCGGCCCTCGGGGAGGAGAAGCTCGCCCTGACCGCCGCCCTGCTCCGCCTGCGCCGCACCCGCCCCGCCCTGTTCCGGGGCTACGCCCCGCTGACCGCTCGGGGCCCGGCCTCCGACCACTGCCTGGCCTACGCACGCCCGGGGGGCCTGGTGGCGGTGGCCACCCGCCTCTCCCACCGCCTGGCGGAAGCGGGCGGCTGGCGCGGAACCGCCCTCTCCCTCCCCCCGGGCCGGTGGCTCCCGGCCCACGGACCGCGCCCGTCGGCCCCGTACGAGGGGGAGGTGCCCCTGACCCGCCTCCTGTCGACGGCCCCGGTGGCCGCGCTGGTACGGGCCGGGTAGCGGCACGGCCCGGGCACGGCGCCGCCCCGCACCGCCCCGCGGGGGGACTGGCACAGACGTTCAGGTGCAGTAGGGCGGTGGTGTGGCGGGCATGGCTTGGAGGTGAGCCTCCGTGACATGCGCTATCCCGCCCCGCACGACCTCGCCCTGGCCGCCCGCGCGCTGGCCGACGAGTACCCCGGCCGGGTGCGGTTGCGTCAGGTCGGGGAGTCGCGGGGCGGGCGGCCGCTGTGGGTGCTCTCCGTCGGCGGGCGCGGTGACGGGGGCCGGGAGGTGCTGGTCGTCGCCGGGGCGCACGCCAACGAGCCCGTCGGCGGGGCCACCGCGCTGGACCTCGCGCGGCGGGCGGCCGGGGCCCCGGGCGGCGGAACGGGGTGGCACTTCCTGCTCTGCGCCGACCCCGACGGCGCCGAACTGCACCGCACCCCCCTCCCCTCCTCCCTCCTCGACTACCACCGGCACTTCTACCGCCCGTCCGGCCCCGAACAGCCCGAGTGGGCACCGTCGTTGCTCCCCGCGGACCGGCTCCCGCCGGAGGCGGTGGCGCTGACCGGGCTGATCGACGAGCTGCGTCCCGTCCTCCAGGTCTCCCTGCACGGCACGGACCTGGGGGGTTCGTGGGTGCAGCTCACCCGGGACCTGCCCGGGCTGGCCGGGCAGTTCGGGAGATCGGCCGCCGAGCTGCGGATACCGGTGGAGACCGGGGCGTCCGACGCCGCAGGGTGGTCCTCTCCCGGTCCGGGGATCTTCGTGATGCCCCGCGCGGGGTCCATGGGGTCCCACTCCGAGGACGCGCGGCTGAGCACCTGGTGCCACCGCGGGACCACCACCGCGATCGTCGAGGTGCCCATGTGGGCCTCCCGACTGGTGGACGACCCCGCCCCGCACCCGGACCCGCGGGGCGCGCTGCGGATGCTGGCCGGGCGGCTGGGCGCGGACGCGGCGCGGGTCGCGGAACTGCGCGAGGGGGTCGGGGCGGCGGACCCGGACGCCGCCGCGCTGCTGCGGGCGGTGGACTGGACGCTGCGGCTCATCCCGCAGGTCGCCGCCGGGTGGACGGCCGCCGGGAAGCCCCCCGGGACCACCGCCGCCGCCCTGGCCAGCCTCGACGCCTTCGGGAGGCGCCTGCCGCTGCGGGCCGCCGCCATGCTGTGGCGGGTGGTGCGCGCCCAGGGGCATCCGGCGGCGCCGGGGCTCGACCGGCTGGTGACGGGATGGTGCGAGGAGTTCTCCGCCCGGTTCCGGGCCCGTCCGGTGCCGGTGGCCACGCAGGTGGAGCACCAGTCGCGGACGGCGCTGGCCGCCCACCGGTGTCTTCAGACGGGCCAGGCGTAACGGCGCTTGGCCCGGCCGCCGGCGCCCAGGCGGTCGTAGAAGCGGATCGCGCCCTCGTTCCAGTCCGGGGTCTGCCACTCGACGTGGTCGAGGCCCCGCTCCCGGGCGAGGTCCGCCACGGCCGTCATCAGGGCGGCGCCGAGTCCGTGGCCCCGGGCCTCCTGCGCCAGGTAGAGGCAGTCCATGTGGAGGTAGGGGGACGCGTCCCAGAACGCGAACTCCTCCGAGCAGGCGGCGTATCCCGCCACCGTGCCGTCGGGGGTCTCGGCGAGCAGCACCCACAGGCGGGCCCCTTCGGCGAACAGCCGGGGCCCGAGGCGGTCGGCGAGGCCGGCCGGGCGGGGGGCCGCCCGCTCGTACGCGACGTGCTCGTGGATGAGCTCGACGAGGCGGGGGAGGTCGTCGGGCCGTGCCGGCCGGATGCGGGAGTCGTGGTCCATGGGAGGACATCCTGCCCTCCGCCCTCCGCCGGGCGCCCGGCGGTCCGCCCGCGGCCCGTCAGCCGACGGTCAGCTGGAAGCACATCTGTCCGAAGCCCACCTGGTCCCCCACCCGCACCACGGCCGCCCCGGTGACCCGGCGCCCGTTGACGGTGGTGCCGTTGGTGGAGCCGAGGTCCTTGAGCACCCACACCCCGTCCCTCAGGCTCAGTTCCGCGTGCGCCCGCGAGACGGTCTCGTGGCTGAGCCGCAGGCCGTTGCCCGGGTCTCGGCCGATCCGCAGCGGGCCGGCGGCGGGGTGCGGGAGCAGCAGCTTCGGCAGCCGCTCGGCCTGCCAGGCCCGCCGGACCCCGGCCGAGACGGCCGACGCTCGCCCCACCCAGCCGAACAGCCGGTGGGTCCACGGGGTTTCGGGGCCGAGCGGCCCCTCACGGGTCTGGAGGTCGGCGAGCAGCACGGCCAGGTCCTCCGAGCGGCGGGCGACCAGTGCGAGTTCCATGCGGCGCAGGAAGGTGTCGTGCGACAGCTTCCCGAGGGCCGCGCCCTCCCTGAGCTGGCCCAGCGCCCGGTCCCGTTCCGCGTCGGACAGCCGCGGGGCGGGGTAGGCGGGGAACTCGAAACTCGACGTCACAGGGTGATTGTCGGCCCGTCGGGTGCGGAGTGTCCAGAACTCCCCCGGCGGGCCCGGAATGATGGGCACGATACGCATGCCACGTCGGCCGAGGACAAGGGGACCGTCCGTGCAGTTCGAGGTGTGGGCACCGCTGACGGGCCGGGTCGCCCTGCGACTCGGCGACACCGCCTACGAGATGACGCCCGACCCGTCCCCCGGCCGCGCGGGCTGGTGGACCGCGCAGGCCCCGGCGGGCGACGGCGACCGGTACGGGTTCCAGCTGGGCGACGACCCCGTCGTCCGCCCGGACCCGCGCGGGAGGCGGATGCCGGACGGTACGGACGGCCTGTCCGCCGTCGTCGACTTCGAGCCCCTCACGCCCCGGACGGCGCCCCCGCGCCTCCCGCTCCAGGACGCGGTGCTGTACGAGCTGCACGTCGGCACCTTCACCCCCGAGGGCACCTTCGACGCGGCGGCCGCCCGCCTGGGGCACCTGACCTCGCTGGGTGTGACGCACGTGGAGCTGATGCCGGTCTGTCCCTTCCCGGGCCGGCACGGCTGGGGCTACGACGGGGTGGCGCCCTGGGCGGTGCACGAACCGTACGGCGGGCCGGCGGGGCTGGCCCGGTTCGTGGAGGCGGCGCACGCGGCGGGTCTCGGGGTCGTGCTGGACGTGGTCCACAACCACCTGGGCCCCTCCGGCAACCACCTCCCCGCCTTCGGCCCGTACTTCACCGACACCCACCACACGCCGTGGGGCGCGGCGGTCAACCTGGACGCGCCGGGTTCCGACGAGGTGCGGGCGTACCTGATCGGCAGCGCCCTGGCCTGGCTGCGGGACTACCGGATCGACGGGCTGCGGCTGGACGCCGTGCACGCGCTGGCCGACGGGCGGGCCCTGTCCTTCCTGGAGGAGCTGTCGGCCGCGGTGGACGCGCTGGCCGCGGAGTCGGCACGGCCGCTGTTCCTGATCGCCGAGTCCGACCAGTGCGACCCGCGCCTGACCACGCCGCGCCCCTCCGGCGGTCTCGGTCTGCACGCGCAGTGGAACGACGACTTCCACCACGCTCTGCACACCGCGCTGACCGGGGAGTCCCAGGGCTACTACGCCGACTTCGCCGTGGCCCCGCTCGGCGCTCTCGCCAAGACCCTGACCCGGGCGTTCTTCCACGACGGCACCTGGTCGGCCTTCCGGGGCCGCTCCCACGGCCGGCCGGTGGACCGCCGCCGCACCCCCGCGCACCGCTTCCTGGGCTACTCCCAGACCCACGACCAGGTCGGCAACCGGGCGATCGGGGACCGGCTGTCGGCCTCCCTCTCCCCCGGTCTGCTGGCCTGCGCGGCGACGCTGGCCCTGACGGGGCCGTTCGTGCCGATGCTGTTCATGGGCGAGGAGTGGGGGGCGGCGACGCCCTGGCAGTACTTCACCGACCACCGCGATCCGGAGCTGGCCGAGGCGGTGCGCAGCGGCCGGCGGCGGGAGTTCGCGGCGCACGGGTGGACGTCGGAGGAGGTGCCGGACCCGCAGGATCCGGCGACCCGGGAGCGGTCGTGCCTGGACTGGGCGGAGCCGGAGCGGGAGTCGCACGCCTGGCTGCTGGAGTGGTACCGGACGCTGATCCGGCTGCGCCGCTCGCAGCCGGACCTGCGTGACCCGGACCTGGCGGCGGTCCGGGTCGCCTTCGACGAGGAACGGCGGTGGCTGACGTTCCGGCGGGGTGACGTCCGGGTGGTGGTGAACCTGGGGACGGAGTCGGTGACGGTCGCGCTGGGCCGCAACGGGGTGCGGGTGCTGGCCTCGTGGGAGCCGGTGGAGCATCCGGGCCCCGACGGGCGCGTCCGCGTGCCGGGCGAGTCGGCGGTGGTGCTGGGTCCGTGAGGTCCCGTGCGGGGCGCGGAAGGGTCACTCCACGACGGCCATCTCCCGCGGGGCGTCGTTGAGGCGGCGCCCGCCGTCCGGCGTGACGGTGACGATGTCCTCGATGCGGACGCCGAAGCGGCCTGGGAGGTAGACGCCGGGCTCCACGGAGAAGCACATGCCGGGGACGAGGGGCTGTTCCTCGCCCTCGACCATGTACGGGGGTTCGTGGGTGGTGACGCCGATGCCGTGGCCGGTGCGGTGGATGAAGCGGTCGCCGTAGCCGAACTCGGTGATGACGGCGCGGGCGGCGCGGTCGACGTCCTGGCAGGCGGCGCCGGGGCGGACGGCCGCGAAACCGGCCTGCTGGGCTTCGCGGACGATGTCGTGGACGCGCTGTTCCTCGGCGGTGGGTTCGCCGACGTGGACGGTGCGGGAGATGTCGGAGCCGTAGCCGTGCTTGAGGCCGCCGAAGTCGAGGACGACCATGTCGCCGCGCCGGATGACCCGGTCGCCGGCCTCGTGGTGCGGGTTGGCGCCGTTGGGGCCGGAGCCGACGACGGTGAAGTCGACCTGGGAGTGGCCGTGTGCGCGGAGCAGGCCGGCGAGGTCGGCGGCGACGTCGCTCTCGCGGCGGCCGGCGAAAGGGACGTGGAGGATCTGGGCGTAGGCGGCGTCGGCGGCGGCCGCCGCGGCGGCGAGACGGGCGAGTTCGCGGTCGTCCTTGACGGCGCGGAGCATGGGCAGGGCCTCGGTGAGCGGGGCGTAGGAGGTGGTGGGCAACTCCTTCTGCAGGCCGAGGAGGTGGAGGGCCCAGGTGTTGTCGCTGACGCCGAAGCGGCCGCCGGCGTCGAGGAGCGGGGCGGTGAGGGCGTACGGGTCGTTGCCGTCGGTCCAGTCGCGCAGGGTGAGGGCGCCGGCGCCGGGGGCCCTGGCGGCGTCGGGGGCTTCGAGGGCGGGGACGACGAGGACGGGGTCCCGGCCGGCGGCGAGGACGAGCAGGGTGAGCCGTTCGGTCTCGGCGGTGGGGCGGTATCCGGTGAGGTGGGCGAGGTCGGGTCCGGGGGCGATGAGCAGGCCGGCCAGGCCGGAGTCGGCCGCGGCCCGGGCGGCGGCGGCCATGCGGGCGGCGTGGTCGGCGGTGGTGAAGGGGGCCGGGTCGGGGTGGGCGGGCTCAGGCGCGGGTGCGGTCGTCATACGGGGATCCTGCCGTGAGGCGTGCGGCGAGCGCAGCGGCCGCGCCGGACAGGGTTCCCGGCGCGAGGAGCTCCGTACGGTGCACCAGGCGGGGGGCGTCGAGCGGTACGGCGGTCCCGGCGCCGGAGCCCGCCGCGACGGCGGCTTCGGCGACGCGGCGGGGCAGCAGGAGCAGGCCGTGCCCGGCGGCGGCGAGGGCGCACAGGGCGTGCAGGTCGGTGCCCTCGTAGCGCAGGGCCGTGCGCGCGGAGCCGTGGGCGGGGGTGAGCGGCAGGCCGGCGTCGGGGGCGTCGAGCCAGCGGGCGTCGGCGAGGTCGTCGAGCCGGACGGCGGCCCGCCGGGCGAAGGGGTGTCCGGCCGGCAGGAGGAGGGCCAGTTCCTCCTCGGCGACGCCGGTGACCTTCAGCGGGGCGACGTCGGGGAGCCTGAGGGGGTCGCTGGGGGCGGCGAGGCCGTCGACGAGCCCGAGGTCGCAGTCGCCGGCGGCGAGGGCGGCCGGTACCCGGCCGGGGGGCATGACGCTCAGGGTGACGCCGGTGGCGGGGAGGGCGGCGAGCAGGCGCGGCCCGACGGCGAGGGGCGAGGCGGCGAGGGTGATCCGGCCGGGCGGGGCGGCGGCCAGGCGCAGGACATCGGCCCGGGCGGCGTCGAGCCGCAGCAGGAGGGGCCCGGCATGTTCCAGGAGCCGGGTCCCGGCGGGTGTGGGGGTGACGGGGCGGCGGGTGAGGAGCTCGGCCCGCAGGTCGGCTTCGAGGGCGGCGATGTGCTGGGAGACGGCGGACTGGGTGTAGCCGAGTTCCCGGGCGGCGGCGGAGAAGGAGGCGAGGCGGGCGACGGTGACGAAGGTGCGCAGGAGGTGCGGGTCCATGCGGTTCATGATCCCAGGGGCGGGCGGCTGGATCATCAGCGCTGCTTATCGAAGGTGCAGGAACAATCGTTGGCGCTGAAGCGGGACCGGCCCCGAGGATGATCGGCATGACCACCGCGCAGACCACCGCCCCGGCGGCTCCCGCCCCGCCCGCCGCTCTCCCGTCGTCCCCGCCCTCCGCCGCCCGGCCGGCCCCGCCCGTGCTCCCGGAGTCCCCGCCCGTCGGGGCGGTGGCCCGGATCGCCCTGGTCGGCGACCGTTCCCCGCACGTGACGTCGCACACCCGGATCCCGCTGCTCCTCGACGCGCTGGCCGTGCGCGAGGGGCTGGTCCTGGACGCCTACTGGATCCCGACCTCGGAGGCCGCGGCGGAGGCGGCCGCCGGGACGCTGGCCCGGTTCGACGCCGTGTGGGTGCTGCCGGGCAGTCCGTACGCCAGCGAGGCGGGGGCGCTGGCCGCGATCCGGGTGGCGCGGGAGGAGGGCATCCCCTTCCTCGGGACCTGCGGCGGCTTCCAGCACGCCCTGCTGGAGTACGCCCGTACCGTCTGCGGTCTGACGGGGGTCGCGCACGCGGAGAACGACCCCGGCGCCGACGACCTGCTGATCGCGCCGCTCGCCTGCTCGCTGGTCGGGCACGAGGGGGTCGTGCGGGCGCGGCCCGGGTCGCTCGCGGAGTCGGTGCTCGGGGCGGAGCGGTCGCTGGAGCGCTACCACTGCACCTACGGGCCCGCCCCGCGGCACCTGCCGGAGCTCGTGGCGCACGGGCTGCGGCTGTCGGGGCACGACGAGGACGGGCAGGTGCGGATGGCCGAGCTGCCCGGGCACCCGTTCTTCCTGGCCACGCTCTTCCAGCCCGAGCTCGCCGGGGACGGGACGCGCCCGCATCCGGTGGTCCGGGCGCTGGCCGCGGCGGCCGTGGCCCGCGCGCGGCGGCGTGCGGACGGGGTGGTCCCGCGGCTGGCCGCGGCCTTGGCCGGCAGCCGGGCCGCCGGATAACCCGTCGCGGAACCACCCATCTGATCGGCTATGCTGTGCTTGCACGACGAACGGGTGGTCCGCCGCCCTTCGTGGTGGGTGTAGCTCAGTTGGTAGAGCACCTGGTTGTGGTCCAGGTGGCCGCGGGTTCGAGTCCCGTCACTCACCCTTCCCTTCCCGTAGGGGGTACGAGGTTCGCCTCGTACCCCCTACGGGCGTTCGCCCGGCCGTTCAGCCGCGGAGGAAGGCCTCCACCTCCGTGACGAAGGCCACGGGGGTCTCGTGCGGCGGGTAGTGGCCGGCCCCGCGGACCGTGACGATCCTGCAGTCCGGGTACCAGGCCTGCCAGGTGGCCCGCATCACATCGGCGGTGAGGGCGAGGTCGTACTCCCCCACGAGGACGAGCACGGGCACCGTGTTTCCCTTCACGGCGGAGGACAGGTCGCGGGACTGCCAGTCGGCGAAGTAGCCGGCGAAGGCCTCGGGGCGCGACACGGCGAGGGAGTGGGCCACCATCCGGTCGAGCCAGTGGCCGCTCGCGCGGTGGCCGGTGACGAGGTCGACGATGGTGCGGCGCTTGCCGGGGTCTTCGGCGGCGCCGTGGAAGAGGGCGTGGGTGGCGTCGTCCATCACGTAGGGCCCGGCCGGGACGGGGCAGAGGCCGATCAGCTTCTCGATCCGCTCGGGCGCGCGGACCAGGACCTGCTGGACGGCCTTGCCGCCCATGGAGTGGCCGAGGAGGGAGAAGGTGTCCCAGCCGAGCTCGTCGGCGAGGGCCAGGACGTCGTCGGCGATCTCGGGGAGGGTGTGGCGGCCGGGGACGTCGCGGCGCTCACCGTAGCCGCGGTAGTCGAGGAAGGCGTACGAGAACCCCTCCGGGTCCAGGTAGTCGAGCACGGAGCCCCAGTTGGCGGAGGTCCCGAACCAGTCGTGCAGCACGATGACGCGGACGGGGCCGGTGCCGATCCTGCGGTGGGCGATGGCCATGCGTTCTCCTTCGGTGACGGGGGTGCGGAATCCGACGCCGTTCGTTCTGCCCACCGGCCCTACGATCACACCGTGCGGCGTCACGCCACCGTGTACTCGGTGTCGCCGAAGTCCGCCACGACGCGCAGGTGTCCGCCGATGGCCTCGACGTAGGACCTCAGCGTGGCGACCTCGGTGCGGTCCATGTCGCCGTTCTCGATGGCCGACACGCGGGGCGCGGAGACCCCCATGGTCTCGGCCACGTCCCTCTGGGTCAGCGCCTGCTCCTGCCGGATCTCGGCGAGGCGGTACGCCCGGACCTCGGCCATCAGCCGGTCCATCGCCGCCCGCCTCTCCGCGGCCGATCTGACGGGCAGTCCCGCGGCCGCGCGACGCTCGCGCGCCTGCCGCTTGGCTTCCTCCCAGCCGATTGCGTTCATTCGTACTCCCTGGTGTCGAGCTCGGCGAGGTGCGCCTGGTACCGCTTCTCCGCGAGCGGGACGTTCACCTCGTACCACCTCTGCCAGTTTCCCGCCTTGTCCCCTGCCACCAGGAGCACCGCACGGCGGACGGGGTCGAAGGCGAACAGGATCCGGATCTCGCCGGCACCGGACGAGCCGGGCCTCAGTTCCTTCATGTGGTGCTGCTCCGCACCCCTGATGCGGTCGACGAGCGGACGGCTGAGCGTCGGCCCCACCGACGCCAAGGCGTCGACGGCGTCCTCGACCTGCTGGGCACTGTCCCAGTCCGTCCGCGCCAGTTCGGCGAACCATGCGGCCACCTCGCTCACGAGGATCACTTCCCATTGCGCCGCGCCCGCGAAGTCAACGCAAGCGTTAACCTCGCGGGCGCGATGGCGACGGGTTCACCCGGAAGGGTCAGACGGTCCTGATCGCCGGGTCCGAGACGCCCGGCGCGCCCGTCTCGACGTGGCCGGCGAAGCGGCGCAGGAAGGTGGTGTCGGCGTCGGAGACCACCGTCACGTCGTACCAGCGGCCCGAGGCGCGCAGGTCGACGGTGAACGGCACCGTGGCGCCCGGGTTGACCTTGAAGGTCTGGGCGGCACCGCCGTAGGCGTTGGTGACCGTGAGGTTCACCGCGGTCGCGCCGCCGTTGGTCAGGGTCAGGTCCAGGTTGCCGGTGGCGTCGGCGTGGCGGGCGGTGACCTCCGGGCCGGCCTTCTTCGCCGGGCCCTTCCAGGTACGCAGGAAGCCGTTGGGACCCCAGACCGTGAGGTCGATCCTGTTGCCGGTGGAGCTGCTGGTGCTCCAGGTGTCGGACAGGGTCTTGCCCGCCTCGACCGTGTAGGGCCAGGGGCCGTCCGTGCGGTTGCCCGAGGTGCTGTGGAAGTGGGCGCCGAGCTTGGGGCCCGAGGAGAAGGTGAGCGTGAACTTTCCGGTGGAGACGGTGCGCGCGCCGTCCACGTACGGGCTGTAGCCCAGGGCGCGGGTCGGCTTGGAGCCGGCCTCCTGCACGGGCAGGGTGCCGGTCGCCGGCGGGACCGGGTGGTACGAGGGGTGCGCGTTGTGGTCCGCCGGGACGTAGCCGGTGGTGGAGGGCAGGGACGCGGGGGCGGCGTCGGCCCGGGTGAAGTCGAACGCCGAGGTCAGGTCGCCGCAGACGGCCCGGCGCCAGGGCGAGATGTTGGGCTCCTGCACCCCGAACCGCTTCTCCATGAAGCGGATCACCGAGGTGTGGTCGAAAGTCTCGGAGCAGACGTAACCGCCCTTGCTCCACGGGGAGACCACGATCATCGGGACGCGCGGGCCCAGGCCGTAGGGGCCGGCCGTGTAGCCGTTGCCCCCGGGGTACAGGTCGCGGGTGACGTCCGCCGTGGACAGGCCCCACGCGGAGGAGGCCGGCGGGTACGGGGGCACGACGTGGTCGAAGAAGCCGTCGTTCTCGTCGTAGGTGATGAAGAACGCCGTCTTCGCCCACACCGCCGGGTTGGCGGTCAGCGCGTCCAGGACCTGGGAGATGTACCAGGCGCCGAAGTTGACCGGCCAGTTGGGGTGCTCGCTGAAGGCCTCGGGGGCCGCGATCCAGGAGACCTGCGGGAGGGTGCCGTTCACCACGTCCGCGCGCAGCCGGTCGAAGTAGCCGTCGCCCGCCTTGGCGTTGGTGCCCGTGCGCGCCTTCTCGTACAGGGCGTCGCCGGGTTGGGCGTTGCGGTAGGTGTTGAAGTACAGGAGGGAGTTGTCGCCGTAGTTGCCGCGGAAGGCGTCGCCGATCCAGCCCCAGCCGCCGGCGGCGTTCAGGCCGTCGCCGATGTCCTGGTAGATCTTCCAGGAGACCCCGGCCGCCTCCAGGCGCTCGGGGTAGGTCTTCCAGCCGTAGCCCGCCTCCTGGTTGCCGAGGACCGGGCCGCCGCCGGTGCCGTCGTTGCCGGTGTGGCCCGTCCACAGGTAGTAGCGGTTGGGGTCCGTGGCGCCGATGAAGGAGCAGTGGTAGGCGTCGCACACGGTGAAGGCGTCGGCGAGGGCGTAGTGGAACGGGATGTCGTTCCGCGTCATGTACGCCATCGTCGTGGTCGTCTTGGCGGGCACCCACTTGTCGTACTTGCCGTTGTTGTACGCCTGGTGGCCGCCGGCCCAGTCGTGGTTGAGGCCTTCGACGAACTGCATGCCGAGGTCGTTGACCTGCGGGTGGAAGGGGAGGACGTCCTTCGTCCCGTTGGACTGGTAGAAGACCGACTTGCCGTTGTCCTGGAGCACGGGGCGCGGGTCCCCGAAGCCGCGAACGCCCTTCATGGAGCCGAAGTACTGGTCGAAGGACCGGTTCTCCTGCATGAGGACGACGATGTGCTCGATGTCCTGGATGGTTCCGGTGCTGCCCTGCGCCGGTATGGAGGCGGCGCGGGCGATGCTCTCACCCAGCATCGTGGCGGCGGCGGCGCCGCCCGCGATCTGGAGGAACCTGCGTCGGTTCAGTTCAGCCATGGTGTGACGACCTCTGGGGGTGGAGGGGGAGTCGGGCGCCCCAAGGACAGCGGCCCCGGGGTACCGGACGGAGATCCCTGTCTGACGTCGGGCCGTACAGCGGGCGAACGGAAGCCGCCGGGGGCGGAACTCCCGAACGGGCCGCACATCTGGTGGAATGACCTCCCAGACACAGCACGGGGGGCGCGGGGGCATGGCGGGGATCGGGACCGGGCATGCCGTGCGCTCCGGGGGCGGAACGGTGCGGAGACCGACGGTACGGCGAAGTGGCGCCTGCGCACCCTGACGGCACGTCAGTGGACGGTGCCCACGGGACGGAGGGGGACGCGTGAGCCTTCCGCAGCTCCATTACGAGGGCGGGTCCGGCTTCACCGCGGTGACGCCCGGGGTGTCCGCGGCGCTGCTGCGCGAGGCGGAGCCGCTCCTGGGGTACGAGCCGCCGCCGGGTGGCGACCGGCCCGAGGCGCTGAGCCTGAACGTGCTGTCGGACGGCAGCCGGCTGCTGGCCCGCGCCGTGCGCACCGGCGCGGGGTTCCACGCGCACGCCGTGCACCTGCCCGGCGAGGCCCGGGGCGCCCTGCCGGTCACCGCCTGGGGTTCGGCGGGCTGGCGGGAGCGGACGCCGGCGGACGGGCCGCCGCCCGCGCTCGACCGGATACCGCCGCCGGGGCCGTACGACCGGGAGGCGATGGCGGGGTTCGTCGCCGCCCGGGGGCCGTGGCTCGCCGCGTTCTTCGACGACGTGCGCCGGGCCGCGGAGGAGCCGGGCGCACCGCGGGTCGTCCTGGTGGAGGCGGACCCGGCGGACGTGGCCCGGTGGGTCATGCTGGCCTGCGGGGTGCTGCCGCACGCGCGCGGGCAGGGGCTCGGCTTCACCACGTACACGCGGCGGCCGCTGTCCGCCCCGCAGCGGCTGGTCGGCGTCCTGCCTCAGGACGCCGGCGTGCTGGAGGGCGGGGGCCGGCGCCACCGGGTGTACGAGACCGCCCGGGGGCCGGCCCCCGAGGCGCCCCGGGGCCCGGCGGCGCTGTGGGCGCGGACGGCCGCCGCGGTGTGGCGGGCCGGCCGGGCGGACGTGTTCGCGCAGGTGCGCCGGCTGCCCGGAGAGCCGTACGCGGCCGGGCCGCTGGCCGCGCTCGCGCTGGCGGCCGGGGTGCCGCTGGGCTCGGCGGCCCGGGCGGCGGCGGCCGAGTGGGCCGCCGGGCACGGGGACGCGCCGGACGGCGTACGGACGCACGCGCTCCCGGCGGCGCTGCTGCCGCCGGGCGAGGACCCGTCCGGGGCAACCGCCCCGCAGCGGCCGACGACGACACGGAACGCGAAGCCGAACCCGGAGCCTCACCACACCCTCACGGCGAAGCCGGAACCCGAGGCCCAGGACACCCTCACGGCGAAGCCGGACCCGCAGGCGCGGGACACGCTCGCCCCGGAGCCGGAACCAGGGGCGCGAGGCGCGCTCACGGCGAAGCCGGACCCCGAGGCCCAGGACTCCCTCACGACCGGGCCGGACCCAAGGGCGCAGGACACGCTCGTCCCGGAGCCGGAACCAGGGGCGCGGGGCGCACTCACGGCGGAGCCGGAACCCGAGGCCCAGGACACCCTCACGGCGGAGCCGGACCCGCAGGCGCGGGACACGCTCGCCCCGGAGCCGGAACCAGGGGCGCGGGGCGCGCTCACGGCGGAGCCGGAACCCGAGGCCCCGGACACCCTCACGGCGGAGCCGGGCCGAGGGGCGCGAGGCGCGCTCACGGCGAAGCCGGAGCCCGGGGCCCCGGACGCTCTCAGGACCGAGCCGGAACCGGGCGCGCGAGGCGTGCTCGGGGCGGAGGCGGGGGCGGAGTTGCGGGCCGTGTTGGCCGGGGGTGGCGGGGAACCGGACGTGCCGGCAGGTCTGTTGCCGTCGGCCGCCGCACCCGACGCCGGGGCCGCCGGGCTGCTCCCGCAGGCGGCCCGGAAGCTGGCGTGGGCCCTGCTCGCGGACCCGGAAGGGGCGTACGGGGAGGAGGTGCGGGCCGCGCTGGCGCAGCTGCCGGCGCTGCGGGCCCTCGTACTCGACCGGCTGGACGCCCTCGCGGCGGGCGACCCGGCGGCCGGGGCCCGGCTGTTCGGCCGCACCGGGTTCCGGCTGGGGGCGGCGGAGGCCCTGCCCCACCTGCGGATGTGCGCCCGGGGACGCCCCGCCGGGGACCGGGTCGTGGCACTGGACACCCTGCTGCGGGAGGCCGGCGTCTCCCCGTACGCGGAGCCGCTGGTGCTGCGGACGGGGATGCGGCTGGTCTGGGCCGACGAACCACCCACCCCGGTGGAGGCCCGCCTCCTCCTGGCCACGACGGGCGCTGCGGTCCACCGCCGGGCGGGCACCTGGGACCTCCTGGCCCGAGCGGCCACCGAGGCCCCGCCCGCCGACCCGTACGCGCCGGAGCTGGCGTCGGAACTCCTGCGCCACTTCGGCGGGGAACTCCCGCCGGACCTCCGCGACCGCCTCCGGGAAGGCTTCGGCGCGCCCCCGCCGGGAACCTCGGGCTGACCGGCCCCGCATCGGCGCCGGGGCCGCCCGGGCCCCGGCGCCTGAGGTGTCGTACCGGGCCCCTACTCAGCACCCCCGCAGGGGATCTGAGCATCCGTACTCAGGCCCGCCCGCCCCCACGGGACCATCGTGGAGGCATGTCCCCACAGCCCCGTGATCCGTATCCGCACCCGCGGCCGCGCGTCGGCATCACCGCCGTCGGCAGCCTGTTGCCCGAGGACGCGCTGTCCTCCGACGACCTCCAGCGGGAGGTCACCCGGCGCAGCGGCATCGCGCTGCCCGACCGGATGCTGACCCTGGCCACCGGCATTGTCTCGCGGCGGGTCGCGCCCGCAGGGGTGTACGCCTCCACGCTCGCGGCGGGCGCCGCCCGCCGGGCGCTGGACGCGGCCGGGCTCGACCCGCTCGACGTGGACCTGCTGGTCTTCGCGTCCGCGTCGCGGGACCTCGTCGAGCCCGCCACCGCGCACATCGTGCAGGCCGAACTCGGTTCCCGGGCGCACGCCGTCGACGTCACCAACGCCTGCAACAGCTTCGTCAACGGCATCGACCTGGCCCGCGGCATGGTCCTCGCCGGCCGGGCCCGCCGGGCCCTCGTGGTCACCGGGGAGACCCCGAGCCGCGCGGTCCGCAAGGACCCGGCCGACTTCGCGGAGTTCCGCGGCGCGTTCGCCGGATACACCTTCGGCGACGCGGGCGCGGCCGTCGTCGTCGAGGCGGTCGAGCGCGGCGGGATCCTGGACGTGGACGGCGAGACGCACTCGGAGCACTGGGAGGTCGGCGGGATCCCGGGCGGCGGGTCGCGGCACCCGCGCGGGGACGCGTACACCTACTTCCGGGGTGACGGGCACGAGCTGCGCGGGGTCTTCGAGAAGGCGGGCACCGCCGTCATCGACCGGACGCTGCACCGCGCCGGGACGGGCTGGGACGGCTTCGCGAAGGTGCTGGTGCACCAGGTGACCGTCCCGTACCTGGAGCGGTTCGCCGAGCTGACCGGGGTCCCGGCGGACAAGCTGGTGGTGACGGTGCCCGAGCTGGGCAACGTGGCGAGCGCGAGCATCGGCGTGCAGCTGGACCGCGTGTACGACGGCCTGAAGTCCGGCGAACGCGTGTTGTTCGTCGGGCTGGGCGGCGGGATCAGCATCATGACGATGGTCTGGGAGAAGTCGTGAGCGGCGCCCGCCTGTGGGTGGTGGTGCCCGCGCACCAGGAGGAGGCCCGGCTCGGCGGGACGCTGCGGGCGCTGGCGGCGCAGCGGGACCGGGACTTCACGCTGCTGGTCGTCGACAACGCCTCGGCGGATGGAACGGGCGCCGTCGCGCGGGAGTTCGCGGCCCGGGCGCCGTTCCCGGTCGAGGTGATCGAGGAGCCGGAGAAGGGCGTCGGCGCGGCCGTGGACACCGGCTTCCGGTACGCCATCGCGCGCGGCGCGGCCCTGCTGGCCCGGACGGACGCCGACTGCCTGCCCGGGCCCGGATGGGCGGGGGCGGCGCGGGCCGCCCTGCTGGCCCGCCCGGGGCTGGTGTGCGGGCGGATCACCGCGCGGCGCGACGAGCACGGGCCGCTGGGCCGGGCGGTGTTCGCCTCGCTGGTGGGGGTGGCCGCGCTCTTCGGGCGGCTGCGCCCGCAGCACGCGCGCCGGCACGGCTACCGGGCGCCGTACCGGATGCACGCGGGGAACAACATGGCGATCACCGCCGAGCTGTACCTGGCCGTGGGCGGAATGCCGCGGCGCCCCTCACCGACGGACCGGCTGTTCCTGAACGCGGTCCGCCGCCACACCGACCGGATCTCCCGCTGCCGGGGGATGGTCGTGGAGAACTCCACCCGCCGGCTGCGCGCGTACGGGCTCGTCGGCACCGCCCGCTGGTACCTGGACCAGGGCAGCGGCACACACGGAACGGACGACCCCCGCTGATGCTGGACCGACTCGAACACGCGCTGCGCGCCCGGCCCGAGCGGCCGGCCGTCCTCACCGCCTCCCGGAGCGGCGCCACCCGGGTGCGCGCCACCGGGGGTGGTCTCGTCGAGCTGGCCGACGCGTTCGCGGCCGCCCTGCACGCCCGGGGTCTGCGGGCCGGGGACACCGTCGGGGTGGCGGTGCGGCCGGGGCCGCGCGCGCTGGCCGTGCTGCTGGCGCTGTGGCGGCTGGGGCTGCGCGGGGCGGTGCTGGACCCGGGGGCGGGGGCGGAGGTGCTGCGGGCCCGGCTGGAACTGGCCCGGCCGGCGCTGGTGCTGGCCGACGCGGCCGCGCAGGCGGTGGCGGGGTGGGCGGCGCCGCTCGCCCGGCGGGCCCGGCTGGAGCTGCCGGAGCTGGCCGCGCTGGGGCCGGTGGCCACCGTCGGACCCCGGCTGCCGGGCTGCGCGCCCGCGCTGGACCTCGGTGCCCCGCGGGCGGGGGTGCCGGCCGGGTACGAGGGGGACGGGGACGCGGTGGTGGTGTTCACCTCCGGGACCACCTCCCGGCCGCGGGCGGTGGTGCACACGCGGGCGGGGCTGGCGGCCGGGATGGAGACGGTGTCCTCCCTCTTCGGCGCGCATGGCGGCGGGCCCGTCCTGGGCGGGACCTTCTT
The DNA here is from genome assembly GCF_044129415.1 of Streptomyces racemochromogenes. Classification (GTDB taxonomy): domain Bacteria; phylum Actinomycetota; class Actinomycetes; order Streptomycetales; family Streptomycetaceae; genus Streptomyces; species Streptomyces racemochromogenes_A. The sequence continues at coordinate 33,657 of NZ_JBBDHD010000004.1, forward strand.
CGTCCTGGTGCCCTCGCTGGCGCAGGGCGCGCCGGTCGCGCTGCCGGCCCGCTCCCCCGCCGTGCTGGCCCGGCAGCTGGCGCGGCTGTCGCCCCGGGACACGTACCTGACCCCGCCGCAGCTGCGGGACGCCCTCGGTGCGGGGGCCCGGTTCGGGGGGCGGGTGTGGACGGGGTCGGCCCCGGCGAGCGCCGCCCTGCTGGGGCGGGTGCGGGAGGCGGGGGCGGAGCAGGCGTGGGGGGTGTACGCGCTGACGGAGCTGTTCCCGGCCGCCGCGGTGGAGTCCCGGGAGAAGGCCGTCTTCGAGGGGGCCGGGGACCTGGTGGGCTCCCCGCTGCCCGGGGTGCGGACCGCCGTGGACGCGCAGGGGCAGCTGCTGCTGACCGGCCCGGCGGCCCGGGACCGCTACCTGGGGGAGGATCCCGACCCGTGGGTGCGTACGGGTGACCGGGCGCGGGTGGACGCGGCGGGACGGATCGTGCTGGAGGGCCGTTGCAAGGACATGGTGCTGCGGCGGGCCGAGAACATCTACCCGGGCCTGTACGAGCCGGGCCTGCACGTGCCGGGCGTGGAGCTGGGTGTGCTCGTCGGGGTCCCGGCGGGCGACGGGGACGAGCGGCTCGTCGCGGTGGTGCAGCCGCAGCGCGGGGTGCCCGAACCGGCCCTGCGGGCGGCCCTGTCGCAGCCGCTGCGGGCGATGGGCACGGCCCGGCCGGACGCGCTGCTGTTCGCGGAGATCCCGCTGTCGGGGCGCTCGCGCAAACCGGACCGGGCGGCGGTGTCCGCGCTGGCGGCGGCCCGTCTGGGCGGGGGTGCGCGGTGAGCCTGTGGGTGGTGGTCCCGGCGTACGAGGAGGAGGGGTCGATCGGGGCGACCCTGGCGGCGCTGGCCGCGCAGGAGGACACCGGCTTCCGACTGGTGGTCGTCGACAACGCCTCGACGGACGGCACGGCCCGGATCGTACGGGAGTTCGCGCGCTCGGCGCCGTTCCCGGTGGAGCTGGTCCACGAGCCGGAGCCGGGTGCGGGGACGGCGGCCGACACGGGGTTCCGGCACGCGGTGCGGGGCGGGGCACGCCTGTTGCTGCGTACGGACGCGGACTGCCTGCCGGCCCGGGACTGGACGGCCGTGGCCCGGGCGGAGTTCGGGCGGGGGGCACAGATGCTGTGCGGGCGGAGCGTGCCGCGCCGCGACGAACGGCCGACGTTCGCCGAGGCCCGGCTGCTGCCGGCGCTGGTGCGGCTGACCGCGCTGTACGGGCGGTGGCGGACCGCACACCGGGACCCGCGGTTCCGGGCCCCGTACGTGCTGTGCCACGGCCACAACCTCGGCATCACCGCGGACCTGTACGTCCGCTGCGGCGGGGCGCCGCGCGAGCGGCTGGAGGAGGGGTCGGAGGACGTCACCCTGCTCAACCGGGCGCGCGAGCACAGCGCGCGCGTCGTGCGCTGCGAACGGCTGGTGGTGGAGAACAGCCTGCGGCGGCTGCGTTCCTGGGGTGCGCGGCGCACCCTGCTCTGGTACTGGGACCGGCGCTACCGGCCCGCCGACACGTGGGAGGTCCACGTCCGATGACCACTCCTCATACGCGGGCCCGCAGACGGGACCGCCGGGTGTACCTGCGCAGCCATCCCCTCCTCTTCGGGCTGCTGGCCGCGACGCGCGGGCGCGGTGTGCGCCGGCTCGGCGGGACGGTGCTGGTGCACGGTGCGGACGCGTACCGGGAGGCGCTGACCCGGCTGCCGCTGGACCGGACGGCGGCGGGGACGACGGGCGGCGCGGCGCGGGAGGCGCTCGGCGGGGCCGGGGGCGTGCTGTTCGACCAGGAGGGCGGCGGGCACCGGGCGGACCGGCGCGGTCTGGCCGGGGGGCTGGGCGCGGCCGGGGTGGACCGGCTGCGGGAGGTGTGGCGGCCGCTGCTGGTACGGGGACTCGCGCCGCTGGGGCGGGGCGGGGAGGTGGACGCGGTGGCGCTGGCGCGGGAGCTGGCGGGGTCGGTGGTGTGCGCCCTGCTGGACAGCGCGGCCGACCCCCGGGCCCTCGCCCGGGCGTGCGCCGAGGCGGCGGCGGCCTCGGTACGGGACCACCTGCCGGGGCTGCCGCGGCCGGGCGCGGCCGCCGAGGCGGCCAGGTCGGCGGAGCGGCTGCGGGCGCTGCTGCCCGACGGGGACCCCCTCTGCGCGATGCTGGCGGTGGCGGCGGTGAACACGACGGTGGCGGCGCTGCCGCGGGCGGTGGCGTGGTGCGCGGACGCCGGGCTGTGGGGGCAGGCCGCGGACGCGGAGCTGCGGCCGCTGCTGGCGCGGGAGCTGCTGCGGGTGACGGCGGCCTCGCCGGTGCTGCCGCGGGTGGCGGCGGCGGACGGGGTGGTCGGGGGCAGCCCGGTGCGCGGCGGGGACCGGCTGCTGCTGGTGGCCCGGCACGCGGCGCAGGCCCACGGGCGTGACCCGGACGGCCGCTGCCCGGCCGGGCCGGGGGTGGCCCGGCTCGTCTTCGGCGCGGGCCCGCACGCCTGCCCGGGCGCCCGCCTGGCGACCGCCCAGCTGTCCGACACCCTGGAGGCCCTGGCCCCGTACCGGCCGGTGGTGACGCGTTCCCGGGTGGACCGCCGTGCGGCCCTGCCGGGGTGGCGGGAGCTGGGGCTGAGGGCGGGCACGGCCGGCGCACCCCCGGCCGGCACCGGCGCCGCCGCGGCCGGGCCTCCCGGGCTCTGCCCGTACCGGCCCGGGACGGCCGCGGGAGCGGGCGCATGAGGGTCGCGGTCACGGGTGCCAGTGGTTTCTGCGGCGGGCACGTGGCCCGTGCGGCCGCCGCGTCCGGCTTCCGGGTGGTCTGCCTGGGCCGGAGGCCGGGCCCGCTGGGCGGGTACCGGTACTGGGACGCGGCGGCGCGGGAGCCGGACCTGTCCGGTGTGGACGCGGTCGTGCACTGCGCGGCCGCGGTGGGCGATCCGGCGCCGGGCTCGCGGGCGGAGGCGGCGATGCGCGCCGTCAACGTGGACGGCACCGCCCGGCTGCTGCGGGCGGCGGCGGGGCGGCCGGTGGTGTGGGTGAGCAGTGCGAGCGTCTACGACCCGCGCCCGGACCGGTCCCGGATCACGGAGGACCACCCCCGCTCGAACCACCTCAACGCCTACGGCCGCACGAAGGCGGAGGGCGAGGCCCTGGCCCTGGCGGCGGGCGCGGTGGTGCTGCGCCCGAGGGCCGTCTACGGCCCGGGCGACACCCAGCTCCTGCCCCGCCTGGTGTCCCGGGTCCGTGCGGGCACCCTCTTCCTCCCCGGCCCGGACGTCCGCCTCAGCCTGACGGCGGTGGAGAACCTGGCGGACGCCTGCCTGGCGGCCCCGGCGTGGCCCCCGGGCGCGTACAACATCGCGGACGCGGCCCCGTACGGCCGGGACGCGGCGGTCGCGGCGGTCCTGCGCGCCCACGGCGTCCCCGCCCGGATCCGCCACCTCCCGCGGCCCCTGGCCGCGGCGGCGGCCCGGGCGGCGGAGTCGGCGGCCCGCCTGACGGGCGGGGAGCCGGCCCTGAGCCGCTACGGGCTGGACCAACTGTCCCGTCCGGTGGTCCTGGACCTGTCCAGGGCCCGCGCCCGGGGCTGGACCCCGCGCCGGACCCTGGAGGACTACCTCGGCTCCTGCGCCCAGGACCGGATCAACCGCCGTTGCTGATGCTGCAGTTGGCGTCGGGAGCGTGCCCGGCCGGCCAGGCGATCCGGTCGAAGACCGCGGTCTTGGTGGTGGGGTCGAGGTGGACGATGGGCACGGCCTTGTTGTGCGGGTTGCCGTACTGGTCGAGGCAGATCCAGCCGCTGGCGCCGTCGACCCGGTTGGTGCCGTGCAGACGCAGCCAGCTGTCGCGGACGTCGGTGAGGCCGGGCATCTTCACCGCGCCGACCGTGTCGTTGCGGATGCCCGCGACGGCGGTGGTGACCGCGTCGTACGTGATGATGATGCGGCCGTCGGACAGGGTTCCGGGGCCGATCGAGGGACCGGACCCGGGCTGGGCTTCGCGGAGGAGGGAGGCGAGTTCCCGCAGGGCGTCCTTGGAGCCGCCGGTCGCCTCGGTGCTCCCCTCGCCCCAGGCGTCGGGGTGGGCGAGCGCCGCGTAGCGGACGGTGATGCCCGCTCCCGTCCTGAGGGCGCCCCATTGGTCCGCGAACTTCTCGTCGACGGTCAGGGTGGAGGCGTGCGAGCCGGTGACGACGGTGTAGTGCTTGTCGCATTTGCGGCCGCCCAGCTCGATCAGGAACTGGCGCAGCTGTACGGGCCGGCCGGCGAAGTAGATGGTCGTGGCGTTGGACGAGCAGATGTCCGGGACCATCTGGTGGAAGTCGTTGGCGAGGTTGGCCTCCTGGGTGAAGTCCGGCGGAGAGCGGAAGGTCTCCGGGGCGTTGGGGGCTCCCGCGGCGAGTTTCCGGAAGGTCTCGCGCAGGGTGGACAGGTAGTTGTCGCCCTCGCGGATGTCCTCGACGACCATGGTCTCGGCCGGTTTGATGTCCGCCCCGTAGGAGCCGAGGGCCTTCGCCTGGTCGGTGTTGCTGGGGGCGATGCGGGCGAGGCCGGGGTAGGTGTTGTCGGCGCCGTTCTTGATGTCGTCGGCGGTCATCGGGCCGGCGACGACCGGGATGCCCTTGTCGTGCGTGAGGTAGCGGACGGTCTCCGCGGTTTCCCTGAGGCTGATGTTGATGCCCGCGACGGCCCTCAGGTTCTCCTTCTCCGAGGCCGCGGCCTTGACCAGGGCGTCGGCGACGGGCCGCCAGTACGCGTAGTTCCGGCCGGGGTTGGCGAGCAGCAGCCGGATGGGCGGCTGTTTGCCGTTGGCCCGGTGGTTGGCGCGGTACTGCGCGAGGTAGGCGCCCTGGACCTGCTCGACGAACTCGCGCTGCTCGGCGTCGTTGTCGGAGGTCATCGGGATCATCAGCGCGATGGTGGCCGGGTTCTTGCCCTCGACGCTGTCGTTCTCCGCCTTGATGCGTGCGAAGACCTGGTCGAGGGGTTTGGCGTAGGAGTAACGGCCGTCGGTGACGCCGGTGCATTCGTGGCGGGGTCCGCGCCGCTCGACTCCGGTGGCGCAGGACAGGTCCTCCCTGATGACCCCGGTGTAGAGGTAGTAGCCGCCGGCCACCAGGGCGACGGCCAGGACGGAGATCACGAGGGCCCGGTAGAGCGGGCCGTCGGGTAACAGCTTCATGATGCGGACCCTCCGTAGGTGGGCAGGTGGGGCGGCTGGCGCCAGTTGGCCAGGAGCGTCGGCCACTCCTCGTGGGCCCGGTAGAGGACCTTCTGGGCGGCGGGGGCGCCGCTCTGGGCCATGGCCAGGGTGAGCAGCTGGAGCCTGACGGTGCCGATCAGGTCCTGCCGGGGTGCCATGAGGGGCGGCGACTGCGCCCACAGGGCGGACACGAGGAGCCGTACGGCCCGGTGGACCGGGTCGTTCTCGGCCGTGCAGGCCCGGCACACGGCGGTGAACGGGGGCGGCGGCGGAAGGGCCTGCGGCGGGCGGGGCGCGGCACAGACCAGGTTGAGGGCGGTGAGCCAGTCGGGGGCGTCCTGCTCCGCGAACCGGCGGTGCAGGGCGTGGACGACGGGCTCCTCCTCGCCGAGCGCGAGGGAGTGGTGCAGGAACCGCGTGTCGGGCCGCTCGGCCGCGATGCCGCGGCCGTGGGGGTCGTAGAAGGACCGCAGCCGCAGGTGGACGTGTTTCCACTGCTCACCGAAGGGGGTCCGCTGGGTGAGGGCGGTGAGCTGGTGGAGGAGCAGCGCGCGCAGCGCGGGGTCGCCGACGAACGGGCCGTCGGTGCCGGGCCAGGGCCGGCACCCCCAGCGCCCGTCCCGCAGCTCGGCCGCGGCTTCCAGGACGGGTACGCCGCCGGGATCGCCCGGGGGGTGGTTGGCGGCGAGCAGGTGCACCGCCTCGCCGTCGAGAGCGGGAGAGTAGTACGTCAGGCGTCGCCGGGCGACTTCTCCGGGGAGCAGCGTCGCGAGGATCCGCTCGTTGACGGTCGTACCGGGCTCGGGGCCGGTCCACAGGTCGAGCAGGCCGAGCGGGTCGAGGCCGGCGGCCCCGTCGTGGAGGCGCATGCGCAGCCGGGCGGCCTGGACGAGGGTGTGGGCGACGCCGGCCCTCCCGGCGCTGAGCCGATGGATCACCTGGGCGGTCCCGGGCCCCGGTCTGTCCTCCCCGAACATCTCCTTGACCTCGTCGAGGGTCAGGGGCGCGAGGGGAAGGTGCGCCAGCCATCCGGCCGGCGACGGCGGTCCGTCCGCCCGCCAGAACGCGCCGGGGGCGCTGCGGGTGGAGGGCGCGGTGTCCTCGGGGTCCGGTACCGGTGGATCCTCGTCCAGCGCGGTGGCGACGACGGCCGGGCGCGGGGCCCGTTCCCCGGCGGCCTCCTCGTGCCAGACCCGCGCCAGCTCGTCCAGGAAGGCCGCGCCCGCGGGGGTGTGGGCGTTGTCGAGGAGCAGCAGGGGGCGCGGCACCCGGTTCATCGTGTTCAGCCAGCCGTAGTGGCCGGCGATGTCCGCGAGGAGGGCCGCCAGCAGGTGCCGCTCCGCGTGTTCGCGGTCCTCCGCCTCGCCGCGGAAGGCCATGGCCAGCTCGGTCAGCTGGGCGAGCCCGTCACCCTGGCGTCCCACCCGTCGGGCCCCCCACCACTTGAGCCCCTCCTTGTTGGCGCGGGGGCCGAGCAGCTCCGTGGCGACGATGCGCAGCAGGGCCCGCACCATCTCGTCGACGCCCGGCGGCATGCCGCCCACCGCCGGCAGCGCGCCGGCCACCTCGTCGATCCAGCCCAGGACCCGCTCGTTGCGGGCCTGCTGGTCGGGCTGGCCGGCCCGCTGGAGCTCGCCGAGGCGGTGCCGTGCGGCCGGCAGCTCGGCCGGGCGCACCGGCTCCCAGCTGCTGATCGCGAGGAGTCCCTGCACCAGCCGGGGGAAGGACAGCTTGCCCCCGAACCGGCTCGGCTTCTGGCTCAGGCCGTCCATCAGGTAGAAGAGCAGGTCCGAGGTGTACGAGGCGTTCCTCGGGGCATCGCCGTCGGCCGGCGCGGCGAGTCCCGGCTGGCCGAAGCGGTCGGCGGCGAGGTCCGCGTACGCCTGCGGGACGCGGTCCGCGTACTGCTCGGACAGGGCCTTCAACAGGGCGCTCTTCCCGGATCCCCGGCCGCCGCCGCACACGAGCAGCAGCGGCGTCCCCTCCGGGACGCGTAATCGCTTCGGCCCGTTCGACGCCAGTCCGACGAGGGACGGAACCACGGTGTTCAGTACCGCAGAGCGTCCGTACAGCGTCACCGCGACCCCCCAGTCCTCCGGCTTCGCGGTGCGAGCGGCGCCGCGATGGAAGGAGAGTAGGCGAGTCCGGCGCCCCGCCAGTGGCATATGGGCACGGCCCTTGCCCCGGTTACCCATTCGTGACGCCGCGGGCTGTTGTCGGAGGCCGGGGTGAGGCGCAGGGAGATGCTGTGGACGGCCGGCCCGGACCGTGCGGGTAGGGCGACCAACCCTCAGGTCGCCCGGTCCGGCAGGGGGGCCGCCCAGGCCGGGAGGGCGGACGGCGACGGGCGGGGCGGGCGGGGGTCCGTGGTGATGCCGATGCCGCCCGCCGGGTCGCCGTACGTGAAGTGGGCCGACCACCACAGCCAGGAGCGCACGAACAGGTTGGCGCTCCAAGCGAGGGCGAGGCCCCCGCGCCGGGCCGGTGTCTCGTACCAGTAGCCGGTGAGCACCACCGCGCGGGAGACCGCCCCGTCCGCGTCGGCCGGGCCGGAATCGGCTGCGAGCCCGGCGGCCGGCACGGACGCCGCGAACCGGTTGTCCGCGAGCAGACCGCCGCAGTCATTGACGACGGCGTCCACGAGGTCCGGCGGCAGGGCGACGGCACACCGCTCCAGGCGTGCCAGGACGTCGGGCAGGGCCGGGTCACCGGCCGTCTCCTGCCCCGGGACCACCTCCAGGTCGCGCAGCAGTCCGGCGTCCGTGGTCCCGGCGGCCAGCAGATGGACGTAGGCCAGCGCGCGCATGCTCTGCCAGCGGCACAGGGTGTCCGGTAGCGCGATGCGTGAAGCACGGGGCCGCCGCTTCGCCGCGTCCTTGCCCTCTCGCGCAGCGGTGCCCGTGACGGAACCCGCCCACCAGGCACGCCGGTCGCCCACCCTTGCGGATCGCGGCTGCCGCTGCGCTGCGCTCGTACCCGAGAGCCCCGGAAACCGGTGGTTTCCGGGGCTTCCGCGGGCGGGTCCGCGTCAGTCCTCGGTCGGGGTGAGGCGCAGGGAGATGCTGTTGATGCAGTAGCGCTGGTCCGTGGGGGTCGGGTAGCCCTCGCCCTCGAAGACGTGGCCCAGGTGGGAGCCGCACTTCGCGCAGAGGACCTCCGTGCGGACCATGCCGTGGGAGGTGTCGGCCTTCAGTTCGACCGCCTCGGAGTCCTTCGGGTCGTAGAAGGACGGCCAGCCGCAGTGCGACTCGAACTTCTCCGAGGAGCGGAACAGTTCGGCGCCGCAGCCGCGGCAGGAGTAGACGCCCTCCGTCTTGGTGTCCGTGTACTCACCGCGGAAGGCCGGCTCGGTGCCCGCGAGGCGGAGTACCTGGTACTCGGACGGGGTCAGCTCCGCCTGCCACTGCTCGTCCGTCTTCTGGACCTCGTACGCCATGACGCTCCCGCTCCCTCAGTTCGACAGGCGGGCGAGGATCTGGGGTCCCAGGTCCGTGACGTCGCCCGCGCCCATCGTGAGAACGAGATCACCGGGCTTGGCCATTCCCGCGATCACGTCGGCGACGGCGCCCTTGTCGTGTTCGGGGGTGACGTCGGCGCCGGCGGCGCGGGCGGCGGCGATGATGATCTCGCTGGTCACGCCGGGGACCGGGTCCTCGCGGGCGGGGTAGATGTCGAGGACGACGGAGGCGTCGGCGAGGGCGAGGGACTGGCCCATCTCCTTGCCGAGCTCCTGGGTGCGCGAGAAGAGGTGCGGCTGGAAGACGACCAGGATGCGGGAGTCGCCGGCGGCGCCGCGGATGGCCTCCAGGTCGGCGGTCATCTCGGTGGGGTGGTGCGCGTAGGAGTCGATGACCTGGACGCCGGCGGCCTCGCCCTTGAGCTGGAGGCGGCGCTTGACGCCGGTGTACTTGCCGAGGGCGGAGGCCAGGTTGTGCGCGGGGATGCCGAGGGCGACGCCCGCGGCGAGGGCCGCGACGGCGTTGTGCGCGTAGTGGCGGCCGGGCACGGAGACCGTGAAGGTGAGCGGGCGGCCGTCGAGGAGGACGGTGACCTCGCTGGTCAGACCACGGGGGGTGATCTTGGTGATGCGGACGTCGGCGCTCTCGTCCTCGCCGTAGGTGACGACGTCGAGGCCGGCGCGGCCGGCGACGCGGCGGGCGATCTCGGCGGCGCCGTCCTGGCCATGGGCGACCACGAGGGTGCCGCCGGGGACGACCTTGCCGACGAAGGTCTCGAAGGACTCGTAGATCTCCTCCATCGACGCGTAGTTCGCGTGGTGGTCGAGCTCCGCGTTGAGGATGATCGCGACCTGCGGGGCGTACTTGTGGAAGCTGCGGTCGCTCTCGTCGGCCTCGGCCACGAAGATGTCGCCCTCGCCGTGGTGGGCGTTGGAGCCGGGGGCGTCCAGGTCGCCGCCGATGGCGTACGAGGGGTCCAGACCGAGCGCCGAGAGGGAGACCGCCAGCATCGAGGTGGTGGTGGTCTTGCCGTGGGTGCCGGCGACGGCGATGGGGCGCAGGCCGTCCATCAGGGCGGCCAGGGCGTCGGAGCGGTGCACGACGGGGATCCCGAGCTCGGCGGCCCGGGCCAGCTCCGGGTTGTCGGCGCGGATGGCGCTGGAGACGACCACGCAGGTGGACCCGGGGGCGAGGTGGTCGGCGGCGTGCCCGATGTGGACCGTGGCGCCGTGGGCGCGCAGCGCCTCGGCGGTCTCGGAGTCACGGGCGTCGCTGCCGGCCACCTGCGCGCCGCGCTGGGCGAGGATCTTCGCGATGCCGGACATGCCGGCGCCGCCGATGCCGATGAAGTGGGGCCGTTCCATCGCGGTCGGCAGGCCGGGCTTCATTCAGGTCGCTCCAGGATCGAGGGGTGGGGTGGTGCTGTCCCGCCCCAGCCTATTCGTTGTGGGCGAAGAGCTTGAGCACCGGAACCCCGACCTTGTGCCGCGCGCGGGAGGCCCAGTCCCGGTGGAAGAACTCCTCGACGTAGTGCGGGGCGGTCAGGACGATCACCTCGTCGGCGTTCACCTCGTCCACGACGTGCTTGAGCCTGTCGAGGGGGTGTTCCTCGACGATCTGTCCGACGGCCTGGGCGCCGTGCTTGCGCAGGGCGGCGAGCGAGTGGGCGAGGGCCTGGGCGGCGGGGCCGCGGGCGGCCTCCCCCTCGGGTTCGTCGGCCTCGTGGAGGGCTTCGGGGAGTTCGCCGAGCGCTACGTCGTCGATGGCACGGAGCAGTCGGTCCCGGTCACCCCTGGGTTGCATGAGGACGACGAAGGAGACGGGCTCGTCTCCGTGCAGGGTGGTGACGAAGTCCACGTCCACCGTGGTCAGCGGCTGCTCGATCATCAATACGCTCGTGAACACGGACGCCCTCTCCTTCATGCGCCGAGGCCGGTCGGCCGGCCCCTGCGGAAACCATCCTGCCCCGCTGTGGCGCGGGGCGTGCGCAGGTATACGTGCCCAGCTACGTACCCTTCGGAAGCTAAGCGGAACGCGAAATTCCGCTCCCTTGTCAGATCCGACGGTAGCTCGTGAAGAGGAACCCGGCCTCTTCCAGTACGGAGGCCGGTGCGAGCCGGTGCGGAACCGTGACGGAGGGCCCGCCGGCGATCCGCTGGGCGTCGCCCGCGGTGAGCATCGGGGAGACGGTCAGGCACAGCTCGTCCAGCGCGTCGGCGGCCACGAACTGGCCCAGCAGCCGGGGCCCGCCCTCGGTCAGCTGGCGGCGCAGCCCGCGCGCGGCCAGCTCCCGTACGGCCCGCGCCGGGTCCACCCCGGCCCCCTCGCCGGCCACCACGACCTCGACCCCGGCCGCGGTGGCCTCGGCGACCCGGTCGGAGGGGGCGCCGGCGCCGGTCAGCAGCAGGGTGGGCACCAGGGGGGAGGTGAACAGGGGCAGGGTGAAGTCCAGGTCCAGGCTCGCGGTGACCACCGCGATGGCCGGGGCGGGACCCTGGCCGGCGGCCTCGCGGCGGGCCGCGAAGGCCTCACGGGCCCGGGCCGGGCGATAGCCCTCCTGGCGAACCGTTTCCGCGCCGGCGATCACCACGTCCGCCAGGGCCCGCAGGGTACCGAAGATCCGCATGTCGGTCTCGCCGGAGATGGGCTGCGAGCGCCCGTCGTGCTGGGCGGCACCGTCCAGGGTCGAGACCATGTTCGCCCGCAGCCAGTGCGCACCGGGGGCCAGGTCGGGGTAGGCGTAGGCCTCCGCCAGCTCGTCCAGCGACCACTCTCGGTCGGCCGCGGCCCCCGGAGAGGCGGATGTCTGATCGGTCACAGGGAACAGGCGTCGCATCGGTGCAGTGTGACACGCCCCGTAGAGTTAAGAGCTGTGTCAACATCACTCTCCACCTCTGGTCCTGCCTCCGGGCAGCCTCCGATAGCCGACGCGGGCCCGCTGGCCCTGTGCGCCCGCGAGCCGCGCGTGCCCGCCGAACGGCTGGTGGCCGAGATGGTCCCGCCGCCGCGCTTCGACTCGGTGCGCTTCGACACCTACAACCCGGACCCGGCCCAGCCGAGCCAGAGCGAGGCCGTCACCGTGCTGAGCGGCTTCGCCGCCGGCCTCGGCGGGGCCCATGCCAGCGGCGCCGGCAAGCGCAAGTGGTTCCAGAAGAAGGCGCCCGCCCCGGCCGCGGGCCCGCGCGGCGTCTACCTCGACGGCGGTTACGGCGTCGGCAAGACCCACCTGCTGGCCTCGCTGTGGCACGCCACCCCGGCCGAGCCCGCGCTCAAGGCCTTCGGCACCTTCGTCGAGCTCACCAACCTGGTCGGCGCGCTCGGCTTCCAGCAGACCGTGCAGACCCTCGGCGGACACCGCCTGCTGTGCATCGACGAGTTCGAGCTGGACGACCCGGGCGACACCGTCCTGGTGTCCTCCCTGCTCAGCCGCCTGGTCGAGCAGGGCGTGGCGCTGGCCGCCACCTCCAACACGCTGCCCGGCAAGCTCGGCGAGGGCCGCTTCGCCGCCGCCGACTTCCTGCGCGAGATCCAGGGCCTGTCCGCGCATTTCCGGCCGCTGCGCATCGACGGTCAGGACTACCGCCACCGCGGCCTGCCCGAGGCCCCGGCGCCGTTCTCCGACGAGCAGGTCACCAAGGCCGCGTACGCGACCCCCGGCGCGAGCCTCGACGACTTCCCGGGCCTGCTGGAACACCTCGCCAAGGTGCACCCGAGCCGCTACGGCGCGCTCACGGACGGGATCGCCGCGGTCTGCCTGACCGACGTCGTCCCGGTGCCGGACCAGTCCACGGCACTGCGCCTGGTCGTCCTGGCCGACCGGCTGTACGACCGGGAGGTGCCGGTCCTGGCCTCCGGAGTGCCCTTCGACCGGCTGTTCAGTGAGGACATGCTGAACGGGGGCTATCGGAAGAAGTACTTCCGAGCCATATCGCGGCTCACCGCGCTCGCCCGCGACGCAAAACCCCTGGTGTCCCAGTAGGTTGGGCACGGCCGGGACGCTTTCGCGGCCCGGCCGTATCCACTTCCGTGAAGGGACCCGCCATGGCCACCACGCGTACTTCGCACACCGTCTGGGAAGGCAACCTGCTCAAGGGCGCCGGCACCGTCTCCCTCGACTCCTCGGGCCGGGGCTCGTTCGAGGTGTCCTGGCCCTCGCGCGCCGAGGCCGCGAACGGCAAGACCAGCCCCGAGGAGCTGATCGCCGCCGCACACTCCAGCTGCTACTCGATGGCGCTCTCGCACGGCCTCGACGGTGCGGGCACCCCGCCCACCCGGGTGGAGACCAAGGCGGACGTCACCTTCCAGCCCGGTGAGGGCATCACCGGCATCCACCTGACCGTGCGCGCCGAGGTCCCCGGCCTGGACGCGGAGGGCTTCGCCGCCGCCGCCGAGGACGCGAAGAAGAACTGCCCGGTCAGCCAGGCCCTGGCCGGTACGACGATCACCTTGAGCGCCGAGCTCGTCTGATCCCCTCCGCCGTCGCCGTCACCGGGCCCCGCGCGTCCACGCGCCGGGGCCCGGTGGGGTGACGGGGCCGCGTGCGCGCACGCGCCGCCGGTGCGGCGGGGGTCCGGCGTGGTACCACGGGCCGGTCACATCTCCCGCCACCCCCCGGGGAATCGCCGATGTCCGTCACCCGACGCAGCCTGCTCGCGGCCGGCGCGGTCGCCTTCAGCGGCGCCCTCGGCCCGCTCTTCGCCTCGGGCCGCGCCCGGGCCTCCGCCCACGGGTACGGGCCGCTCCTGCCCGACCCGGGCGGCCTGCTGGACCTGCCCGCCGGATTCTCGTACCGGGTGCTGTCGCGCGCCGGGGACCCGCTGCGGTCCGGGGAGGGCACGGTCCCGTCCCACTGCGACGGCATGGCCGCCTTCGGCGCGGGCGGCGGCCGGGTCCGCCTGGTGCGCAACCACGAGAACCGGGCGGACGCCGCGCTGCGCGTCCCCGCCGTGGACGGGCTCACGTACGACCCCGGGGCCCTCGGCGGCTGTACCGTCCTGGAACTGGACCCCGGCGGCGGACTCGCCGCCGAGCGGGTCGGCCTGGCCGGGACGGCCGTCAACTGCGCGGGCGGCCGCACCCCCTGGAACACCTGGCTGAGCTGCGAGGAGACCGAGGACCGGGCCGGCGCCTCCGGGTACGCCCGCGACCACGGGTACGTCTTCGAGGTGGACCCCGCCGACCCGCACCGGCTCGGCGCCGTACCGCTGACCGCGATGGGCCGCTTCGCCCACGAGGCCGTCGCCGTGGACCCGTACCGGGGCGTGGTCTACGAGACCGAGGACGCCTTCGTCAGGCCCTTCGGCCTCTTCTACCGCTTCCTGCCCGCCCGCCCGCTCGGCGGCCCCGGCTCCCTGCGGGCCGGCGGCGTGCTGGAGGCGCTGCGCGTGCCCGGCGTGCCCGACCTGTCGGTGGTGGACCGGCCGGGGGCGGAGTTCCCGGTGGAGTGGGTCCGCGTACCGGACCCCTCGGCGGCGGGGACCCCGATCCGCTTCCAGGACTTCGGCCCGGGCGGGATCACCCACGCGCAGAAGCTGGAGGGCTGCTACTGGGGCGGGACGGGGGTGTACTTCGTCTCCAGCTACGCCCGCGGCTCCGAGGGCGCCGCCGCCGACCACCACGGGCAGGTCTGGTCCTACGACCCGCGGCGCGGCCGGCTCCGGCTGGAGGTGCGCTTCGGCCCGGCGGCCGACGTCCGCCTTCCGGGGGACTCCCCCGACAACATCTGCCTGGCACCGGACGGCGGGCTGATGGTGTGCGAGGACGGCGGCGGGGAGCAGTACGTCTTCGGGGTGACCCCGGCCGGAGAGGTCTACCCGGTGGCGCGCAACGCCCAGGACATCGGCGGACCCGGAGCCCCGGCGTGGGGGGAGTTCGCGGGGGTCACCTTCTCCCCCGACGCGCGGACGATGTACGTCAACGCGTACACGCCCGGTACCACCTTCGCGGTCACCGGCCCCTGGCGCTGACGCCGTGACCGACGGAAGGGGCCGCCGGGACGGGGCCGGGACCCCGCTGCGGGAGCTGCTGCGGGTCCGTACCGGGGCCCGGCACGGAGGCCGGGTCGACCTCGGCGCGTACGCGTCCTCCGCCATCCCGGCGGGCCCCACCGACAAGCGCGCCGGGCAGGCCGCCGCAGCCGGCCTGGCCGGACCGCTCGCCGACCTCCAGGAACGGCTCTACGCCGCCAGCACCGCCGGGGACCGGCGCCGGCTGCTGCTCGTGCTCCAGGGCATGGACACCTCCGGCAAGGGCGGCACGGTGAAGCACGTGATCGGCCTGTTCAACCCCTCGGGCTGCCGCATCACCGCCTTCAAGGCACCCACCCCGGAGGAGAAGGAGCACCCCTTCCTGTGGCGGGTCGGGAAGGCCGTGCCCCGGCCGGGCGAAATCGGCATCTTCGACCGCTCGCACTACGAGGACGTACTGATCGCCCGCGTCCGCGCGCTGGCGCCGCCCGAGGTCCTGGAGCGCCGGTACGGGGAGATCAACGCGTTCGAGCACTCCCTGGCCGAGGAGGGCGTGACGGTGGTGAAGGTCCTGCTCCACGTCGGCTTCGAGGAGCAGCGCGAGCGGCTCCTGCGGCGGCTCGACCGACCGGACAAGCACTGGAAGTTCGATCCGGCCGACATCGAGGAACGCCGGTCGTGGCAGGCCTACCAGGAGGCGTACGAGCGCGTCCTGGAGCGGTGCTCCACCGAGGCCGCGCCCTGGTACGTGGTGCCCGCCGACCGCAAGTGGTACCGGAACTGGGCGGTCAGCAGGCTGCTGCTGGAGCATCTGGAGGAGCTGGACCCGCGGTACCCGCCGGCCCGGTTCGACGTCGAGGCGTGCCGTGCCCGGCTGATGGACGGATAGTCATATATTTTGCGTGAGTGACCCTTTCTGTACGCAAAGTGGCCGCCGTGGCCGTGCTCGGCGCCTTCCTCACGGGATGCGGGGGTGGCACCGGCGCTCCCCAGGGCGCGGGCCAGGCCCGTTCGGGCACCCCTGTGGCCTCCGGTCCCGCCACCGCGTCCGCCCCCTCCGCGGCCGCCTCCCCCTCCGCCTCCCCCCTGGCCGGCGCGCCCGTCCGGGTGCCGACGCTGGCGCCCGGGCCGAACGGCCTGACCCCGGTCTTCGAACGGGCCCGGCAGCGGACCGAGAAGACCGTCGCCCTGACCTTCGACGCCGACATGACCTCCGACCAGGGTCCGCGCGCCGCCTCGGGGGAACGTTTCGACAACCCCGAGCTGATCGCGGCCCTGCGGCGGCTGAAAGTGCCGTCCACCGTGTTCATGACGGGGCGCTGGGCCGAGGAGTACCCCGACCAGGCGAAGTCCATCGGCACCGACCCGAACTTCGAGATCGCGAACCACTCCTACAGCCACCACGCGTTCAAGTCGCCCTGCTACGGGCTGCCGGCACTCGACGCGCCCGCCGCCCGGGCGGACGTGGACCGGGCGTTCGCCGCCTTCAAGAAGGCGGGTGCGGTCAACACCGTGCCGTACTTCCGCTTCCCCGGCGGCTGTTACGACGACCGGGCGCTGCGCCTCCTGGGCCCGGCCAAGGTGACCGCCGTGCAGTGGGACGTGGTCAGCGGGGACGCCTTCGCCAAGGACCCCGACGCGGTGGCGGAGCAGGTGCTGGCCGGGGTGCGGCCCGGGTCGGTGGTGGTCATGCACTGCACGCGCAGCGCGGCACCGGTCACCGAGCAGGCCGTCGAGAAGATCGTCCCGGAGCTGCGCAGGCGGGGGTACCGCTTCGTGAAGGTGTCGGAACTGATGGGGAAGTAACGTTTCATCAGCTCCGGGCGGCCGAACCGGGCTCAGCCGGAGCAGGCCGTGCGCTGGGCCTCCTGCCACTCGCACAGCGGGCACCGCACCGCGCCCGGGGTCGCCGCCCCGTACTCCGTGGGCCTGCCGCACTCCACGCAGTCCGCGTACGGCGGCCCGGCGGCGGGGCGGAGGCGGGCGCCGGTCTCGTGGTCCTGCGGCTGGTCCATGCGTACGAGCCTACTCAGCCCCGGCGCGCGGCCGCCAGGGCCGCCGCCGCGCCCGCCGCTCCGGCCAGCAGCAGCGCACCCGCCAGCGCGCCGAGCGGGAGCGCCGGCTCGGGGGCGCCCGCTCGGGCGGCGCCGATCAGCGCGGACACCGCGCCGCGGGCCGGGGAGAGGGACACGACCCAGGCCAGCAGGGAGCCGAGGCCCGCCCCCAGGACGGCGAAGCCCCGCCCGGGCACCAGCGGCCGGCTGCACACCGCGCCCACGGCCGCCCCCGTGAGCGCGCACGCCGTCACCGCCACCGCCCGGTGAGGGCGGCCCGGCCGGGGTCGTGCCCGGCGGGGTCCCCGACCAGCAGGGTGTAGGCCGCGGCGAGCAGCCCGGTCAGCAGGGCCGCGCCCAGACCGGTCAGCACGGCCGCCGCGTGCACCCGGGCCGGTCCGGCCGCGGCGGCGGTGCAGGCCCGGGCCGCCGGGGGCTCGACGGTGACGCAGACGCGGACCAGCCAGGCCGCCGGCGGGACCAGGCCGGCGGCGGCGTAGCCGAGGGAGTCCAGCATCCGGTCGCCGGGCTGGACGCCGATGCCCACGAAGACGGCGTACAGGGCGAACGGGGCCGGCCAGCCCTGGGAGCGCAGGAGCAGGGCGCCCTGGTAGCGGAGCAGGGCGGTCACGGGAGTTCCTCCACGGAGCGGATGTGCCAGGACGGCCGGGCGGTGAGCAGCCCGCGCAGGACGGAATCGGAAAGCCCGGCCCCGACGGTCAGCCAGATCCCCCCGCCGGGAGCGGCCAGGGCCCCCACCGGCGGGACACTGCCGGGCGGCCCGACCGCGTGGATGCGCACGGCGGCCGCCCCGGCCGGCACGACGGCAGCGGCGAGCGGTACACCCGGTCCGTCGGCCGGTACGACGGGCACCCCGGCGGGTACGGCCGCCGGGGTCGTGCGCAGGGGCGCGGCGGAGCGGGGGGCCGGGGGCTCGGCCGCGGCCTCCAGGGTCGCGCCCCTGAGCCGGTAGTGGGCGTGCGGCAGGCCGGACAGGCGGGCGGGGTCGTGGTCGACGAAGACCACCGTGGCCCCGGCGGCGGTGCGTTCGGTGACGGCACGGTCCAGCTCGGCGCGGGCGGACGCGTCCAGGCCGGTCCAGGCCTCGTCGAGGACGAGCAGCCCCGGATCGGCGAGCAGGGCCTGGGCCACGGCCACCTTCTGGCTGGTCCCCTTGGACAGATCGGCCATCGGGGTGCGCGCGAAGCGGGCGGCGCCGAACCTCTCCAGCCCGTCGGCCGCCCGCCGGGCCGCCTCGGCACCGGTCAGGCCGTGCACCCGGCCGAGGTGGGTGAGGTAGGCCGCGGCGGTCAGCGGCAGGACGGCGGGGAAGCGCTCGGGCACGTACGCGGTGCGGGGCGGCCGGCCGGTGATCCGCCCCTCGGTCGGGGTGTCGATGCCCGCGATGAGCCGCAACAGGGTGGACTTGCCGCCGCCGTTGCCGCCCTCGACGCGGACGAGGGCACCGGGCGGCAGCTCCACGCCGATCCCGCGCAGCACCCAGGGCCGCCGCCTGCCGTAGCGGCGGCCCACGCCGGTGAGCCTCAGTGCGCCGCCGCCGTCTCGGTGCGCTCGCTGGGCCGGACGATGACGAAGCCCTCGCCGCGCAGCATCAGCTGGACGGCCTCGCCGGAGCCGCCGCGGATCATCGAGCCGACTGACTGCGAGCGGTGCAGGCCCGTCACCAGCTGGGCGCTCCAGCCGACGACCGCGTCCGTGTCCACGTAGACCGGCGACTGCGCGGTGACCGGGATGACGATCGGGTTGCCGTCGCAGACGACGGCGAGCTTGCCCGTGCCGGTGAAGAGGCTGTTGAAGAGGCCGCCGCCGGTCATCCCGGCGCCCTTGACCATCTTGATCTCGTACGACAGCGTCGCGTCGAAGCACAGCACGTTGCGCCCGTTGATGGTGAGGGCGTCGCCGGGCTCGAAGTCGACGATGAAGCAGTTTCCCGCCTGGTGGGCGAACCAGGCCTCGCCCTGGCCGCGGACGGACATCAGCGCGAGCCCCTCGCCGGTGACGGCCCGCTTGAGCATGCCGCCTATGCCCTGGCCCTTGCGCTCGAACTGGAGGTTGCCGCGGAAGGCGACCATGGAGCCCTGCCGGGCGAGCACCTCGCCGTTGACGGCGTACTTGACGGACTTTGCGTTCTGCAGGGTCATCCCGGGGGCGGCGGCGGGCTGGGCCAGGTTCTCACCGGCGAAAAGGTCGCTCTTCATGGAGCCGATCCTCACCCGCGCCGGCCACCCGGGGCATCCTCCTGAAGGCGGACCCTGGCATCCTTGGCAGGATGAGCAGCCAGCACACGAACCAGACTTCAGAGGTACCCGCGGTGGGGGCGGACAGCCCCTTCCGGAAGGACCACGTACTGCGCGACGAAGCCCCGCAGTTCGTGCTGCCGCTGGTCGTGCGGATCGAGAAGGCCGAGCCGCCGGCGCGGACGGACGCGCTGCAGACGGCGGCCCGCGCGGTGCTGGTCCTCCTCACGGACGAGCGCGCGCACGGCGAGGGCGAGTGGGCGCGCGCGGTGCGCGACTGGCAGGACGCCCGCATCCGCAAGGTGGTGCGCAGGGCGCGCGGCGCGGAGTGGCGCAAGGCGGCCACGCTGCCGGGCATCACGGTCCAGGGCGCCGCGTCGGAGGTGCGGGTCTTCCCTCCGGTCCCCCTGGACGGCTGGCCCAAGGAGCTGGCCAAGCTCCAGGTGTCGGGCACCGAGATGGACGACCCGGAGCCGGTGGCCGCGCCCGAGCCGGGCGTGCCGGTGCTGTGGCTGAACCCGGACCTCGACATGTCGGCCGGCAAGGCGATGGCCCAGGCGGGGCACGCGGCGCAGCTGGCCTGGTGGGAGCTGACGGCGGCGGAGCGCGCCCTGTGGCAGGCCTCGGGCTTCCACCTGGCCGTGCGCACCGCCCCGCGTGACCGCTGGGCGGAACTGTCCGGCAGCGGCCTGCCCGTGGTCCGCGACGCGGGGTTCACGGAGATCGCGCCGGGCAGCTGCACGGTGGTGGCGGACCACCCGGCCCTGCGTGGCCGGCTGTGAACTGGCGCGGGCTGGTCCTCGGGCTCCTGCCGGAGGCGGAGCTCGCCGGACCGGCGGACGAGGCGGACCTCGCCGAGGTCGAGCGGGTGCTCGGGCAGGCGCTGCCCGCCGACCTCGCCGGCCTGCTGCGGGAGTGCGACGGGGTCGTCGGGCGGCACGCCACCGATGTCGTCTGGAGCGCCCGGCGGATCGCCCGGGACAACGCGGAGCTGCGCGGCACGCCGGAACTCGCCGCGCTGTACATGCCCTTCGAGCCGCTGATGTTCTTCGGGGACAACGGCGGAGGGGACCTGTTCGGCGTCGTGCGGACGCCGGAGCGGCCCGACGTCTTCGCCTGGGACCACGAGAGCGACGGCCGCTCCTGGGCGGCGGGCGGGGTGGAGGACTACCTCCGGCGGGCCCTGCCGGCGGCCGGCGACTGGTACCGGTACTGAGGGCCGCCGGGACGCGGCGACGGAACCCGGGGGGCGGAACCGGGAGCCGGAACAGGGCGGCGGAACCGGGGGCGCTGGGGAGGCGGTGACCGGAACGAGACCTTCGGGCAGGAACCTCAAATGTTGCTCTGAACGTCCCCAGCCGGTGGTTGGCCCGTTCGCGTCCGGGCCATGACATCGGCACGGAGTCCTTGAGAGGGGGCGAGGGGGACATGAAGCCCATGGCACGCCTGGGGGTGGGCATCGGGTGGAGGCCGGAGATCGCCGGTGCGGTCGAGCGGCTGGAGGGGCTGGACTGGATCGAGGTGGTGGCCGAGAACGTGTGCCCGGGCCACCTGCCCGAGTCCCTGCTGCGGTTGCGGGACCGGGGCGTACGGGTGGTGCCGCACGGGGTCTCGCTCGGCATCGGGGGCGCCGACCGGCCCGACGCCGGGAAGCTGGCCGCGCTCGCGGAGCGGGCCGTGGCCCTCGGGGCGCCCCTGGTCACCGAGCACATCGCCTTCGTACGGACCTCCTCGCCCGCGCTGGAGGCCGGGCACCTGCTGCCGGTGCCGCGGACCCGGGACGCCCTGGACGTGCTGTGCGAGAACGTGCGGATCGCCCAGGACGCGCTGCCCGTGCCGCTGGCGCTGGAGAACATCGCCGCGCTGGTGTCGTGGCCCGGGGAGGAGCTGACCGAGGGGCAGTTCCTGACCGAGCTGGTGGAGCGGACCGGTGTGCGGCTGCTGATCGACGTGGCGAACCTGCACACCAACCGGGTCAACCGGGGCGAGGACCCGGCCGCCGTGCTGGACGCGGTCCCGCTGGAGGCGCTGGCGTACGTGCACGTGGCCGGCGGGGTGGAGCGCGACGGCGTGTGGCACGACACGCACGCCCATCCGGTGCCGCCGGTGGTGCTCGACGTGCTGGCACGGCTGCGCGAGCGGGTGGACCCGCCGGGGGTGCTGCTGGAGCGGGACGAGGACTTCCCCGAAGGGGACGAGCTGGCCGGGGAACTGGAGCGGATCCGCGCGGTGGTGGCGGAAGCGGGCGAACCCGCGGTACGGGAGCCCGTGGTCGTGCGGGAGGGTGCCGCCGGGACCGCCGGCGAGGCCGCGCGCACGCGGCTCGGGCTGGGACAGGCCGCGCTGCTGTCGGCGCTGGTCGCCGGAACGCCGGTGCCCGAGGGGTTCGACCGCCAGCGGGTGCGGATCCAGGCCCGGGCGCTGGCCGCCAAACGAGCCTCCGTGGTGGCGAAGGTCGCGCCCGAGCTGCCCGGGATCCTGGGCGGTCCGGAGGCGTACCGCGCGGCGTTCCTGGCGTACGCGCGGCTCCGGCCCATGGCGGGCGGGTACCGGCGCGACGCGCTGGACTTCGCGGAGCACCTGCTGATCCGGGACCTGCCGGACGACCCGGCCGCGCGCCGCCGGCTCACCGCCTGGTGGCGGGAGCGGGCCGGGGCCCGGCCGTCGGGCCGGATCGTGCGCTGGGCGCGTGCCCTGGTGGGGTGGGGGCGGTGAACGTACTGGCCGTGGCGGTGTGGGCCGCCGTCGTCCTGTCGAGCCTCGGGCTGGTGCTCGGGCCGCGGCGGGGACGGGGGCGCCGGTCCGGAACGCCCGAGGTGCACGACCTGTCCGAGGCCGCCTTCCTGGCGGGCGGGCCCGGGACGGTCGTGGACGCCGCGCTCGTCGCGCTGCTCGGCGACGGCCGGCTGGTGGCGGGCGGCCCGGGCATCGTCCACGAGGGGCGGCGGGCGAGCGGCGCGGACCCCGCCCAGCGGGCCGTGCTCGCGGCGCTGCGGGCGGCCCCGTCCGGGTGGCTGTACCAGGTGCGGTACGCCGCCATGCTGGACCCGGCCGTGCAGGAGACCGGGGACGCCCTGGCCGCGCGCGGGATGATCGCCGCGCCCGGCGCGGGGCGGGGCCTGCGGCGGTGGGCGCTGGTGCAGACGGTGGTGTGCGCGGCGCTGATCCCGGTGTCGCTGCCGGTGACGTTCGTGGCCATGGCGCTGACGCGGGAGTCGCAGGTGCCGTTCGTGCTCAAGGTGCTGCCGGTCCTGGTGGGCGGCATCGTGGTGGGCGCGCTCTGTGCCCGGCGGGCCCGGGGCCGGGTGACCCCGGCGGGGCGGGCGGCACTGGCACGGGCCCGGGCCCGGTACGCCGCCGACCAGACCCCCGCCGTGCGGACGGCGCTGTTCGGGCTGCGGGGGCTGCGCGATCCGGGGCTGCGGGCGCAGCTGGTGCCCGCGGCGCGCGGCACCCGGCTGGCGGCGGCCCAGGCCCGGGGGCGGGCGTCCGGCGGGCGGACCACGAGCTCCTCGCGCACCTCGCACTCCTGCGGTTCCTCCGACTCCTCGTCCGCCGATCTGGTGCCCGTGCTGTGGTGCGCGTCGGGCGACGGCGGCGGCTCTTCCGGGGGCTGCGGTGGCGGGTCCGGCTGCGGAGGTTCCGGCTCCGGCTGTTCGGGTGGGGCGAGTTGCGGCGCGTCCTCCGGCTGTTCGAGTGGTTCGAGCTGTTCCGGGGGGTCGAGCGGGTCCAGCTGTTCCAGCGGTTCGAGTTGCAGCAGTTCGTCCGGGTCCAGCTGCTCCAGCAGCACCTGACCCCTGTCGCCTCCAGGTCACGAGCTGCTCGTGCTCGGGCAGCGCGGGCCGTGGCGGGTGGAGGAGCCGGCCATGCCACGGATCCTGCTCCCGCCGCCCGCCCGGGCCGGGGTGCCCGCCTCGGCCCGGCGGCCGGCGCGGACCGCATCCGCCGCCTGCCCGCCTGGTGGACCCGGGGGTGCGGGCCGCACCGGCGGGGCGGGCGGCCCGGCCCTGATCCGCCCTTGGCCGCCCTTGCGGTCCGGCTCCCGCCCGGAGGTGCCCCGTCGTGGCGCCAACCGGGCGTACCGGGTCCGACACCCCGGCGGCGAGCCTGTACAGCGGCGGCCCGCTGACATCTCATCAGACAGGACGATGAGACGAAGGGGTCGCCATGCGGACGACGCTCGCGCGCTACGGAGCCGCCTCGGCGGCCCTCTGCCTCACCCTGTGCGCCCCCGCCGCCCCGGCCCGTGCGAGCGGTCCCGGGCCCGGGACCGCCGCCGAACGGGTCGCCGCCGAGGACGCCGGGGCCGAACTGGTCGCCCGCCGCGCCGCCGCGGCCGCCGCCCTGCGGCCGGTCACCGGCGCCTCCGGGAGCCCGGCGCACGGCACCAGACCCACCCAGGGCGCCCGCCCCGTGACCCGTCCCATGCCCCGGCCCGCCTCCGGGGAGGGCGCGCGGCCGCTGGAGTTCCTGCCGTGCCCCGCCGCCGAGGAGCTGCCTGAGCCCGTGCGGTGCGCCACCCTTCGGGTCCCGCTCGACTACGCCCGCCCCGACGGGCCGCAGCTCTCCCTCACCGTCAGCCGCCTTCCCGCCTCCGGCCGCGGGGGCGCCGTCCGGCAGGGCGCGCTGGTGTTCAACCCCGGCGGGCCGGGTGCCTCCGGGACGTACTTCCCGCTCCTCGCCGACCGGTCCGCCTGGGCCCGCGTCGCCGCCGCCTACGACCTGATCGGCTACGCCCCGCGCGGAGTGGACCGCTCCGCCCCGCTGACCTGCCAGGACCCCGCCGAACGGCCCCAGGGGCCCACCCAGGTGCCCGCCGAGCCCTCCGCCGCGTACAAGCGGGAGCGGATGGCGGCCGCCCGGGCCTACGCCGAGGGGTGCGCGCGGCACACCGGCGCCGCACTCGCGCAGTACACCACCCTGAACAACGCCCGTGACCTCGACGTGCTGCGCGCCGCCCTGGGCGAGCGGCGGCTGACCTTCCTGGGGGCCTCGTACGGCACCTACCTCGGCGCGGTGTACGCCACCCGCCACCCGGACCGGGTGCGCCGCATGGTGTTCGACTCGGCGGTGGACCCGGACCCGCGCCGGATCTGGTACCTCGACAACCTCGGCCAGGCCGGGGCCTTCGAACGCCGCTGGGCCGACTTCCGCGCCTGGACGGCCCGCCACGACGACGCGTACGGGCTGGGCGCCACCGCGCGGGCGGTGCAGGCGAGTTACGAGAGGGTCCGCGCGGCCGTGGCCCGCACCCCGGCGGGCGGGGTCGTCGGTACGGGCGAACTCCAGGCGGCCTTCCTCCAGGCGGCGTACTACGACGACGTGTGGCCGGAGCGGGCCGCGGCCCTCGCCGCGTACCTGCGCGGGGACGAGGCGCCGCTGGTGCGCCAGGCGGCCCGCGATCCGCGGCTGACCGCGCAGGCGGCCACCGCGACGGCCGTCTACACGGCGGTGCTGTGCAACGACGCGCCCTGGCCGGCCGACTGGGAGACGTGGGACCGCGACAACAGCGAACTGGCCCGCCGCGCGCCCTTCGAGACCTGGGCCAACGCCTTCCTGAACCTGCCCTGCGCGAGCTGGCCGGTGCACGAGCGGCAGCGGCCCGTGGAGGTCGGGGCGCTCCCGGCCGGGCGGCTCCCCGCCACACTGGTCGTGGCGGCGGAACGGGACGGGGCGACGCCCCACCGGGGCGCGCTGGAGCTGCAGCGGCGGCTGGGCGCCGGGTCCGCGCTGGTGACGGAGCGGGCGGCGGGCAGCCACGGGGTGACCGGCGGACGCAACGCGTGCGTGGACCGGCATGTGGAGCGGTACCTGCTGACAGGGACCACCCCGGGGTGGCGCGTGAGCTGTGCGCCGCATCCGGAGCCCGCACCGGTGACACTGGACGAGGGCGCAGCGAGCGCTCCCAGGGCGCTGCTGCCACCGCTCGTCTGAACTTCCGGGCGGGATCTCCGGCTGCGTCGTTTCGGGGGCAGGGCCTCCCGATCCACCGGAGGCCGCTCCTCAGCGAGAGCGCGGTCGTCCTCCGGTCCTTCCCCCCAGGGGAGGTATCAGGCGAGCCCGGCCACCAGATCGGCGACGGACTTGCGGCGCCCGGTGTAGAAGGGCACCTCTTCACGGACGTGCATCCGGGCCTCGGAGGCACGCAGGTGACGCATGAGGTCGACGATGCGGTAGAGCTCGTCGGCCTCGAAGGCCAGCAGCCACTCGTAGTCGCCCAGGGAGAAGGAGGCGACGGTGTTGGCGCGCACGTCGGGGTAGCCGCGGGCCATCTTGCCGTGGTCGGCGAGCATGCGGCGGCGGTCCTCGTCGGGCAGCAGGTACCAGTCGTACGAGCGCACGAACGGGTAGACGCTGACGTAGTCGCGGGCCACCTCGTCGGCCAGGAAGGCCGGGATGTGCGACTTGTTGAACTCGGCCGGACGGTGCAGCGCCATGTTCGACCACACCGGCTCCAGGGCGCGGCCCAGCCGGGTGCGGCGGAACAGGTTGTAGGCGGTCTGCAGCTCGTCCGAGGTCTCGGCGTGCCACCAGATCATGATGTCCGCGTCGGCGCGCAGGCCGGAGACGTCGTAGGTGCCGCGGACGGTGATGTCCTTGGCGGCGAGCTGGTCGAACAGCTCCTGGACCTCGTCGGCGTAGCCGCTGCGGTCCTCCGGCAGGACGTCCTTCAGCTTGAAGACGGACCACAGGGTGTAGCGGATGACCTCGTTGAGGTCCTTCGCCTTCTTCCCCGCGTTGGGAATCTTCTCTGGTGCAGTCATGTGTCCATTGTCCCGTGTGCTGATCAGTGCTCGGTGCCAGGGGTGGCCATCGAGGCGGTGACGGCGTCCGCGGCCTTGCCGGCACTGGCGATGCAGGCCGGGATCCCGACGCCGTCGTAGAGGGCGCCGCAGACCGCGAGGCCGGGCAGGGCGGTCACGGCGGCCCGGATCCGGTCGACGCGGGCGAGGTGGCCGACGGGGTACTGGGGCAGTCCGCCGTCCCAGCGGGTGACGGTGGAGGCCACGGGCCGGGCGGTGAGCCCGACGGCCTCGCCGAGGTCGGCGAGGGAGACGTCGACGAGCTCGGAGTCCTCGCGCCCCAGGTCGCCCTCGTCGCCGTGGCGGCCGACGGAGGTGCGCAGCGGGAAGAGGTCGGGATCGGCACCGGCCCAGGCCCACTTGTTGCCGGAGAAGGTGGACGCCTTGATCGTGCGGCCGTCGACGGGCGGGACGAGGAACCCGCTGGCGGTGCCGCCGGCGATCGCCGGGGGCAGGTCGGAGCGGCGGAAGGCCATCGTGACCAGGGCCATGGAGGCGTACTCGACCTCGCGCAGGCCGGCGGCGGCCGCGGGGGCGTGGGCGTCGAGCAGCCGGGCGGCCGGGGCCGCCGGGGTGGCGAGGACCACGCCGTCGGCGTCGAGGGCCTCGCCGTCGGTGGTGATCCGCCAGCCCTGGGGCGTACGGGCGAGGCCGCGCGCCGGGGTGCCGGTGAGGATCCGCGCCCCGGCGGCCCGGCAGGCCTCGGCGACGGCGAGCGGCAGGCGGCCGATGCCGCCGGCGATCCCGGCGAAGAAGGCGCCGGAGGCGGCGGCGCCCGTCACGGTGGTCCGCTCGGCGGCCGCGCGGGCGGCGGCCCCCTGCTGGAGGGCCCGGACACCTTCGGTCAGCGTGGGGTGGGTGCGGACCGCGTCGAAGAGGGCGGGGACGGCGGCGCGCATCGAGATGCGGTAGGCGTCACCGGCGTAGACGCCGCCGAGCAGCGGTTCGACCAGCCGGTCCACGACCTCGCGGCCCATCCGGGCGGCGACGTACGCGCCGACGGCGACGTCCTCTCCGACCTCGGTGGGCGGGAGCGCGGTGTCGGCGGTGATCCGGGCGAGGCCTTCGGCGGACAGCACGCCGGAGGCGGCGAGGGCGGCCGGGTCGCCGGGGACGCCCATGACGTGGCCGCGGGGCATGTCGCGCAGGGCCCCGCGGGTCCAGAGCCGGGCGGTGGCGGTCGCCGGGGGCTGGAGGTCGTCGCCGAGGCCGACGGCCCGGGCGAGGTCCAGGGCCTCGGGGCGGCGGGCGAGGACGGACTCGGCGCCGAGGTCGACGGGCAGGCCGGCGAGCTCGCCGGCGCGCAGTTTGCCGCCCAGGCGCGGGCCGGCCTCCAGGAGGGTGACGCGGACCCCGTCGGCGAGCAGCCGGTGGGCGGCCGCGAGGCCCGCGATGCCGCCGCCGATGACGACGACATGACGGGACGGCCCGGGCCGGCCCGTCCCGTTCGTACGCGTGTCCGCTTCGTGCATGGATCCATGGTCTCAGACCGCCCGGCGAGGCCCGAACGTGACCGCATCGGAACCGGGTCGGGATCCGGGGGGCGAAA
Source organism: Streptomyces racemochromogenes (assembly GCF_044129415.1). Taxonomy (GTDB): domain Bacteria; phylum Actinomycetota; class Actinomycetes; order Streptomycetales; family Streptomycetaceae; genus Streptomyces; species Streptomyces racemochromogenes_A. The sequence continues at coordinate 60,961 of NZ_JBBDHD010000004.1, forward strand.
CCCGGGGAGGCCGCGCATACGTCGAAGCGGTGACATCTGCCGCAGCCCCGGGGGTACTTGACGATGCACACGTTCAGCAGACAGCACCGCGCGGCGGCCGCCCTGGCCGGCCTGGCCCTGGCCGGGGGCCTCGTGCTCACGGGCTGCAGCGCCGGAAGCCAGACGTCCGCCTCCGACGGCAAGGCCGCCGCGGCGGCCCCCCGGGAGGGCGCGCAGGGCAAGCCGGGGGCGGGGGCGGCCGCTCCCCCGGCGGCGGACTCCAAGGGCCAGGCCCAGGTGCCCGTCCGGCCGAACGTCATCCGTACGGGAAAGCTGGGCATCGAGACGGCCGAACCGCAGAAGGTCATCGCGGCGGCCCGGACGGCTGCCGAGGGCGCGGGGGGCTACGTCGGTGCCGAGACCACCGACCGCGGTGGGGACGGGCGGATCACGTCCACGCTGACCCTGCGGGTGCCCGGGGACCGCTTCGACGCGGTGATCGCCTCCCTGGAGGGCGGCGGGAAGCTGCTGAACCGGAAGGTGGAGGCGCAGGACGTCACGGAGAAGGTCGCCGACGTCGACAGCCGGGTGAAGTCCCAGCAGGCCAGCGTGGCGCGGGTGCGGGAGATGATGGAGAAGGCCTCCGCGCTCAGTGACGTGGTCATGCTGGAGAGCGAGCTGAGCCGGCGCCAGGCCGACCTGGAGTCCCTGCTGGCCCAGCAGAACGCGCTGAAGGACCAGACCTCGATGGGCACCATCACGCTGTCGGTCTCGGAACCGGCTCCGGCTCCGGTGGAGAAGGAGAAGAAGGATCCGCAGCCCGGGATGGGCGATGCCCTGGCCGGCGGCTGGAAGGTGTTCGCGCGCCTCGTCGGCTACCTCGGACTCGCACTGGCGGCGGTGCTGCCCTTCGCCCTCGCCGCCGCCCTGCTCACCTTCGGGTTCAGGCTCTACCGCAGGTTCCGTCCGGCGAAGCCGAAGACGGGTCTGCGGCGGACCCCGGTGCCCCGGCAGGCCGCGGCCCCGGCCCCGGAACCGGCGGGCGGTGCACGCGAGGACGGGGTCTGACGGCCCGTCCGCCCGTAGCGTGTCCCCGTAACGGAGGCGACGGCGCACGGCGCGGAGGGCGGGCAGGACGATGGCGGCGGAACGACTGGTGGTGGTCGGCGGCGACGCGGCGGGGATGTCCGCCGCGTCGCAGGCGCGGCGGCTCAAGGGCCCGGCGGAACTGGAGATCGTCGCTTTCGAGCGGGGGCACTTCACCTCGTACTCGGCGTGCGGGATCCCGTACTGGATCGGCGGACAGGTCGCCGGCCGGGACGACCTGGTCGCCCGCACCCCCGAGGAGCACCGCGCCCGGGACATCGACCTGCGCACCCGCACCGAGGTGCTGGAGCTGGACCTGCCGGGCCGCCGGGTGCGCGCCCGGAACCTGGACAGCGGGGAGGAGTCCTGGACCGGGTGGGACAAGCTGGTCCTGGCGACCGGCGCCCGCCCGGTCCGGCCGAAGCTGGCGGGCATCGGCGCCCACGGGGTGCACGGGGTGCAGACGCTGGACGACGGCCAGCGGCTGATGGACAGCCTGGAGCGGACGGAGGGCCGCCGGGCGGTCGTGGTCGGCGCGGGCTACATCGGCGTGGAGATGGCCGAGGCCCTGGTCCACCGGGGGTACGAGGTCACCGTCCTGCACCGCGGCCCGCAGCCGATGGCCACGCTCGACCCGGACATGGGCGGCCTCGTGCACAGCGCGATGAACGCCATGGGCATCGTGACGGTCTCCGGCGCCGAGGTGGTGAAGGTCCTCACGGACGAGGAGGGCCGGGCCCGTGCGGTGGCCACGGCGTCGGGCGAGGAGTACCCGGCGGACGTGGTGGTGCTCGGCATCGGCGTGGAGCCCCGTACGTCCCTGGCCCGCGCGGCGGGACTGCCGCTCGGGGAGTCGGGCGGCCTGCTGACGGACCTGTCGATGCGCGTGCGGGGCCAGGAGGACGTCTGGGCGGGCGGCGACTGCGTGGAGGTCCTGGACCTGGTGGCGGGCCGCAACCGGCACATCCCGCTGGGCACGCACGCCAACAAGCACGGCCAGGTGATCGGCTCCAACGCGGGTGGCGGCTACGCGACGTTCCCCGGTGTGGTCGGCACGGCGGTCAGCAAGGTCTGCGACCTGGAGATCGCCCGCACGGGGCTGCGCGAGAAGGACGCCCTGGCGGCGGGGCTGCGCTTCGTGACGGCCACGATCCGCTCGACGAACACCGCGGGGTACTACCCGGGGGCGGCGGAGATGACGGTCAAGATGCTGGCGGAGCGGCGCACCGGGCGGCTGCTGGGCGTCCAGATCGTGGGCGGGGCCGGGTCCGCGAAGCGGGTGGACGTCGCGGCGGTGGCCCTGACGGCCGGTATGACCGTGGAACAGGTCGTGTCCCTGGACCTGGGCTACGCCCCGCCGTTCTCTCCCGTCTGGGACCCGGTGCTGGTCGCGGCCCGCAAGGCGGTCTCGGCGGTGCGGGCGGCGGGCGTGTAGCCCAGGCGCCGGCGGGGCCGTCCATGGCCCCGCCGGCGTTTCAGGCGCGGGAGCGGTGGCGCCGTGTCCGCAGCCGCGCCCGGGGGCCCGGTCCGGCTAGCGCTGCGTACGGGTGTGGACGTAGTCCACCAGGCGGGTCAGGGCGTCGGGGTCCGTCGTCGGGAGGACGCCGTGGCCGAGGTTGAAGACGTGGCCCTCCAGGCCCGCCGCCGCGGCCAGGACCTCGTCCGTCTTGGTCTCGACGGCCTCCGGGGTGGAGAAGAGGACGGCCGGGTCCAGGTTGCCCTGGAGCGCCTTGCCGGGGCCGACCCGGCGGGCGGCCTCGTCCAGGGCGACCCGGTAGTCGACGCCCACGACGTCCGCGCCGGCCTCGCCCATCAGGCCGAGCAGCTCGCCCGTGCCCACGCCGAAGTGGATGCGCGGGACCCCGTAGGAGGCGACGGACTCCAGCACCTTCGCCGACGCCGGCATCACCGAGCGGCGGTAGTCCGCCGGGGACAGCGCGCCGACCCAGGAGTCGAAGAGCTGGACCGCGGAGGCGCCGGCCTCGATCTGGACCTTCAGGAAGGCGGAGGTGATCTCCGCGAGGCGGTCCAGGAGGGCCGACCACAGCTCCGGGTCCCCGTACATCAGGGCCTTCGTGTGCTCGTGGTTCTTGGACGGACCGCCCTCGACCAGGTAGCTCGCGAGGGTGAAAGGCGCGCCGGCGAAACCGATCAACGGAGTGCCGCCGAGTTCACCCGTGAGCATGCCGATCGCCTCGGTGACGTAGGTGACGTCCTCCGGGGTGAGGTCGCGCAGCTGTGCGAGGTCCTCGCGGCGGCGGATGGGCTGGGCGACGACCGGGCCGATGCCCGGCTTGATGTCGAGGTCGACGCCGATGGCCTTGAGCGGCACGACGATGTCGGAGAAGAAGATCGCCGCGTCCACGCCGTGCCGGCGCACCGGCTGCATGGTGATCTCGGTGACCAGGTCCGGGCGCATGCAGGACTCCAGCATGGCCGTGCCCTCGCGGACCTTGCGGTACTCGGGCAGTGAGCGGCCGGCCTGCCTCATGAACCACACCGGGGTGTGGGGAACCGGCTCGCGCCGGCAGGCCTTCAGGAAGGCGGAATCGTACGTCTGACTCGGCTGGCCCTGCGGGCTGGTAGTGGCGCTCACGCGGCAAATCTTCGCACGTATGAAGAAGTGCCCGCCCCGGGGCGGGTGTCCCTGCGCCGCACGGGCGCCCGTTCCGCCTAGTCTTCCCGGCATGGCTGCGGCTCAGGGACGATTTTCAGATGGCGCTGACGGCGTGGACGGCGCGAAGGAGAGCTCGGTCCCGCTCCCGTTCCGACGGGCGGTCGACGGCTTGCGGAAGGCGCGGCTGCGGCCCGGGATCGAGATCGACCCGACGAAACCGCCCCAGCGGCTGGCCCCCCACGCCTACGCGCTGGAGGCGGCCGTCGTGGACGGGGAGGACGACCTGGCCGACGGCCGGCTGATCCTGCTGCACGATCCGTCCGGGCACGAGGCCTGGCAGGGCACCTTCCGGCTGGTGACGCTGGTACGGGCGGAGCTGGAGCCGGAGATGGCGGCGGACCCGCTGCTGCCGGAGGTGTGCTGGTCCTGGCTGACCGGGGCGCTGGAGGCGCGCGGGCTGGCGTACGGGGAGCCGAGCGGGACCGTCACGATGGCGAGCTCGCACTACTTCGGCGGGCTCGGCGAGCGGCGTCCGGCGACGCAGATCGAGATCAGGGCCTCGTGGACGCCCCGGGAGGGGACGGGCGGGGTGCCGGACACCTCCGCGCACCTGGCGGCCTGGTGCGAGCTGCTGTGCCAGGTCGCGGGGCTGCCGCCGCTGGGGCCGGCGGAGGGGGCTCCGGGCGTGGTGTCCCTGCCACAGCGGCGCGGTCCGCACCACCCGTAGCGGGCGGCCCGGCGGGGCCGTCCGCAGGGGGCGGGACCGCCGGACGGGTGTCCGGCGGCGAGGGGGCGATCGTTCGCGGTCGTAACGGAGCGTCAAAGCCGTGCGGTGATGGCGGCCTTCTGATCATCCCTTGATCGATCGTGCGTCCGAATTGCCCGAATTGTTACTCACCAAATCGTGATCATTCCCTAAAGCCGGGCGGGTGACGTGCCGAAGGAGTCAGTGACCATCCGCACGGTGCGCACCGGCTTCCTTCCCCGAGCCGGCCCGTCCCGCCACTCCCCCAGGAGGCCTAGGTGTCCGTTCTTCTCGAGCAGCCCGCAAGCCTGGTCGCCTACCGCCCGAACAAGCCGACGGCCATGGTCGTCGTGGCCGACCCGCGCGTCCGTTCCACCGTGACCCGCCATCTGTGGGCCCTCGGGGTCCGCGACGTGATCGAGGCGTCGTCCATCGCGGAGGCCCGCCCCCGCGTCGGCAGCCCGCGCGACATCTGCGTGGCCGACGTCCACCTGCCCGACGGCTCCGGTCTCACCCTGCTCTCCGAGACCCGCGCCGCCGGCTGGCCGAACGGCCTGGCCCTGTCCGCCGCCGATGACATCGGAGCCGTGCGCAACGCCCTCGCGGGCGGGGTGAAGGGCTACGTGGTCACCGGCACCCGGACCAACATCGGGCTCCCCACCCGGCCCGGCGCCGCCCCCATCGGTGCCGCCGCGGCCCGTATGCACCGCCGCCCCCCGGGTGCCCCGAGCCACCCGGGCGGCTACCGCGAACTGTCCGGCCGCGAGGTCGAGGTCCTGCGCCTCGTCGCGGAGGGGCAGTCCAACAAGGCCATCGGCGTCTCGATGGGCCTGTCCGCCCTGACCGTCAAGTCCCACCTCGCCCGGATCGCCCGCAAGCTCGGCACGGGCGACCGGGCCGGGATGGTCGCCGTCGCGCTGCGGACGGGGATCATCCACTGACCCGTCCCCGAACCCGCGGGCCGGCGGCCGGCGCACCCCGCCGGGGCCCGCACCCTCCCCTTCGCGCCCGTCGACGGAACGTTCCGGCGACGGGCGCGTCACATACACGGATACCCTTGACCGGTGACCGACGCCCAAGAGACCGCAGCACACCTGCGCACCACCACCGGGGGCGGCCCCCCGGACGAAGAGGTTTCGTCCGATGGGCTGCCGATTCCCCTGCTGGAACCCCGCGAGGGCATCCCGCCCGTCGTGGCCGACGCCGAGGCGCTCGCCGCGGTGGTCGCGGCCTTCGCCGCGGGCACCGGCCCCGTGGCCGTGGACGCCGAACGTGCCTCCGGGTACCGCTACGGACAGCGCGCCTACCTGGTGCAGCTGCGCCGCGAGGGGGCGGGCTCCGCGCTGATCGACCCGGTCGGCTGCCCGGACCTGTCCGCCCTGGGCGGGGCCCTGTCCTCCGCCGAGTGGATCCTGCACGCCGCCACCCAGGACCTGCCCTGCCTGCGCGAAATAGGCATGTCCCCCACCACCCTGTTCGACACCGAGCTCGCCGGCCGGCTGGCCGGCTTCCCCCGGGTCGGCCTCGGGGCGATGGTCGAGAGCGTGCTTGGCTACCAGCTGGAGAAGGGGCACTCCGCCGTCGACTGGTCCACCCGCCCGCTGCCCGAACCCTGGCTGCGCTACGCCGCTCTGGACGTGGAGCTGCTGGTGGACCTGCGGGACGCCCTGGAGAAGGAACTGGACCGGCAGGGCAAGCTGGAGTGGGCCCGCCAGGAGTTCGACGCCATCGCCTCCGCCCCGCCCGCCCCGCCGCGCAAGGACCCGTGGCGGCGCACCTCCGGCATGCACAAGGTGCGCCGGCGCCGGCAGATGGCGGTGGTGCGGGAGCTGTGGGAGACCCGCGACCGGATCGCGCAGCGCCGTGACGTGTCCCCCGGCAAGGTGCTGGGCGACGCGGCGATCGTGGAGGCCGCCCTGGCCGTCCCGGCGAACGTGCACGCGCTGTCGGCCCTGCCGGGCTACGGGCAGCGGATGGGACGGCGCCAGCTGGACCAGTGGATGGCCGCCGTGGACCGGGCGAAGGCCCTGCCCGAGAGCGAGCTCCCGCAGCCGGGGGCGGCCCCGTCGGGCCCGCCGCCGCCGCGTTCCTGGGCGGACAAGGACCCCGCCGCCGCGGCCCGGCTGTCCTCCGCCCGTGCGGCGGTGTCGGAGCTGGCCGAGGGGCTGAACCTGCCCCAGGAGAACCTGATCACCCCGGACACCGTGCGCCGCCTCTGCTGGGAGCCTCCCCGGCGCGCCGACGCGGACGCGGTGGCCGAGGCCCTGACCGGCTACGGCGCCCGCCCGTGGCAGATCGAGCTGGTGACCCCGGCCCTGGTCGCGGCCCTCGCCGCGACCGGCTGACCGACGCGCCGGACGCGGAGGGGCACGGAGCCCTCACTCCAGGGGAGTGAGGGCCCCGTCCCCGTCCCGGTAGTAGCTGCCGGAGGTCGCGCCCTCGACCTTGCCCTGCTTGAGCCAGTGCTCGGACATGGTGTGGATGTCGTTCGCCACGCGCTCCCACGGGGCCTGGTGCCCGGCACAGGCGATCCGGAACATCAGCTTGTCCGGCCCGGGGATCAGCCGGTAGAGCTCGGGGACCGAGAAGTACAGCAGGCCCAGGTCGGACGACGTGTTCACGATGCTGTCGTTCTCCCCGTACACGATGCACACGGGCACCGAACCGCCGAGGACGCCGTGCAGCGGCACGGTGGTGGAGTTCCAGCCCCACCAGTACGAGTTCCGGATGCGGTTGAGCCCCTCCGGTGCCGCCCCGGTACCGCCCCAGGTGGCGCCGACCGGATCAGCGGCCATCATCGCCTTCCACACCTCGTCGAGCATGCCGGGCTCACGCTGGTCGGGGCACTTCAGGTCCTTGATCCACGCCGCCTCGACGCCCGCCTTCGTGCCGACGGTCATCGGGTAGCCGAAGGCCGCCGCCGGGGTGGACACCGGCAGCGGCACCGGCGCTCCGAAGTCGGTCCCCGGCTTGCTCGCCCTGCCGTGCGGCGGGAAGATCGGCGCCAGCAGGAAGAGGCTGCGCACCTTGCCGGGGAACTTGATGGCATAGGGGCCGAACTGCTGGGACGCCGCCGACCAGCCGATGAGGTCCACCTTCGAGGCGCCCGTCTCCGTGAGGATGAAGTCGACGACGTGGTCGACCTCGTCCCAGTCGCTCTGGGAGTTGTTGAGCTGGGCGGCGTAGTCCACCGGGCCCAGGTAGACGCTCGCGTCGGGGTGGGGCACCAGCAGCTGCCGTTGCGCGGGCGCGGGACTGACGTTCTTGGGGTTGCCCATCATCGGGCGGGTCGACAGCCCGGAGCCCTGGAGCTCCATCACGAAGACGTCGAACTTCGCCTTCGCCAGTTCCTCCGCCCAGCTGTACTTCTTGTACTGCAGGTCGAAACCGGCCAGGGCGGGGACGCTCCGGCCGTGCAGCATCAGCACGGGCCTGCTCGGTTGGCCCGCGGGCGTGCCGTTGCGCCTGCGCACGAAGAGCTTGACGGGGTCGCCGTCGTTCGCCGGCATGGTCGAGGTGTAGTCCAGGTGGTAGTCCGTGAGGACGGGTGCGGCCATGGGGGTGCTCCGTTTCCGTCGGGGGTTCCGGTGGGTGTGCCCGGGACGGGGCCCAGGATCGGGAAGGGAACTCGTCCGGGTCCGGCGGCACGGCCGCCCGGGCGGCCGGCCGACCCGTTCGTGTGGCCGCGGGCGCTGCGATCGGCCGGGCGCACGGCAGGGCGCGGGAGGGGCGCACGGGTCGCCTGCCGGTGTGACCTTCGCCGCTGTTCGGGGAGGGGGTGTGCACATGAGTTACCCGCAAGTAGCATGGGCTGGGTGAGCGGGCGCTCAGTCCACGAGGAGCGCTCCGCCGCGCAGCAGTGCCATCCCGCACCTGGAGGAGAGCCAACGTGCCTCGTACCGTCAGGGACGTCGTCTTCGTCGACGGCGTCCGCACCCCGTTCGGCAAGGCGGGCCCGAAGGGCATCTACCACGAGACCCGCGCCGACGACCTCGTCGTGAAGGCGATCCGGGAGCTGCTGCGCCGCAACCCGGACCTGGACCCCAAGAAGATCGACGAGGTCGCCATCGCCGCGACCACGCAGATCGGCGACCAGGGCCTGACGCTGGGCCGTACGGCCGGCATCCTCGCGGGCCTCCCGCAGTCCGTCCCGGGCTACTCCATCGACCGCATGTGCGCCGGCGCGCTGACCGCCGTGACCGCCGTCGCGGGCGGTGTGGCCTTCGGTGCGTACGACGTCGCCCTGGCCGGCGGTGTCGAGCACATGGGCCGCCACCCCATGGGCGAGGGCGTCGACCCGAACCCGCGCTTCGTCTCCGAGAAGCTGGTCGACGAGTCCGCCCTGTTCATGGGCATGACCGCCGAGAACCTGCACGACCGGTACCCGACGATCACCAAGCTCCGCGCCGACGAGTACGCCGTGCGCTCGCAGGAGAAGGCCGCCAAGGCGTACGCCGACGGCAAGATCCAGCAGGACCTGGTCCCGATCTCGGTGCGCAACACCAACGCGGAGGTCGGTGAGACGGGCTGGGGCCTGGTCACCTCCGACGAGCCGATGCGCCCGGGCACCACGCTGGAGAACCTGGCGAACCTGAAGACCCCGTTCCGTACGCACGGCCGGGTCACCGCGGGCAACGCCGCCGGTCTCAACGACGGCGCCACCGCCGCGATCATCGCGTCCGAGGACTTCGCCCGCGAGAACAACCTCCCGGTCAAGATGCGCCTCGTCTCCTACGCCTTCGCGGGCGTGGAGCCGGAGGTCATGGGCTACGGCCCGATCCCGGCCACGGAGAAGGCCCTCGCGCAGGCGGGCCTGTCCATCGAGGACATCGGCCTGTTCGAGATCAACGAGGCCTTCGCCGTGCAGGTGCTGGCCTTCCTGGAGCACTACGGCATCGCCGACGACGACGCCCGCGTGAACCAGTACGGCGGCGCGATCGCCTTCGGCCACCCGCTGGCCTCCTCCGGCGTCCGCCTGATGACGCAGCTGGCCCGCCAGTTCGAGGAGCAGCCGCACGTCCGCTACGGCCTGACCACGATGTGCGTCGGCTTCGGCATGGGCGCCACGGTCATCTGGGAGAACCCGAACTTCGACGCCGAGGGAGACTCCAAGTGAGCACCACCGCTGAGCTCCTGAAGGGCGCGGCCGAGCTGTTCCCGGACGAGGTCGTCACGTCCGCGCACGTCCGCCACCTGGACCTGCCGTTCGGCGCGGGGCGCTTCGCGCTCATCACGCTGGACAACGGCTTCGACCACACCAAGCCGACCACCTTCGGCCCGCAGTCGCTGGCCAACCTGAACGCGGCGATCGACCAGGTCGAGCAGGAGGCCACCGCCGGCACCATCGTCGGCGCGGGCATCACCGGCAAGCCGTTCATCTTCGCCGTGGGCGCCGACCTCAAGGGCGTCGAGCTGCTGAAGAAGCACGACGAGGCGCTCGCCATCGGCAAGGGCGGCCACGACGTCTTCAAGCGCCTCTCCGCGCTGGCCGTCCCCACCTTCGCGTACTACAACGGCGCGGCGATGGGCGGCGGTGTCGAGGTCGGCCTGCACTGCTCGTACCGCACCGTCTCGAAGGCCATCCCGGCCTTCTCGCTGCCCGAGGTCTTCCTCGGTCTGGTTCCGGGCTGGGGCGGCTGCGCCATCCTCCCGAACCTGATCGGCGCGGAGCGCGCGGTCTCGGTCATCATCGAGAACTCGCTGAACCAGAACCGCCAGCTCAAGGGCAAGCAGGTCTTCGAGCTCGGGATCGCCGACGCGATCTTCGAGGGCGCGGACTTCCTGGAGCAGTCGCTCGTGTGGACCGCCAAGGTCCTCAAGGGCGAGACCGAGGTCGTGCGCGCCGAGGTCGAGCGCGGCGAGGCCTGGGACGCGGCCGTCGCCAAGGGCCGCTTCATCGCGGACTCCAAGGTGCACGGCGCGGCTCCGGCCGCCTACCGCGCGCTGGAGATCATCGCCGCGGCCAAGGACGGTGACCTCCAGGCCGGCTTCGACGCCGAGGACAAGGCCCTGGCCGACCTGATCATGGGCGGCGAGCTGCGCTCCGGCATCTACGCCTTCAACCTGGTCCAGAAGCGGGGCAAGCGCCCGGCCGGCGCCCCGGACAAGAACCTCGCGCGCCCGGTCACCAAGGTCGGCGTGGTCGGCGCGGGCCTGATGGCCTCGCAGCTGGCGCTGCTGTTCCTGCGCCGCCTGGAGGTGCCGGTGGTCCTCACCGACATCGACCAGGAGCGCGTGGACAAGGGCGTGGGCTACGTGCACGCCGAGATCCAGAAGCTGCTCGCCAAGGGCCGCATCAACCAGGACAAGGCCAACCGCCTGACCGCCCTGGTGAGCGGTGTCCTGGACAAGGCCGAGGGCTTCGCGGACGCGGACTTCATCATCGAGGCCGTGTTCGAGGAGATGTCCGTCAAGCAGAAGGTGTTCGCGGAGGTCGAGGCGGTCGCCCCGGCGCACGCGATCCTCGCCACCAACACCTCCTCGCTGTCGGTCTCGGAGATGGCCTCCAAGCTCCGGCACCCGGAGCGCGTGGTCGGCTTCCACTTCTTCAACCCGGTCGCGGTCCTCCCGCTGCTGGAGATCGTCCGCGGTGAGCAGACGGACGACGCCTCGCTGGCCACCGCCTTCGGTGTCGCCAAGAAGCTGAAGAAGACCGCCGTTCTGACCAAGGACGCCCCGGCGTTCGTCGTGAACCGCATCCTGACCCGCTTCATGGGCGAGATCCAGAACGTCATCGACGAGGGCACCCCGGTGGCCACCGCGGAGAAGGCCATCGAGCCCCTCGGCCTGCCGATGTCCCCGCTGGTGCTGCTGGAGCTCGTCGGTCCGGCGATCGGCCTGCACGTCTCCGAGACGCTGAACCGTTCCTTCCCGGAGCGCTTCAAGGTCTCCCCGAACCTGGCGGCGGTCGTCAAGGCCGGCAAGCGCGGCTTCTACGTCTACGATTCCGGCAAGCCGGAGCTGGACCCCGAGGTCGCCGCCCTCCTGGTGCAGGGCGACTCCGTCCTGACGGAGGAGCAGGTCCGCGACCGCGTCCTGGACGCGGTGGCGCAGGAGATCGGCCTGATGCTGGAGGAGGGTGTCGTGGCCGAGGCCCAGGACATCGACCTCTGCCTCATCACCGGTGCGGGCTGGCCCTTCCACCTGGGCGGCATCACCCCGTACCTGGACCGTGAGGGCGTATCGGAGCGGGTGAACGGCAAGAAGTTCCTCGCCCCGGGTGTCGCGAGCGTCCCGGCGTAACGCACGGACCCCAACGGAAGGGCCCCGTCCGCAGCAGCTGCGGACGGGGCCCTTCCCGTGGTTCACCTGCGGCCGAGACGGCCGTTCTTGACCAGGCGCTGGGCGGCCGGCGAAGCGGGGTTGATGCTCAGCGCCTGCCGGCCGGCCTGGCGGCGCAGGTCGTCGCCGTGTCTGCCGAGCTTGGCCGCGGTCTCGGCGATCCGCAGCCAGACCAGGGCGCGGCCGCTGTCGGCGGAGATCTGGATGGCCCGCTCGATGCGCCGTCGCGCCTGCTCGGTCTCCTTGCGGCGGATGTGGGCCTGGGCCATGCCGATGAGCAGGTCGAGGTTCTCGTGCTCGGTGAGCAGCCGGGCGCCGACCTCCAGGATACCCCGGTCGTCCTTGGCCTCCACCAGGGAGGCGAACCCGCTCATCGTGATGTCGGTGAAGGGCACCTCGTCCGGCTCGCTGCGCTCCCCGGTGCTGCGCAGGGTCCAGCCGAGGCCGCGGCGCCACTTCCAGGTGCGCGGGCCGGGCAGTTCCAGGCGGGTGCGGGTGCGCTCGTTGAAGTGCATGGCCAGCTCGGGGCGGCCCTCCCACTGGTCGACGGCGGCGGCGATGTACTCCTGCGCCACCGGTCGCAGGAACGCGTACCGCTTGGGCTGCATGCAGTAGCCGACGGCCTGGACGTAGGGGGTGACCTCGGTGCGGATGTACTCGACGTCGAGGATCCGGTCGGCCGGGGCGGCCGTCGGCACGTCCAGGTCGGGGACCAGGGCGTGGGTGAGGGTGGCGGGGATGCGGTTGCTGTTGGCGTAGGGCCGCATGCGCCGGACGACCTCCAGCGCGCCGATCTGGGCGACGGGGATCCCGTACAGGGCCCGGGCGGTGAACAGGCCGGTGGAGAAGCAGCCGATGACCTGGCGGGGGCGCAGGTAGGCGAAGACGGTCTCGGCGAGGACGGGGAGGTCCAGGACGAGGAAGGGGACGCCGGCCTCGCGGGCGGCTTCGGCGAGGGCGTCGGAGAGGCTGGAGGGGGCGCTGGGGTGGGGTTTGAAGACGACGGAGGTGTGGCCGAGCCGTACCGCGTGTTCGAACATCCGCCGGTGCAGGTCCTCCTCTTCCTCCTCGGTGAGGATGCCGAGGGGGGAGAGGTACTGGCCGAGGAGGAGTGCGGTCTGCGGGCCGCGTTCGGCGAGCTGCGGGGGGATCACCCGGTCGAGGAGGGGGCGGCACTCCTCGGTGAGCTCCGCCATCAGCTTGAGCACGGCGCCGGTGTGCACGGGCTGCGAGGGGATCCCGTACTCGGTGAGGAGCATGGGCAGCAGGGTGGGGACCAGGTCGAGGTAGAGGACCTGTTCGATCCGGCCGTGGATGGGGCGTGGCAGGTCGTTGCGGGTGGGTCCGTAGCTCATGACCCCGTCGGCGTACACGGCGAGGGTGGCATCGGAGAAGATCTTGCAGAGGGTCTGGGCGGGTTTGACCTGGATCGACTCGACGACGAGTTCCAGGGGGCCGGGCCGGATCCCCATCTTCTCCCCCATGACGGTGCGCCAGAGGGGCGCGTCCTCGTCGCGGGGGGCCCACAGCGCCGGGTGGAAGGGGTAGATGAGGTCGTTCCAGTAGACGACGCGGTGGAAGCGGGCGAGGACGGCGGCGGCGCCCGGCATCCGGTGCAGCGGGGTGGCGACTTCGGGGATGTCGACGTTGTTGCAGACCAGCAGGATGCGCTCGCGGTCGTCCTGGCCGAGCTGTCCGGCGTCGATGGCGGCGGCCACCGTCATGGCGCCGTAGAGGGTGGAGGCGGCGAATATCCGGGTCATCGGGCGGCGGCACCCGGGTGCTGGGACATCAGTGCTCTGAGCTTGTTCACGCGTGCGGAGTCCATTCCTGCCAGGGTCCCCTCCAGGATGTCCTGGGGAAGGTCGAAGAGGGTCTGCGCACTGCGTTCCCGCAGGAGCTCCCGGGTGAGTTCCTCGTAGTCCTCGGCGCGGTCCAGGTGAATGACGATGAGCGCGCACAGAGTTCGCATGGCCTTGAACGAGAGTTCATATCCGCGCGGGTGGTGGCCGAGCTCGTCGAAAATCATCCGGAAGGCGGGGAGGAAGTCCAGCTGCCGTTCGTCCGGGACCTTGGTGAGCGAAGTGGACACGTCTCGGCGGTAGAAGACGCCGTGGAGGTCGACCACTCCGAAGGAGCGCATCCGCAGGTGCAGCTTGTAGAACCAGGGCCGGTCCTCGGCGGTGCGCAGGGACTCGTCGAAGAACAGCGCGTCGGCCTGGCGGAGCCGTTCGCGGTCGTAGATACCGGCCCAGGACTGCGGGTAGTCCATGAAGGTGGAGGCGTCGACCGGGCCGATGTAGTCCGCGGGATTCAGCGGAAGGGCCCGGGGGGCGAGCGGAGCGGACACGATCTTCCGCTTGCGCCCGTACACCCGGACGTGGCCGGTGCGCAGGAAGTCGACGCCGGACTGGCTCATCCAGCCGACCAGTTGCGCGAGATATCCGGGCGCGTACCAGTCGTCCCCGTCGAGGAAGGTGAAAAAGCGTCCCCGGGCGGCCGCCAGGCCAGTGTTGCGGGTCGCCGAAATGCCCATGTTCCGCTCATTGCGGATGAGTACGGCACCGGGAATGCCGGGCACCATCTCCCGCAGGATCTCCGACGTGCCGTCGACGGACGCGTCGTCCACCACGATGAACTCGAAGTCCTCCCGGGCATTCAGGGCCAGGGACTTCAAAGCCGTCCGACAGAAGTCGCGAACGTCACACATCGCGACGATTACCGAAAGGGTCACCATCGGCCGGCACCCACCTTCTCCCCATTCACCGACACTCCGCCATCATGTCAGAGCCTCCCGGAGAACCCGAACGGCGCTTGGGGTGTGACGTACAACTCCCCCGGCCGTCGAGGCCTATTCGTGACACATAAGGCTCAGGTGAGGATGTAAGGTCTAACGGGCCGCGGGGCCATCCCGCCCGTGTCCGTGCCCGGCTGCGGCCCTGCCGACGGCAGTTCGGGCTTCGCCGACCGACCGGGAATCCACCAGTGCGCATCCACGTGCTCGCAGACTCCGACACCCGCTGGAAATGGGGTGCGGGGCTGGCGGTGGGCCTGGCCCCGGGCAGCGAGGTCCACGCGCACATGCTGCGCGGCCGGAGCACGCCCACCGCGCGCCAGCTGGCGGAGGTCGGCATCACCCCGTCCTCCATCACCGAGTCCACCCTCGCCGAGTTCGCGGCGGCCCCCGCGCTCGACAGCGCGGACCTGATCATCCTGGGCACGGTCGGCGGTGCCACCCACGCCGCGCTGCACGCGCTGGCCCGCCGCTTCGCCGGCGCCCCGTACCGGCCGGTCCTGATGACCGGCTACGTCGGCGTGGTCTACGAGAAGATGGCGGACGGCCTCCTGCTGCGCGCGGGCGCCGATATCGTCCTCGCCAACAGCCCTTTCGACCGCCGCCGTTTCACCGAGGTGTACGCACCCCTCGGAATTCCCGTCTCCAGCATCGTCCAGACGGCACTTCCCTTTCTCGACCAGCGGCCCTACGACCCGACCCGGACTTTCGCCGAACACCCCTATACGGTGTGTTTCGCCGTCCAGCCCTCGGTACCGGCGGACCGCAGCGGACGGCTTTACATGCTGCGCCGCGCGATATCCCACGCCCGGCTGCGCCCGGGGCGCGACGTCCTGATCAAACTCCGGAGCAAGCCGGGTGAGGCCACCACCCATGTGGAGGCGTACCACTACCAGGTCCTGGCGGAGCAATTGGACGAACCCCTGCCGCCCAACCTGCATTTCGTGTACGGCAACATGTCGCAGACCCTCGACCGCACCGATCTCCTCGTGACCGTCAGTTCCACGGCCGCCCTCGAATCGATGCACCGGGGAATGCCGACCGCGATCCTGAGCGATCTCGGCGTGCGGGAGATCCACGGGAACCACTACTTCACCGGTTCCGGCTGCGTCACCGACTGGACCGCCATAGACGAGGGCGCCGCCCCGATCGCCCACGAGTCGTGGACGGTCGACCAGGGAATCCGCTCGGCCGACCCCTTCGCTGAACTCCGCGACCGGATCGCCGCATTGCGCGGCCGCCCGCTGCCCCCCGTCTCCCCGTACTACACGGCCGAGAGCGCGCCCGAATACGTCGGAACGCTGCTGCGCCGCCGGGGCCTCGATCCGGACGGCTCCCCCGGTGCCGGAGCCGTCGCCGCGCGCTCCCGCGGACCGATGAAGCGCACCTCGCGCCGCGTGCTGAAGATCGCCTACCAGTTCGGGGTCCAGCGCGTGGCCCCGAAGATCCAGCAGTGGGGCGGCGTATGAACGCCCGCACCCCCTCACCCCTCCAGGAGAACAGCCCCGTGAACGTCACCGCCGTCATACCCGCCCGGGGCGGCTCCAAGGGCATCCCCGGCAAGAACGTGGCCGAGGTCGGCGGGGTGCCGCTGGTGGCCCGCGCCGTACGGGCCTGCCTGGGCGCCGCCCACGTGACCCGGGTCGCGGTCTCCACCGACGACGCGGCCATCGCCCGCGCCGCCCGGGAGGCCGGCGCCGAGGTGGTGGACCGCCCGGCGGAGCTGGGCTCCGACCGGGCCTCCAGCGAATCGGCGCTGCTGCACGCGCTGGACCAGCTGGAGGAACGTCACGGCGAGCCCGTGGACGTCCTGGTCTTCGTCCAGTGCACCAGTCCCTTCATCACCTCCGAGGAGGTGGACGAGACCGTACTGGCGATCGTCCGCGACGGCGCCGACTCCGCCTTCACGGCCGTCCCCTTCCATGGCTTCCTGTGGACCGCCGACCCCGGCCACGGGCCCGGCCACCGCGCGCAGGGCGTCAACCACGACAGCGCGGTCCGGCTGCGCCGCCAGGACCGTACACCCGAATACCTGGAGTCGGGCGCCGTCTACGCGATGCGCGCCGAGGGCTTCCGCCGCAGTGGCCACCGCTTCTTCGGCCGCACCCAGCTCGTCCCCACGGCCCCCGAGCGGGCCATCGAGCTCGACGAACCCGGCGACCTCGACCGGGCCCGGGCCCTTGCCCCGCTCCTGGACCCCCCGCAGACTTCGGCGACCCCGTCGCCGCAACCCGAGCAGTACCCCGGAAAGGAACTCTGAACAGTGGTGCACAGCAACCGGATCCGCCGCATCGGCGACAGGGAGGTCGGCGCCGGCCGCCCCGCCTACGTGATCGGCGAGATCGGGATCAACCACAACGGTGAGCTGGCCAACGCCCTCGCGCTCATCGACGCGGCCGCCGACGCGGGCTGTGACGCGGTGAAGTTCCAGAAGCGCACCCCCGAGATATGCACCCCGCGCGACCAGTGGGACATCGAACGGGACACGCCCTGGGGGCGGATGACGTACATCGACTACCGCCACCGCGTCGAGTTCGGCGAGGACGAGTACCGGGCCATCGACGAGCACTGCGCGAAGCGCGGCATCGACTGGTTCGCCTCGCCGTGGGACACCGAGGCCGTCACCTTCCTGGAGAAGTTCGACGTCCCCGCCCACAAGGTCGCCTCCGCCTCCCTGACCGACGACGAGCTGCTCCTGGCCCTGCGCGCCACCGGCAAGACGGTCATCCTGTCCACCGGTATGTCCACCCCGCAGCAGATCCGGCACGCGGTGGAGGTGCTCGGCAGCGAGAACATCATCCTGCTGCACGCCACCTCCACCTACCCGGCCAAGGCCGAGGAGCTGAACCTGCGGGTGATCAACAGCCTGGAGGCGGCCTACCCCAACGTGCCGGTCGGCTACTCCGGCCACGAGACGGGGCTGCAGACCACGGTGGCCGCCGTCGCCATGGGCGCCTGCGCCGTCGAGCGGCACATCACCCTCGACCGCGCCATGTGGGGCTCCGACCAGGCCGCCTCCGTCGAGCCCGGGGGCCTGGCCCGCCTCGTGCGCGACATCCGCACCATCGAGACCGCCCTCGGCGACGGCGTCAAGAAGGTCTACGACTCCGAGCTGGGCCCGATGAAGAAGCTGCGCCGGGTCCAGGGCACCCTCGCCGCCGAGGGCGTGACGGCCACGGCATGAGCGACACCCTCGCCCTGGTGGAGAGCCCGGCTCAACTACTGAATGTCCTGGAGTGGGCCCACGCCCACCCGGGCGAGGCAGCGTCCCTCACCATCGCCGTGCTCCAGCCGGTGGACCCGCGCTCGCGCGCGCAGGTCCGCCGGCTGTGCCGGTTCGCCTCGCAGGCCAAGGTGGTCTGGCGGCGCTACGAGGTCCGCGCGGGCTACCTGGGGCGGGCCGGCGAGCTGGTCCGGCTCGGCCGGGCGGTCGCGGCGGCCCGGCGGCTGGTGATCGGTGACCTCTTCTCCCGCACCATCCAGCTGCTGCTGCCGCGCTCCCGGGCCAGCGAGGTGGTCGTCGTCGACGACGGCACCGCCACCACCGAGCTGGTGGCGCTGCTGACGAGCGGGCAGCAGCTGACCCGCTGGCACCAGGGGGACGCCAAGTCCGCCAAGGGCGGTCCCGTCAACCGCTGGCTGGCCCGGGAGGAGCTGGTGCGGGCCGTCTTCTTCACCTGCATGCCGATGGCCGCGCCGCCGGGCGCCGAGGTGAGGCCCAACGAGTACGCCTGGAGCCGGGCCACCTTCGGCCCGGCGCGCCCCCGGCCCGGGACGGACCTGGCGGGCAGCTCCCTGGTGGAGACCGGGGTCATCGACGAGGACCGGTACATCGAGGCCGTCGGCTGGATCGCCCGCACCCGGGCGGCCGGCCGCTACCTGGCACACCGGCGGGAGAGCGCACAGAAGCTGGAGCGGATCGCCGGGCTCACCGGCATGGAGATCGTCCACCCCGAACTGCCGCTGGAGCTGACCGCGCTGACCGAGCCCATCGGACTGTCCCTGCTGACCTTCGCGTCCACCGTCGCCTACACCCTGCCGATCGTGCTGCGCGGCGCGCCGGTACGGGTGGAGCTGTGCGAGATCGACGACGCCTGGATCACCCCGGACACGGCGGCCCGCTCGGTGGACTTCCTGCGGCGCATCTCCAGCCTGGCCATCGCCCGCCACGGCCTGTCCAGCATCCCGCCGCAGGGCGGACGGCGGACGGGCGGGCGGTCAGAAGCGCTGCCAGCGGCCCAGTGACAGGGCCGAGCCGTCCTTCTGCCGGTTGACCAGCAGCTCCCCGCGGGCGCTGATCGAGGCGATGACGACCAGGCCGTGTGCGTCGACGGCGAGGGCCGGGGAGTCCAGGCACTCCTCGCCGATCTCGGTCCACCACAGCCCGGCCGCCTCGTGCTCCGTCGGATACGCGGCCAGGGCGGTCCGGCCGCCCACGGTGCGGTGGGCCAGCACCGTGCAGTCGTAGCCGTCGACGAGCGCGCGGACGGCGGCCACCGCCCCGTACGCCGGACCGCCGCCCAGGGCCATCACCCCGGCGCCCTCCCGGTAGGCGAACACACCGCTGCCGTCGGCCGCGTGCCAGAAGTGGGTGACGCGGCCGGGGGCCGTCTCCAGGGTGCGGACCGAACCGTCCTGGGCGAGGTACGGGACGTCCTCGCCCTTCTCCAGGGGACCGCCCGGCCCGCTCTGGGCCCACAGGGAGAGCCCCTTCTCGCCGGGGGCGGCGAGGCGGACGCGGCCGTCGTCGCCGCAGGAGGCGCAGATCCCCTCGAAGGCCTTGCTGCCCCGCAGGTCCTCCCAGGCGGCCCAGTTGCCCTTTTTGTCCTGGCGCCTGACGTGGACGCCGCGGCCGGCGTTGCGCACGAAGACGTGGGGGGTGCCCTGGGCGTCCACCGCGACGGCCGGCGGGCCGCCGCGGTGGGACATGTCGGGGTTGCGGTAGAGCGTGCCGAGGGATTCCCAGGGACCCATGGGGCGGCCGCTCTGGTACTGCACGGCGTGGTGGTAGGTGACGGTCTCGGCGCCGTCGGCGCGGGTGCGCCGCCGGCCCGCGAAGTGGGCGTAACCGTCAGGCCCCTGACCGACCGTCAGGTCGGTGAGCCCGTCGGCGGGGAACAGGTCGGGGCCGCTCCATCCGGGGCCGCCGGGAGCCTGTTCGGTCCAGCGCAGCAGGCCGCCCTCCGTGCGCGCGTACGCGGTGAGCCGGCCGTCCTTGCCGGCGAGGACCCAGCGTCCGGTCAGGGGTCCGAGGGCGACCGTGTTCCAGTCACGGGACGGGGCCCGACCAGGGCTTGACGGGCGTCGGGGGGATTTGTCCGGACCGCGTCTGGATCGCGTCGCCATGGCCCGCAAGCAACCCTTCCCCTTCACCGTTCGAACAGAATCAGGATACCCCGGGGGTCATCTGACGGGGTCCTGCGTCTATGTTTGAGCCCGCGTGCGCCCCCGCCGCGCGCCCCCGCCACCCGTTCGGAAGGACCGGTCCCCGGGCATGACTCCAGACACCGCCGCCACTGCCACGACCACCCCGGAGGCCGAGCCGGCGCCCACCCGTTCGCGCGCGAGCCGGATCCGCCGCGGGCTGGCGTGGACGGCGGCCGCCCTGGTCCTCGGCTCGGCCGGGGCCGGCTGGTGGGTGTACAGCCACCTGGAGGGGAACATCGACAGCGTCGACCTCGACCGGGCCATCGGTACGGACAACCGCCCGCCGAAGGTGGCGGAGAAGGCCCAGAACGTGCTGGTGCTCGGCTCCGACTCGCGGGCCGGCGCCAACGGCGAGCTCGACCACGGCAACGTCAGCGGGGCCCGCTCCGACACCGCGATGCTGGTGCACCTGCCCGAGGGGCGGTCCCGGGCCACCGCGGTGAGCATCCCCCGCGACACCCTGATCACCCGGCCCGAGTGCAAGGACGAGGACGGCAGGACCGTCCCCGGGGCGAACCGGGTCATGTTCAACTCCGTCTATTCGGTGGCCGGTCCGGCCTGCGTGGTCAAGACCGTCGAGCAGCTGTCCGGGATCCGCGTGGACCACTTCGTGGAGGTGGACTTCGCCGGTTTCAAGGGCCTGGTGGACGCCCTCGGCGGGGTCACCGTCACCCTCGACCAGCCGATGACGGGCGCGAAGGGCGGCCTGAAGCTCGACGCGGGCACGCACCGGCTGAACGGCACGGACTCACTGAAGTTCGTCCGCACCCGCTACGGCTACGGAGACGGCAGCGACCTCGGGCGCATAGGCCTCCAGCAGCAGTTCATGCTCGCCCTGCTCGCCGAGATCAAGAAGCAGGACGCCCTCGGCAACCCGGCCCGGCTCTACAAGCTCGCCGACGCCGGCACCAAGTCCCTGACCACCGACTCCGAGCTGGCCTCGCTCACGGCGCTGGCCGACTTCGCGCAGAGCATGAAGGGCGTGGACCCGTCCACGATGGAGACCATCATGCTGCCGGTGGCGTACGACAAGGTGGACCCGAACCGGGTCGTGATCGCGCAGGAACAGGCCTCCCAGCTGTGGGAGGCCCTGCGCACCGACCAGAAGGTGCCCGCCTCGGCGAAGGACTCCCCCGCCAAGGGCGGCGGCAAGGGCGCCAAGTCCAAGTCCCCGGCGCCCGAGCCGTCCCCGTCGGCCTAGTACTGGGCCTAGTACTCCGCGTCCTGGCCCGACCTGCCCAGGCGGCTGTGGCCGCGGCCGTAGAAGAAGTAGACGACGAACCCGATCACCATCCAGATCGCGAACCGGGCCCAGGTCTCGGCCGGCAGGTTGAGCATCAGCCAGAGCGAGGCCGCGATGGACAGGATGGGGACCACCGGGACCCAGGGGGTACGGAAGGACCGGTGCAGGTCGGGGCGGGTCCTGCGGAGGATGATCACGCCGAGGGCCACGACCACGAAGGCGAACAGGGTGCCGATGTTCACCAGTTCCGCGAGCTTCTCCAGGCTGGTGAACCCCGCGACGATCGCGATGATCCCGCCGAGGAGCAGGGTGGCCCGGTAGGGCGTGCGGTACTTGGGGTGGGTGACGGAGAAGGTGCGCGGCAGCAGTCCGTCACGGCTCATCGCGAAGAACACACGGGTCTGGCCCAGCAGCAGGATCATGCTCACCGTGATCAGACCGACGGCCGCCCCGAGGCTGATGGCGCCGGAGAAGAAGGGCTGGTTCACGGATTTGAACGCTTCGGCGAGCGGGGCGGTCGGCGACATGTCCGCGTAGTACTGCATACCGGTGACCACGATGGTGACGGCCACGTAGAGCAGGGTGCAGATGAGCAGCGATCCGAGGATGCCGCGCGGCATGTCCCGTTGGGGGTTCTTGGTCTCCTCCGCGGCGGTGGCCACGACGTCGAAGCCGATGAAGGCGAAGAAGACGAGGGAGGCCGCGGTGAAGATGCCCATGACGCCGAAGTTGGTCGGCTGGAAGCCGAAAATCAGCTGGACCAGCGGCGCCGTCCAGCCGGATCCGCCGGGCTGCGGCTTGGCGGGAGGGATGAACGGCGAGTAGTTGTCCGCCTTGATGAAGAACGCGCCCGCGATGATGACCAGCAGGACCACGGTCACCTTGATGGCGACGACGACCGCGGTGATCCGGGCCGACAGCTTCGTCCCGACGACGAGGATCGCCGTCAGCACCAGGACCAGCAGGAAGGCCAGCAGGTCGAAGTGGCCCCCCGCGTCGGGCCCGGAGAGGGCGACGGGCATGTCCCAGCCCAGGTTCGTGTGCATGAGGTGGCGTACGTACCCCGACCAGCCGACGGCCACCACGGCGGTGCCCAGGGCGAATTCGAGGACCAGGTCCCAGCCGATGATCCAGGCGGGCAGCTCCCCGATGGAGGCGTACGCGAACGTGTACGCCGAGCCCGCCACCGGGACGGTGGACGCGAACTCGGCGTAGCAGAGGGCCGCGAGGGCACAGACGACGCCCGATACCACGAAGGAGAGGGCGGTGGCGGGTCCGGCGTTGTTGCGGGCGGCGATGCCCGTCAGGACGAAGATGCCGGTACCGATGATGACGCCGACACCGAAGACGGTCAGGTCCCAGGCGGAGAGCGATTTGCGGAGCGCGTGCTCCGGCTCCTCCGTGTCCCGGATGGACTGTTCCACCGTCTTGGTACGGAACGGGCTGTTGAGGTCCGAGCTCACCGACGCACCTCCCAAGAAGTACGCGAACGGGCCGGGAGGCCCACCCTTCAAGGGTGATCTCCCGGCCCGTGTGGTGCAACCGCGCGATCCGGCCGCCGGTGGGGCTAGTCGACGGTGGCGGCCGGCTCGCTCTCGAAACGGCCGTCCAGCTTGGCGACCAGACCGGTGACCTGGCGCGCGATGTCGGGGGCGGTCAGGCCGATCTCGGCCATGATCTCCTTGCGCAGCGCGTGGTCCAGGAAGCGCTGCGGGATGCCGAAGTCGCGCAGCGGCACGTCCACGCCCGCGTCCCGCAGGGCCTGCGAGACGGCGGCGCCGACACCGCCGGCGCGGCCGTTGTCCTCGACGGTGACGACGACCCGGTGGCGGTCGGCGAGCGGGGCCATGGCCTCGTCCACCGGCTTGACCCAGCGGGGGTCGACGACGGTCGAGGAGATGCCCTGCTTGTCGAGCAGGTCGGCGATCTCCAGGCACATCGGGGCGAGCGCGCCGACGGAGACGATCAGTACGTCCGGCCGGGTGACCTCGGGGGCCGGCAGGCGCAGCACGTCCATGCCGCCGACCTTGCCGACGGCCGGGACGGCCGGGCCGACGACGCCCTTGGAGTAGCGCACGACGGTCGGGGCGTCCTTGACCTCGACGGCCTCGCGCAGCTGGGCGCGCAGCTGCTCGGCGTCGCGCGGGGCGGCCAGCCGCAGGCCCGGGACGACCTGGAGGATGGACATGTCCCACATGCCGTTGTGGGAGGCGCCGTCGTCGCCGGTGACACCGGCGCGGTCCAGGACGAAGGTGACCCCGCACTTGTGGAGGGCGACGTCCATGAGGACCTGGTCGAAGGCACGGTTGAGGAAGGTCGCGTAGACGGCGAAGACCGGGTGGACGCCCCCGGTGGCCAGGCCCGCGGCCGAGGTGGCCGCGTGCTGCTCGGCGATGCCGACGTCGTAGATGCGGTCCGGGAAGGTGTCCGCGAACTTCTTGAGGCCGACCGGGTGGAGCATGGCGGCGGTGATGCCGACGATGTCCGCGCGCTCGTGGCCGAGCTTGACCATCTCGTCGGCGAAGACGGAGGTCCAGCTGGCGGCGGAGGTCTTGACCGGCAGGCCGGTGTCGGGGTGGATCGGGCCGATGCCGTGGAAGCGGTCGGCCTCGTCCTGCTCGGCGTGCGTGTAGCCGCGGCCCTTCTGGGTGAGGCAGTGCACGATGACCGGGCCGCTGAAGCGCTTGGCGCGCTGGAGGGCGGACTCCAGGGCCTCGATGTCGTGCCCGTCGATGGGGCCGATGTACTTCAGGCCCAGGTCCTCGAACATGCCCTGCGGGGCGATGAAGTCCTTGAGGCCCTTCTTGGCGCCGTGCAGGGTCTCGAAGAGCGGCTTCCCGACGACGGGGGTGCGCTCCAGGATCTCCTTGCCGCGGGCCAGGAAGCGCTCGTAGCCGTCCGTGGTGCGCAGGGTGGCGAGGTGGTTCGCGAGGCCGCCGATGGTGGGGCCGTACGAGCGCTCGTTGTCGTTGACGACGATGACCAGCGGGCGGTCCTTGGCGGCGGCGATGTTGTTCAGCGCCTCCCAGGCCATGCCGCCCGTCAGGGCGCCGTCGCCGATGACGGCGGCGACGTGGTGGTCCTCGCGGCCCAGTACCTCGTTGGCCTTGGCGAGGCCGTCGGCCCAGCCGAGGACGGTCGAGGCGTGC
Source organism: Streptomyces racemochromogenes (assembly GCF_044129415.1). Taxonomy (GTDB): domain Bacteria; phylum Actinomycetota; class Actinomycetes; order Streptomycetales; family Streptomycetaceae; genus Streptomyces; species Streptomyces racemochromogenes_A. The sequence continues at coordinate 85,282 of NZ_JBBDHD010000004.1, forward strand.
GAGTTCTCGATCACGTCGTGGTCGGACTCGGCGCGCGAGGGGTAGCCGGAGAGGCCGCCCTTGGAGCGCAGGCCGGCGAAGTCCTGGCGGCCGGTGAGCAGCTTGTGGACGTAGGCCTGGTGCCCGGTGTCGAAGAGGACCTTGTCCTTCGGCGATTCGAAGACCCGGTGCAGGGCGATCGTCAGTTCGACCACGCCGAGGTTGGGGCCGAGGTGCCCGCCGGTCTTGGAGACGGCATCGACCAGGAAGGACCTGATCTCGGCGGCGAGCTGGATCAGCTCCTCCTGGCTGAGCCGGTCCAGATCGCGCGGTCCCTTGATGCGGGTCAGCAGCACCCGTGCCTCCTTGCAGTTGCTGGCTGGTCTGTCGAGTCTAATGTTCCGCTCGCGCGCGGAATCATCGGGCGGTACCGGGAGGGGTACGCACTTTGTCATACCTGTACACCTCCCGGCGCGGTCACACCTCCCAAACGGACGTATGACCACACAACCGTCCGTACACATGTACGCACAGGTGCCCGGTGCCACACGCGGTGGCACCGGGCACTGTGACGGTTCTTACCGTCCGGGTGACGCCCCGGACGCGCGGTCAGGCGCGTCCGGCGGTCTTCTGGGTCTTGCGGGTGACCGAGTCGATGACCACGGTGGCGAGCAGCACCGCACCGGTGATCATGTACTGGATCGGGGTCGCGATCCCCTCCAGGGCCAGACCGTACTGGATGGAGGTGATGACCATGACGCCGAGGAGGGCGTTCCAGGTCCGGCCGCGGCCGCCGAAGAGGCTGGTGCCGCCGATGACGGCCGCCGCGATGACGTTCATCAGCAGGTCGCCGGCGCCCGCGCTCTGGTTGGCCGCCGCGATCTTGGAGGCCCAGAAGAGCCCGCCGATGGCGGCGAAGGTGCCGGAGATGGAGAAGACGGCGATGCGGATGGCGTTGACGTTGATGCCGGCGCGGCGGGAGGCCTCGACGCTGCCGCCGAGGGCGAAGACGTTGCGGCCGAAGGTGGTGCGCCGCAGCAGGAAGTCCGTGCCGACCAGGGCCACCACGAAGAGCACCACCGCGAGCGGCAGGCCCTTGTACTGGTTGAAGACGATCGCGGGACCGAAGGTGAACACGGCCAGCAGGCCGGTGCGCAGCAGGATCTCGGAGAGCGGGCGCGAGGGGACCCCGGCGGCCGCCCGGCGGCGGTTGTCGAAGAAGGTGGCGAGGAAGTACACCGCCGTGGCGAGCGCCGCGAGGCCGTAGCCGGCGGCCACGTCCGAGAAGTAGTACGTCGTCAGCTGCCCGACCACGCCGTCGGGGTCGAGGTTGATGGTGCCGTTGCTGCCGAGGATCTGGAGCATGGCGCCGGACCAGAACAGCAGGCCCGAGAGGGTGACGGCGAACGCGGGGGCGCCGATCCTGGCGAAGAAGAAGCCGTGGATCGCGCCGATCAGGGCGCCGCCGGCGACGGCGGCGAGGATCGCGAGCCATTCGTTGACGCCGTGGGTCACGGCGAGGACGGCGACGATCGCGCCCGAGACACCGCTGACCGAGCCGACCGAGAGGTCGATCTCGCCGAGCAGCAGCACGAAGATGATGCCGACGGCGATCATGCCGGTGGCGACCATCGTGATCGCGATGTTGGAGAGGTTCTCCGGGGACAGGAAGTTCGAGTTCAGGCTCTGGAAGATGGCCCAGATGACGATGAGGCCGACGACGACCGGGATCGAGCCCAGGTCGCCCGCCTTCATCTTGCGGCCGAACTCGCTCAGGTAGCCGGACAGGCCCTGCTCGCGCACCAGGAGGCGCGGGTCCACCACCGGGATGGCGTCCGCCGGCGCGGCGGGGTTGGCCAGCCGGGACACCTCTTCCGCGTGGGTGTGGTGTTCGGTGCTCACTTGCGGGCCTCCCCGGTGCGGGCCGCCCGGCGGGTCACGGCGTTGTCCGTGGCCCCGGTGATGGCGGAGATGATCTCTTCCTGCGAGGTGTCGGCGACGTTGAAGACGCCGTTGTTGCGGCCCAGTCGCAGCACCGCCACCTTGTCGGCGACGGCCTTCACGTCGGCCATGTTGTGGCTGATGAGGATGACGGCGTGGCCGCGCTCGCGCAGGCGTTCGACCAGGTCGAGGACCTGGGCGGTCTGCTCGACGCCGAGGGCGGCGGTGGGCTCGTCGAGGATGACGAGCTTGGGCTCGCCCAGCATCGAGCGCGCGATCGCCACCGTCTGGCGCTGGCCGCCCGAGAGGGAGGCGATGGGGATCCTGACGCTGGGGATCCGGATGGACAGGGTGGTGAGGAGCTCGCGGGCGCGGCGCTCCATCTCCACCTCGTCGAGCACGCCGTAGCGCTTGAGCTCGCGGCCCAGGAAGAGGTTGCCGACGACGTCGATGTTGTCGCACAGCGCGAGGTCCTGGTAGACGGTCGCGATGCCGAGGTTCTGGGCGTCGTGGGGCTTGCCGATGGAGACCGGGCGGCCCTCCCACTCGATGACCCCGTCATCGATGGGGTGCACGCCGGCGATGGTCTTGACCAGCGTGGACTTGCCGGCGCCGTTGTCGCCGACCAGGGCGACCACCTCACCGGAGTGGATTTCGAGTTCTACGTCGGTCAGGGCCTGGACGGCGCCGAACCGCTTCGAGACCCCTCGCAACGCCAGCACGGGCGCAGCGGACACATGAACCATCTCCTTCGCCGCCTGACCGGCGGGGATGTCGTGCAAAAGAGCAGGAGCGGGGCGGATGGGGATAAGTCGAACGAGTAATGAAACGTTTCTGCCCGGCGCCCCGCGGAAGGCGGGGGCAATGAGGGGCGGGGCGCCGGGCAGGGCGGGGGAGCCGCTGCTCCCTCTGCGGGAAGCGGCGCGGGGCCTTACTTGAGGCCGAGGGTGGCGCAGGCGGCCGCGTACTTGTCGGTGCAGATCTCGTCGACCGTGTAGACGCCGTCCTTGACGACGGTGTCCTTGATGTTGCTCTTGGTCAGCGAGACGACCGGGATCAGCACCGAGGGGACGCCCTTGGTGGTGGGGCTGTCGACCTTGTTGTTGATGATGTCGTCGGCCTTCTTGCCCTGGGCGAGGGCGACGGCCATCTCGGCGGCGGCCGCTGCCTCGGGCGCGTACGGCTTGTAGACGCTCATGAACTGCTCGCCGGCGACGATGCGCTGGACACCGGCGAGTTCCGCGTCCTGGCCGGTGACCGGGGGCAGGGGGTTCAGGCCGGCCGCCTTGAGGGCGGTGATGATGCCGCCGGCCATGCCGTCGTTGGCGGAGTAGACGCCGATCACCTTGTCCTTGCCGAGCGCGGAGAGGGCGCCCGCCATGTTGGTGTTGGCGTTCTCCGGCTTCCACTCCTTGGTGTCGTACTCCTTGCCGATGGTCACCTTGCCGTCGAGGACGGAGTGGGCGCCCTTCTTGAACAGCGCGGCGTTCGGGTCGGTGACGGAGCCGTTCATCATGACGATCTGGCCGTCCTTGGCCTTGTCGCCGAGGGCCTCCAGCAGGGCCTTGCCCTGGACCTTGCCGACCTCTTCGTTGTCGAAGGAGGTGTAGCCGTCGATCGGGCCCTCCGCCAGGCGGTCGTAGGCGACGACCGGGATGCCGGCGTCCTTGGCCTTCTTGACCGAGCCCGCGATGGCCTTGGCGTCGACCGCGTCGATGATGAGGACGTTCACCTTGTTGGTGATCATCGTGTCGACCTGGGAGTTCTGCGTGGTCGCGTCCTGCTTGGCGTTCGCGTAGACCACCTGGGCCTTGCCGCCCGTGAGATCGGAGATCTTCTTCTCGATCAGCGGCTTGTCGAACTTCTCGTAGCGCGCGGTCTGGTTCTCCGGCAGGAGCAGACCGACCTTGATCGCGTCACCGGCGGCGGCGGAACCCGAGGGCTTCTTCTCGCCCCCCGCTTCCTTGGCGCTGCCACAGGCGGCCAGCGAAACGGCCATGGCGCCGGCGGCTACGGCAACGGCGGCTCTACGCATACGCGTGTTCATGAAGTGAACCTCCCTGACGAGGCCGCAACGCTGCGGCCGAGGTGGATGTGAGTCAACCCCGGCCGCGAGTTTGCCGTCAAGGAGTGAATCCTTAACGAGATGACAACGGAGTCATCCGTTATCTAAATGAAGACACGGCGGCGGGAGCCCGCACTCCAATCCCATTTTCCGCCAAAAGCGTCGAATCGCCCATCTCGCTGAGTACGAGGGCGAGCGCGCCCAGTACCTCCGCACGGCCGCCCAGCGTCCCCGTCAGCACGGACAGCTGCCGGGCCGCGCTGGGGATCGCGTACCGCCCCACGGATTCCCGGATCGGCGCCAGGACCAGCTCACCGGCCTCCGCCAGCGATCCGCCGAGCACGATCCGGGAGGGGTTCAGGAGGTTGCAGAGGCTGGCCACGCCGCTGCCGACGTGCCGGCCCACGTCGGAGATGACCCGCCGGCAGCCCGGGTCCCCCTCCCGGGCCAGCTCGACCACCTTCTCCATCGTCAGCTCCGGCCCGTGGCTCCCCTGGAGCAGGGGCAGCACGTAGCGGGCGGCGGCGAAGGTCTCCAGGCACCCGCGGTTGCCGCAGCGGCAGACCGGCCCCGACTCGTCCAGGGTGATGTGCCCGATCTCCCCGGCGGTGCCGCCGGGACCCCGGTAGATCTGGCCGTTGATCACCAGGCCGGCCCCCACACCGCTGGCGACCTTGATGTACGCCAGGTCCCGGACCCCGCGCCCGCTCCCCCACACCAGCTCGCCCAGCGCGCCGAGGTTGGCGTCGTTGTCCACGTAGACGGGCACGCCCAGGCGCTGCGACAGCTCCCGGCGCGGGTTGATGCCGGCCCAGCCCGGCAGGATCGCGGTGGAGCCGAGCGTTCCGGACTCCACGTCGATGGGGCCGGGGACGCCGAGCCCGACGCCGATGACCTTGTCGCGGGCCACGCCGACCTGCTGGACCAGCCGTCCGACCAGCGCTTCCGCCCGGTCGAAGCCGTCCACCCAGGAGGCGTCCACGTCCAGCGGCTCGGACTCCTCGGCCAGCACCTGGTGCGCGAGGTTGCCGACCGCCACCCGCAGGTGGGTGTGGCCGAAGTCCACGCCGATCACGATGCCCGCGTCCCCGCTGAGCGAGACGCTGCGCGCCCGCCGGCCGCCCGCCGAGGTGTCGGTGACCTCGACGGTCCCGCCCTCCTTGAGCTCACGGACGATGTTGGAGACCGTGGCCGCCGACAGTCCGGTGGTACGGGCGATCTCCGCCTGGGTCAGCGAACCCGCGAGGCGCACCGCCCGCACGACGCGTTCGAGGTTCGCGCGATGCAGCGAGGACTGCGATCCGGGAGTCTGCACGACTCATCCACTCCTGCCCTTAAGCGACGGCCATCCGTCGCCCCCCGGCCGGTCGTCGCGGCTGCGTGCTCCGAGACCCCGGCGTCTCTCCAACTTGTGAACCTTAAGTCGAGCGTTTGGCCCCGTCGGCGTCAAGGGCCGGACACATGCCGAAACGGACACGACTGGCCAAAGGGATGAACACCGCCCTCCGAGATCGTGTTACGGTCGCCGAGGCGCCCGTCCTCTGCGGCCTCCGGGCCGGACCTGGCGCCACGTATCGACGGCGCGACGCGAGGAGGTGTTCGGGATGAGTCCCGACCGAAGTCTTCGCCGCGCTCTCGTCGGCTGAGCGTTCCGTTCCGGAACGCGACTTTCCCCGTCTTTCCTCTTTCCGCATGTCCTGGCTCTCCTGTCAGGCATACGTCATCCATGTCCACGGCGCACCCCGTGGCGGCCGCCGCCGCCCCGCGCCGCACCATGACCACTCCACGTGACCGCGCGGCTGCGCGCTGCCCGGACGCGGTGGAGGGAGGTATTCGTCATGACCATGCTCACCCCTCGTACCCCCGCGAAGCTCGCACCGCCGGGCCGGACCCGCCGCGAGCGCAGGGCCGCCGAGCTGGAGTCGGCCACCCGTCGGGTCGCCGAGCGCCTCGCGGAGGTCAGCGCCTGCCCGGCCGTCCGGGTCCTCCAGGAGACCGACACCTCCCACGACGGCCTCACGCACGGCGAGGCCGTGCGCCGCCTGGGCCTGCACGGCCCCAATGCCGTCGCCCAGGAGCGCGCCCCGCACTGGACGGCGCAGCTCGCGAAGGCGTTCTGGAACCCCTTCATCGGCGTGCTGGCCTTCCTGGCCGCCGTCATGTTCTGGCAGGACCCGGAGGACCCGGGCGTCCTCATCCTCTCCGTGATGGTGGCGGTCAGCGGACTGCTGCGGTTCTGGCAGGAGTACCGCTCCGGGCGCGCCGCCGACGCGCTGAGGAAGCTCGTCACCACCACCTGCGCGGTGCGGCGCAGGGCGGGCAGCGGCTCGGTGCCGACCACGATCGAAGTGCCCATGGACCGGGTGGTCCCCGGCGACCTGGTCCTGCTGGCCGCCGGCGACCTGATCCCCGCCGACCTGCGGCTGCTCACCGCCAAGGACCTGATGGTCAGCCAGGCGGCCCTGTCCGGCGAGTCGTTGCCCGTGGCCAAGGCCGACGCTCCCCCTCGCTCCGCCGCGGGGACCCCCAGCGCGGAAGACCTCGGCCGGCACACGACGACCGACCCGGTCGAGGCCGACAACCTCTGCCTGATGGGGACGTCGGTCACCTCCGGCACCGCCACCGGGGTGGTCGTGGCGACGGGCTCCGAAACCTGGTTCGGCTCCATGGCGGGCACCCTGGTCGGAGAGAGCCCGCAGACCAACTTCGACACCGGCGTGCGCAAGGTCAGCTTCCTGCTGATCCGGTTCATGCTGGTGATGGTCCCGGTGGTCTTCATGGTCAACGGCCTGACCAAGGGCGACTGGAACGAGGCCTTCCTGTTCGGTGTCGCCGTCGCGGTGGGCCTGACCCCCGAGATGCTGCCGATGGTCGTCTCCGCCAACCTGGCGCGCGGCGCGGTGGCCATGGCGAAGCGCAAGGTGGTCGTCAAGCGGCTGGACGCCATCCAGAACCTGGGCGCCATGGACGTGCTCTGCACGGACAAGACCGGCACCCTCACCGAGGACCGGATCGTCCTGGACCGCTACCTCGACGTGCACGGCGACGAGGACGGCGAGGTCCTGGAGTACGGCTACCTCAACGCGCACTTCCAGACGGGCCTGCGCAACCTGCTGGACCAGGCGGTCATCGACCGGGTGAACGAGGCCGAGGAGGTTGTCGTCGACGCACGGTTCACGATGGTCGACGAGATCCCCTTCGACTTCGCCCGACGGCGGATGTCCGTGGTCCTGAACCGCAACGCGTTGGCCGTCGGCCCCGGCCGCGCCGAGCACGTGATGATCACCAAGGGCGCGGTGGAGGAGGTCCTGGACCTCTGCACCCACATGAGGGACCGGGGGGAGACCGTCGAGCTCACCGAGGGGCTGCGCCGCCGCGTCACCGCCGTCGCCGAGGACGGCAACCGCAGGGGTCTGCGGGTCCTGGCCGTGGCCACCCGCCGGATCACCGCGCCGCGCGGCACCTACACCGTCGCGGACGAGGACGGGCTGACCCTGGTCGGCTTCCTCGCCTTCCTCGACCCGCCGAAGGCCTCCGCCGCCCGGGCCCTGCGGGGGCTGGCCGACAAGGGCATCGCGGTGAAGGTGGTCACCGGGGACAACGAGCTGGTCGCGGCCCGGGTCTGCGCCGACGTCGGCATCGAGGTGGGCCGCGTGGTCACCGGCTCCGAGGTGGACTCCCTCGACGACCCCGGACTGCGCGCGCTGGCCGCCCGTACGACGGTCTTCGCCAAGGCCAACCCGGTGCAGAAGGCCCGCATCGTGCGGGCCCTGCGGGCGGACGGCCGTACGGTCGGCTTCCTCGGGGACGGCATCAACGACGCGGCCGCGCTGAGGGACGCCGACGTCGGCATCTCCGTCGACACGGCCGTCGACATCGCCAAGGAGTCGGCGGACATCATCCTGCTGGAGAAGGACCTGACGGTGCTGGAGCAGGGCGTGGTCCAGGGGCGCACCACCTTCGGCAACACGATCAAGTACATCAAGATGACGGCCTCGTCCAACTTCGGCAACGTCTTCTCGGTCCTGGTGGCGAGCGCCTTCATCCCCTTCCAGCCGATGCTCGCGATCATGCTGCTGGTGCAGAACCTGGTCTACGACATCTCCCAGCTGGCCACGCCCTGGGACCGGATGGACGAGGAGTACCTGCGCAGGCCCCGGAACTGGGACGCCGGGGGCATCTTCCGTTTCATGGTGACGATCGGCCCCATCAGCTCCCTCTTCGACATCACCATGTTCGTGGTCATGTGGAACGTGTTCGGCGCCGACACGGTGGGCGAGGCCTCGCTCTTCCAGACCGGCTGGTTCGTCGAGGGCCTGCTCTCCCAGACCCTGGTCGTCCACATGATCCGGACCCGCAAGATCCCCTTCCTCCAGTCCCGCGCCTCCTGGCCGGTGATGGCGATGACCGTCCTGGCCGTGCTGACCGGGCTCTGGCTGCCGTTCTCACCGCTGGCCCCCGCCCTCGGCTTCACCGCCCTCCCGGCGGACTACTTCCCCTGGCTGGCCGTGGTGCTCCTGAGCTACTGCGCACTGACGCAGCTGGTGAAGGCCCGCTACATCAAGCGCTTCGGCACCTGGCTGTAGCGGGCTGTCAAGCCACGGGCTCCCGGGACGTGACCCCGGGCCCGCGGCTGCGGCTCACTGGAGGGGTGGTTCCCGCTTCCCCCGACCCCCAGGAGGGCCTCATGCCCCGCACCACGAAGACGACCCGTCTCGCCGTGCTGGCCGCCTCGACCGCGGCGGCCGCGGGGGCGGTCCTGTTCCCGGCGACCGCGTTCGCCGGGTCACCCGCGACCGCTCCGACGGTCGCGACGGACGGCAGCGGCAACACCGGCAACGGCAGCTCCGCAGTACGCCGCGGTGGCGCCCTGCCCGACGGCTCGGAGCCCGACGACTCCGAGCGCGGCGGCGTGCTCACCGAGGATCCGGCCGCGCCGCAGCAGCGGCAGAAGCCGTGGTGGGCCCCCGGCCAGTGGTGGAAGCACGGCAATCACCAGATGCAGTGCTTCGCCGCCCCCTGCGGACCCCCGGGCGTCCCTGCCGGCGGGGGCCCCAACCCGGCGACCGGCCCGGGCAGCCTCGGCGGCGACACGGAGACCGGCGGCGGCTCGCTGAGCGTCTTCGGCTGAGGCGTCACTTCAGGGTGGCCGAGGTCAGGCCCGCCTGGATCTGGCGCTGGAAGGAGAGGTAGACCACCAGCATCGGGATCATCGCGATGGTCACGCCGGCGAAGAGCACCGGCAGGTCCGTCTCGTAGCCCATCTGGTACTGGAGCTGGATCAGGCCCTGGGTGAGCATGTAGCGCTCGGGGTCGGATCCGCTCTGGGGCTGCATCAGCACCGAGGGCAGGATGTACTGGTTCCACTGGCCCAGGACATTGAATATCCCCACGCTGATCAGGCCCGGCTTGGCCATGGGCAGCATCACCCGGAAGAAGATCCGGGTGTCGGAGGCCCCGTCGATCACCGCGGCCTCGTGCACCGCCGTGGGCAGGGTGCGGAAGAAGGAGTGCATGAAGAAGACGGTGAAGGGCATCGAGTAGGCGACGTACACCAGGATCAGGCCCTGGTACGTGTTCAGCATGTCCAGGCGCTTGACCATGAAGAACAGGGGTACGAGCGCCAGGAAGACGGGGAACATGGCCCCGCTGACGAAGAAGTAGTAGATGATCCGGTTCCCCGGGAAGGGGTAGCGGGCCAGGACGTACGCGGCCATCGAGCCGAGCAGCATGGTCAGCGGGACCGAGAAGGCCAGCACCACGAGGGTGTGGCCGAAGTAGCCGCCGATGCCCTTGTCCCAGGCCCGGCCGAAGGCGTCGAAGTGCCAGTGGGACGGCCAGCTGAGGGCGGAGGCGCCGATCTGGGAGTCGGTCTTGAAGGAGCCGAGGGCCAGCCACACCAGGGGCAGGACGATCAGTACCGCCCAGACGGCGAGGAAGCCGTGGGAGAAGACGTTCAGCACCATGCCGTCGGAGCGGTTCCGGCCGCCGCCGGCCGGGCGGCCGCCCTGCCGGGACCGCTCGGCCGCGGACTCCCCGGGTGCCTTGATCACTGTGGTCATCGGGTCTCCCGCTCAGAACTCGATGCGCTCGCGGCGGGTGGCGCGCAGCGTGACGACGGAGAGGATCATGGTCAGGACCAGCATGACGACGCCCATGGCGCACGCGTAGCCGCTCTTGCCGAAGTAGAGGAAGTTGCGCATCAGCACGGTCGCCATGACCTCGCTGTGGTGGTCCGGTCCGCCGCCGAACTGGCCGGAGGTCATGGTGGACACCAGGACGAACATGTCCATGGCGGCGATGCCCAGGTAGACCGCCGAGGTCTGCACCGAGTCCCACAGCAGGGGCAGCGTGACCCTCAGGAAGGTCTGGGCGCGGCCCGCCCCGTCGAGCAGGGCGGCCTCGTAGATGTCCTTGGGCACGGACTGCATGGCGGCCGAGAAGAGGACCAGGTAGAAGCCGACCCCGTGCCACACCACCACGAGCAGCAGGCACCACAGGACCAGGTTCGGCCGGTTGAGCCACTCGACGGGGTGGGCCGGGTCCACCAGGCCCAGCTTGGCGAGGAACGCGTTCAGCAGACCGCCCGTGTCGCTGCGGTACACCGCTCCGAAGAGGACGGCGAGGATGGCGAGGGAGAGGACCTGCGGGAAGAAGTAGACGATCTTGTAGAAGGCCGACCCGCGGACGCCCCGCACCCCGCCGGCCCCGCTGCGCCCTCCCGCGTTCACCATGAAGGCGAAGAAGAGGGCGAGCAGGATGGTGACGGCGGGGACGAACACCAGGAGCAGCAGGTTGTGCCACAGGGCGCCGCGGAAGACCTCGTCCCGCATCAGGGCCGAGTAGTTCTCCAGGCCGACGAAGTCGAACGTCGGGGACTGGCCGGACCAGTTGGTGAAGGAGTAGCCGAACGTCTGCACGTACGGCCAGATGACGAAGGTCAGGTACAGCGCGAGCGGCAGGACGAGGAAGCCGGCGATGAAGCCGGCCCGTCCCCTGCTCCGGGCTACTTGGCTCATGGTGTCCGTCCCTGGTGACGCCGCCGGTTGGACGTGGGGTCAGCTGCGGTGGTTGTTCTTGGCGCTGGGGTCCTTGGCGGCCTTGTCCACCGCGGCCTGGGCCCGCTTGATCCACTCCTTCGGCTGGATGCGCTGGGCCATCAGCTCATTGGACGCGTTCTGGATCTCGGTGTCCATTTCGCTGTACCAGTCGGGGTACAGGTAGTTGAAGGTGTCGGCTCCGGCGGCCTTGACGGCGGCCACGGCCGACTGGGTGCCGGGGCGGAGCTTGACGCCCGGGTCCACGCCGTCCTTGACGACGGTGAGGGAGTTGGCCTGCTGGGCGAAGACGGTCGACCATTCGCGGGACAGCATGGTGCGCAGGAACTCCAGGCCGCCGGCCTTGTTGGCGGCCTTCTCCGGGACGACGAAGGCCTCGTTGGCGCCCGCCCGGATGGCGGTGAAGGGGAGCTTGCTGCCGGCGAGCAGCGGCACGGGCAGGAACTTCATGTCGAAGTCGTCCGGGGTCTGCTTGAGCTGCTCGTTCTCCAGCCAGGATCCGGAGGGGATGAAGGCGGCCTTGTACTGGTTCCAGGCGGTCTGTGACTCCGTATGGGTGAGGCCGTTGGTGCCGGGCATCAGGTAGCCCTTCTCGACCACCTCGTAGACGGCCTCCACGGCGGCCAGGGCGTCCGGGTTGCCCTCGAAGGCGTTGGGGGCGAGGTTGTCGATGGCCTTCATGGCCTCCAGACCGCCCTTCTTGGCGATCAAGTCCATGATCACGACATTGATGTAGTAGGGGTACTTCCCCTGGTGGGCCAGGCCGCCGATGCCGGCCTCCTTGGCCTTGGCGCAGATCGCCAGGAACTCGTCCCAGGTCTTGGGCTCGGTCCAGCCCTTCTCCTTGAAGAGCTTGCCGGAGTACCAGAGGCCGAAGACGGTGTAGACGTAGTTGAGGGCGACGAACTTGCCTCCCTGGGAGCCCTGTTGGACCGTTCCGGCGATCAGGGTGTCGCGGATCTTCTTGTTCGGGTCGTCGAGCGAGGGGGCGTCGAGGAGAGGGGTCAGGTCGGCGAGCTGGTTGCCCTTGGCGAGGACGTCGATCTTGATCATCTGGGCGCCGGAGTCGTTGAGGACGTCCGGCGGGTTGCCGCCGTTGAAGCGCGGCTGGAGCTTGGCCGCGATCTCCTGGGTGCCCAGGTGGGAGCTGGTGGTACCCCACTTCTTGTCGAACGCCGCCTCCCAGGCCTTGGCGTAGTCGTCGCCGAAGCCGCCCTTGAAGATGACCACGTCGAGTTTGCCGCCCTTGGCGAGGCCGAAGGGGTTCTCCTTGGACACGAGCCCCTTGTCCGGGCCGTTCGCGGAGGTGTCGCCACCGCCCGAGGCACAGGCGGACAGGAAGCTCATCGTCGGCACGGCGATCAGTCCGAGCGCTGCGGAGCGCTTGATCAGATCGCGGCGGCCGAGGCCCTCACCGGTGGATCCCATGCTCAAGTCCTCGCCTTCGTCAGGATTGGGGCACAGGTATAGTCCACTTCCGCTTGGCTCAGCAAGATCGTGCACAAGGATCGTTCCCGGCTTTTCCGAGTTGAGACCTGTCCGTCATCTGATTCCGCCGCCCCGAAAAGCGGAAGGGCCGCACCCCCTTGTCGGGGGTACGGCCCTATGGTGCCGACAACCGGCGGATCGCTCCGCCTGGCGCGCCCTTAGCCGCGGATGAGGTTGCGGAGGACGTACTGCATGATGCCGCCGTTGCGGTAGTAGTCCGCCTCACCCGGCGTGTCGATGCGCACGACCGCGTCGAAGGAGACACCGGTGTCGGTGGTGACCTTCACCGTGCGCGGGGTGGTGCCGTTGTTCAGCTCCTCCACACCGGTGAAGGAGAAGGTCTCCTCGCCGGTGAGGCCCAGGGAGGCCGCGGTGGCACCCTCGGGGAACTGGAGCGGGAGGACGCCCATGCCGATCAGGTTGGAGCGGTGGATGCGCTCGTAGGACTCGGCGATGACGGCCTTGACGCCGAGCAGCGCGGTGCCCTTGGCGGCCCAGTCGCGGGACGAGCCCGAGCCGTACTCCTTGCCCGCCAGGATGACCAGCGGGATGCCGGCGGCCTGGTAGTTCTGGGAGGCGTCGTAGATGAAGGAGACCGGCGCGCCCTCGACGGTGAAGTCGCGGGTGAAGCCGCCCTCGGTGCCCGGCGCGATCTGGTTGCGCAGGCGGATGTTGGCGAAGGTACCGCGGATCATGACCTCGTGGTTGCCGCGGCGCGAGCCGTAGCTGTTGAAGTCGCGGCGCTCGACGCCGTGCTCCGTGAGGTACTTGCCGGCCGGGGTGTCGGCCTTGATCGCGCCCGCCGGGGAGATGTGGTCGGTGGTGACCGAGTCGCCCAGCTTCGCCAGCACGCGGGCGCCGGCGATGTCGGAGACCGGGGTGGTCTCCATCGTCATGCCCTCGAAGTAGGGGGGCTTGCGGACGTAGGTGGACTCGGCGTCCCACTCGAAGGTGTTGCCGGTCGGGATCGGCAGCGCCTGCCACTGGGCGTCGCCCGCGAAGACGTCCTCGTAGGACTTCGAGAACATGTCCTCGCCGATGGCGTTGGCCACGACGTCGTTGACCTCGGCCTCGGAGGGCCAGATGTCCTTGAGGAAGACCGGGTTGCCCTCGGTGTCGGTGCCGATGGCCTCGGTGGTGATGTCCACCTTCATGGAGCCCGCGATGGCGTACGCGACGACCAGCGGCGGGGACGCCAGGTAGTTCATCTTGACGTCGGGGTTGATGCGGCCCTCGAAGTTGCGGTTGCCCGAGAGGACCGAGGTGACCGCGAGGTCGTGCTCGTTGATCGCCTTCGAGATCTCCTCGTCCAGCGGACCGGAGTTGCCGATGCAGGTGGTGCAGCCGTACCCGACGAGGTTGAAGCCCATCTTGTCGAGGTACGGGGTCAGGCCGGCCTTGTCGAAGTAGTCGGTGACGACCTTCGAGCCCGGGGCCAGGGTGGTCTTGACCCACGGCTTGCGGGTCAGGCCCTTCTCGACCGCCTTCTTGGCCACGAGCGCCGCGGCGACCATGACGTAGGGGTTCGAGGTGTTGGTGCAGGAGGTGATCGCGGCGACGGTGACGGCGCCGTGGTCGATCTCGAAGGAGGTGCCGTCGGCCAGGGTGACCTGGGTCGGGCGGGTCGGCACGCCGTTGGCGGAGGCCGGGGCGTCGGAGGCCGGGAAGGACTCCTTGCCCGCCTCGTCGGCGTCGTCCACGTAGTTGCGGACGTCCTGGGCGAACTGCTGCGCGGCGTTGGCCAGGACGATGCGGTCCTGCGGGCGCTTCGGGCCGGCGATGGAGGGGACGACCGTGGAGAGGTCCAGCTCCAGCTTCTCGGAGAAGTCGGGCTCGGCCTTCGGGTCCAGCCAGAGGCCCTGCTCCTTGGCGTACGCCTCGACCAGCGCGACCTGCTGGGCGTCGCGGCCCGTCAGGCGCAGGTACTTCAGCGTCTCGTCGTCGATCGGGAAGATCGCGGCGGTCGAGCCGAACTCCGGCGACATGTTGCCGATGGTGGCGCGGTTCGCGAGGGAGGTGGCGGCGACGCCCTCACCGTAGAACTCGACGAACTTGCCGACGACGCCGTGCTTGCGCAGCATCTCGGTGATCGTGAGCACCAGGTCGGTGGCGGTGGTGCCGGTCGGCAGCTCGCCGGTCAGCTTGAAGCCGACGACGCGCGGGATCAGCATGGAGACCGGCTGGCCGAGCATCGCGGCCTCGGCCTCGATGCCGCCGACGCCCCAGCCGAGCACGCCGAGGCCGTTGACCATGGTGGTGTGCGAGTCGGTGCCGACCAGGGTGTCCGGGTAGGCCTGTCCGCCCCGGACCATGACCGTGCGGGCCAGGTGCTCGATGTTGACCTGGTGGACGATGCCGGTGCCCGGGGGGACGACCTTGAAGTCGTCGAAGGCGGTCTGGCCCCAGCGCAGGAACTGGTAGCGCTCCTTGTTGCGGCCGTACTCCAGCTCCACGTTCTGGGCGAACGCGTCCTTGGTGCCGAACTTGTCGGCGATGACCGAGTGGTCGATGACCAGCTCGGCCGGGGAGAGGGGGTTGACCTTGGACGGGTCGCCGCCGAGCTCCTTCACGGCCTCACGCATGGTGGCGAGGTCCACGACGCAGGGGACGCCGGTGAAGTCCTGCATGATCACGCGGGCCGGCGTGAACTGGATCTCCTGGCTGGGCTGCGCCTGGGAGTCCCAGCCGCCGAGCGCCCGGATGTGGTCGGCGGTGATGTTCGCGCCGTCCTCCGTGCGGAGCAGGTTCTCCAGCAGGACCTTCAGGCTGTAGGGAAGGCGGGCGGCGCCCTCGACCTTGTCCAGCCGGAAGATCTCGTACGACTCGTCGCCCACCTGCAGCGTGCTGCGGGCGTCGAAGCTGTTCGCCGACACGACAGTCTCCTTCATGCATGATTTCGCGCGTATTACCGCATCCTGCCGCCACGCCCTGTGGCCAATCCGCTAAGGTAAGGCTAAGTTAGGTAGCCCTTACCGGCGGGGGCGGCTGCGGTACGCCTTCGGCAGATATCTCGATGTCGAGATAACTCTAGTACATGGCCGCGCCTCGGGTCAGCACGCCTCCGCGTCCGTCTCGGCACGTCGCGCCGTCCCGCACTCGCCGTCCACTGCTGCCGCACATCTCGTCACCCCGCGCTCAACGCAGGGACGAGGTCCGGTGGAGCAGGGTCGCGGGGACGGTGAGCCCGCCGGGAGCGGCGGGCGCGCCCGGCTCCAGCAGGGCGACCAGGGCCGCCACCGCCGACTCGGCGAGTGCCTCCGGGTGGAGGGTCACCGTGGTGACGGGGGGCCGGCAGTCCGCGTACGCCGGATCCTCGCTCGCGCAGACCAGCAGCAGGTCCTGCGGCACCGACAGGCCGTGCCGGGCCGCGGCGGCCAGGGCCTGGCGGCCGCCCGGGTCGTACAGGGAGTACACGGCGTCGGCCGCGCCCTCGGCGAAGAGGGGGTCGAAGGCGTGGCCGGGTCCGTCGCGGGGGTCGAAGCGGACCGGCAGCGGGGTCCGGCCGCGGCGCGCGCACCAGCGGCCGTACGCCTCGGTGACGGCCCGGGTGTAGTGCTCGTCGCCGAAGCCGGTGTGCAGCGCGATGCGGCGGGCGCCGGCGGCTGCGAGGTGGTCGAGGACCTCGTGGGTGGTGGCGGTGTGGTCGTTGTCCACCCAGACGTCGCCCGGTCGGGGATCGGCGGGCCGGCCGTCGAAGACCAGCGGGATGCCCCGGGCCCGCAGGGCGCGCAGCACCGGGTCGTCGTCGGGGCTGTCGAGCAGCAGCATCCCGTCCACCGCGAGGTGGTGCCAGGGGGTGCCGGCGCCCCGGTCGGCGGGCAGGGTGGTCAGGGCGTAGCCGCGGGCGTGGGCCGCGGAGGTGGCGGCGGTCAGCCAGCGGGAGAAGTAGGCGACGGCCACGAAGTTCCACGGGGCACCGGCGAAGGTGGTCACGGCCAGGCCGAGGGTGCGGGTGCGGGGGGTGCGCGGAGCGCCGTACCCCAGGCCGGTCGCGATCTCGCGGACCCGGCGGCGGGTCCCCTCGGCGAGCCGTCCGGTGCCGTTCAGGGCGTGGGAGACCGTGGCGGTGGACACCTCCGCGGCGCGGGCGATGTCGGCGAGGGTCGGTCCGGGCGGCACGCGGGTCATCGTACGGATTCCACGGTCGGCGGCCTACGGTCCGGCGTGCGGAATCCGTCGCGGCGGGCGGCTTCTGGTTAAGGGGTTAATCACCCAGTCTCCTGGCCACAGCCAACGGTTTGGAGTGGTCATGACGTCTTCTGTTTCCCGGCGCGGGCTCCTCGCGGCGGCGGGGGCCGCCGGAGCGGCGGGTCTGCTGGGCGCCGGTGCCGGCAGCGCCTCGGCGGCCCCGGCGCGCGGTTCCGCGGCGCTGGTGGTGCACGGCGCGCGGGTGTTCACGGGCACCCCGGGCGGCGCGCCGGCCACGGCCGTGGCGGTCGGCCGCGACGGGCGGATCCTGGCCGTCGGCGGCGACGCGGAGGTGCGCCGGCTGGCCGGCCGGGACACCGAGGTGGTCGACGGGCGCGGTGCCACCCTGATGAGCGGGATCCACGACGGGCACGTGCACCCGCTGGGCGCGGGCGACCGGTCGCTGCGGCCCTCGCTGGAGGGCGCGGAGACGACGGCCGCCGAGCTGACGGAGATCCTCACGGGCTTCCTCGCCGACACCGGCGGAGCCGGGGCGGAGCCCGACACCTGGCTGGTGGTGGAGGACTGGAACCCGGTCGGACTGCTGCCCTCCGGAACCCTGCCGCACCACGCGCTGCTGGACGCGCTGCCCACCCGCCGGCCGGTGGCGCTGGTCGGCGGTGACGGCCACAACCTGTGGGCGAACCAGCGGGCCCTGGACATCGCGGGCATCACGGCCACCACCCCCGACCCCGCGGGCGGCCGGATCGTCAAGGGCGCGGACGGGCAGCCGACGGGCGTGCTGAAGGACGACGCCCAGGAGCTGGTGAAGCGGCACGTGCCCGAGCCCACCCGGGCCGAGCTGGTCGAGGCCTGCGCCAAAGTGCTGGCCCAGGCCGCGGCCTCCGGGGTGACGACGATGATGGACGCCCTGGTCGGACGGCACGAACTGGAGCTCTACCAGGCCCTCTCGGCGGCCGGGCGGCTCCCGCAGCGGATCGTGCCGGCGATCCGGCTGGACGTGGAGCAGACGAAGGACCCCGCGGCGTCGAAGGCCTACGCGCTGGGGCTGGAGCGGGAGTTCCGGGGGGTGGCCGGGCTGCGCTTCGGCACGGTGAAGGTGTTCCTGGACGGGGTCATCGAGTACCCGGCGCAGACGGCCGCGCTGCTGGATCCGTACCTCGACGGCCAGGGCCGGCCCACCGCCAACCGCGGCGAGCTGTACACCTCGGCCGCCGACTACGGGCGGCTGACCGCCGCGTTCAACGCCATCGGCTGGCAGATGCACGCCCACGGCCTGGGCGACCGGGCCGTCCGCACCGCACTGGACGGGTACGAGGCGGCCCTGCGGGCCACGGGGAAGCGGGACCTGCGCAACACCGTCGCCCACCTCCAGCTGGTGGACCCGGCCGACCTGCCGCGGTTCGCCCGGCTCGGGGTGGCCGCCTGCATGCAGCTCCAGTGGGCCACCGCCGACACCTGGACGATGGAGGCGCTGCTGCCGTACATCGGTCCGGAGCGGCACCGGCGGATGTACCCGGCGCGCAGCCTGGAGCGGGCCGGCGCCCGGCTGACGGGCGGTTCGGACTGGCCGGTGGACGCGCTCCAGGTGTGGAACCAGCTCCGGACCGCGATCGACCGCCAGGGGGCGTACGGCGCGGGCGCGCTCCACCCGGAACTGGAGTCCCTGAGCCGGACCTCCACGCTGCGGATGCACACCCTGGGCACGGCCTGGCAGCTGCGCCAGGACGGACTGACCGGCACGGTGGAGCGGGGCAAGGCGGCGGACCTGGTGCTGCTGGACCGGGACGTGACGCGCTGCCCGGTGGCCGACATCAGCGGGACGCAGGTACGGATGACCCTGGTCGGCGGACGCGTGGTGCACGACGCCGCCTCGGCGGCGGGCCGCGCGGCCGCGGCCGGTCTGGCCCGCGGAGCGGCGGGCCCGCGCCCCGCCTCGTACGCGGCCGTCCACGGCGGCCGGCACCGCGCCTGCGGCTGTACGCGGCCCTGAGACGCCCTGGGGGGCGGGGGCGCCACGCCCTCGCCCCAGAGGGGGACCTGACGGCCGGTAAACCCGTTATCGCCGGTAACGCCCGTATCTCACCCATCCGTACCACCCGATGCGATCACCATCTCATATCTGAGATACCGTGCACCCATGGCAGACGACTACCTCGTACGCATCGGCAAGCTCATCCGTGACGCCCGGCAGCACCGGGGCTGGACCCAGACCCAGCTCGCCGAAGCGCTCGGCACCAGCCAGAGCGCGGTGAACCGCATCGAGCGCGGCAACCAGAACATCAGCCTTGAGATGATCGCCCGGATCGGTGAAGCGCTCGACAGCGAAATCGTCTCCCTGGGTTACGCCGGCCCGATGCACCTGCGCGTCGTCGGCGGCCGCCGCCTGTCCGGCGCGATCGACGTCAAGACGAGCAAGAACGCGTGCGTCGCCCTGCTGTGCGCCTCGCTGCTCAACAAGGGCCGTACCGTGCTGCGCCGGGTGGCCCGCATCGAGGAGGTCTACCGGCTCCTTGAGGTCCTCAACTCCATCGGCGTCCGCACCCGCTGGATCAACGACGGCGTGGACCTGGAGCTGATCCCCCCGGCCGTCCTCGACATGGACGCCATCGACGCGGAGGCGGCCGTCCGCACCCGCAGCATCATCATGTTCCTGGGCCCGCTGCTCCATCGGATGGAGCAGTTCCGCCTGCCCTACGCCGGCGGCTGCGACCTCGGCACCCGCACCATCGAGCCGCACATGATCGCCCTGCGCCGCTTCGGCCTGGACATCACCGCGACCGAGGGCATCTACCACGCGAAGGTCGAACCGGGCGTCGCCCCCGACTGCCCGATCGTCCTGACCGAGCGCGGGGACACGGTCACCGAGAACGCCCTGCTGGCCGCGGCCCGCCACGACGGCGTCACCGTCATCCGCAACGCCTCGTCCAACTACATGGTCCAGGACCTGTGCTTCTTCCTGGAGGCGCTGGGCGTCAAGGTCGAGGGCATCGGCACCACCACCCTCACCGTGCACGGCCTGCCGGTCATCGACGCGGACGTGGACTACTCCCCCTCGGAGGACCCGGTCGAGGCCATGAGCCTGCTGGCCGCCGCCGTGGTCACGGAGTCCGAACTCACCATCCGCCGGGTCCCGATCGAGTTCATGGAGATCGAGCTGGCGGTCCTGGAGGAGATGGGCCTGGACCACGACCGCTCCGCCGAGTACGTCGCCGACAACGGCCGCACCCGTCTGGTCGACCTCACGGTCCGCCCCTCCAAGCTCGAAGCCCCCATCGACAAGATCCACCCGATGCCCTTCCCCGGGCTGAACATCGACAACGTCCCCTTCTTCGCCGCCATCGCGGCGGTGGCCCAGGGCCAGACCCTGATCCACGACTGGGTGTACGACAACCGCGCCATCTACCTGACGGACCTCAACCGCCTGGGCGGCCGCCTCCAGCTCCTGGACCCGCACCGCGTCCTGGTGGAGGGCCCCACCCGCTGGCGCGCGGCCGAGATGATGTGCCCGCCGGCCCTGCGCCCGGCGGTGGTCGTCCTGCTGGCGATGATGGCGGCGGAGGGCACCTCCGTGCTGCGCAACGTCTACGTCATCAACCGCGGCTACGAGGAACTCGCCGAGCGCCTCAACTCGGTGGGCGCCCAGATCGAGATCTTCCGGGACATCTAGGACCGCCACGCCGCCCGGGCCGCGGCCGGGGGGCGGGATTCGGCCGGATGGCGCGGGACCGCTCGCCCGGACGGGCGGCCGGGCGGCAGAATCCCCCCGTCGGTACGGAGTCGAGGGGGCGGCCATGACAGCGGGGACGAGTACGGAGACGGGCGCGGAGACCGGGACGGGGGCGCGGTTCCCCGTCCTGGAGGGGAACCCGCTGCTCGGATCGTTCCTCGATCTGAAGGCGGACTCCCTCGGCACCTATCTGCGGGCGCAGCGGCGCCGGGGCGACCTGGTACGGGTCGACGTCGGCCCGCCCGGGCTGCGCATGGAGATGTACTGCGTCTTCTCCGCCGAGGGGGCCCAGCGGGTGCTGGCCTCGGAGTCCGCCAACTTCCGCAAGGACAACCCCTTCTACCAGGAGATCCGGGACTCCTTCGGCAACGGCCTGCTGACCGCCCAGGACGAGGACTACCTGCGCCAGCGCCGCCTGGTGCAGCCGCTGTTCACCCGCAAGCGGGTGGACGGCTACGCCGGGGCGGTCGCGGACGAGACCGGGAGCACCCTCGCGGCGTGGGCGCGGTCGCGGGACGGGATCGTCGACGTCTCGGACGAGATGATGCACCTGGCGCTGCGCGCGGTGTCCCGGATCCTCTTTGGCGCCGACGTGGACGCCACCGTCGACGTCGTCCACCGGTGCTTCCCCGTCATCACCGAGTACGTCCTGCGCCGCGGCTACTCCCCCCTCAACGTCCCCCGCGGCTGGCCCACTCCGGGCAACCGGCGGGCGGCCGCCGCGATGGACGAGCTGTACGGGGTCTGCGACCGGATCATCTCCGAGCGGCGCCGGTCCCCGTCCCCCGGAGGGGAGGGCTCCGAGGACCTGCTGACCCTGCTGGCCGGGGCGCAGAGCGCGGACGACGCGGCCTTCGACGCCGCCGAGCTGCGCGACCAGGTGCTGATCTTCCTGCTGGCCGGGCACGAGACGACCGCCACCTCGCTGGCCTTCGCCCTGCACCTGCTCGGCCGCCACCCCGAGGTGCAGGCACTGGCCCGTGAGGAGGTCACGCGCGTGCTGGGCGACCGGACGCCCGGGGCCGCCGACCTCGACCGGCTGCCGTACCTGACGCGGGTGCTCAAGGAGGCGATGCGGCTCTATCCGGCCGCACCGGTGATCGGCCGCCAGGCGGTGGCCGCCACCGAGATCGACGGGCACACCGTCCCGGCGGACGCCACGGTGATCCTGGCCCCGTGGGTGACGCACCGCCACCCCCGCTACTGGAGCGACCCGGACCGCTTCGATCCCGACCGCTTCCTGCCGGAGGCCGAGGCGGCACGGCCGCGCTACGCCTGGTTCCCCTTCGGCGGCGGGCCGCGCGCCTGCATCGGCCAGCACTTCTCGATGCTGGAGTCGGTGATCGCGCTGGCGATGGTCCTGCGCGCCTACGAGATCGAGGCCGTGGACACGGAGGTCCCGCTGAGCGCCGGGATCACCCTGCGGGCCGAGGGGCCGATGCGCTGCCGGATCCGCCCCGTGGCGGGGTGACCCGGGCCGCTCAGCGGTAGTCGTCGGGGTGGTCCTGCATCCAGGTGCCGATCCCGTCCCGGGCGCCGAGCAGCGCGGGCTGGTGCCGCTTGAGGTTCTCGAAGCCGTGGTCGGCGCCCAGTTCCCGGTCGAGGCCGGCGATCAGGGCGATCGGCTCGGGGAAGTGGGCGGGGCCCTTGGGGTCGGCCTTCATCGCGCGGTCCACGCGGTGGAGTTCGTCGTACACCCGGCCCAGGAGGTAGGCGCAGTTCGCCGGGGTGCAGGAGTCGTCCAGGGTGGCCTGGAGCCCTGCGAAGGCGTCCCGTACCCGCTCCGGCTGCGGGGAGGGCGCGGGCGGGCCGGCGTCGGAGGCGGAGGCCGCGAGTTCGGCGGCGGCCTGCGGCCGGTGGCCGCTGTCGCAGGAGACGGTGAGCGCCGCCAGGGCGACGGTCACGGCCGTCGCGGCGGTCGCGCGCAGGATGGGTCGGAGCATCGGTTTCCCCCCGGTGTTCGATGACCAGCCGACCCTACCCGCCGCTTTCGCCCCCGACGCCCGCCGGGGTGTGGTTGCCCTGGAGCCGTTGCAGGTCGGAGGGCCGGACCTGGATCACGAACACCGCGATCAGCGCCCCGACCAGGGTGAAGGCGGCCGCCGCGACGAAGGCGGCGCCGACGCCCGAGGTGAGCACCAGGTCCGACCAGGGCTTGGGGAACTGGTGGGTGCGGGCGAAGAAGGCCTTCTGCTCGGGGGTGGAGCCGCGCACGAACGCCACGGCCAGGTCCTTGGCCTCGTTGCGGCTCGCGGTGCCGAAGACGGTGACGAGGATCGACAGGCCGAGCGACCCGCCGACCTGCTGCATGGAGTTGAGGAGTCCGGACGCCGCGCCGGACTCCCGGTCGGGCACGTTGGACAGGGCCATCAGGGTCAGCGAGACGAACTGCATGCCCATGCCGGTGGCGAAGACGAGGATCGGGCCGAGGATGCCGTCCGGGTAGGTGGAGTGGACGTCGATCCGCGTCAGCCAGGCCAGGCCGGCCGCGCAGCACAGGGCGCCCGTGACCATGAAGGGTTTGGGTCCGAACCGGGGCAGGAGCCGGGAGGTGAACGTGGCCGACACCGCGACCATGACGCTGACGGGCAGGAAGGCGAGCCCGGCCCGCAGCGGGCTGAAGCCGAGCACGTTCTGCACGAACAGGGTCAGGAAGAAGAACATGCCGAAGATCGCGCAGGCGAGGAAGAGCATGATCCCGTAGGTGCCGGCCCGGTTGCGGTCCGCGAACATGTGCAGCGGGGTGATCGGCTGCGGGGAGCGCCGCTCGTTGAACACGAACAGGGTCAGCAGGACCACGGCCGCGCCGAAGGAGCCCAGGGTCAAGGGGTCGCTCCAGCCGTCCTGGGAGGCGCGGATGAACCCGTAGACCAGCGCGACCATGCCGCAGGTGCCCAGCAGGGCGCCGGCGAGGTCGAAGTGCCCGGGGTGGCGCTCGGACTCGCGCAGGACCCTGCGCGCCATGACGGCGATGAGCAGGGCGACGGGGACGTTGACGAAGAACACCCAGCGCCAGTCGAGCCATTCGACCAGCAGGCCGCCCGCGAGGAGGCCGATGGCGCCGCCTCCGGCGGAGACGGCGGCGAAGACGCCGAAGGCCCGGTTGCGCGCGGGCCCTTCACGGAAGGTCGTGGTGATCAGCGCGAGGGCGGTCGGGGAGGCGATGGCGCCGCCCACGCCCTGGAGGGCCCGGGCAGCCATCAACTGGCCGGAGTTCTGCGCGAGTCCGCCGAGCAGGGAGGCGAGGCCGAAGAGGAGGACGCCGGAGATGAAGACGCGTTTCCGCCCGAGGATGTCCCCGGTGCGGCCGCCGAGCAGGAGGAGTCCGCCGAAGGTGAGCGTGTAGGCGTTGACGACCCAGGACAGGCTTTCGGTGGACAGATCCAGTGCCGTCTGGATGTGCGGGAGGGCTATGTTCACGATCGTGATGTCGAGGACGACCATGAGCTGGCAGGAGGCGATGATGAACAGGGCCAGCCCGTTCCCCCTGCCGTTGCCGGGAGCCGGGCCGTCGGTCCCGGTGCTGTGCGGCGATGCGTTCGGGTCCACTCGTCGACGCTACGCCCGCCCGGCAAGGGTCACCACTCGAATAGCCTAGGCTATGTGATATTTCACATGTCACACTAGATCTATGGACGATTTCCTCAGGCAATCCGCCGCCACGGCCCGGTTCACCCTCGGCTCGCCCCGCGCCTTCTCCTTCGGCGACTTCGGCCGCCTCCTCTGGTTCCTGCGCTCGACGGGCCCCACCGACGCCGTCGACAGCCTCTGGGTCCTCGACACCGCCACCGGAACGGAAACCCTGCTCGCCGACCCCCGCACCCTCTCCCCCGACCCCGGGGAACTCCCCGTCGCCGAGCGCCGGCTGCGCGAGCGCACCCGGCTCGTGGCCGCCGGGATCGGCACGTACGCCCTCTCCGGCGACGGCCGCCGCGCCGTCTTCCCCCTCTACGGGCGGCTCTACGAGGTCACCTGCGACGACACCGCACCCGCACCGGTCCCCTCCGCCGGCCCCGTCTTCGACCCGCGCCCCAACGCCGACGGCTCGCGCATCGCCTACGTCACCGGCGACGCCCTGTACACCGCCCCCGGAGGCCGGGTCAGCCCCGACGACGGGGCCCGCTGGGGCGTCGCCGAGTTCGCCGCCGCCGAGGAGCTCGACCGGGCCCGGGGCCACTGGTGGTCCCCTGACGGGCTCGCCCTGCTCGCCGCCCGGGTGGACGAAGGCGCCCTCCAGCGCCGCTGGTTCGCCGACCCCGCGCACCCCGAGCTCCCGGCCGAGGACTTCGCCTACCCCGAGGCCGGCGGCCCCAACGCCGACGTCCAGCTGTGGGTCCTGCCCGCCGGCGGCGACCCGGTCCGGCTGGACTGGGACGCGGACGCCTACCCGTACGTGTCCGACGCCGGCTGGGAGTCACAGGAGGAGATCCTGCTGACCGTCCAGGACCGCCTCCAGCAGAACGTCCTCCTGCTCACCGCCGACCCCGCCACCGGCCGTACCCGCGAGCTCTCGCGCACCACCCACCCCTTGTGGGTGGACCCCCTCCCGGGCACCCCGGCCCGCCTGCCCGACGGACGCGTCCTCACCTCGGCGGACGTGGCGGACGGGACGGCCCGCGGCCTCGCCGTCGACGGCAAGCCGCTCACCGGCGGCGGCGTCCAGATCCGCGCCGTGGCCGGGACCCACCACGACCGGCTGCTCGTCGAGGCGTCCCTGCGCGACCCCTCCGAACAGCAGGTGCTCCTGCTGGACCCGGCCACCGGAGCGATCACCCCGCTCGCCGACGGGCCCGGCGTGCACACCGTGACCGCCTCGGCGGCCGGGAACCTGCTGCTGACCTCCGCCGACGCGGACGGCGTCCGGCGCACCCTGCAGACCGCCGACGGCCGCCGGTTCACCCCCCGCGACCTGGCCGCGCCCCTGCCCCACCGGGTCACGCCGGTCCTGGAGCGGGTCACCGAGCTCGGGATCCCCACCGCCCTCGTCCTGCCCCGTCACCACGTCCCCGGCCGGCGCCTGCCCGTGCTGATGGACAGCTACGGCGGCCCCGGCGCCCAGGACGTCTGCGCGGAGCCGCGCCGCTGGCAGTACCGGCAGTGGTGGGCCGACCAGGGCTTCGCCGTCGTCACCGTCGACAACCGGGGCACCGCGAACGTCTCCCCCGCCCACACCCACGCCATGTACCGGGGCTTCTCCGAGGTCACCCTCGACGACCAGGTCGCCGCCCTGCGGGCCCTGGGCTCCCGCCACGGCGACCTCGACCTCGGACGGGTCGGCGTGCGCGGCTGGTCCTACGGCGGCTACCTCTCCGCGATGGCCGTGCTGCGCCGCCCGGACGTCTTCCACGCGGCGGCCGCCGGAGCCGCGCCCACCGACTTCCGGCACTACGACACGGCGTACACCGAGCGCTACCTGGGCCTGCCCCAGGACCACCCCGAGGTCTACGAGCGGGACTCCCTGATCCCCGACGCGCCCCGGCTGACGCGGCCCCTGCTGCTGGTCACGGGCCTGGCCGACGACAACGTCCACCCCTCCCACACCCTGCGGCTCTCCCAGGCCCTCACCGACGCGGGCCGCCCCCACCAGCTGCTGGCACTCCCCGGCGTCACGCACATGACCCCGGGCGGGGCCCGGGAGAAGATCATGGCGCTGGAACTGGAGTTCTTCCGCCGCGAACTGGCGCTGTAGCCGCCCCGGACGGCGGGAGGGCCCCGCGGACACTGCCGTCCGCGGGGCCCTCCCCTTCTTCCCGTGATCCCCGTCAGTCACCCGGGAAGTGACAGGCCACCTCGCGCGAGGCGGCGAGCTGCAACAACGGCCGCTCGGTGCGGCAGACGTCCTGCGCCTTGGGACAGCGCGGATGGAAGGTGCAGCCCGGGGGCGGCGCGGCCGGGCTCGGCGGGTCGCCGAGCAGCACGATCCGCTCGCGCCGCCGCTCCGCCGCCGGGTCGGGCAGCGGGACGGCGGACAGCAGCGCCCGGGTGTAGGGGTGCTGCGGGTTCTCGTAGAGGGACTTCTTGTCCCCGATCTCGACGATCCGGCCGAGGTACATGACCGCGACGCGGTCGCTGACCCGCTTGACCACCGAGAGGTCGTGCGCGATGAAGACGTAGGCGAGGCCGAGTTCGGCGCGCAGCCGCTCCATCAGGTTGACGATCTGCGCCTGCACGGAGACGTCCAGGGCGGAGACCGGCTCGTCGGCGATCACCAGCCGGGGGCTGGTGGCCAGCGAGCGGGCGATGCCGATGCGCTGGGCCTGGCCGCCGGAGAACTCGTGCGGGTAGCGGTCGATGTGCTCGGGGATCAGCCCGGTCAGCTCCATCAGCTCGGCGGCCCGGCGGCGGGCGTCGGCCGCGCTCCAGCCCTGCACCAGCAGCGGGTCGGAGATGATCCGGGCCACGGTCTGGCGGGGGTTGAGGGAGGAGTGCGGGTCCTGGAAGACCATCTGGACGTCCTTGCGCAGGGGCCGCAGGGCGCCCTGGGACAGCCGGCTGATGTCCCGGCCGTCGAACTCGACGCTGCCGGAGGTGGGTTGCAGCAGTCGCACCAGCATCCGGCCGGTGGTGGACTTGCCGCAGCCGGACTCGCCGACCAGGCCGAGGGTCTGTCCGGCCTCCAGGTCGAAAGAGACCCCGTCGACGGCCCGCACCGGAGCCGAGCGGCGGCCGGTCAGGGTCCGCCTGCCGGGGAAGGTCATCGTCAGGTCGCGGACCCGCAGCAGCGGCGCCGACGGTGCTCCCTCCCGCTGTGCGGCGGGGTTCGGGCGGGTGGCCGGGGCCCTCATCGGGACACCTCCGGGGCGGGGACGGCGGCAGCGGGCAGCGCGCCGGCGAAGTGGCAGGCCGCCAGCCGGTCCGCCGAACCGTACGGGCGCAGCTCGGGCCGCTCGCCCGTGCAGCGGCCCGCGTCCTGGGCGGGGGCCGCGGCGGCGACCGCGCAGCGCGGGGCGAAGGCACAGCCCGGGGCGGGGTGGAGCAGGGACGGCGGAGCGCCGGGGATGGAGGGCAGCGGGACGTCGTCGGCACTGTCGAGGCGGGGCAGCGAGTCGAGCAGGCCCCGGGTGTAGGGGTGGGCGGGCTCGGCGAACAGGGCGTCGACCGAAGCCTGTTCGGCGGCACGTCCGCCGTACATGACCAGCACCTCGTGCGCGACGCGGGCCACCACCCCGAGGTCGTGGGTGATCATCACGACCCCGAGGCCGCGCTCCTGCTGGAGGCGGGCGATCAGCTCCAGGATCTGCGCCTGGACGGTGACGTCGAGGGCGGTGGTGGGCTCGTCCGCGATGAGGAGGTCGGGTTCGCAGGCCAGGGCCATGGCGATCATCGCGCGCTGGCGCATGCCGCCGGAGAACTGGTGCGGGTACTCCCCCGCCCGGCGGGCGGGTTCGGGGATGCCGACCTCGCCGAGCATGTCGACGGCCCGTTTGCGGGCGGCCGCCCGGCCGGCCCGGAAGTGCACCCGGAAGTGCTCGGCGATCTGCTCGCCGACCGTGTAGTAGGGGTGCAGGCTGGACAGCGGGTCCTGGAAGATCATGGCCATCCTGCGGCCGCGGACCTTGGCGAGCTGCTTCTCGGGCAGGCCGGTGAGCTCCTGTCCGGCGAGCCGGACGGACCCCGAGACCTCGGCGCCGGCCCGGTGCAGGCCCATGACGGCGAGGGAGGTGACGGACTTGCCGGAGCCGGACTCGCCGACGATGCCGAGGGTGCGTCCGGCCTCGACGGTGAAGCCGAGGGAGTCCACGGCCCGTACGGTGCCGCGCGGGGTGGAGAACGTGACGCCGAGGTCACGCACGGCGAGGAGGGGGTCAGGGGCGGTCATCAGTACCTCACCCTCGGGTCGATGACGGCGTACAGGAGGTCGACGACGAGGTTCGCGACGACGATGAAGAAGGCGGCGAGCAGGGTGACCCCGAGGACCACGGGCTGGTCGGAGCTGACGAGCGCCCCGTAGAACAGCCGGCCGATGCCGGGGAGTCCGAAGATGGACTCGGTGATGACGGCTCCGGCGAGGAGGCCGCCGAGGTCCATGCCGAAGATGGTGAGGATCGGGGTCATCCCGGAGCGCAGCCCGTGCTTGACGACGACGGTCCGCTCGGGCATGCCCTTGGCGCGGGCGGTGCGGATGTACGGCTCGGCCATCGCCTCGATCATCGAGCCGCGGCTCTGCCGGGCGTACATGGCGGCGTAGAGCAGGGCGAGCGCGGTCCAGGGCAGCAGCAGGTTGCCGGCCCAGCCGAGCGGGTCGGCGGTGAGCTCGTGGTAGCTGGGGTAGGGCAGCAGCCCGGCGATGCGGATCACCCCGTAGATGAGCATCACGGAGGTGAAGTAGACGGGCAGGGAGGCGGCCGCGACGGCGCCGACCATCAGGGCCTTGTCGGTGGCGGTGTCCTTGCGCAGGGCGGCGGTGACCCCGGCGCCCAGGCCGAGGATCAGCCACAGCACGGCGGCGCCGAAGGCGAGGGAGGCGGAGACGGGGAGCCGGTCCATGAGCAGGTCCCAGACGGGCAGGGAGTTCTCGTACGAGTAGCCCAGGCAGGGGAAGTCGCACTGGACGGCGTACTGGCCGGTGCCGAGGGTGCGGCCGGTGAAGATGCCGGTGAGGAAGTGGGCGAACTGCTCCCAGAGCGGCTTGTCGAGGCCGAGGTAGGCGCGTACGTCGGCGAGCCGTTCGGGGCTGCAGGTCTTGCCGCAGGCCGCGGCGGCCGGGTCGGTGGGCAGGACGTAGAAGATCAGGAAGGTGACGGCGGCGATGGCGAGGAGCACGCCGGCGAGGGCGAGCAGCCGGCGCAGGAGGTAGAGGATCAACTGCGGCCGCCCCTCGGGTCGAGGATGTCGCGCAGGGCGTCGCCGAGCAGGGTGAAGGCGAGGACGGCGAGGAAGAGGAAGACGCTCGGGATGACGAAGTACATGGGGTCGGTCTCGTAGAAGGCCACGGACTCGGCGATCATCTGGCCCCAGGAGGGGGTGGGCGGGCGCACGCCGACGCCGAGGTAGCTGAGGGCGGCCTCGGTGCTGATCATGCCGGGGATCAGCAGGGTGGTGTAGGCGATGACCGGGCCCGAGACGCCGGGGAGGATGTCGCGGGTCAGGATCCGCCAGGCGCCGGATCCGCCGACGCGGGCGGCGTCGACGTACTCGCGGTGTTTGAGGGAGAGGGTCTGGCCGCGCACGACGCGGGCGACGCCGGGCCAGCCGAAGAGTCCGATGACGGAGGTCATCAGCACGATCCGGTTCACGTCCTTGGCCACCGACAGCATCGCGATCATGAAGATGAGGGAGGGGAAGGACATGGTGAGGTCCATGAGCCGGGACAGGACGGCGTCGGTGCGGCCGCCGAAGTAGCCGGCCGCGATCCCGGCGGCGGTGCCGGTGAGGACGACGATGGCGGTGGCGGCGAAGGCGATCAGGAGGGAGACCTGGGCGCCGTGGACGACGCGGGCGAACAGGTCGCGGCCGGTGACGGGTTCGACGCCCAGCCAGTGCTCGGGACTGATGCCGCCGAAGGAGCCGAGGGGCTGCCCGGCCAGGTAGGGGTCGACGGCGGACTTGTCGAACTCCTCGGGGGACCAGCCGCCGAGCGCGCCCAGCCAGGGCGCGGTCAGGGCCATCAGGACGAAGAGGAGGACGACGCAGAGGCTGACGCGGACGGCGGGGCGGCGGCGCAGTTCCCGCCGGGCCAGCTGCCAGGGGCTGCTGCCCGGGGGGACGTCCGTGGCCGGCGCCCCGGCCGGGGCCGCCTCAGGGGCGGCGCCGGGTGCGGTGGTGGTCATGGTGTGTTCCGGTCCCGGGTTCCTCAGCCCTGGCTCTTCGAGGGGTCCTTGAGGCCGACGGTCCCGTAGTCGATGGTGCCGGTCCACACGGGGTGGCCGTACGCGCCGGCGATGTTGGGGCCGACGAGGAGCGGCTTGCGCTCCAGCAGGACCGGGATGGACGGGGCCTTCTTCATGACCTCGGCGTCGAGGTCGATCCAGGCCTGGTTGGCCTGCTTGGCGTCGGCCATGGCGTTGATCTCGTCGATCCGCTTCATCACGGCGTCGTCGCGGAACTGGGCGTAGTTGCCCTGGTTGCCCTTGTCCTTGATGGTGCGCCCGTCGAAGACGAAGGGGATCCAGGTGGAGCCGGAGGGGTAGTCGGGGCACCAGCCGGTGTAGGTCATGTCGGGGGTGGTGGAGAGGTCGCCGATGACGTCGTAGTAGGCGCCGGGGTCGACGGTGTCGATGACGACCTCGATGCCGGCCCGGGACAGGCCCTGCTGGAGCGCCTCCGCCTTGGCCTTGTCGCCGGTGGAGACGGCGAGGGAGACCTTGAGGTGCTCCTTGCCGGCGGCCTTGAGGAGTTCCTTGGCCTTGGCGGGGTCGCCGGAGGCGGGGATCTTCAGGGTGTCGGCCTGCTTGCCGCCGGTGAGGGCCGGGGGCAGGTAGGCGGTGGCGACCTCGTTGAGGGCGGGGCCGCCGGCGGCGGTGATGACGGCGTCCTTGTCGACCGCGTACTGCATGGCCTCGCGGACCTTGGGGTCGTTGAAGGGGGCGCGGGAGTTGTTCAGGTGGAGCATGGTCGTACAGCCCTGGGACTCGGCCAGCAGGCGGGCCTTGACGTCGGGCTTGGGCAGGACCTTCGGGGCGCTCTCGGGGCGCATGTTGGCGTACTCGACGGCGGAGGCGTCGGCGCCCTCTCCGGCGATGATGCGGTCGTCGATCTGGCCTCCCTTGAGGCCCATGACGACGACGAACCTGTCCGGGTAGGCCTTGCGGACGGAGTCGCTCTTCTGGTCCCAGTGCTCGTTGCGGACGAGGACCAGCTTCTTGTCGCGCTCGTAGCTCTCGATCTTGTACGGGCCGGAGGAGAAGGGGCGGGCGTCGTACTGGGTGCCCTTCTCCTGGGACTGCGGGACCGGGGAGAAGGTGGGCAGGGTGGCGGTCTGGGAGAACTCGGCGACGGGTCGCTTGAGTTCGAAGACGATCGTGCGGTCGTCGGGGGTCTTGACCGAGTCGAGGTGCTGCCCCTGGAGGGGGCCCTTGTAGCCCTCGGTGCCGGCGAGGTACTGGGCGGCGTAGTCGGGGCCGCCGGTGAGGTCGGGGGCGAAGGAGCGCTCGACGTTGTACTTGACGTCCTGGGCCTTGATGGGGCTGCCGTCCTCGTACTTCAGGCCCTCCTTGAGGGTGAAGGTCCAGGTGCGGCCGCCGTTGGAGGGGGTGCCGAGGTCGGTGGCGAGGTCGGGGACGAGCTCGCTGCCGGCCTTGCCGGGCTCGGCCTTGAAGGTGACGAGCGTGCGGTAGAGCAGACGGGTGCCGAAGTCCATGGTCGGCATGACCCAGTTGCGGGCCGGGTCGAGGTGGGAGAAGTCCTGGTTCGACAGGACCGTGAGGGTGCCGCCCTTCACGGGGGTGCCGCCGAGGGTCTTGCCGTCGTTGGCGGCGGCGGGGTTGGCGCCGCCCTTCCCCTCGGCGCCCTTCTTGGGGTCGGAGCAGCCCGAGGCGCCGAGTGCGAGCGTCGCCACCAGGGCGGTGGCGAGGGCGAGTTGCGTGCGCTTGGTCATGGGTCACTCCAGGGAAGGGCGCGCTTTAGGATGTGACCGGTAACATAGTAATGTGAAATTGTACTGACAACCCTTTGCCGCCGACGTTATCCAGCCGTGTCCAAAACGGCCTGGCTGCGGGAGAGTTGGTTGGCCTCACCTCCTTAGGCTCGGCGGCATGGACCACGACATACCCCTGCCGGAGCTGCTCCACCTGCCCTACGCGCTCTACGGCCTCGCCCGCAATCCCGCGGTGCGGGCCGACCCGCAGCTCTGCGACGCCCTCCGCCCCGGCGGCCCGGCCAGGAGGCTCGCCGCCGCTCAGGCACTGCCCGAGGAGATCGCGGCACGGCTCGCCGCCGACCCGGACCCGGAGGTACGGGCCGAGCGCGCCGGGCGGGAGGGCGCGGCCGGCGGGCGGCACGGTCTCTTCGCCGCCGACCCCGAGGCCGAGGTGCGGATCGCGCTCGCACAGAACCCGGGGCTGTCACCGGAGTTGGCGGCCCGGCTGGGGGCCGACACCGATCCGGCGGTGCGCGAGGCCGTCGCCCGGCGCGAGGAGGCCCCGGCCGAGGACCTCCACCGGGCCCTGCTGGCCGACCCCGAGGCGAAGGTGCGGGTGGCCGCCTGCCGCCACCGCCCGCCGGCCGGCCTGCACGGGGCCCTGCTGGCCGATCCGGCGACGCGGCACCACGTCGTCCCCTTCCTCGACCTGGACCCGGAGACGGCGGAGCGGCTGGCCGCCGACCCCGACGACCGGGTCCGGGAGCAGCTCGCGGGCCACCCCTGCCTGTCCGCGGAGCTGCGCGCGGTCCTGGCCCGGGACGCCGACCCCGGCGTGCGCGGCAAGGTGTTCGAACGGGCCGACGCGACACCGCAGGAGCGGGCCGCGATCTTCGCATCGCTGACCGCCGGAGCACTCCGCTACGAGGAGGATCCCCGCGACTCCTCCGACGAGGACTTCCTCTGCGACGCAATGCTGGCCTACCTGGACCTCATGCCCTATCCGTGGGTGGAGCCCGATCCCCTGCCGTACGCCGACTCGCCGTACGCGGGGCTGCGCTGCGCGGCGGCGCGGAGCACGGCCCTGCCGGCCGAGGCACGGGCGCGGCTGCTGGCCGACGACAACCCGCGCGTACGGTTCCTCGCGCTGGCCGGCCTCGCGGAGCCGGACCCCGCGCTCGTCGAGGAACTCGACCGGCGGCAAGGGGGGAGGGTCAAGCACGGCGGCCGCCCCGCGGACCTCGCCACCTTCCCGCCCGAGACCCTGCGCCGGTTCGCCGCCGATCCGGACGCCTGGATGCGGCTGCTCGCCCTGCGCGACCCGGATCTGCCGCCCGATCTGCTCGAACGCCTCGCGGCGGACGGGGACGAAGGGGTGCGGCAGGCCACCGCCGAGCACCCGCGGATACCGGTGGAGGCCCTGGTGCGGCTGCTCGGGGACACGGACGAGGACGTCGTCGAGGCGGCCGCGGCCTCGCCGGCCTTGCCGGTCGAGGTGATGCGGGCGCTCCTCGACCGGGCGGACGCGGCCGGCGGCCCGCCGCCCCGGCCGGCCGCCTGCGAGGGCGACTGCCGCCACGGAGCGTCCGAACGGTAGCGCGGTCCGCCCGGAGGACGGGCGCCCTGCGGCATCCGGTGCGTACCCCCGGCCCACCGGACGACACGCGGCAGGCCGGGCCGTACCGCACCCCGGGCGGCGGACCAGGGGTGCCGGACAGCTCGGGGCGGCGCACCCCGGGCGGCGGACCAGGGGTGCCGGACAGCCCAGGGCGGCGCAGCCCGGCCGGCGGGCCGGTTCCCCCGCCGGAGTCCGAACGGGGCTGTGCCGCCCGGACGTTGCCCGGCGGCTCCGGCACGCGGGGGGGCTTGGCCCCTACAGGCCGGAGCCGAGGCCGCCTTGGGGGCGGCCCACCGGCTCGTCGCGGCCCTGGGCCCACAGGGAGCGGACGTGGCCGAGGTGGCGGACCATGCACGCCTCCGCCGCCTCCGCGTCGCCCGTGAGCATCAGGTCCAGCAGTTCGAGGTGTTCCTCGGCGGAGGAGACCAGCTTGCCGGCCTCGTCCAGGCCCGTCAGCCCGTACAGCCGGGAGCGCTTGCGCAGGTCGCCGACGGTCTCGACCAGGCGCTCGTTGCCCGCGAGGGCGAGGAGGCTGAGGTGGAAGCGGCGGTCCGCCTCCAGGTAGCCGATGAGGTTGTGCTCGCGGGCGCTGGTGACGATCTCCTCGGCGATCGGGCGCAGTTCCTCCAGCTGCTCCCGCGTGGCCGTGCGGGTGATCCGGCCGATGGTCGGCACCTCGATCATCGTGCGCAGCTCGGTGTACTGGTCGAGGTCGCGCTCGCTGACCTCGGTGATGCGGAAGCCCTTGTTGCGGACGGGCTCGACGAGGCCCTCGCGGGCCAGGTCCAGCATGGCCTCGCGCACGGGCGTGGCCGACACGCCGAGTTCGGCGGCGAGGCCCGGCGCCGAGTAGACGCTGCCGGGACGCAGCTCGCCCGCTATCAGCGCGGCCCGGAGGGCATGGCCGACCTGGTCGCGCAGCCTTTCCTGGGCCTTGATGAGACTGTGCTGCTTCAGGTCACCCATTGCTCTTCCTCCGAGACCCCGCACACCACCGACGTGCGGAGGAACAGCGTACAATGTCACGTTTCGCTGTTCGCTCCGGTCGCGTGGTAGATCGCCACCGCGACGGCAAGATCTTCCCAGGCCATGCCCACGCTCTTGAAGAGCTGTGGACGACTCGGCCTCCCTCCGGGGGACGTGCGGCCGGTGACCAGGTCGGCCAGGGTGGCGCTGATATGACCGGGACCGATCGCCCCCTCGGCCTCCGGGATCAGCAGGTCCCCCGCCTCGCGCAGCGCCGCCGCCCGCGACTCCACGTACACCGCCGCGCGTCGCACGAGGGCGGTGTCCGTCTCCCGGGCCTCCGGTTCGTGCGAGCCGACGGCGACGACCACGGCCCCCGGGGCCACCAGCCGCCCGTCGAAGAGCGGCTCGCGGGCGGTGGTGCAGCACAGCACCAGGTCCGCCCGCGCCACGTCCCGGGGAATGCCCGTACGGGCCTGGACGCCCAGGCTCCGGGCGTACGCGGCCAGTCGCCCGGCCCGGCCGGGGTCTCGGGCCACCACGACCGCCTCGGCGAGCTCCCGCAGCTCCAGGACCGCGTCGAGGTGCCCGTACGCCTGCGGTCCCGACCCGAAGACCACCAGCCGCAGCGGGCGACCGGGTGCGGTGAGGTGGCGCAGGGCGAGGACGGAGACCGCCGGGGTGCGCAGGGCTGTCAGGGCGGCGCCGTCCAGGAGGGCCAGCGGGCGCAGGGTGGGGCCGTCCAGGAGGAGGTAGCTGCCGGTGATCCGGGGCAGCCCGCGCGCCGGGTTGCCCGGGGCCACTCCGGCGATCTTCACTCCCGCGTACCCGCCGGACGCGGCCGGCATGAGCAGGAGCTCGCCGCCGGGCGCGGCCACGCTGGTGCGCTGCGGGCAGGACTCCGGGTCCAGGCCGGCGCGCAGGGCGCCGGCCAGGGCGTCGGCCGCCTGCGCCGTGGTGAGCAGACCGGCCGTCTGTGCGGCGTCCAGCTGGAGGAGGCCGCCCGCGGGGGTGCCCGTCACAGCAGGAAGCCCGCGCCGAGGGCGTCGTACGGGTCGGCGGTGAAGACGTGCTCTCCCGTGCGGTAGGCGGTGCCGGTGACCTCGGTGACCCCGCCGCCGACGAGCCGGCCGGTGAAGACCGTGCCGGTGACCGACTCGTGGAGCAGGTCCTCCCCCTCCCCGAGGCGGCCGTCCTCCGCCAGCAGGGCGAGGCGGGCGGAGGTGCCGGAGCCGCAGGGCGAGCGGTCGATCTGCCCGTCGGCGAAGACGGTGACGTTGCGCTGGTGCGGCCCGAACGGGGTGTCGGGCAGCTCCTCGTGGAGGACCACCCCGTAGACGCCGGAGAGCAGCGGGCCCTGCGGATGCCAGGTCGCCGGGTGGGTGGCGAGGGCGGCGCGGATCTCCCGCCCGGCCCGGACGAGTTCGGGCAGGGCGGCGCGGGTCACCTCCAGGCCGAGGTCGCGGGCCCGGACCGAGGCGTAGCAGGCGCCGGCGTGCGCGATGTCCACCTCGGCGATGCCCAGGGTGGTGGCCACCGGCACCTTCCGGGCGCCCACCCGGGCCGGGACGTTGCGGAAGGTGACCCCGGTGGTGCGGCCCCCGGACCGGTGGACGGTGGCGGCGACCCGGCCCGAGGGGACGTCGACGCGCACCTGGACGTCCCCGTCGTCGGGGGCGGCGACCCGTCCGGAGTCCACGGCCCAGGCGCCCAGCGCCATGGTGCCGTGACCGCAGGCGGTGGAGTAGCCGTCCTTGTGCCAGAAGAGCACCCCGAAGTGGGCCCCGTCGTCGTCCGGGGGCACCACGAAGCCGCCGTACATCCCGGCGTGCCCGCGCGGCTCCTGGACCAGCAGGCGCCGTACCTCGTCCAGCGGCCCGCGCCGCGGCGCGGTGCCGGAGCCCCCCGGGCCGATGGCCGTGGCGCAGCGCTCGGCGACGGTGTCGCCGGGGACGGGCGGCAGGCCCTGCGCGACGATCCGGAAGGGCTCGCCGGCGGTGTGGTAGTCCACCGCGCTGACGGTGTGCGGGGCGGTCACAGGAGGAACCCTCCGGGGAAGGGATCGGACGGGTCGAGGAAGTACTGGGCGGTGCCCGTGATCCAGGCCCGGCCGGTGACCGTGGGGACGACGGCCGGTCGGCCGCCGACGGTGGTCTCGGCGGTCAGGCGGCCGGTGAACTCGGTGCCGATGAAGGACTCGTTGACGAAGTCGGTGTCCAGGGGCAGCAGGCCGCGCGCGTGCAGCTGGGCCATGCGCGCGCTGGTTCCCGTACCGCAGGGCGAGCGGTCGAACCAGCCGGGGTGGATGGCCATCGCGTGCCGGGAGCGGCGCGCGTCGGATCCGGGGGCGGCGAGGTAGACGTGCTTGACGCCGGCGATGGAGGGGTTCTCGGGGTGGACGGGCCGGTCCGGGGAGGCGTTGACCGCGTCCATGACCGCGAGCCCGGCGGCGATCAGGTCGTCCTTGCGGGCCCGGTCGAACGGCAGGCCGAGGGCGTCCAGTTCGACGAAGGCGTAGAAGTTGCCGCCGTAGGCGAGGTCGTACGTGACCGTGCCGAAACCGGGGACCTCGGCCTTCAGGTCGAGGCCGACGCAGAAGGAGGGGACGTTGGTGAGGGTGACGGCGGTGGCCGCGCCGTCCTCCACCCGTACGTCCACGACGACCAGCCCGGCCGGGGTGTCGAGCCGTACCGTGGTGACCGGTTCGACGACGGGGACCATGCCCGTCTCGACCAGGACCGTGGCCACCCCGATGGTGCCGTGGCCGCACATGGGCAGCAGGCCCGACACCTCGATGTACAGCACGCCGTAGTCGGCGTCGGGCCGGGTGGGCGGCTGGAGGATGGCACCGCTCATCGCCGCGTGGCCGCGCGGCTCGTACATGAGCAGCGTGCGGACGTGGTCCATGTGCTCCATGAAGTGGAGCCGCTTGTCCGCCATGGTGGCGCCGGGGATCACCCCGACTCCCCCGGTGATCACCCGGGTCGGCATGCCCTCGGTGT
This sequence comes from Streptomyces racemochromogenes, assembly GCF_044129415.1. Taxonomy (GTDB): domain Bacteria; phylum Actinomycetota; class Actinomycetes; order Streptomycetales; family Streptomycetaceae; genus Streptomyces; species Streptomyces racemochromogenes_A. The sequence goes on from NZ_JBBDHD010000004.1 coordinate 122,796, forward strand.
GGGAGTCCACCGCGTGGTAGACGTGGCGTGTGCGCATCAGGTCGCCCCTCCGGCCGGTCGCTGGTTCGTGCTGGGTGTCTGGGTGGCCGGGCCTCTAGTTGAGGCCTTCCGCGAGGGCCTTCTCGGTGGCGGCGCGCACGGCCGCCTCGGTCTCCCCGGTGAGCGGGAAGCGCGGGGGGCGGGTGGCGCCGCCGGGGCGGCCGGCCAGGTCCATGGAGAGCTTGATGGCCTGGACGAACTCGGTCTTGGAGTCCCAGCGCAGCAGGGAGTGCAGGGACTTGTAGAGCGGCAGGGCGGTGGCGGTGTCACCGGCGACGGCGGCCCGGTAGAGGGTGGCGCAGGAGCGGGGCAGGGCGTTGGGGTAGCCGGCGATCCAGCCGACGGCTCCGGCCAGGGCCAGTTCGAGGAGGACGTCGTCGGCGCCGATCAGCAGGTCGAGGCCCGGGGCGAGTTCGGCGATCTCGTAGGCGCGGCGGACGTCGCCGCTGAACTCCTTGACGGCGACGATGCTGCCGTCGGCGTGCAGGCGCGCGAGGAGGGAGGGGGTCAGGTCCACCTTGGTGTCGTACGGGTTGTTGTACGCGACCACCGGCAGACCGGCCCGGGCGACCTCGGCGTAGTGGGCGCGGACGGTCTCCTCGTCGGCGCGGAAGGCGTTGGGGGGCAGGAGCAGGACGGAGCCCGCGCCGGCCTCGGCGGCCTGGTCGGCCCAGCGGCGGGCCTCGGCGCTGCCGTACGCCGCCACGCCGGGCATGACGCGGGCGCCGTCTCCGGCGGCCTCGACGGCGGTGCGGACGACGCGGGCGCGCTCCTCGTCGGTGAGGGTCTGGTACTCGCCGAGGGAGCCGTTGGGCACGACGCCGTCGCAGCCGCTCGCGATCAGCCAGGCGACGTGTTCGGCGTAGGCGTCGTAGTCGACGGAGAGGTCCTCGCGCAGCGGCAGGGCGGTGGCGACCATGATGCCGTGCCAGGGGCGGGTGCGGGTGTCGGGGGCGGTGCCGGCGGAGGGCGCGGGGGTGGGCGCGTCGGTCATGGAAGGACTCCCTAGTGTGGTGTGTGACATTTTACTAGTGGGTGCGGATCGGCCACAAGGGGCCGGTCGGGGGTTGACGGAGGGAAGTGCGCGGAGCGCCGGGCCGGTTCGGCGGAGTGCCGGGCGGCCCAGGAGCCCGGGGGGGGGCGGTTCAGGGGGCGGGCGGGGCCGGCTCGGCCGGGGGCAGCGCGGCCAGGTGGCGCAGCGGGACCGGGCAGGAGAACGGGCGCCGGTCCGGGGCGGGCGCCCCGCCGGCCAGGGCGGCGACCGCCGGGCCGCACATGCGGCCCTGGCACCAGCCCATCCCGGCCCGGGTGAGGAGTTTGACCGTACGGGCGTCCCGCGCCCCCAACTCCTCGACCGCCTCGCGGATCCGGCCGGCCGGTACCTCCTCGCAGCGGCACACGTCGGTCTCCTCGCGCAGCCAGCCGGTCCAGCCGGTGCCGGGGCGGTGCGCGGCGGCCATCGCCGCGGCGAAGGCGCGCAGCCGGGCGCGGCGGCGGGTGAGGGTGGCGGGAACCGGCCGCCCCGCGATGGCGTGGGCGGCGATCTCGCCCTCGGTCAGGGCCAGTTGGGCGCCGCCGATGCCGCCGGTCTCGCCGGCCGACCAGACGCCGGGGACGGAGGTGCGCTGGCTGGCGTCCAGTTCCAGGGCGACGGTGCCGTCGGGGGCCAGGCGGGTGGCGCAGCCGAGGCCGGTGGCCAGTTCCAGCTGGGGTACCAGGCCGTGGCCCACGGCGAGGGCGTCGCACGGGATCCGGCGGGCGGTGCCGGGCAGCGGGCGCCAGTCCTTGTCGAGGCGGGCGAGGGTGACGGCCTCGACGCGGTCGGTGCCGTGCGCCTCGGTGACGGCGTGCCGGGTGAGCAGGCGGATGCCGTGGCGCAGCAGGGCTCCGCCGTACGTGGCGCCCTCGGCGAGTTTGGCGGGATTGCGGAGCAGGGCGGGGGCCTGGGGGGCGTACGCGGTGTACGAGGCGGCCTCGACGACGGCCGGGACGGCGGCTCCGGCGGCGGCGAGGGAGCCGGCCACGGCCAGGAGGAGCGGGCCGCTGCCGGCCACCACGACGCGGCGGCCGGGGAGGACGAGGTTGTTCTTCAGCATGGCCTGGGCGCCGCCGGCCCCGACCACGCCGGGCAGGGTCCAGCCGGGAAAGGGGAGCTGGCGCTCGTGGGCGCCGGTGGCGAGCAGGACGCGGCGGGCACGGAGGGCCGCGGGGGTTTCGTCCGGGGCGTGGCCCGCGACCGCGTGGAGGGTCCAGGTGCCGGTCCCGTCCGGGTCCGGGACCACCGTCCACACGTGGTGCCGGGGGAGGTACGTGATGCGGCCCGCCGCCTCGTGGGCGCGCAGGGCGGCCTCGCGGGTGGTGAAGGCCCGCCAGCCGTGGTGCAGGGCCTGGGGGCGGGCGGCGCCGAGGGTGGCGGCGGGGTGGCGGTAGTACTGGCCGCCGGGGCGCTCCGCGGTGTCGAGGAGGGTGACGCGCAGGCCGAGCCCCGCGGCGGTGACGGCGGCCGCGAGGCCGGCGGGGCCCGCGCCGACGACCGCGAGGTCGGTGAGGGCGGCGGGGTCAGACGGCGAGGTCGGCATGGCCGCTGCCTTCCTGGGTGGTGACGGTGTCTCCGGGGCGGGCCGGGACGAGGCAGGCGCGCTGGTTGGGGCGGCCGTTGACGGTGACGAGGCAGTCGTAGCAGGAGCCGATGCCGCAGAACGCGCCGCGGGGGGCGCCGCCCTGGCGGGTGGTGCGCCAGGCCTGGATCCCGGCCGCCCAGAGGACGGCGGCGATGGTCTGGCCCTCCTGGGCGGGCAGGTCGCGGCCGTCGAACGCGATGGGGTACGTGGCCGCCGGGCTGCCGCCGACCAGCTCGCGGGGGCTGCGCATCAGGGGGCTCCTCGGGGGGTGTCTACGGGGGCGGGGGGGCCGGGGCCCTGGATCGGGCCGCGGTGTCACGGGCCGAAGCGGTCCGGGCGGAAGGGGGCGGGGTCCAGTGGGGGTTCCGCGTTCGTGAGGGACGCCGCGATGAGCCGGCCCGTCGCCGGGGCGAGGCCGATGCCGGCGCCCTCGTGGCCGCAGGCGTGGAGGAGGCCCGGGGCGCGGGTGTCCGGGCCGATGGCCGGGAGGTGGTCGGGGAGGTAGGGGCGGAAGCCGTGGTAGGTGCGCAGGGCGCGGACGTCCGCCAGGACCGGGAAGAGGGCCGCGGCCTGGGCCGCCAGGCGGCGCAGGGCGTCGGTGGAGAGGGTGCGGTCGAAACCGACGCGCTCGCGGGTGGCACCGATCAGGACCGGGCCGGCGGGGGTGCCCTCGACCACCGCGGACGACTGGAGGGACGCGGAGTCGCTGGCCACGTCGGCGATGTAGTCCGCCGCGTAGACCTTGTGGCGGATGAGCCGGGGAAGGGGTTCCGTCACCAGGACGAAGCCCCGGCGGGGGAGGACGGGGAGCGTGGTCCCGGCGAACTCGGCGATCCGGCCGGCCCAGGTTCCGGAGGCGTTGACCACCGCCGGGGCGCGGAGGGTGCGGCGGGAGGTGCGGACGCCCCTGACCGTGCCCTTCTCCAGGAGGAGTCCGGTCACCTCCTCGCCCAGGCGCAGGGTGGCGCCCGAGGCCTTCAGGAGGTGGGCCGCCGCCAGGGCCGGCTGGACCTGGGCGTCCTGGGGGTAGTGGAAGCCGCCCGCCAGGCCCGGGGCGAGGTGCGGTTCCAGGTCGTGGAGGGTCGCGACCTCCGTGGCGACGACGCCCGCGGCGCGCTGGCCCTCGGCGAAGTGGCGCAGGGCCTTGAGGGTGGTCTCGTCGGGGGCCACCACCAGGCCGCCCTTGGGCTCGTACTCGACGGGCCGGGGCAGTTCGGCGGACAGGTCCTGCCAGAGGCGGGCGGAGAGGAGGGCCAGGTCGAGTTCGGGGCCCGCCTCCTTGTCGGAGACGAGGAGGTTGCCCTCGCCCGCACCGGTGGTGCCGCCGGCCACGGGGCCCCGGTCCACCACCGTCACGGAGAGACCGGAGCGGCTCGCGTAGTACGCGCACGCGGCTCCGACGACACCGGCGCCAATGATCACGACGTCCATGTCAGTAATATGTCACATTCTTTTGGTGGTGCCTAGGGCCGGTTCCGCCCCCCGCCGGAACCGGCCCCAGGGCGCGGGGTCAGCTGCGGAGGGGGCCCTCACAGCTGTAGGAGGAGGTGCCCGCCGCCTTGTTGTCCCAGATCTCCACCGGCCCGAAGGAACAGTTCATGTCCGCCAGGTTGTTGGAGGCCGCGCCGGCCCGGTCGAGGAGGAAGTAGTCGACCGTCTCGGACATGTCCTTGAAGTTCTGGTCGTCGCTGCGCCAGTTCTTCAGGTTCGCGGTGATCCGGCCCGTACAGGTGAAGCGGCGCTTGGCGGTGTCGCCGTTCTCCACGCAGTCCGGGGTGTTGTACGTCGCCGTGGCGAAGGAGGACTTCACCGAGGCCAGCGCGGAGTCGCGCAGCTGGTCGTTGGCCGTGAAGGTGGTGTTCGGGACGTAGAGCTGGTCCACCTTGGCGATCTGGGCGTCCAGGAAGCGGTTGTAGTCGCGCTGGAGGTAGGTGTCCGCGCCCATGCGGTGGCGCCACGCGTCGAAGCCGGCGACGTCGTTGGCGCGCAGGTAGCCGTACATCTCGCGCAGCAGCGAGGGCTTCTCGGTCCAGAGGAACTCGAAGAACGTGCCCGCGTAGTTGTAGAAGCGGAAGCCGTCGCCGTCGTACGTGGCGTGCAGGAGCTGGTCGACGCTCATGCGCGGGCCGCCGCCGGCGGTGTCGTTGATGATGCCGCGGACCAGGGACTTGCGCACGGCGATGCCGTTGTCGCGGGTGGCTCCGTCGAAGAACTCGGCCGTGCCCTCGTCCATGGCGGTGGTGCGGTCGCCCTGGTACCAGTCGCCCTGGCCGAAGAAGCCGGGGACGGCGAAGCGGCCGTTGAGGTAGTGCGTGTACTCGTGGCGGAAGAGCTCTTCGAGGGTGAGGGAGGAGTCCTGCGGGACGCGGCGCTGGTAGGTGTAGAAGGTGGCGCCGTTCTCGATGTAGATGCCGCCGTTGTTGGTGCCGTACCCGGTCAGGATCGGGTGGTAGTTCACGTAGTCGGCGCGGGAGGCGTAGAGCACGATGTTCAGCGTGCTGTTGGGGTCCCCGGCGAGCGGCTGGTCGGTGCCCAGGACGCGGTGGAACTGGGTCTTGACCTGCTTGCTCGCGTAGTAGAGCTGGTCGACGGTGGCCCGGTCGAGGGCGGTGCGGACCTTGATGCCGCCGTTGTCGTAGGTGTAGGTGTACGGGAAGAGCTGCTTCTCGATGTCCTCCTTGCACACGCCGTACGGCTTGCACGCCTCGTAGAAGTTGAGCCAGGAGACCAGCTTGGCCCACTGCTCGCTGCCGTTGCCCCAGGTGGACTTGACCGGTTCGAGGAGGGCGCCGAGGTCCGCCGTGATCTGGTCCTTGAGGCCGTCGACCTGGCCGAAGCGCCCGTACTCGCCGAGGGCGTCGCGCGCGGCCCAGGCGTTGGCGCCGCCCTTGAGGTGGCCGTAGCCGGCGAAGGCCTTGAAGAGGGCGCGGTAGGCCGGGTCGGCCTTGACCGCGGCGTGGAAGGCCGCGTCGTTGTTGCCCGGGTAGACGCCCAGGTAGTTGACGGAGAGGGCCGCGAGGGCGGCGCCGCCCCAGGAGGCGTCCTGGTTGGTGGCCGGGTGGGAGGCGTCCAGGGTGGGCAGGACCTTCTTGATCAGGCCGATCTGGTGCTGGCGCAGGCCGGGGGCGCTGCCCGCGTAGAGGGCCTCGCGCAGGGTGCGGGCGTTGGAGGCGGTGACGTCGAAGGTGTGGGCTGCGCCCGCGAAGTCCGCGATGGCCTGGCGCATGGCGTCGACGGTGGGGGCGTCGGTGACGTCGATCTCGGTGCGCGAGTAGTCGTGGTAGACGACCGCGTGCAGGTAGGTGAACATCTCCTCCAGGTGGGAGGAGTTCCGGCCGTCGTGGGCGGCGGCCAGGCTGGATATCCGCCGGGAGACGGCCTGGACGTGGGCGTCGGACATGACGGGCGCGAGGCGCGCGTCCCAGGTCCAGATGAGGGTGCGCAGGCAGCCGTCGGCGGTGACGGCCGGGTCGGCGAGGAAGTCGGCGAACTGCTCCGGGCCGAGACCGGTGACCCCGTCAAGGGTGCAGGGGACGCCCGCGGCGACGCTCCTGGCGGTGGGCGCGGCCTGCGCGGTGGCCGCCTTGCGGCTCTTGTCGGCACCGGGGGCCGGGTCGGCGGCGCCGGGAACCCGGTTGTCGGCGACGGACGCGCCGCCGGGGGCGGGGGCCGGGGCCGGTGCGAGCTGCTTGGCGTCGGCGAGGCGGTCGACCTCGTCGAAGGGGTTCGGCGCGGCGGCCGGACCGGCGGCGAAGGCGGCGGGCGCCGACGCGGCGGGTGCGGCGGCGGGGGTGCCCCGCTCGGCTGCCTGGGTCACCGCCTGGCCGGCGGTGGCGAGGAGGGTGACCGTGACGGCGGCGGAGAGGAGCGACGTACGCACAGCTCTGTGCTGGGACACCTTGGGACTCCTGTGGGAAGGGAGGTGGGGGTAGTGGTGCGTGAACTGCCCTGCTTCACACGGCGTTTGACGGGGATTAACGTGCCGCGGTGTGACCTGTAACATAGTAATGTGAAATTGCACTGGCAAGACCTGTGCGCCCCCCAGTTCAGTCCTTCTTTGAGGGAGCCTCCGTGACCGACACCTCCTCCCGCCTGAACACCGGCAGCCACGACCTCCCCGTATCCACCGAGTTGTCCCGCTTCATGGCGGGGAACTGGGCGCCCACCCCCCTGCCCGCCGGCTCCCGCGTGACCGCGTACGAGGTCACGCCCGCGCGCCGCGCCCGGCTCTCCGCCCGCTTCCCGGGCGAGCGGCTGATCGTCCCGGCCGGCGGGCTGAGGGTCCGCTCCAACGACTGCGACTTCCGCTTCCGGCCGCACAGCGCGTACGCCTGGCTCACCGGTCTGACCGGCGAGGACCAGGTGGGGCACGTCCTGGTCCTGGAGCCCGCCGGGCCGCACGGCCACGAGGCCGTCCTCTACCTGCGTCCCCGCTCCGACCGCTCCGACGGCACCGAGGAGTTCTACCGGGACCGCCGCTACGGCGAGTTCTGGGTGGGCCGGCGCCCCGACCTCGCCGAGGCGGAGCGGCTCACCGGGCTGCGCTGCGCCCACCTCGACGCGCTCGGCTCCCCCACCGGCCGCAACGCCGCCACCGACGCCGAACTGGCCTCCGCCCTCTCGGAACTGCGGCTCGTCAAGGACGCCTGGGAGGTCGACCAGCTCCAGCTGGCCGTCGACCACACCACCGCCGGATTCGAGGACGCCGTACGGGCCCTGCCCGCGGCCCTCGCCCATCCGCGCGGCGAACGCTGGATCGAAGGGGTCTTCAACCTGCGGGCCCGCGCCGAGGGCAACGGCCTCGGCTACGAGACCATCGCCGCCTCCGGCGCGCACGCCTGCGTGCTGCACTGGATCCGCAACGACGGGCGGCTGAGCCGGGACGAACTCCTGCTGCTGGACGCGGGCGTGGAGACCGACAGCCTCTACACCGCCGACATCACCCGCACCCTGCCGCTGTCCGGGCGCTTCTCCCCCGTACAGAAGCAGGTGTACGAGCTGGTGCTCGCCGCCCAGGAGGCGGGCATCGCCGCACTGCGGCCCGGTGCGCGCTTCCGCGACTTCCACCGGGCCGGTATGCGGGTCATCGCCGAGGGCCTCGCCGAGTGGGGCGTGCTCAAGGACGCCGAGGGCGACCTGCACCGCCGCTACACCCTGTGCAGCAGCGGCCACATGCTCGGCCTCGACGTGCACGACTGCGCCCGGGCGCGCGCCGACGCCTACCTGGACGGGGTGCTGGAGGAGGGCCAGGTCCTCACGGTCGAGCCGGGCCTCTACCTCCAGCCGGACGACGAGACCCTCCCCGCCGAACTGCGCGGCATGGGCGTGCGCATCGAGGACGACCTCGTCATCACCTCCGACGGGGCCCGCCTGATGTCGGGCGCCCTGCCGCGCACGGTGGCCGGCATCGAGGAATGGATGGGCACCCTCCTCGACTCCGCCCCCTGACCTTCGGCGCTACGGGAGCACGGCGGTCCCGTCCAGTTCCAGCAGGGCCTCGGTGTCCCAGAGGCGGACCACGCCGACCACGGCCATCGCCGGATAGTCGCGGCCCGCCAGCCGGCGCCAGATCCGGCCCAGCTCCGAGGCGTGGGCGCGGTAGTCCTCCACGTCCACCGCGTACACCGTCACCCGGGCCAGGTCCGAGGGGGCGCCGCCCGCCGCGGCCAGGGCCGCCAGCAGGTTGGCCAGGGCCCGCTCGAACTGCTCCGGCAGGGTCTGCCCCACCACCTTGCCGGAGCCGTCGAGCGCGGTCTGGCCGGCCAGGAACACCAGCCGGCCCCCGGTGGCGGCGACGGCGTGCGAGAAGCCGGTCGCCGGGGAGAGCTCCGGCGGGTTGACCCGCTCCAGGCCGGGGCGCTCGGGGCTCATCGGGCCGCCACCCCCCGGTACAGCTCCTTGGCGATGATGCCGCGCTGGACCTCGCTGGCCCCCTCGTAGATCCTGGGCGCCCGCACCTCCCGGTACAGGTGCTCCAGCAGGTGGCCCCGCCGAAGGGCGGCCGCGCCGTGCAACTGCACGGCGTGGTCGACCACGTACTGGGCCGTCTCCGTCGCGAGGAGCTTGGCCATCGCCGCGCGGCGGGGCACGTCCTGGGCGCCGGCGTCGTGGGCCCCGGCCGCCGCGTAGACCAGCAGCCGGGCGGCCTCGGTCCGGGTGGCCATCTCCGCCACCCGGTGGCCGACCGCCTGGAGGTCGGCCAGCACCCCGCCGAAGGCGGTGCGGCCGGCGGTGTGCGCCAGCGTGGCGTCCAGCGCGGCCCGGGCCATCCCGACCGCGAAGGCCCCCACACTCGGCCGGAACAGGTTCAGGGTCTCCATCGCGACCCGGAAGCCCTGCCCCGGCTCGCCCAGGACGTCCTCCCGGCCCACCGGCACCCCATCGAAGGCCAGCGAGCCGATGGGGTGCGGCGAGAGCATGTCGAGGGCCTCGCCCGTCAGCCCCGGCCGGTCCGCCGGGACCAGGAAGGCGGTGATCCCCTTCGCGCCCGGTGCCTCACCCGTCCGGGCGAAGACGGTGTAGAAATCGGCCTCGGGGGCGTTGGAGATCCAGCATTTGGCCCCCTCCAGCCGCCAGCCGGAGCCGTCCGGGGCGGCCGCCAGGGCCAGGGCGGCCGCGTCGGAGCCCGCGCCCGGCTCGCTCAGCGCGAACGCCGCCACCAGCCGCCCCGCCCGGACCCCCGGCAGCCACCGCTCCCGCTGGGCCGCACTGCCCGAACGGAGCACCGGATGACCCCCGAGGCCCTGGAGCGCCAGGGCCGTCTCCGCCTCGGTGCACCCGTAGGCGAGGGATTCCCGCAACAGGCACAGCTCCAGCGCCCCGGAGCCGAAGACCCGCTCCAGCAGGCCCAGTTCCCCGAGCTCCGCCAGCAGCGGCCGGTTCACCCGGCCGGGCTCGCCCTTCTCGGCCAGTTGCCTCAACCGCCCCTGCGACAGGGCGCGCAACTGCGCACACCATTCCTCTTGTTCCACTCCGAGCGCGAATCCGGCCATCCGAAGGCCCCCAAGTCCCGTCGTGTTCCTCTATCGCGTCCTGTTGACTGCCGTCACCATCACGATACGCTCTGGACAGATCAGCACGGCCGGCTCCACCCCAATCCGGACGTCGCAAGGGGGCGAACCCGCCTTGGAGCTCAAGCCTTCCGCCCACACCGACACTTTCGCGCGCGACCACCTGCCGCCCGCCCACGCCTGGCCGGAGCTCCTCTTCGAGCTGCCCGAACTGGCCTATCCGGACCGGTTGAACTGCGGCACCGAACTCCTCGACGCCACCATCGCCCGGTTCGGACCGGACCGGCCCGCCTTCCGCAGCGGCTCGGGCGAGGTGTGGTCGTACGGGGAGCTGCGCGAGCGCGTCGACCGCCTGGCCCACGCCCTCACCACCGACCTGGGCGTCGTCCCCGGCAACCGGGTCCTGCTGCGCGGGCCCACCGGGCCCTGGCTGGCCGCCTGCTGGCTGGCCGTGATGAAGGCCGGCGCCGTGGCCGTCACCGTCCTGGCCCAGCAGCGCGCCCAGGAGCTGGCGACCGTCTGCGCCATGGCCCGGGTCCGGCACGCCGTCTGCCACACCGACGCCCTCGACGACCTGGCCAAGGCCGAGGTGCCGGGACTGCGGATCACCCCCTACGGCGGGGACACCCCCCACGACCTCCTGCGGCTGGCCGAAGCCCACTCCGGCCCCTACCCCGCCGTCGCGACCTCCGCCGACGACGTGGCCCTCATCGCCTTCACCTCCGGGACCACCGGCCGCCCCAAGGGCTGCATGCACTTCCACCGCGACCTCCTCGCCGTCGCCGACACCTTCTCCCGCACCGTCCTCAGACCCCGCCCCGACGACGTGTTCGCCGGCAGCCCGCCCCTCGGGTTCACCTTCGGCCTCGGCGGACTGGTCGTCTTCCCCCTGCGGGCCGGAGCCTGCGCCCTGCTGCTGGAGGAGGCCGCGCCCCGCCGCCTGCTGCCCGCCCTCGCCGCACACCGCGTCACCGTCCTGTTCACCGCCCCCACCGCCTACCGCTCGATGCTGGACACGCTGGGCCCCTACGACACGGGCGCCTACGACCTGTCCGCGCTGCGCCGCTGCGTCTCCGCCGGCGAGAACCTGCCCGCCGCCACCTGGCAGGCCTGGTACGAGCGCACCGGCCTGCGGATCATCAACGGCATCGGGGCCACCGAACTGCTGCACATCTTCATCTCCGCCGCCGACGAGGACATCCGCCCCGGCACCACCGGCCGGGCCGTCCCCGGCTGGCAGGCCCGCGTGGTGGACCCCTCGGGCCGCCCCGTGCCCGACAACGAGCCCGGCCTGCTGGCCGTGCGCGGGCCGGTCGGCTGCCGCTACCTGGCCGACCCCCGCCAGGGCGAGTACGTCCGGGACGGCTGGAACGTCACCGGCGACACCTACGTCCGCGACCCCGACGGCTACTTCCGCTACGTCGCCCGCGCCGACGACATGATCATCTCCTCGGGCTACAACATCGCGGGCCCGGAGGTGGAGGAGGCGCTGCTGCGCCATCCCGACGTGGCGGAGGTCGCGGTCGTGGGCCGCCCGGACGACCGGCGCGGTCAGATCGTGGTCGCCTACACCGTGCCGCGCGCGGGGGCCGTGCTCACCGAGGAGGCGCTGCGGAGCTTCATGAAGGAGGAGCTCGCCCCCCACAAGTGCCCGCGTTCCTTCGTCTTCCTGCCCGCCCTGCCACGGACCCCCACCGGCAAGCTGCAGCGGTTCCGGCTGCGCGATCTAGAGTGAACCCGTGGTCGAACAGCACACCCCTCGATCCCTGATCGTCACCTTCTACGGAGCCTACGGGCGGTCCTTCGACGGAGCCGTCCCGGTGTCCGCCCTGGTCCGCCTGCTGGGCGCGGCCGGGGTCGACGCGCCCTCCGTCCGTTCCTCGGTGTCCCGGCTCAAACGGCGCGGCTTCCTGGTGCCCGCGAAGGCCGCGGACGGCTCCGCCGGCTACGAGCCCTCCGAGGAGGCCCGGCTGCTGCTGGAGGACGGCGACCGCCGGATCTACGGATCCGTGCCGGTCTCGGCGGAGTGGCTGGTCGCCGTCTTCTCCGTCCCCGAACAGGAGCGGCACAAGCGGCACCTGCTGCGCTCGCGCCTGGCCCGGCTGGGCTTCGGCTCGGTGGCCCCCGGGGTGTGGATCGCACCGGCCCAGCTGGCCGAGGAGACGGAACACACCCTGGAGCGGCTGCACCTGACCGGGTATGTGGAGCTCTTCCGCGGTGCCCACCTCGGTTTCGCTCCGACGGCCGAGGCCGTGGCCCGCTGGTGGGACCTGGCAGCCCTGGCCAAGCAGCACGAGGAGTTCCTCGACCTGCACGAGCCCGCCCTGCGCGCTCTCCAGTCGGGCCCCGCCCCCACCCCCGAGGCCGCCTACCGGGCCTACCTGCCCGCCCTGGACACCTGGCGGCGGCTGCCCTACGCCGACCCCGGGCTGCCGCGGGAGCTGCTTCCCGCGGACTGGCCGGGAGACCGGGCCGCGGCGGTCTTCGCCGAGCTGCACGCCCGGCTGCGCGATGCGGGGGCCCGCTTCGTCCAGCCGTAGGGGGCCGGGGCCCGTCACCCGGGCGGTGGCGGTGGTCGCCTGGTGAGCGCTCATGGTTCCTCCTCGTCCGACGGCCCGCCGGGGCCGGCGGAGCCGGTGTCCTGCTCGCACTCCCCAAGATCCCAGCCCGCCCGCACCCCGCTCCTCCCCCGCGCGGGGGTACCGTCTCCCCCGCCCGGGGGAGCGCACCCGCCCCACCGGGCGCCCCGGGAAAACCCGGTGCGGGCCGCCTCCGGCGCCCGTCACGATGGGGCATGACCTGGACCTTCAGCACCGATCCGGCGGCCTGTCCGGCCACCGCGCGCTCCGCCGTGGCCGCACATCCCGTCGCCAACACCATCCTGCTGAGCGTCATCGACGCCCTGGAGCGGCGCGGCCCGCAGGCCTACGGCGACGCCGAGCCCGTCTTCGGCTGGTGGACCGGGGCCGATGGCGTCGTCGCGGGAGCGGTGCTGCACACCCCGCCGTTCCCCCTGCTGCTCGGCGTCCTGCCCACCGAGGCCGTCGAGGCCCTGGGCGCGGCGCTCTCCTCGGAGCCCCTGCTCACCGGTGTGCGCCAGCTGAACCTCCGCCGCACCGACGCGCGGACCCTGGCGCAGGCCTGGGGCACGCCGACCCGCGTCGTCGAGGAGCTCCGCCTCTACCGGCTCGGCACCCTGAGGGCCCCGGAGCCGGCGCCGGCGGGCCGGGTCCGGCCCGCCACCGAGGCGGACCTGCCGCTGCTGGCGCGGTGGTGCGCGGAGTTCAACCGGGAGTGCGAGGTCCCCGGTGCCCCGTCCGAGGCCTCCCTGCGCGACCGCGTCTCGTACGGCGGGTACCTCCTGTGGGAGCACGGGGGCGGGCCGGTCGCCCTGGCCGGCTTCTTCCGCCCGATCGGCTCCGCCTCCCGCATCGGCCCCGTCTACACCCCGCCCGCCGAACGGCGCCGCGGTTACGCCGCCGGGGTGACGCACGCGGCGAGCGAGGCCGCGTACGCGGCCGGGGCCCGCGAGGTGCTGCTCTTCACCGACCTGGCCAACCCCACCAGCAACGGCGTCTACCGGCGCCTCGGCTTCGTCCCCGTCGAGGACCGCGTCCGGCTGGCCCGCGCCTGAGGCGGCCCCGGTCGGGCGGCGGCCGCTCAGCCCTTCCCGGTGGGCGGTTTGCGGCTGCCCGCCCGGTACGGGGCGGGCCAGGGCGCGCCGGGGCCCTCGTACCCCTGGTCGGCGGCCGCGTGCAGGGTCCAGTGCGGGTCGTACAGGTGCGGACGGCCCAGGGCGCACAGGTCGGCGCGGCCGGCCAGCAGCAGGGAGTTGACGTCGTCCCAGGAGGAGATCGCGCCGACGGCGATGACGGGGACGCCCAGGGCGTTGCGGATCCGGTCGGCGTAGGGGGTCTGGTACGAGCGCCCGTACTCCGGGGCCTCGTCCGCGACCACCTGCCCCGTCGAGACGTCGACGGCGTCGGCCCCGTGCGCGGCGAAGGCGGCGGCGATCCGCTCGGCCTCCTCGGGGGTGGTGCCGCCGGGCGCCCAGTCGGTCGCCGACAGCCGGACCGTCATCGGCCGGTCCTCGGGCCAGACCTCGCGGACGGCGTCGAAGACCTCCAGGGGGAAGCGCAGCCGGTTCTCCAGGGAACCCCCGTAGGCGTCCTCGCGTTGGTTGGTGAGGGGGGAGAGGAAGCCGGACAGCAGGTAGCCGTGGGCGCAGTGCAGTTCCAGCAGGTCGAAGCCGCAGTCGGCGCCGCGCACGGCGGCCGCTGCGAAGTCGGAGCGGATGGCGGCGAGGTCGGCGGTGTCCAGGGCGCGCGGGACGGCGGAGACACCGGGCTTGTAGGGCAGCGCGGAGGGGGCGACGAGCGGCCAGTTGCCGTCGGGGAGCGGCTCGTCCATGCCCTCCCACATGAGCCGGGTCGAGCCCTTGCGGCCGGAGTGGCCGAGCTGGAGGCCGAGGGCGGTGCCGGGCGCGGAGGTGTGGACGAAGTCGGCGATCCGTTTCCAGGCGGCCGCCTGCTCGGACGTCCACAGGCCCGCGCAGCCGGGGGTGATCCGGCCCTCGGCGCTGACGCAGACCATCTCCGTCATGACCAGGCCCGCGCCGCCCAGGGCACGCCCGCCCAGGTGCACCAGGTGGAAGTCGCCCGGCACCCCGTCCACGGCGGAGTACATGTCCATCGGCGAGACGACGACCCGGTTGCGCAGGGTCAGCCCGCGCAGGGTGAACGGGGTGAACATGGGCGGGGTGGCCCGGCCGTCCGGCCCCTGCTGCGGGCAGCCGAACTCGGCCTCCACCGCGCGGGTGAAGCGGGCGTCGCGCAGCCGGAGGTTGTCGTGCGTGACCCGGCGGCTGCGGGTGAGCAGGTTGAAGGCGAACTGGCGGGCGGGCTGGCCGACGTAGCCGCCGATCTCCTCGAACCAGCGCATGCTGGCGGCGGCGGCCCGCTGGGTGCTGGCCACGGCGGGCCTGCGGTCGGCCTCGTAGGCGGCGAGGGCTTCGGGGACCTCGGGGTGCGCGGCGACGGCGTCGGCGAGCGCGAGGGCGTCCTCGACGGCGAGTTTGGTCCCGGAGCCGATGGAGAAGTGGGCCGTGTGGGCGGCGTCGCCGAGCAGGACCACGTTCCCGTGCGACCAGCGTGCGTTGACGACGGTGCGGAACCGGGTCCAGGCGGAGCGGTTGCCGCGCAGCGGCCTGCCCCGCAGCGCCTCGGCGAAGATCTTGGCGCAGCGGGCGGCGGACTCCTCCTCGTCGCACAGGTCGAGGCCGGCCGCCCGCCACACCTCCTCCCGCATCTCGACGATGGCGGTGGAGGAGTCGGCGGAGTACGGGTAGGCGTGCAGCTGCATGACGCCGTGCTCGGTCTCCGCGATCTCGAAGCGGAAGGCGTCGAAGGCGAAGTCGGCGGCGAGCCAGACGTAGCGGCAGCGGCCGGGGGTGACGGTGGGCCGGAAGTACGCGGCGCCGCTCTCCCGGGTGGCGCTGTGCACCCCGTCGGCCGCGACGACCAGGTCGTACGAGCGGGCGAGCTCCCAGGCGTCGGGGGCGGCGGCGCGGAAGCGGAGCCGGACGCCGAGTTCCTCGCAGCGGGCGTGCAGGATCTCCAGGAGCCGGCGCCGGCCGAGGGCGGCGAAGCCGTGGCCGCCGGAGGTCAGCAGCCGGCCCCGGTGGACGACGTCCACGTCGTCCCAGCGGACGAACTCGGCCGCGAGGGCGGCGTGAACGGCCGTGTCGGCCCGTTCGATGCCGCCGAGGGTCTCGTCGGAGAGGACGACGCCGAAGCCGAAGGTGTCGTCGGGGGCGCCCCGCTCCCACAGGTCGACGGAGTGTCCCTGGCGGGCGAGCAGTGCGGCGGCGTAGAGCCCGCCCGGTCCCCCGCCGACGACGGCGACCCGCCTGGCCGCCCCGGGCGCGGACCGGAGCGCGGACTGGGACATGGCCCTACCTCCCCTTCCACTGCGGCGGCCGCTTCCCGGTGAAGGCGGCGTGGAACTCGGCGTAGTCCTGGCCGTGCATCAGCAGGGCCTGGGTGCTGGCGTCCAGTTCCACGGAGGCGGCCAGCGGCATGTCCAGTTCGGCGGTGAGCAGGGCCTTGGTCTGGGCGTGGGCGAGGGCGGGCCCGGCGGCGAGGCGGGTGGCGAGTTCGGCGGCCCGTGCGTCGGCCTTGCCCTCGTCGACGAGTTCGCTGAGCAGGCCGATGCGCTCCGCCTCGGGGGCCCGTACGGGCTCTCCGAGCATCAGGATCCGGGTGGCGTGCCCGAGGCCGACGACCCGGGGCAGCAGGTAGGCGGCGCCCATGTCGCCGCCGGAGAGGCCGACGCGGGTGAAGAGGAAGGCGAAGCGGGCGGTGGGGTCGGCGATGCGGAAGTCGGCGGCGAGGGCGAGGACGGCCCCGGCGCCCGCGGCCACCCCGTGGACGGCGGCGATGACGGGGAAGGGGCATTCGCGGACGGCGCGGACCACCTGGCCGGTCATCCGGTTGAAGTCGAGGAGGTCGGAGGTGTCCATGGCGAGGGTGGCACCGATGATCTCGTCCACGTCCCCGCCGGAGCAGAAGCCGCGGCCCTCGCCGGCCAGGACGAGGGCGCGCACGGAGCGGGTGCGGGAGAGTTCGGCGAGCAGATCGCGCAGGTCGGCGTAGGCGCCGAAGGTGAGCGCGTTCAGCTTCTCGGGGCGGTCGAGGGTGACGGTGGCGATGCCGTCCTGCCGGGTCACCCGCAGGTGGCGCCACCGTTCGGTCGCTGGTGTGGAACCGGTGAAGGGGCTCACGCGTACGACGCTATCACCGACTTGTGACCGCCGTCACGGAAACGCGACAGACGGGTGAGGGCCGCCGTCGGTCCTGCCGCACCGCGGCCCCCGCCACCGCCTTGGTGCCGGGGTGCCCTACGGGGCGCGCGGGCGGCTCCGTATCGTTGAACGCGGGAGTTTTCCGCTGCCCGCACCACCCCCGACGGAACGGACGGTCCGGCCATGCCCGACGCCTCCGCCTGGCGGCTCGCCCTGCCGCACACGGCCGCCGCCGTGCCCATGGCCCGCGCCCTGGTCCGTTCGGCCCTGACGGACACCGGCCCGTCCGCAGACCGCGACACCGCCGAGCTGCTGACCGCCGAACTGGTGGCCAACGCCGTGGCGCACACCACGGCCGGGGCGCCGATCGAACTGGTCGTGCGGACGGGGGCGGACGGCTGCCGGGTGGAGGTCCACGACAGCGATCCGCGGCCGCCCCACGACCTCGTCGCCCCGCCCCACGAGGAGCACCCCGACCCTTGGCGGGAGCACGGCCGCGGCCTGCTGCTGCTCCGTGCGCTGAGCTCCGCCTGCGGCCACCGCCCCACCGCGCGCGGCAAGGCCGTCTGGTTCACCGTGCCGGCCCGCGCGGCGGCGGCCACCGCCTGACCGCCGGACGCGAAAGGCCGCACGGCGGGGGCGTATGACTATGCGGCGGAGGGGGCGACGGGCTTCGCCATCGTCGCGACGAGCACCGCCTTGATCGTGTGCAGCCGGTTCTCCGCCTCGTCGAAGACGACGGAGTGCTCCGACTCGAACACCTCGTCGGACACCTCCAGCCACTCCAGGCCGTGCCGGTCGTGGACCTCCTGAGCCACCTTGGTGCCGAGGTCGTGGTATGCGGGCAGGCAGTGCAGGAACCGCACGTCCGCGTTGCCGGTCGCGCGCAGCACGTCCATGGTGACGGCGTAGGGGGCCAGGGCCGCGATCCGCTCGTCCCAGACCTCCTTGGGCTCGCCCATCGAGACCCACACGTCCGTGGCCACGAAGTCGGCCTGCGCCACGCCCTCCGCGACCTCCTCGGTCAGGGTGATCCGGGCCCCGCTGGACACGGCCAGCTCGCGGGCCCGCGCCACGACCGCCTCGGCCGGCCAGTACTCCTTCGGCGCGACGATGCGCACGTCCATGCCCAGCAGCGCGCCGGTCACCAGGTAGGAGTTGCCCATGTTGAAGCGGGCGTCGCCCAGGTAGGCGAAGGCGATCCGCTCCAGCGGCTTCGCGCAGTGCTCGGTCATGGTGAGCACGTCGGCCAGCATCTGGGTCGGGTGCCAGTCGTCGGTGAGGCCGTTGAAGACGGGCACGCCGGAGGAGGCGGCGAGCTCCTCGACCGCCTGCTGGCTGTCGCCGCGGTACTCGATGCCGTCGAACATCCGGCCGAGCACCCGGGCCGTGTCCCGGACGGTCTCCTTGTGCCCGATCTGGGAGCCGGAGGGGTCGAGGTAGGTGGTGTGGGCACCCTGGTCGGCCGCGGCGACCTCGAAGGCGCAGCGGGTGCGCGTGGAGGTCTTCTCGAAGATCAGCGCGATGTTCTTCCCCCGGAGCCGGCGCTCCTCCGTGCCCGCCTTCTTGGCCGCCTTGAGTGAGGCGGCGAGCTCGACCAGGCCGCGGAACTCGGCGGCGGTGAAGTCGAGCTCCTTGAGGAAACTGCGACCGAAGAGGTCGGTGGCCATCGGGGACTCCAGGGTGACGCTGACAGGGGATTTTGGAAGTCTATACGATCCTCTGCATTCATATACAGTCTGGTGGATCACATGTGCGTCACCGCGCCCGCGATCACCAGCCGGTACCCCCTCAGCCTGCGCTCACCCGGCGTCGCGTTCCACCGGGCAGCTCATGCAGCGCGGCCCGCCGCGGCCCCGCCCCAGCTCGCTGCCGGGGATCTCGATCACCTCGATGCCCTCCTTGCGCAGGTGGGTGTTGGTGGTCACGTTCCGCTCGTAGGCCACGACCACCCCCGGCTCCACGGCCAGCACGTTGCACCCGTCGTCCCACTGCTCGCGCTCGGCCGAGTGGACGTCCTGGCCCGCCGTCAGCACCCGCACCCTGTCCAGGCCCAGCGCCGCCGCGATGGCGCGGTGCATGTGCTCCGGCGGGTGGTCGCTGACCTGGAGCTCGCTCGCCCCCTGCCCCGGGCGGATCGTGTACGAGCGCAGCATGCCCAGCCCCGCGTACTGGGTGAACGTGTCCGCGTCGACCATCGTCATCACCGTGTCCAGGTGCATGAAGGCCCGCCGCTTGGGCAGGTCGAGCGCCACGATGACCGACGCCGACCCGGCCGCGAACAGCCCCCGGGCGAGCATCTCGACCGCCTGCGGGGTGGTCCGCTCGCTCATCCCGATCAGCACGGCGCCGTTGCCGATGACCAGGACGTCGCCGCC
Source organism: Streptomyces racemochromogenes (assembly GCF_044129415.1). Classification (GTDB taxonomy): domain Bacteria; phylum Actinomycetota; class Actinomycetes; order Streptomycetales; family Streptomycetaceae; genus Streptomyces; species Streptomyces racemochromogenes_A. The sequence continues at coordinate 141,646 of NZ_JBBDHD010000004.1, forward strand.
CTCGATGGTCGAGGGGTAGTCAGGCTGCCCCTGGGACCAGTAGTGGAAGGGCCCCGAGCCGGTGAAGAGGGGGTGGTGCCGGTAGATCGCCTCGAAGTGCACCGTTTCGCGCTGCCGGGCCGGCCAGCGCATGGCGTTGATGGACACCCCGTCGTAGATCCAGGCGGAGGTGTCTCGGGTGAACAGGTGGTTGGGCAGCGGCCCCAGCAGGAAGCCGTCCATCTCCAGCGCGTGGAAGCGCACCGACACCGGCTCGCTGTGCCGCTCCAGGAACTCCCGCTTGGTCATGCCGCCGACGAGCGCCTCCGCGAGCTCGGCCGAGGTCAGTCCGTCGAAGACCGCGCGCAGGTGGTCGGTGGCGAGCGGCCCGTACTCCTTCTCGTCGAAGACCCGGTCCAGGACGAGGTGGCGCGCCTCGGTGATGTCGAGGGCCTCGCGCAGCAGGTCGCCGAAGAGGTGGACGGCGACGCCCCGGTCGCGCAGCACGTCGGCGAAGCCGTCGTGCTCCTGGCGGGCCCGGCGCACCCACAGCACGTCGTCGAAGAGCAGGGCGTCCTTGTTGCTTGGTGTGAGCCGCTTCAGCTCCAGGTCGGGGCGGTGGAGGATGACGCGGCGAAGCCGCCCGGTCTCGGAGTCGACATGGAATCCCATGCCGTAGACGTACCCAGACCGAACGGCTTTCCGACCCGGCGTCGGGCGCGCGGCTCAGCGCAGGCCGAGAAGCGCCGACGGGGCGCCGATGAGCTCCGGGGCGACCACGCCCAGCTTGGGGGCGGTCAGGTTCGGGATCCCGCGGTTGCCGGCGTCGGGCATGGTCAGCGGGGCGCCGACGACCGCGCCGGGGGTGCGGGTGAGCACGGTGGTCGCCCGCGACTCCAGAGAGCCCTCGCCGTCCGTCTCCTTGGGGCCCAGCAGGTTGGGCACCGGGGAGGCGACCTCGGTCAGCCCGAGGTCGGCGGCGACCGGGACCGCCGGGAGCAGCGGGCTCGGCAGCAGGTCGCCCTTGTGGAGGACCGGCGCCTCGGGGGCGCCGACGACCGGCACCGGGACGGCGGTGGCCACCTTCGGGGTGGGCACGCCCAGCGTGGTGTTCACGGCGTCGAGCGGGACACCCACCGGAACCGAGTCGGCCACGGCCGGGGAGGCCGCGCCGGCCGCGGCCATACAGGTCAAGAGCGCCGCAATGCTTCCGCGCGCGGTCATCTTCATAGGTGACGTTCCGTCCTTCCAGGGTCGCGGACACTCCGCTGCCCTGGATGAACGATCCCGCCGCCCGTTTCCCGGGCCTTCGGCGCGAAAGTTCCCCCATACGACCTAATTCGAGGCCGTACGGGGGCCGCCGCTTTACGCGGTCCTCCCGCGTCACAGCCGGGGGTCGACCGGCTCCGACTCCAGGGCGAGGACGGCGAACACCGCCTCGTGGACCCGCCACAGCGGCTCCTGCGCCGCCAGCCGGTCCAGCGCCTCCAGGCCCAGGGCGTACTCGCGCAGGGCGAGCGAGCGCTTGTGCCCGAGGAACCTCTGGCGCAGCCGCTCCAGCTGGTCGGGGCGGGTGTACTCGGGACCGTAGATGATCCGCAGGTACTCGCGTCCCCGCACCTTCAGCCCCGGCTGGACCAGCCGTCCCCTGCCGTCCCGGGCGTAGGCGGCGAGCGGTTTGACGACCAGTCAGTGGCGGGTTTCCCGGTGGTGCCGGTCGTGCTGATCGTCAGGAACATGCGCTTCAGTATGTGCCGGGGCCTCCCCTCGGCCCACCGGTTTTCCCACCGGCGGCGGCAGCGGGCCGAGGGTGCTGCGGAGTCCGGAGATCCACGGCGGGCCGACCCGGCAACAGCCGCCGATCAGCCGGGCCCCGGCCGCCTGCCAGGCGGCCACGGGCCAGGGGGCCGCAGCCGCGGGCGCGTGCCAGCTGCGGGTTCCGGCCTCCCAGACGGAGCCGTCGTTGGGGTAGGCCAGCAGCGGCTTGTCCGTGACGGACGCGGCCGCCTCCAGCGCGGGCAGTACCTCCGCCGGGTCACAGCAGTTGACGCCGACCGCGATCACCTCGGGGGCGTCGGCGGCGACGGCGAAGGCCTCCGCCAGGGGCTGCCCGGCCCGGGTGCGGCCGCCGGCGACGGTATAGCTCAGCCAGGCCCGCGCCCCCGTGCCGGCCAGCACCCCCAGCAGGGCCTCGGCCTCGTCGGAGTCGGGGAAGGTCTCCAGCGCCAGCACGTCCGGGCCCGCCGCGAGCAGCGCCTCGATCCGGGGGCGGTGGAAGGCGGCCAGCTCCCCGCGGCCGAGCCCGTACCGGCCCCGGTACTCGGAGCCGTCCGCGAGGACCGCCCCGTACGGGCCCACCGAGGCGGCCACCCACACCCCGTGCCCGGCGGCCCGGGCCGCGCGGTCTGCCACCCGCACGGAGCGCTCCAGCAGCGCCGGGTCGCCGGCGATCTGGTAGCTCGCGGTGATCAGCACCTCGGCGCCGGCCCGGGCGTACGCCGTGTGGGCGGCCTCGACCTGGTCCGGACGTTCGGCGAGGACCCGGCCCGTCCACAGGTCGCCGGACAGGTCGCAGCCCTGGTCGGCGAGCTGGTTGCTCAGCCCGCCGTCCAAGAGCAGGGGCCCTCGGGCCAGGGCTTCGGTGAACGGGACGGTCGCTCGGGTCACGGGTCCTGTCTTCCTCGGTGGTGCGGACCGGTCGGGTGGTGCCGGACCGGTCGGGTGGTCGGGCCGGTCGGGTCGGGCCGGTCGGGGGCGGATCAGCCCAGCTGGGGCATGACCTGGGCGGCGATCAGCTCCAGGTGGTCCAGGTCGTCGAGGTCGAGGACCTGGAGGTAGACGCGGGAGGAGCCGATGGCCGCGTAGGTGCCGAGCTTCTCGACCACCTCGGCCGGGGAGCCCGCCAGGCCGTTGGCCTTGAGCTCGTCGACCTCGCGGCCGATGGCGGCGGCTCGCCGGGCGACCTCGGCGTCGTCCTTGCCCACGCACACCACCAGGGCGTTCGAGTAGACGATCTCCTCCGCCTTGCGCCCGGTCTCGGCGGCGGCCTCCCGTACCCGGAAGAACTGCCGGCGGCTGTCCTCGACCGAGGCGAACGGCATGTTGAACTCGTCCGCGTACCGGGCGGCGAGGCGCGGAGAGCGGCGCGCCCCGTGCCCGCCGACGAGGACGGGGACCTTGGCCTGGGCCGGCTTGGGCAGGGCCGGGGAGTTCTCCACCTGGTAGTACGTCCCCCGGTAGTCGAAGGTCGCTCCGGGCGCGGTGGCCCACAGGCCGGTGACGATGGCCAGCTGCTCTTCCAGCCGGGCCATCCGCTCCGCCGGGAAGGGGATCCCGTACGCCTTGTGCTCCTCCTCGAACCAGCCGGCACCCAGGCCGAGTTCCACCCGGCCGCCGGACATGGCATCGACCTGGGCCACCTGGATGGCGAGGACGCCGGGCAGCCGGAAGGTGCCGGCCGTCATCAGCGTGCCCAGCCGGATCCGCCGGGTCTCGCGGGCCAGGCCCGCGAGGGTGATCCAGGCGTCGGTCGGTCCGGGCAGCCCGTCCACGGACCCCATCCGCAGATAGTGGTCCGACCGGAAGAACGCGTCGAAGCCGAGGTCCTCGGTGGCCTTGGCGACGGTCAGGAGGGTGTCGTAGTCGGCGCCCTGCTGCGGCTCGGTGAAAATGCGGAGATCCATGACTCCATCCTGCCCTTCCCTCTCCTCTGCCGGGTGAATCTGCGTCAACCGGGAGGCGCGCCCCCCGCCGCGTCAGTGACCGGCGCCGATGGAGATCGTTGGCTCGGACGGGGCCGGACCGCCCGGCCCGCGCGCCGGCGGCCTCCCGCCGGTACGACCACCGCCCCCTTCCGCACCGGAAGGGCCAGGGCCGAGGAGGCCGCCATGTCCCACGAGTCCGTGCCCGAGTACCCCGGACAGACCGGACAGGCAGCACACGACGACGCACACCAGGAGCCGGCGGTGCCCGCCCAGGGCGGCGCGCCGAAGGGCCTGCTGCAGCAGATGGAGGAGCTGATGGCGGCGCTCAACGCCGACCTGTCGCAGCTCGACGCCGACCTCCAGCACTCCGCGGACCGCACCGCCCCCGCCGAGCCGGTCGCCCCCGCCGCGCCGGTCGCCCCGGGCAGCCGGGCGTACGAGAGCGAGTACCGCTCCGACCGGTCCTTCTGACCTCACCGGGGTCCCGTCGGGCGCGCCGGGACCCCGCCGCCGCACACCCCGCCTCACATCACGCCCGAGGCCGACCCCCGTTCCCGGACCGTCATCCGGCGCAGCAGGGCCCTGACGCGGTCGCTCGACTCGTCTGCCGCGTCGATCGACTCTATGCACTGCCAGTACAGACCCTCGTCGTCCGTCGCGCAGGCCACTCCGACCAGCGCTATCCCGACCTCGCCGAGGAGCGCCTGAAGCCCCAGCAGCGCCTGGCGCACATCGGCCACGCCCGTCAGCTGCGCCGCCCGCGGCGGCTGTTCGGGCACTGCGCCCTCGACGGCTTCCAGGGCCGCCCGGTCTATGGCCCCGCAGCCTCTGCCCCCCGCTTCCCCCAGTCCCCCTGCCTCCGCTCTGAGCTCCGGCGGCCCGGTGACCGCCAGCCAGCTCCCCACCCCCTGGGCGAGCGCCTGGGCCTGCCAGGCCTCGCCCACGATGTCCCACGCGGCCGCGCTCCGTGCCAGCGCGTGCCGACCGGCCGCGATGAGCCGTACCGCATCCATATGCCGTCCCCCGTCCGCACGACATCCCGCCAATCTCCACTACCCAGAGTGAAGGCAACGAGCCAGTAAAGCCAGGGGTATTCGGAAATCTGTGGACACAAACATGGTTGTGGACGACGCCATCACTCCGAAGAGTGACAATCTGGTGTCGATGTCCCGCTCGCCGGGAATCGGTGTTCGTTCCTCTCGATCTTCGCGGCGAGCGCATCCAGCACATCCACCCCTACCACCTCACAGAACTGCAGGAGATACGCCAGCACGTCGGCCACCTCGTCGGTCACCCGGTGTGCCGTTTCCGGCTTTTCCATGATCACTGCTGACTGTTCCGGTGTCAGCCACTGGAAGATCTCGACCAGTTCGGAGGCTTCCACGCTCAGCGCGACGGCCAGGTTCTTGGGCGTGTGGTACGGGGCCCAGTCCCGGGCGGCCGCGAACTCGGCCAGCCGTCGCTGGAGCCGGTAGAGCCGGTCCTCGTGTGGTGGTTCCGGTCCGTCGCCCATGGGTGCAGCACTCATGGGGACAGGTCTACCACTGAGACGCCGGGGACCCCGCGGGCGGTTCCCGCGGTGTCCTCGCCGACCGCCCCCACCAGCCGGACGTGGCCGCGTTCCCCGGACAACAGGGCCAGCCGGAGCAGTTCGGCGGCCTGCGCGCGGTCCAGCCCCCGGTCGAGGCCGTCGGCGAGCACGGTCAGCGCCTGCCGGGCGGCGAGGAGCTCGGCGGCCGGGTCCACGGCCAGCACCCCCGGCCCGGTGAGCAGGACGAGCGCCAGGGCGAGGAAGCGGAGCTCGCCGTCGCCGAGCCGGGCGAGGTCCGTGGGGGGCCGGCCGGCGCCGCGCTCCAGCACGGCCGCCACCAGTCCGCCCGGCGCGTCGTCGCGCGCCTCCAGTCCGTTCACCGGGCCCGCGCACCCGGTCCGCGCCGCCCGGGCCAGCAGCGCGTGCCGGGTGCCGCATTCGTGGCGGGTCCGGCGCAGTACGTCGGCCAGGTTCCCGCAGTCGCCGCGCAGCCGGCCGTCGCCGGGCGGTACGGGCGCCCGCATCAGGCCGGGCCGGGGGTCGCAGGGGAAGACCGCCCGCAGCGCGACCACCACCTGTTCGGCGGCGGCCAGGACCCGCCGCTGGCCGGCCGTCGCCCCGGCGACGCGCAGCGGCAGCAGGGCGGTGCCGAGCCGGTCGTCGGGCAGCGGGGCGCGGGTCATGCCGACGCCGCCGCCGGTCAGCCAGGCGGCCTGCACGGAGCGCCGGCGCGGGTCGCGCAGGGCGGTGGCGAGGAGGACCTGCCCGTCCAGGGAGAGCCGTTCGCCGACGATCCGCGGCGCGGGCTCCGCCTGTACGGCGAGGTCGAGGCGGACGGGACCGGCCGGACCGTCGACGGTGCAGCCGATCCGGAATCCGCGCCGCCCGTCGGCGTCGGGGACGGCCGCCTCGGGCACCAGGGCCGACGGGTCCGGGAAGACCTCGTCCAGGCCGTCGCCGGAGGCGAGCCGGGACAGGGCCGTGTAGGCGGCCAGCGCCTGGGACTTGCCGCTGCCGCTGGGCCCCGTGAACAGGGTCACCGGCCCGAGCGGGAACACCGCCGCGCGGTGCCTTCCGAAGGCGGACAGCCGCAACTCGGTGACGGCGGGCAGCCGGTGCCCGGCCGCCCGGGGTGCGGTCCCTGGCCCCGGGGCGGGGGCGGCGGGCTCGTCGTGGGCTGCTGCGGGTAACGCGCCGGGGGCTGCGGGCCCCGCCGGGTTCAGTGTGGCGTCCATGGGCGGACGGTACGGTCCGCGGGGCCCGGGCCGGGCCCGGCGAACCGTTCCACCGCCGCGACGTTCCTACGATCGGGGGACGGCCGCGGCCGCGATCCCCTCGACCTCGGTTCCGACGGGTGCCAGCAGGAAGACGTTGCGGTCGACCCGGTGCATCCCGCTGCCCAGTCCGAAGACCACCCCGCTGCTGAAGTCGAGGATCCGCTTGGCCACTTCGCTGTCCGCGCCGGTGAGGTCGAGGAGTACGGGGATCTGCGCGATCAGGTACTCCGCCACCTCCCGCGCGTCGGCGAAGATCTGGACCCGGATGACCACGAAGCGTCGCTGCTGTTCCGCCGCGGACGCCCCGGGGGCCTTGGGGATCGTGCGGTGGTCCACCCGGGAGGGCCATTCGTTGCGACTGCGCAGCGGCACCACCTGCGCGAGTCCCTCCCACTGCTCGTCGGTGACGTCGTACCTGCTCACCGGGCCGCCTCGGCCGTGCGCTTCATGTGCATCCCCCCATCCTCTCGCGTTTCACCCGTTCGGCCCAACACCGACACGGAGCACGTAGGGTCGCCGCCACGACCAATGGCGACGAGGTCCGCACGTTACGCGACATCGCGGGCGCCGGTCCCGTCCGGCGTGCCGCGCCCGGGTCGGCCGGGGTGGGGGGTCCAGCGGGTCCGGTCGGGGTCGAGGGCGGCCGCCGCCACCAGGTCGCCGACCGCGTCCGCCGCGCCGTCGCCGAAGAACGCCGCGCGGCCGCGCAGGAGTTGGTCCTGGACCCGTCCGGCGGTGTCGATCGGGCCGCCCTCGGCGGCCTCGACGAGCCCCACCGCCTTCCCGAACGCGCCGGCCGCCAGTGCGGCCCGGGCCGCGGCGAGACCGCGTTCGGCCCGCAGCCGCGGATCGGCCGTCAGGATCGCGGCCTGCTCCGGGAACACCGCCTCGGCAGCGGCCCCGCCCCGGCGCCGGGCCCGCTCCGCGCAGCGCAGCAGGTCGGTCGACGCCTCCTCGTCCGGCCGGGACAGGGACTGCGCGCGGTGCCACGCCCGCCGGTCGGGCGCCGTCAGGGGGCCGGCGGCTTCCGCGAGCGCCGGCGGCGTGGCGATGGATCAGATGACCGAGGCCACCGGAGCGGGCATGGGAGACCTCCTACCGCCGCGGGCGGGCGCGCGCGTCCGGTCGCTGCCCGTGGAGGCCGGCCCGGGGGTACTCACCGATCCACGAATAGGTTAGGTTAGGCATACCTAACCACTTGGCCTCCCGGCCGCTGGACGAGGGAGAGATCCGCATGCGCCTGCCCGGTGCCCCCGCCGCCACGCCCGCCGCCGCGCGGCCCACCGATGCCGAGCGGGTCCGCTCCGTACTGGCCCGCGCCCACTCGATGACGGTGGTCGTCGACGGGGTGCGCCACGAGGTCCGCCACCTCGGCGACGGCGATCCCCTCGCCCGGCTCCACCTGCATCCGGCCGTCCCCGCCCACGGACACTCCGCCTCCCTCCTCGGCGACGGCCGCCCCTCCATCCGGCTGGAGTTCACCGACGTCGCCCCGACCCCGGTGCGTGACCGGGTACGGGCCCGCGTCACCGTCCTGGGCCACCTGCTGACCCCGTACGCCGGCGCGGACACGGCCGACGACTCCGCCGCCACCTGCGTGGAGTACGGCCAGGCGGTCCTGGAGACCGCGGCGGGGACCTCGTACCTCGCACTGGAGGAGCTGGAGGGCGCCCGGCCCGACCCGCTCGCCCCGTACGAGGCGGGCATGCTCACCCACCTCCTCGACGAACACCCCGAACTGGTCACGCTGCTGCTGCGGCTGGTCCGGCCCCGCCCCGCGGCGGGCGTCGTCCGCGTGCTGCCGCTCGCCCTGGACCGGTACGGGATCACCCTGCGGCTGGAGGAGCGCACCGGGCACCGGGACGTGCGGCTGCCCTTCCCGTCCCCACTGGACGACGTCGAGCAGTCGGGCGCGCAGATCCAGGCACTGCTCAGCGCGGCCCGGCGGCGCTCACACCCCAACACCCTGCCCGCCTGAACCCGGCGGGGCCGCCCCCGGGGCGGGGGCGGCGGGGGTCAGGCGCCCTGCGCGGCGTACCGGTTGGCGGGGCGCGGCAGGCCGTAGTGCTCGCGCAGGGTGGTGCCGGTGTACTCGGTACGGAAGAGGCCGCGGCGCTGGAGCACCGGTACGACGTGGTCGACGAAGTCGGTCAGTCCGGTGGGCAGGACGGGCGCCATGATGTTGAACCCGTCGGCGGCCCCCTGGGTGAACCACTCCTCCAGCTGGTCGGCGATCTGCTCGGGGGTGCCGGCGTGCACGCGGTGGCCGCGGCCCGCGCCGAGGCGGGCGATCAGCTCGCGCAGGGTGAGCCCGTCGCGGCGGGCCAGTTCGGCGACGAGCGTGAAGCGGCTCTTGTTGCCGTTGATGTCGCGTTCCTCGGGGAGCTCGGGCAGCGGGCCGTCGAGCGGGAGGCCGGTCAGGTCGGTCCCGAGCATCCCGGAGAGCTGGGCGAGCCCGTACTCGGGGATCTGGAGCTCGGTGAGCTCCTGTTCCAGTGCCTTCGCCTCGGCTTCCGTGGAGCCGATGACGGGGGCGATGCCGGGCAGGACCAGGAGGTCCTCCTCGGCCCTGCCGTACTTGGCGAGGCGGGACTTGAGGTCCTTGTAGAAGGTCTGGCCGTCGGCGAGGGTCTGCTGGGCGGTGAAGACGGCCTCCGCGTACCGCGCGGCGAACTCCTTGCCGTCCTCGGAGGAACCGGCCTGGACGAGCAGCGGTCGGCCCTGCGGCGAGCGGGGCACGTTGAGCGGTCCGGCGACGGAGAAGTGCTCGCCGCGGTGGGCGGCGGGGTGCAGCCTGTCGGTGTCGGCGTAGATGCCGCGCTCCTTGTCGAGGACGATCGCGTCGTCCTCCCAGCTGTCCCAGAGCTTGGTCGCGACGTCGAGGAACTCCCGGGCGCGCTCGTAGCGCAGCGCGTGTGCCAGGTGTTCCTCGCGGTTGAAGTTGCGGGCCTCGTCGACGGTGCCGGAGGTGACGATGTTCCAGCCGGCCCGGCCGCCGCTGATGTGGTCGAGGGAGGCGAACTTGCGGGCCAGGTTGTAGGGCTCGTTGAAGGTGGTGGAGACGGTCGCGATGAGCCCGATGCGCGAGGTGACGGCGGCGATCGCGGAGAGCAGGGTCAGCGGCTCGAACCCGCCGAGGGCGTTGTGGCGGGCCTTGCCCCACAGGGCGACCCCGTCGGCGAAGAAGATCGAGTCGAGCAGGCCGCGTTCGGCGGTGCGGGCCAGTTCCTGGAAGTAGGCCACGTCGGTGATCCGCTCGGGGCTGGCCGCGGGGTGGCGCCAGGCCGCGTCGTGGTGGCCGGCGTTCATCAGGAAGGCGTTGAGGTGGAGGGTGCGGGGTGCGGGCATGTCGGTTCCCTTGGGTGTGGCGGGGGGCGGGTCAGGCGGGGACGCGCCAGAGGCTGAGGCGGCGTTCGACGGCGACCAGGAGCTGGTTGAAGGCCACTCCGATGGCGGAGATCGTGATGATCCCCGCGTACATCTGGGGGATGGCGAAGTTGAACTGCGAGGCGTTGATCAGGTAGCCCAGCCCCGCCTTGGCACCGATCATCTCGGCGGCCACGAGGACCAGGATCGAGACCGCGCCCGCCAGCCGGACGCCGGTGAAGACGGCGGGCACGGAGGCCGGAAGGATCACCTTCTGGAAGAGCCTCGGGGTGGAGAGGTCCATCGAACGGGCCAGCCGGACCAGGGTGGGGTCGGCGTTCCCGACGGCGCTGATGGTGTTCAGCAGGACCGGCCAGACGCAGGCGTAGACGACGATCGACACCTTCGAGGTCTCCCCGATGCCGAGGAGGAGCACGAAGACGGGCAGCAGCGCGAGGGCCGCCGTGTTGCGGAACAGCTCCAGCAGCGGGCCGAGGAAGGCCGCGACCGGGCGGTACCAGCCGATCAGCAGTCCGAGCGGGACGGCGATCACCACGGCGATGGCGAAACCGCCGAGGGAGCGGGTGAGGCTGGCGCGGGTGTGCTCGCCGAGTTGGCCGTCGCCGAGCAGCCCCCACCAGGCCCGGGCCACCTCGCTGAAGGGCGGCAGGAAGGTGGCGTCGACCAGCCCGAGCCGGGGGGCGGCCTCCCACAGCGCGAGCAGGGCGATCACCGCCGCGGACCGCAGCAGTCCGGCCCGCAGCCAGCGCAGCACGGCCCTCGCCGCGGCCCGGGGCCGGGCGCCGGACGCGCCGGGCGCGGGGCCAGCCGGCCGCGGACGGGACCCGGCGGGGCGCGCCGGACGCGCGGGGTCCCGTACGTTCCCGGGCGCGGGAACGGCCTCCGCGGGAACGGCCTCCGCGAGGGCGGGCTCCCCGGGAACGGGCCCCGCGAGGACGGCCTCCGCGGAAACGCGGTCCGCGAGGGCGGGCTCCGCAGGGACCCGGTCCGCGAGGCCGGCCTCCCCGGGGACGCGGTCCGCGAGGACGGGCTCCGCGGGGACCCGGTCCGCGAGGCCGGCCTCCCCGGGAACAGGCCCCGCGGGAACGGGCTCCGCGGGGACGCGGTCCGTGAGGGCGGGTTCCGCGGGGGCCGGCTTCACGGGATGGGCGGGGAGGACGGGAACGGGGGTCTCGGTACTCATACGGCGGCCTCTTCCTTCTCCAGTTGCCGGGCGCGGACCACCTCGTCGTGCAGCAGGGTCCAGATCTCGTGGCGGTGGCGGGCGAACTCCGGGCTGGAGCGCAGGTCCTCGCCCGTGGCCCCGCTGGAGCGGTCCCCGAAGGAGACGGGCACGACCTCCTTGACCCGGCCCGGGCGGGAGGTGACGACGGCCACCCGCTGCCCCAGGTAGACGGCCTCCTCGATGCCGTGCGTGATGAACACGACCGTCTTGCCGGTGCTCTGCCAGATGCGGCGCAGCTCGTCCTGGAGGGACTCTCGGGTCTGCGCGTCGAGCGCGGCGAAGGGCTCGTCCATGAGGAGCACGTCCGGGTCGTACGCCAGGGAGCGGGCGATGGCGACCCGCTGGCGCATTCCGCCGGACAGCTCGTGCGGGTGCCGGTCCTCGAATCCGGCCAGGCCCACCAGTTCCAGGAACTCCCGGGCCCGTGCCGCGCGTTGCCTGCGGGGGACGCCGGTCGCCTCCAGGCCGAACTCGACGTTGCCGAGCGCGGTGCGCCAGGGCAGGAGGGCGTACTGCTGGAAGACGATGCCCCGGTCCAGGCCCGGCCCGGTGACGGGCCGGCCGTCCAGGAGGATCTGCCCGGAGGTGGGGCGGGTCAGGCCGCCGAGGAGGTCCAGGAGGGTGGACTTGCCGCAGCCGCTGGGCCCGACGACCACGAGGAACTCCCCCTCCCCGATCTCCAGGTCGATCCCGTCGAGGGCGGTGAACTCCTCCTTGCCCCTGCCCTTCACGGGGAAGGTCTTGGTCACCGATCGGAACTCGATCTTCGCCATGGCCGGTCAGCCCTTCCCGTACCCGTTGAACTCGTTCGTGTACAGGTCGGACGGCTTCAGCTGCCCGGTCTTGATCTCACCGCGCTCCGCGAGCCAGTCGAGCCAGAGCGTGAACTCCTTGTCCTCGATGCGGCCGCCCGTCTCCGCGACCCCGTAGGACCGCCAGTACTTGAGGGTCGCGGTGTCCTCGTTGCGGCCGCGCTTCTTGATGATCGATTCCATCCGGGCGACGACCTCCTCGCGCGGGGTGGTGCGGGACCACTCGATGGCCTTGGCGACACCGGTGGTGAAGGTGCGGACGGTGTCCGGGTTCTCCTTGATGAAGCGCTGGGTCATCACGTAGGAGCCGGCGCTGAACTTGCCGAGCAGGGCGAAGTCGCTGAACAGCGGGCGTATCCCGCCGGAGGCGAGGGCCTTGTCCCGCAGCACCCCGCCCAGTACGCCCACCTCGATCTGCCGCTGGCGCAGGGCCTGTTCGGTGTTGACGGGCGGCACCACCAGGGCCTCCACCTTGGCCGCGTCGGCCTTGGAGACGCCGCCCCGGCTCAGGTAGATGTCGAGGATGGCCTGGGAGTGCGCGCCCAGGGTGTTCATGCCGACCTTCTTTCCGAGCAGGTCGCGGGCGGAGCGGATCGGGCTGTCCTCCAGGACGTAGTAGCCGCTGAAGACGTCCTGGTCGACGCCGTAGTACGAGACGACCGCCCTGATCGGGGCCTTGCTCGCGGCCAGTTTGACGATCGCCCCGTTGAAGGCGCCGCCGAAGTGGATCTGGCCGGTGGCCGCCGACTGGATGTCCTGCGGGCCGCTGATGGTGTTGCCGACCCACTCCAGGGTGAGGCCGCCGAGGAAACCGAGGTCGGCGGCCAGTTCGGGCAGGGTGACCGCGCCGACGCTCCCCTGGTACTTGAGGGTGGTGACCTGGCCGCCCGGCCGGCCGGACCCGCCGGTGGCGGTGGCGGTGCCGCAGCTCACCGCGGCCGCCGAGATGCCGAGCAGGGTGAGGAACTGGCGCCGGGTGCGGGTGGTCGGGGTGACGGGTGCTGCGGGCATGGCGGGTCCTTGTCGGTGCGGGGTTACGGGGTGGCGGCGAGTGTCGGGGTGGCGGAGCGGAGGGCCTCGGCGAACTCGTCCACGGCCTGGTAGAGGTCCAGCTCCGCCTCGGGGCGCAGTCGGTCCGGACCGTCACCGCGCTCGACGGAGGAGTCCAGGACGAAGCGGCCGGAGGTGACGTGCCGGGCGCCGAGCGCGGCGAGGACGGGGCGCAGGGCGTAGTCGAGGGTCAGGACGTGGGCGAGGCTGCCGCCGGTGGCGAGGGGCAGGATCGTCTTCCCGGCCAGGCCGTCCTGCGGGAGCAGGTCCAGGAAGGCCTTGAGCAGTCCGGTGTAGGAGGCCTTGTAGACCGGGGTCGCGACGACCAGGCCGTCGGCTCCGGCGACGGCCTCCAGGGCGCGGCGGATCTCCGGCTCGCCGCGGCGGGCCGACAGCAGGTCGGCCGCGGGGAGCAGTCGGACGTCGAGGTGGGCGGTGTCGAATCCGGCGTGGTCGAGGCGGCGCAGCACGTGCTGGGCGACGACGACGGTACGGGAGTGGGCGGAGGGGCTGCCGGTGAGGGCGAGCAGTTTGGGCACGGGGGCTCCTCGTGGTTCCGGGTCAGGCGGTGGTGGAGGCTCCGGAGGCGATGCCGAAGGCGGGCTCCGGGACGGCGTCGGGGCTGATCAGTCGGGAGGGCACGCCGTCGGGGCCCACGGGGACGTCGCCGTCGACGGTGACGCGGCGCAGGGTGCGCTCGTGGTCGTCGGAGTCGTCGACTCCGTAGTGCTGGGTGGCCCGGTTGTCCCAGATCGCGACGTCACCGGCCCGCCACTGCCAGCGGACGGTGTTCTCGGGGCTCTCGATGTGGGCCTGGAAGAGGTCGACGAGGGCGCGCGAGTCCCGGCCGGTCAGTCCGGCGATGCGCTGAACGAAGTTGCCGAGGAGGAGGGTGCGTTCGCCGGTCTCCGGGTGGACGCGGACCACCGGGTGCTCGGTGAGGAAGGTGGTGGAGGTGAACACCTCGCGGTACTGGACGAGGGCCTCGGGGAGGGCGTCGGGCTTGAGGGCGGCGTAGTCGTACTCGTTGGAGTGGACGGCGCGCAGGCCGTCGGCGAGGGCGCGCAGCGGAGCCGGCAGGTGGGAGTAGGCGGTGGCGGTGTTGGCCCAGAGGGTGTTTCCGCCGTACGGGGGGATGGTGACGGCGCGGAGGACGGAGAAGGCGGGGTAGGCGGGGACGAAGGTGACGTCGGTGTGCCACTGGTTGGCGCGGGCGCCGTGGTGGGAGTCGATGCCGAGGGCGTAGCGGCCGTCGGCGGAGGGGACGGTGGGGTGCGCGACGGGCGTTCCGAGCAGCCGGGCGAAGGCCTCGTGGCTCGCCTCGTCGAGGTGCTCCTGGCCGCGGAAGAAGACGACCTTGTGGGTGAGGAGGGCGGTGCGGATCTCGCCGACGACGGCGGCGTCGAGCTCGCCGCCGAGGCGGACACCGCCGATCTCGGCGCCGATGCGGCCGCCGAGGCGGGTGACGGTGGGGGCGGTGACGGTGGTCATGGGGACTCCCTGGGATGGGTGGGGCGGGGCGCCGCTGGGCCGGGGCCCTGCGGTGCGGTACGGGGGCGCGCCGGGCCGCCCGAGGTGTGCGGGACGGGGCGGCGCGGGACGGCGCGGGACGGGACGGGGCCGTGACGGCGGGCCCGGCGTGAGCGGGGTCGGTCGGGATCCCGTCACCGGTGCGTGACGGTCCGGGCCGGGGACGGCCGGGCCGGCCGGGCGCGGGCGCCGACGCGGGCGCCGACGCGGGCGCCGACGCGGGC
>NZ_JBBDHD010000040.1:0-61335 GCF_044129415.1 Streptomyces racemochromogenes
CACTCCGCGATCCGCGCCGCGAACACCGGCGACGAATCCAGCAGTTCACGACCCATCCCGGCCCACTGCGCCCCCTGACCCGGGAACACCCACACGGCCCGGCCCGGCGCACCCGCGCCGCCGGTCACCACACCGGCCGCGTCCTCCCCGCGGGCAAGGGCCTCCAGCCTCGTCCGCGCCTCCTCGGCCGAGGAGGCCACGACCACCGCGCGCTCGTCGAAGAGCGCGCGCTGCGACACCAGCGCCGCACCGACCTCCGCCAGGGGGTCGTCGCCCCCGCCGACGTACGCCGCCAGCCGCCCGGCCTGCCCGGCCAGGGAGGCGGCGCTGCGCGCCGACACCACCAGCGGCACGACACCGCCCGCCACCGGCGCCCCCTCCGCAGCCGCCTCCACGGGGGCCTCCGCGGGTGCCTCCTCCAGGATCAGGTGCGCGTTCGTCCCGCTGATGCCGAACGACGAGATCCCCGCCCGGCGCGGCCGGCCGTTCCCGGTCCAGTCGCGGGATTCGGTCAGCAGCTCGATGGCGCCTTCCGACCAGTCCACCTGCCGGGTGGGCTCCTGCACATGCAGGGTCGGGGGCAGGATGCCCTGCCGCAGCGCCTGCACCATCTTGATGACACCGGCCACGCCCGCGGCGGCCTGCGTGTGCCCGATGTTGGACTTCAGCGAGCCCAGCAACAGCGGCCGCTGCGCGTCCCGGTCCCGCCCGTACGTCGCCAGCAGCGCCTGCGCCTCGATCGGGTCGCCCAGCGCCGTCCCCGTCCCGTGGGCCTCGACCGCGTCCACGTCCGCCGGGGTGAGTCCGGCGCTCTGCAGTGCCTTGCGGATGACGCGCTGCTGTGCGGGGCCGTTGGGGGCGGTCAGGCCGTTGGAGGCGCCGTCCTGGTTGACCGCGCTGCCGCGGATGACGGCCAGTACCCGGTGCCCGCGCTCGCGCGCCACCGACAGCCGCTCCAGCACCACGATGCCGACGCCCTCGGACAGGACGGTGCCGTCGGCGCCGTCCGCGAACGCCTTGCAGCGGCCGTCCGCGGCCAGGCCGCGCTGGCGGGACATGCCGAGGACGCCGATCGGCGAGCCCATGACGGCGACACCGCCGGCGAGGGCCATCGAGCACTCGCCCTGCCGCAGCGCCTGCGCCGCGAGGTGCATGGCGACCAGGGAGGAGGAGCAGGCCGTGTCGACGGTGACCGCCGGGCCCTCGAAGCCGAAGGTGTAGGAGACGCGGCCGGAGGCCACGCTGCCGGCCGTGGCGGTCGTCACGAAGCCTTCGAGCTCCGCGGGCATGTTGCTGAGGGACTCCAGGTAGTCGTGGATGGAGACGCCGGAGAAGACGCCGATGTTGCCGCCCCGCTCCCGGGTCGGGTCGATGCCCGCCCGCTCCAGGGCCTCCCAGGAGGCCTCCAGGAGGAGCCGCTGCTGCGGGTCCATGGCGAGGGCCTCGCGCGGGGAGATCCCGAAGAAGGCCGCGTCGAACCGGGAGGCCTCGTGGAGGAACCCGCCGCGGTGCGTGTACGAGGTGCCCGCGCTGTCGGGGTCGGGATCGAACAGGCCGTCCAGGTCCCAGCCCCGGTCGTCGGGGAAGGAGGACATGCCCTCGCGGCCCTCGGCCACCAGCCGCCACAGGTCCTCCGGGCCCGCGACCCCGCCGGGCAGCCGGCAGGCCATGCCCACGATGGCGATCGGCTCGTCCGGGTCCACGGCGGCGCCCGCCACGGCCGGAGCGGGCGTGCCGGCGTCACCGGCCGCCTCGCCGAGCTCGTCGCGCAGGTGGCGGGCGAGGGCGATCGGGGTCGGGTAGTCGAAGATCAGCGTGGCGGGCAGCTTCACACCGGTGGCCGCGCTCAGCCGGTTGCGGAGCTCGACCGCCGTCAGGGAGTCGAAGCCGATCTCGTTGAAGCCGCGGGTGCCCTGGGCCAGTTCGGGGCCGCTGAAGCCCAGGACGGCGCCCGCCTCCTGCTGGACGATGCCCAGCAGGACGGCCTCCTGCTCGGCGGCCGGCAGCCCGGCGAGCCGGCGGACGAGACCGCCGCTGTCCCCTGCGGCCGCCCGCGCCACGCGGCGGCCGGCGCGGACCAGGCCGCGCAGCAGGTGCGGGACGCCGCCGCCGGCCGCGGCCTGGGAGCGCAGCGTCCGCAGGTCCAGCTTGATCGGGACGAGCAGCGGCCGGTCCGCGCACAGGGCGGCGTCGAGGATGTCGAGGCCCTCGGTCTGCGTCAGCGCCAGTACGCCGCCGCGGCTCATGCGCGCCTGGTCGACGGCGCTGAGGTGGGCGGTCAGACCGGTGCTCTGTTCCCACAGGCCCCAGGCCAGGGAGAGGCCCGGCAGGCCGGCGGCCCGGCGGTGGGCCATCAGGCCGTCGAGGAAGGCGTTGGCGGCCGCGTAGTTGCCCTGGCCGGCCGAGCCCATGAGGGCGGCGGCGGACGAGAAGACGACGAACGCGTCCAGGTCCAGGTCGCGGGTGAGTGCGTCGAGGTGGGTGACCGCGTCGACCTTGGGGGCGAACACCCCGGCCAGCCGCTGGGGGGTGAGGGTGGCGACCACTCCGTCGTCCAGTACGCCGGCGAGGTGCACGACGCCGCTGAGGCGGTGCTCCGCGGGGACGGTGGCCAGCAGGTCGGCGACCTGCCCCCGGTCGGAGACGTCGCAGGCCACCACCGAGACGGTGGCTCCCTGTTCGCCCAGTTCGGCGACGAGTTCCCGGGCGCCTTCGGCCTGCGGGCCGCGACGGCTCGCCAGCAGCAGGTGCCGTACGCCGTGCCGGGCGACGAGGTGCCGGGCCACGAGGGCGCCCAGCGAGCCGGTACCGCCGGTGACGAGGACCGTGCCCTGGGGTCCGAAGACGGCCGGGGGCTGCGGGGCGGCCGCGACGGCGGCCCGGACGAGCCTCGGGGCGGTGAGGGTGGTCCCGCGCACCGCGACCTGGGGTTCGCCACTGGCCAGTACGGTGCCCAGCACCGCCTGGACGCCGGTTCCGGCGTCGGGGTCGAGGTCGAGGTCGATCAGGACGATCCGGTCGGGGTTCTCGGCCTGCGCGGCCCGTACGAGGCCCCACACGGCCGATCCGGCCGGGTCGGTCACCGCGCCGTCCCCGCCTGCGGGCACCGCGCCCCGGGTGGCGACGACGAGGCGGGCGCCCTCCGGCCCGGACCCGGCGAGCCAGGCCTGGACGGCCTCCAGGACGCGGGAGGTCAGGGCCAGCGCCCCGCCGCCGACGGCCTCCAGCACCGGCACCACCGCGGCCGCGGTGTCCCCGGCCAGGGCCGCCACGTCGGCGGCGCCGGCCACCGGCACCCACGGGGTGGTCGCGGAACCCTCGGCGGGGGCCAGTTCGGTCCACTCCACGCCGAACAGCGCGTCCCGGCCGTCCTCGCCGGCCGCGGCGTCCAGCTGGTCGGCGGAGACCACGCGGGAGACGAGGGAGTCCATGGTCAGGACCGTCCCGCCGGCCTCGTCGGCGGCCTGGAACGACAGGGCGTCGGGTCCGCAGGGCGCGACCCGTACCCGCAGGGCCGAGGCGCCGACGGCGTGCAGCCGCAGCCCGTTCCAGGCGAACGGCAGCACCTTGCGGTCGTCGTCCGGGTTGGCGAAGGCGTTCGTGTGGAGCGCGGCGTCCAGCAGCGCGGGGTGGATGCCGAACTTCCCGGCCTCCTCGCGCTGGTCATCGGGGAGGGCGGCCTCGGCGAACACCTCGTCGCCGCGCCGCCAGACCGCCCGCAGGCCCTGGAAGGCGGGCCCGTAGGCGTAGCCGCGGGTGACAAGGTCCCCGTAGAAGTCGCCGAGTTCGACGGGCTCGGCGCCGGCCGGGGGCCAGGCCGTGAAGTCGAAGTCCGGGGCGGTCCCGCGCTGTTCGGGCGAGGCCGACAGCAGGCCGGTGGCGTGCCGCGTCCAGGCGTCCGTGCCGGGCCCGCCGGCGGCGTCCTCGCGCAGGGAGTACACGTCGACGCTGCGCAGGCCGGTCTCGCCGGGGCCGCCGACCGCGACCTGGAGTCGGACACCGCCGTGCTCGGGCAGCACGAGCGGCGCCTCGATGACGAGTTCCTCCAGGACGCCGAAGCCGAACTCGTCGCCCGCGCGCACCGCGAGGTCGACGTAGACCGTGCCGGGGACGATGACCTTTCCGCCGATCGCGTGGCCGGCGAGCCAGGGGTGGGTGCGCAGGGACAGCCGGGAGGTGAAGATCAGCCCGTCCGACTGCGGGAGCTGCACGACCGCGCCGAGGAGGGGGTGGTCGGAGCCGACGAGGCCCAGAGAGGCGGCGTCGGAGGCGCCGGCGCCCATGCGGATCCAGTAGTGCTGGTGGTCGAAGGCGTATGTCGGCAGGTCCGGGCGCGCCGTGGTGGCGGGCAGGGCCGCGGCCCAGTCGACGGGCACTCCGCGGACGAACAGCTCGGCCATGGAGGCGTACAGGCGGCGCATGCCGCCGTCCCCGCGGCGCAGGGAGCCGGTGACCAGCACGTCGGCGCCGGTGCGGTCGGCGGTCTCGGTGACCGGCTGGACGAGCACCGGGTGGGCGCTGAGTTCGACGAAGACGCCGTGGCCCTGGGCGAGGAGGGCGGTGACGGCCGGGCCGAAGCCGACCTGGCCGCGCAGGTTGCGGTACCAGTAGCCGGCGTCGAGGACGCCGGCGTCCTCGACCCAGCCGCCGGTGACGGTGGAATAGAACGGCACGGTGGGCGCGTGGGCGCCGATCCCGGCCAGGGCCTCGGCGAGGGTGTCCCGGAGGGCCTCGACGTGCCGGCTGTGCGAGGCGTAGTCCACGGCGATCCGGCGGATCCGGACGCCCTGGTCGTCCAGGGCGTCCAGGGCCTCGTCCAGCGCCTCGGCGTCACCGGCGATCACGACGGAGGCGGGCCCGTTGACGGCGGCGACCTCGACCCGGCCGGCCCACCGCTCCAGCCGGGCGGCCGCCTCGTCGGCGCTCAGCGCGACCGAGGCCATGCCGCCGCGGCCGGCGAGGTCCTTGGCGATGGCCTGGCTGCGCAGGGCGACCACCCGGGCCGCGTCGTCCAGGGACAGCGCGCCGGAGACGCAGGCGGCGGCGATCTCGCCCTGGGAGTGGCCCAGTACGGCGTCGGGTTCGACGCCGACGGACCGCCACACGGCGGCGAGGCCGACCATGACGGCGAAGCTCGCGGGCTGGAGGACGTCGACCCGCTCCATCAGCTCCGGCGCCACCTCACCGCGCAGCACGTCGACCAGCGACCAGTCGACCCAGCGTTCCAGGGCGGTGGCGCACTCGGCGATCCGGGCCGCGAACACCGGTGAGGCGTCGAGGAGTTCACGGCCCATGCCGGCCCACTGCGCGCCCTGGCCGGGGAACACCCACACGACCTTCCCCGGTCCGCCCGCGCCGGCCGCCCGGCCGGCGGTGACGGCGGCCGGGCTCTCGCCGAGGGCCAGGGCCCGCAGCCCGGCCAGTGCCTCCTCGTGCGAGCCGGCGAGGACGACCGCGCGCTCGGCCAGCACCGCCCGGCCCGAGACCAGCGCGCCTGCCACGTCGGCCAGGGGCAGCCCGGGGGCGTCCTCGACGAACGCGGCGAGCCGCTCGGCCTGGGCCGTCAGGGACCCGGCGGTCCCGGCGGACACCACCAGCGGCACCACGCCCGGGGCCTGGGGCGGCGCGGCCGGGGCGGCGGGCTCTTCGGCGGGGGCCTCCTCCAGGATCATGTGCGCGTTGGTGCCGCTGGCCCCGAACGAGGAGACGCCGGCGCGGCGGGGGCGGTCGCCGCGCGGCCAGTCCCGTGCCTCGGTCAGCAGCTCGACCGCGCCCGCGGACCAGTCGACCTGCGGGGTGGGCGCGTCGACGTGCCGGGTCGCCGGGAGGACGCCGTGGCGCAGTGCCTGCACCGTGTTGATCACGGCGGCGACGCCGGACGCCGCCTGCGTGTGTCCGATGACGGACTTGACGGAGCCGAGCCACAGCGGCTGCTGAGGGTCGCGGCCCTGGCCGTAGGTGGCCAGGAGCGCCTGTGCCTCGATGGGGTCGCCGAGGACGGTGCCCGTGCCGTGGCCCTCGACGGCGTCGACGTCCGCCGGGGTGAGTCCGGCGCTCTCCAGGGCCTTGCGGATGACGCGCTGCTGCGCGGGGCCGTTGGGGGCGGTCAGGCCGTTGGAGGCGCCGTCCTGGTTGACCGCGCTGCCGCGGATGACGGCCAGTACCCGGTGGCCGCGCTCGCGGGCCACGGACAGCCGTTCCAGCAGCAGGACGCCGACGCCCTCGGCCCAGCCGGAGCCGTCGGCTCCGGCGGCGTAGGACTTGCAGCGTCCGTCGAAGGCGAGGGCGCGCTGGCGGGCGAAGCCGACGAAGCCGCCGGGCGTCGCCATGACGGTCGCTCCGCCGGCGAGGGCCATGGAGCACTCGCCGCGGCGCAGGGCCTGCGCGGCGAGGTGGATGGCGACGAGCGAGGAGGAGCACATGGTGTCGACGGTGACCGCGGGGCCTTCGAGGCCGAGGGAGTAGGCGACGCGGCCGGAGGCGACGCCGCCGGCGGTCCCGAGGGCGCGCTCCAGGCTGAGGTAGTCCTCGTGGCCGCTGAGGTCCGGGGCGTAGTCCTGGTGGACGATGCCGGTGAACACGCCGACGTCGCCGCCGCGCACCGAGTGCGGGTCGATGCCGGCCCGTTCGAAGGTCTCCCAGGACACTTCGAGGAGCTGGCGCTGCTGCGGGTCCATGGCGAGGGCCTCGCGCGGGGAGATCCCGAAGAACCCGGCGTCGAACCGGCCGGCGTCGCGCAGGAAGGCGCCTTCCTTGACGTACGTCGTGCCGGGGTTGTCGGGGTCGGGGTGGTAGAGGCCCTCGACGTCCCAGCCGCGGTCCTCGGGGAACGGGCCGTACACGTCGGTTCCTTCGGAGACCACGCGCCAGAAGTCCTCCGGGCCGCGGATGCCGCCGGCGTAGCGGCACGCCATGGAGACGATCGCGATGGGCTCCGCGGCCGCCGCGGCGAGCGTGCTGTTCTCCTGCTGGAGCCGGGCGTTCTCCTTCAGCGAGGCGCGCAGTGCCTCGACGACCTGCTGGTCGGGCGCCGACATATCCATCCTCCACGATTCGTTCACAGGTGATCAGCTCGTCTTGCCCAGGGCCCGCTGCACGAGGTCGGCAACGTCCATGGCGTCGATCAGTTCCGCGTCGGCGGCGGCCGCCGGCGGTTCCCCTCCGGGTGCGGTGGCGCCGGGGGCGGCGTCGGGGTCCCCGTCCGATCCGGCCTCGGCGAGGCCGAGGAGGGCGTCGAGCACCCCCGCTTCCCTGAACCGGGCGAACGGGACGGAGGCCAGGACGCGCCTGAGGTCGTCCTCGCGGGGGTCCGGGCCGTCGTCCGCCTGCCGGAGCAGTTCGGAGCGCAGGTGGCCGACCAGGGC
Organism: Streptomyces racemochromogenes; assembly: GCF_044129415.1. Lineage (GTDB taxonomy): Bacteria > Actinomycetota > Actinomycetes > Streptomycetales > Streptomycetaceae > Streptomyces > Streptomyces racemochromogenes_A. The sequence continues at coordinate 7,365 of NZ_JBBDHD010000040.1, forward strand.
CTCGGGGGTCGGGTAGTCGAAGATCAGCGTCGCGGGCAGCCGCAGTCCGGTGGCCGCGTTCAGGGTGTTGCGCAGGTTGACGGCGGCCAGCGAGTCGAAGCCGACCTCCTGGAAGGCCTGTCGCGGGCCGATGCCCTCGGCGCCGCTGTGGCCGAGGACGGTCGAGGCGTGGCCGCGGACCAGCCGGAGCAGGATGCGGTCCTGTTCGGCCTCCGGGACCGCGCGCAGGGAGTCCGCGAGGGACGCGGCGGCGTCGCCGTCCCCTCCGTCGCCCTGGAGTGCCCGGAGGGCCTGCGCGGCTTCGGGGAGGTCGGCGAACAGGGGGCTGGGGCGGACCGACGTGAAGGCGGGGATGAACGCGCTCCAGTCCATGTCGGCCACGGCCACGGACTTCTCGTTGCCGTGGACCGCCTGCACCATCGCGGTGACCGCCAGCTGCGGGGGCACGGGCAGGACGCCGCGGCGGCGGAGCTGGGCGAGGGCTGCCTCGTCCATGCCCACGCCGACCATGTCGAGGGCGCCCCAGGCGATCGACGTCGCCCGCAGCCCGCGGCCGCGGCGGCACTCGATCAGGGCGTCGAGGACGGCGTTCGCCGCGCCGGACGGGCCCTGGCCGCCGCCGCCCCACACGCCGGCGATCGAGGAGAAGACCACGAACGCGTCGAGCGGCGTGTCCGCGAACCGCCCGTCCAGCCACAGGGCCGTGTCCACCTTGGCGGCGAACACGTCGGCGAGGTCCTGGACGCCGGTGTCGTCGACGGAGCCGGTCCACGTGATGTCGGCGGCGTGCACCACGGCCGTGAGCGGCTGCTCGGGCGCCGTGGGGTCGGCCAGGCGTACGAGGGCCTCCCGGTCGGTGTCCGCGCAGGACTCCACGGTGGTGTCGAGGCCCAGCGCGGCCAGTTCCGCCCGCAGCCCCGGCACGCTGTCGTCGGCCGTTCGGGCGGTGGTGGTGATGACGAGGCGGGCCGCGCCGGCCTGTGCGAGCCAGACCGAGGCGTGCCGGCCGAGGCCTTCTGCGCCGCCGGTGACGAGGACGGTGCCCCGGGGCCGCCAGCCGTCGCCGGTGGACTCCGGTACGGGCTTGCGGACCAGGCGCCGGGCGTACACGCCCGAGCGGCGCACCGCGAGCTGGTCCTCGCCGGCGGCGGAGTTGAGGGCTCCGAGCAGGTGGGTGGCCGTCCGCGGGTCGTCGGTGGCGGGCAGGTCGAGCAGGCCGCCCCACCGGTCGGGGCGTTCGAGCGCGGCGGCCCGGCCCAGGCCCCACAGCGCCGCCGGCACCGGGGAGGTGAGGGTGTCGTGGATGCCGATGTTCACGGCTCCCCGGGTCACGCACCACAGGGGCTGGGGGGCGCCGCAGTCGCCGAGGGCCTGGATCAGCGCGAGCGTCGGCGCGGTGGCCGAGGCCGGGTCCTGGGGGTGCCCGTCGGCGGCGGGCCGGTCGTCGAGCGCGAGGAGGGAGAGGACACCGCTCAGGTCCTGGGCGGCCAGCGCCTCGCTCAGGCGCCGGGCGAGCCGGTCCCGGGTGAGGTCCGCCGCGTCGGTCTCCAGCAGGACGGTGCCGAGGCCGAGGCCGCTCAGGTCCTTCAGGAGCGCGTCCGTGGCGCCGCCGGCCGGGCGGCCGGAGGGGACGACGACCAGCCAGCGGCCGCCGGGTACGCCGGCCGCCTCGCGTTCGAGGGGCTGCCAGGTGACGTGGTAGCGCAGCTTCTCGGCGATGGACCGTTCGCGGCGCTTGCCGCGCCACTCCGCCAGGACGGGCACGACCGCGTCCAGGGCGCTGCGCTGGTCGGCCGAGGCCATCTCCAGCAGCGCGCCGAGGGAGTCCAGGTCGGCCCGCTCGACGGCGTCCCAGAAGTCGTGGTCCGCGCCTTCGGCCTCGCCGGCGGGGCCGGTGGCGGTGTCCGCCTCCTGGAGCCAGTAGTGCTTGTGGTCGAAGGCGTACGTCGGGAGCTGCACGCGGTGGGCCGGCGGCGGCAGGACACCGCTCCAGTCGACGGCGGCCCCGCGGACGAAGAGCTCGGCCGCCGAGGCGTAGAGCCGCCGCAGGCCTCCGTCCCCGCGGCGCAGGGAGCCGGTGACCACGGCGTCGGCTTCGGCGCCGTCGGCCGCCTCGCTGACCGGCTGGACGAGCACCGGGTGGGCGCTGACCTCGACGAAGACGCCGTGGCCCTGGGTGAGGAGGGCGGCGACGGCCGGGCCGAAGCCGACCTGGCCGCGCAGGTTGCGGTACCAGTAGCCGCCGTCCAGGACGTCGGCGTCCTCGATCCAGCCGCCGGTGACGGTGGAGTAGAACGGGACCTCCGGCGCCTTCGCCGCGATCCCGGCGAGGGCCTGGGCGAGGGTGCTCTCGATGGCTTCGACGTGCCGGCTGTGGGAGGCGTAGTCGACGGCGACCCGGCGGACCCGGACCCCCTCGAAGGCCAGTGCCTCCAACGCCTCGTCCAGCGCCTGGGCGTCGCCGGCGACGACGACGGACGACGGGCTGTTGACGGCGGCGACCTCGACCCGGTCCGCCCACCGCTCCAGCTTCGCGGCCGCCTCGTCGGCGCTCAGCGCCACCGAGGCCATGCCGCCCCGCCCGGCCAGCTCCTCGGCGATGGCCTGGCTCCGCAGGGCCACCACCCGGGCCGCGTCCTCCAGCGACAGCGCCCCCGAGACACACGCGGCGGCGATCTCGCCCTGGGAGTGGCCGACGACCGCGTCGGGGCGGACGCCGAGCGAGGCCCAGACGGCCGCCAGGCCCACCATGACGGCGAAGCTGGCGGGCTGGAGCACGTCGACGCGGTCCAGCACCTGCGGCTCGGCCTCGCCCCGCAGGACCTCGGTCAGCGACCAGTCCACCCACGGCTCAAGGGCGGTCGCGCACTCCGCGATCCGCGCCGCGAACACCGGCGAGGAGTCGAGCAGTTCACGGCCCATGCCGGCCCACTGCGCCCCCTGGCCCGGGAACACCCACACGACCTTCCCCGGTGCGCCCGCGCCGGGGGCGGCGCTGCCGGTCACCAGGTTCGGGGCGCTCTCGCCGCGGGCCAGCGCCCGCAGCCCCGCCAGGGCCTCCTCTCCGGATCCGGCCACGACCACCGCGCGCTCGCCCAGCAGCGCACGGCTCGACACCAGGGCGCCGGCCACGTCCGCCGGCGACACCGCGTCGGCGCCCTCGACGTACGCCGCCAGCCGCCCGGCCTGCCCGGCCAGGGAGGCGGCGCTGCGCGCCGACACCACCAGCGGCACCACACCGCCGGGCACCGGGGCCGGCTCCGCGGCCTCCTGCCGGGGCTCGGCCGGGGCCTCCTCCAGGATCAGGTGCGCGTTCGTCCCGCTGGCGCCGAACGAGGACACGCCCGCCCGGCGCGGCCGGCCGTCGCGCGGCCACTCCCGGGCCTCGGTGAGCAGCCGTACCGCCCCGGCGGACCAGTCCACGGCCGCCGTGGGTTCCTCCACGTGCAGGGTGCCGGGCAGTACGCCGTGCCGCATGGCCATGACCATCTTGATCACGCCCGCCACGCCCGCGGCGGCCTGGGTGTGGCCGATGTTGGACTTCAGCGAGCCCAGCCACAGCGGCCGCTCCGCGTCACGGTCCTTGCCGTAGGTGGCGAGCAGCGCCTGGGCCTCGATCGGGTCGCCCAGCGCCGTGCCCGTGCCGTGGGCCTCGACCACGTCCACGTCGGCGGGGGTGAGTCCGGCCGTGGCCAGTGCCCTGCGGATGACCCGCTGCTGCGAGGGCCCGTTGGGGGCGGTCAGGCCGTTGGAGGCCCCGTCCTGGTTGACGGCGCTGCCGCGCAGGACGGCCAGCACCTCGTGCCCCTTCTCGCGGGCCACCGACAGGCGCTCCAGCACCACCACGCCGACACCCTCGGCCCAGCCGGTTCCGTCGGCCGTCGAGGAGAAGGCCTTGCAGCGGCCGTCGGCGGACAGGCCCCGCTGCCGGGAGAACTCCATGAAGGCGTCGGGGCTGGCCATGACCGTCGCACCGCCGGCGAGGGCCATGGAGCACTCGCCCTGTCGCAGGGCCTGCGCCGCCAGGTGGATCGCGACCAGGGACGAGGAGCAGGCCGTGTCCACGGTCACGGCCGGGCCCTCGAAGCCGAACACGTACGACACGCGGCCCGAGGCCACGCTCGCCGCCGTACCGGTCATGAGGTAGCCCTGGACGTTCTCCGGGACCTGGTGGAGCCGGGTCACGTAGTCGTGGTGGACGATCCCGGTGAAGACGCCGATGTCGGCGCCCTTGGCGGACAGCGGGTCGATGCCGGCCCGCTCCAGGGCCTCCCAGGAGGTCTCCAGCAGCAGCCGCTGCTGCGGGTCCATCGCGAGCGCCTCGCGCGGCGAGATCCCGAACAGTCCGGCGTCGAACCGTGCCGCCTCGTGGAGGAAGCCGCCCGAACGGGTGTAGCTCGTGCCCGGGTGGGACGGGTCCGGGTGGTAGAGGCCCTCCAGGTCCCAGCCGCGGTCGAGCGGGAAGCCGGAGACCGCGTCGCGCTGTTCGGCGACCAGCTTCCACAGTTCCTCGGGGCTGTCCGCGCCGCCCGGCAGGCGGGTGCTCATGGCGACGATGGCGATCGGCTCGTCGGAGACGGCCGCCGCGGCGGGGGCGGTGGGGGCCTCCTGCCCGCCGAGCAGTTCGGCCAGCAGGTACGCCGCGAGGGCGGTGGGGCTCGGGTAGTCGAAGACCAGGGTCATCGGAAGGTCGTCCACCCCGGTGAGCTCGCGCAGGTGGTTGCGGAGCTTGACGGCGCTGAGCGAGTCGACACCGAGGCCCTTGAAGGACAGTTCCGCGTCCAGCGCGTCCGACGCGCGGTGGCCGAGCACGTACGCGGTCGCCTCCTGGACCAGGTCCCGCACCACGCGCTGCCGCTCCTCGCCCGGCAGTGCGGCCAGCCGGCCGGCGAGGCCGCCCCCGGCCGCTTCGCCGCGCGCCGCCACGCGCCGGACGGGGGCCTGCGGCGCGGTCCGCTCCGCGGCCCGGGGGGCCGCCTGGACGGACTGCGGCGCGGGTACGGCGTCCAGGGCCAGCGGGCCGAGGACCGCGACGGGTCCGCCCTCCGCGTCGGCGAGTTCCAGCAGGTGGCGGCCGTCCTCGGCGGGGGTGGCGCGCAGCCTCAGCGTGGCGGCGCCCTCCGCGTACACGGCCACGTCCGCGCAGAGCGACAGGTCACGGCGGTGGCCGTCGCCCGACGGGGCCGTGGCGGTGTCCAGGACGCGCAGCGCGGTGTCGAGGAGTGCCGGGTGGAGGGTGTACCGCGCGGCCTCGTCGGCGAGTTCGGCGGGCAGGGTGATCTCCGCGAAGGTGTGACCGTCGTGTTCCCACACGCGCGGCGCTCCGGGGAGGGGGGTGGCGCCGTCGGCGGGCAGCGGCCAGGTGCGCGGGTCGAAGGAGGGCTGCGGCGTGCCGGGCACCAGGACGGCGCGGGCGTGGCAGGTCCAGGGGCCTCGCCCGCCGTCGTCGGAGCGGCGGCCGTGGACGGCGGCGCGGCGGCGGCCGTCCGGGCCGGGGCCGTCGACCGACACCCTGATCCGGGTGTGGCCGTGCTCCGGGACCGTCAGCGGCGCCTCCACGGCGATCCGTTCGAGGCTTCCGCAGCCGGCCTCGTCGCCGGCCCGGACGAGCATCTCCAGCAGCGCCGCGGCCGGGACGCCTTCGGCGGCGTCCTCGGCCGCCGGGCCGAAGGGCCGTCCCGGGCCGTTCGGGGCGAGCCGCCCGGTGAGCACGTAGCCGCCGTCCCCGTCGGCGTCGCCGGGTACGTCGACGACGGCGGCGAGCAGCGGGTGTCCGGCAGCGGTGGTGCCGAGGGCTTCGGCGCCGCCGCGCGGGTCGGTGTCGGAGCCGGCCCAGTACCGCTGGTGCTGGAAGGCGTACGTGGGCAGCTCGGGGCCGGCCGCACCGGCGGGCCGGCCGAGGACGGCCGTCCAGTCCATGTCCACGCCGCGTACGTGCAGTTCCGCGAGGGCGGTCAGGACGCCCTCCGTTTCGCCGCCGTCCTTGCGCAGGCCGGCGACGAAGGCGTGCTCCCGGGTGTCGCCGAGGGTGGCGGACGCGAGCGCGGCGAGGGCGCCGCCCGGGCCGACCTCCAGGAACATGGTGGCCCCGCGGTCGCCGAGGGCGGTGACGGCGTCGCTGAACCGTACGGCGCCGCGGGCCTGGTCGACCCAGTAGCCGGGGGTGGCGAGCAGTCCGTCCCGGGCGGGGGCGCCGGTGAGGGTGGAGACGACGGGCAGGGTGCCGGGCCGGTAGGTCAGGCCCTCCGCGACGGCGCGGAACTCGTCGAGCACGGGGTCCATGAGCGGGGAGTGGAAGGCGTGGCTGACCGGCAGCCGGCGCGTCTTGCGGCCGCGGGCGGCCAGTTCGGCGGCGGCGGCGAGGACGGCGTCCTCGGCACCGGAGAGCACCAGCGCGTCGGGGCCGTTGACCGCCGCGACGCAGACGACGCCCCGGGCCCGGGCCAGCAGGGGGGCGAGCTCGGCCTCGGTCGCCTGGACGGCGACCATGGCGCCGCCTTCGGGCAGGGCCTGCATCAGCCGGCCGCGCGCGGCGATCAGCCGGCCCGCGTCCCGCAGGTCCAGGACGCCGGAGACGTGCGCGGCGGTGATCTCGCCGACGGAGTGGCCTGCGAGGAGGTCCGGGCGCACCCCCCAGGACTCGAAGAGCCGGTACAGCGCGGTCTCCAGGGCGAACAGGGCGCCCTGCGTGTAGGCGGTGCGGTCGAGCAGTTCGCTGCCGGGGGTTCCCGGGGCGGCGGACACGACCTCGCGCAGGGGGCGCTCCACGTGTCCGGCCAGGTGCTCCTCGACGGCGGCGCAGGCCGCTTCGAAGGCCTCGCGGAAGACCGGCTGGGTCCGGGCGAGTTCGCTGCCCATGCCGGCCCACTGGCTGCCCTGGCCGGTGAAGAGGACGGCCAGCTTGCCGGGGGCGGGGGTGCCGAGGACCACGGCGGGGTCCGCCTCGCCGCGGCCGAGGGCGCCGAGGCCGGCGGCGAGCGCGCCCCGGTCGGAAGCCAGGACGACGGCGCGGTGGTCGAGCTGGGCGCGGGCGGTGGCGAGCGCGTGGGCGGCGTCGGTGAGCGGCACGTCGGGGCGCTCGTCGAGGAAGCGGGCGAGGCGGGCGGCCTGGCCGCCCAGTCCGGCCCGCGTCCGTGCCGACACCGGGACGAGGACGGGCACGGGTGCCGGGTCGTCCGCCGGTGCGGGCAGCGGTGCGACGGGGGCCGGCGGCTGTGCGGGGGCCTCCTCGATGATGACGTGGGCGTTGGTGCCGCCGATGCCGAAGGAGGAGACGCCCGCCCGGCGGGTGCGGCCGTCGCCGGGCCAGTCACGGGCCTCGGTCAGCAGTTCCACGGCGCCCGCGGACCAGTCGACGTGCGAGGACGGGCGGTCCACGTGCAGGGTCCGCGGGAGGACGCCGTGCCGCATGGCCATGACCATCTTGATGACGCCCGCCACCCCCGCGGCCGCCTGTGTGTGGCCGATGTTGGACTTCACGGAGCCCAGCCACAGCGGCCGGCCGTCCGGGCGGTCCTGGCCGTAGGTCGCGAGGAGGGCCTCGGCCTCGATGGGGTCGCCGAGGGTCGTGCCCGTGCCGTGGGCCTCCACGGCGTCCACGTCCGAGGCGGCCAGACCGGCCTGGGCCAGGGCCTTACGGATCACCCGCTGCTGGGCGGGGCCGTTGGGCGCGGTCAGGCCGTTCGAGGCGCCGTCCTGGTTGACGGCGGAGCCGCGGAGCACGGCGAGGACCCGGTGGCCGCGGCGGCGGGCGTCCGACAGCCGCTCGACGAGCAGCAGGCCCGCGCCCTCGGACCAGCCGGTGCCGTCGGCGCCGTCCGCGAACGCCTTGCAGCGGCCGTCGGGGGCCAGCCCGCGCTGGCGGGAGAATTCGACGAAGGTCTCGACGGTGCCCATCACCATGACACCGCCGGCCAGGGCCATCGAGCACTCGCCCTGCCGCAGCGCCTGCGCGGCCAGGTGCAGGGCCACCAGGGAGGAGGAGCAGGCCGTGTCGACCGTGATGGCCGGGCCCTCGAAGCCGTAGTGGTAGGCGATGCGGCCGGAGGTGACGGCGCCCGAGGAGCCGGTGAGGCGGAACCCTTCGACGCCGGAAGCCCGGTGCGTCCGTACGGTGTAGTCGTGGCTGTTGACGCCGACGAAGACGCCCACGTCCTCTCCGGCGAGTGTCGTCGGGTCGATCGCGGCCCGTTCGAAGGCCTCCCAGGAGGTCTCCAGCAGCAGGCGCTGCTGCGGGTCCATGGCGAGGGCCTCGTTCGGGGAGATGCCGAAGAAGGCGGCGTCGAACCCGGGGGCGTCGTCGAGGAACGCGCCGTGGCGGACGTAGGTGGTGCCGGGGTGGTCGGGGTCGGCGTGGAAGAGGCCGTCGGTGTCCCAGCCCCGGTCGGCGGGGAACCCGGTGACGGCGTCGACGCCGTCGGCGACCACCCGCCAGAGGTCCTCGGGGCTGTGCACGCCCGCCGGGAAGCGGCAGGCCATGGCGACGATGGCGATCGGATCGTCCGCGTCCGGACCGGCGGGCGGCGTGCCGGGCAGGGCGGGCCGCCCGGGTGCGGCGGCGTCGGCATCCGCGGGGCCGAAGAGCTTGGTGCGCAGGTGTTCGGCGAGGGCGGCCGGCTTGGGGTGGTCGAAGACCACCACCGGGGAGAGGGTCAGCCCGGTCGCGGTGGCCAGCCGGTTGCGCAGCTCCACCGCGGTCAGCGAGTCGAACCCGGCTTCCTTGAAGGTGCGGCCGGCGGGGACGGCGTCGGCGGTGGGGTGCCCCAGCACCTCGGCGGCGTGCCGCTGCACCAGTGCGAGCAGGGCCTCGGTCTGCTCGGCCGCGCTGAGGCCGGCGACGCGCTCGCGCAGGGGGGCGGTGGCCCGGGCTGTGGGCCGCGGGGACGGGGCCAGGCCGCGCAGCAGCGGCGGTACCGGGGCCTCGGCGGCGGCCGTGCGGAGGGCGGGCACGTCGAACTTGGCGGCCACGAGTGCGCCGGTGTCGCCGAGGGCGGCGTCGAGGAGGGCCATGCCCTCGGCGGCGGAGAGCCCGCTCATGCCGATGCGCTGGTTGCGGCGCAGGTCGGCGGCGCCCAGGTGCTCGGTCATGGAGCTGACCGTCGACCAGTAGCCCCAGGCGAGGGAGACCGCCGGCAGGCCCAGGGCGTTGCGCCGGCGCGCGAGCTCGTCCAGGTAGGCGTTGGCCGCCGCGTAGTTGGCCTGGCCGGGGTTGCCGAGCACGCCGGCGGCGGAGGAGAACAGGACGAACGCGGCCAGGTCCAGGTTCCGGGTGAGCTCGTGCAGGTGGAGTGCCGCGTCGGCCTTCGGCCGCAGGACGGTGTCCACGCGCCGCGGGGTCAGCTCCGTGAGCACCCCGTCGTCCAGGACGCCGGCCGAGTGCACGACGGCGGTGAGCGGGTGCTCGGCGGGTATCGCGGCCAGGAGGGCCTCGACCTGGGCCCGGTCCGCGGTGTCGCACGCGGTGACGGTGACGGACGCGCCCAGGGCGGTCAGCTCGTCGCGGAGTCCGGGGGCGTGGCCGCGGCGGCCCGCCAGCACCAGGTGGCGGACGCCGTGGGCGGTGACCAGGTGCCGGGCCGTCATCGCGCCGAGCGTGCCGGTGCCGCCGGTGATCAGTACGGTGCCCTCGGGGTCGAGCGCCCGCCTGCCGGCCGGGGGCCGCGCCGCGGTCGCCCGTACCAGCCGGGGCACTTCGGCCACGCCGTCGCGCACCCTGATCTGAGCTTCGCCGCTGAGGAGCACGGCCGGCAGGGCGGAGCGGGGGGCGTCGAGCTCGGCGAGCACGATCCGGCCCGGGTGCTCGGACTGCGCGGAGCGCACCAGGCCCGCCACCGCGGCCGCCTCCAGGCCGCCGTCCTCGGCGGTGACCACGGCCAGGCGGGTCTCGGCCAGGGCGGGTTCCGCCAGCCAGGCCTGGAGGACGGCCAGGGCGGCGTCGACCGCCGGACGGGGGTCGGTGGTCCCGGCGCGGGCCGGGACCTCGTACAGGAGGACGTCGGGAGCCGCGCCGGCGGCGACGGTCACGTCCGCGCCGGTGGCGACGGTCACGACGTCGAGGGGCCCGCCGGCGGCGGGGAGCGCGCACGGCGTCCACTCGACGCGGAACAGCGCGTCGTGCGGCAACGCGCCCGTGATCCCCGCCCGTTCGGGCGAGAAGGGGGCGGACCGCAGCGAGGCGACGGTCATGACGGGCTGCCCGGCGGGGTCGGTCAGCTCCAGGCCCTCGCCTTCGGCCGGCCGCACGCGCAGAGCAGAGGCGCCGGACGCCAGCAGGGACACCCCGGTCCACCGGGACGGGAGCGAGCCGGCGGGGACGACGGTGCGGACGGCCGCGTCCAGCAGGGCGGGGTGCAGGCCGTAACGGTGCGCGTCGCGAAGGGAGTTCTCGTCCAGGGCGACGCCGGTGGCGCGCCCGAGGCCGGCGGGCGCGGCCGCGTGGGCGGCGGTGGGGGCGAGCACGCCGTGCGCGTGCCGCGTCCACGGGGCGTCGACGGCGGCGTCGGCGGCGCGTGAATGGACCTCCACCGACCGCTGCCCGGCCCCGTCGGGTGCGCCGACGAGCACCTGCACGCTGCGGCCGCCGCGCTGCGGCAGGACGACGGGCACGTCCACGGTCAGTTCGGCGAGCACGGGGACGCCGGCGAGGTCGCCGAGCCGGATGGACAGCTCGACCAGGGCCGCGTTCGGGACGACGGCGGCGTCGGACACCACGTGGTCCGCGAGCCAGGGGTGCGCGCGCAGCGACCAGTGCGACGTGGCCATGAGCCCGCCGGAGCCGGGCAGGCCGACGACCGCCCCGAGGAGGGGGTGGTCGGCGGCGGCCAGCCCGAGCGAGGCCGCGTCGGCGGCCGGGCCGGCCGCGGGCAGCCAGTAGTGCCGCTGGTCGAAGGCGTACGTCGGCAGCTCCGCGCGCGCCGTCACGGCGGGCAGGAGCGCCGCCCAGTCCACGGCCACGCCGCGGACGAAGAGCTCGGCCATGGAGGCGTACAGGCGGCGCGGGCCGCCGTCCTCTCGGCGCAGGGAGCCGGCGACGACCGCGTCGGTGCCGTCGACGGTCTCCGCGATCGGCTGGACGAGCACCGGGTGGGCGCTGATCTCCAGGAACACCCCGTGGCCCTGGGCGGTCAGTTCGGCGACGGCCGGGCCGAAGCCGACCTGGCCGCGCAGGTTGCGGTACCAGTAGCCGCCGTCCAGGACGTCGGCGTCCTCGATCCAGCCGCCGGTGACGGTCGAGTAGAACGGCACCTCCGGCGCCTTCGCCGCGATCCCCGCAAGGGCCTCGGCGAGGAGCTCCTCGATCGCCTCCACGTGCCGGGTGTGCGAGGCGTAGTCCACGGCGACCCGGCGCACCCGGACACCCTCAAAGGCCAACGCCTCCAGGGCCTCATCCAGCGCCTCGGCGTCACCGGCGACCACGACGGACGACGGACTGTTGACGGCGGCGACCTCGACCCGGTCCGCCCACCGCTCCAGCTTGGCGGCCGCCTCGTCGGCGCTCAGCGCCACCGAGGCCATCCCGCCGCGCCCGGCCAGCTCCTCGGCGATGGCCTGGCTCCGCAGGGCCACCACCCGGGCCGCGTCCTCCAGCGACAGCGCACCGGAGACACACGCGGCCGCGATCTCGCCCTGCGAGTGACCGAGTACGGCGTCGGGCTGAACCCCCACCGAGCGCCACACCGCGGCCAGGCCGACCATCACCGCGAAACTCGCCGGCTGGAGCACGTCCACCCGCTCCAGCAACTCCGGCGCCGCCTCCCCCCGCAGGACCTCGGTCAGCGACCAGTCGACCCACGGCTCCAGCGCGGCAGCACACTCCGCGATCCGCGCCGCGAACACCGGCGAGGAGTCGAGCAGTTCCCGTCCCATGCCGGCCCACTGCGACCCTTGGCCCGGGAACACCCAGACCACCCGGCCCGGAGCGGTCGCAGTGCCGGAGACCACACCCGTCGCACCTTCACCACGTGCCAGCCCCTCCAGCCTCGTCCGCGCCTCCTCGGCCGAGGAGGCCACGACCACCGCGCGCTCGTCGAAGAGCGCACGCTGCGACACCAACGCCGCACCGACCTCCGCCAGCGAGGCGTCGCCCCCGCCGACGTACGCCGCCAGCCGCCCGGCCTGCCCGGCCAGGGCGGCGGCACTGCGCGCCGACACCACCAGCGGCACCACACCACCCGCCACCGGCCCCGCCTCCGCGAGCTCCTCCGGGGCTTCGGCCGGGGCCTCCTCCAGGATCAGGTGCGCGTTCGTCCCGCTGACCCCGAAGGACGAGATCCCCGCCCGGCGCGGCCGCCCGGCCCGCGGCCACGCCCGCGCCTCGGTCAGCAGCTCCACCGCGCCCGCCGACCAGTCCACCTGTCCGGTGGGCTCCTGCACGTGCAGGGTCGCGGGCAGCACCCCGTGCCGCAGCGCCTGCACCATCTTGATCACGCCGGCCACGCCCGCCGCCGCCTGCGTGTGCCCGATGTTGGACTTCAGCGAACCCAGCCACAGCGGCCGCTGCACGTCCCGGTCCCGCCCGTACGTCGCCAGCAGCGCCTGCGCCTCGATCGGGTCGCCCAGCGCCGTCCCGGTACCGTGGGCCTCGACCGCGTCCACGTCCGCCGGGGCCAGCCCAGCCGCCGCCAGGGCCTTGCGGATCACGCGCTGCTGCGCCGGGCCGCTGGGCGCGGTGAGCCCGTTGGAGGCACCGTCCTGGTTGACCGCGCTGCCGCGGATGACGGCCAGCACCCGGTGGCCGCGCTCGCGCGCCACCGACAGCCGCTCCAGCACGACCACCCCGGCCCCCTCGGCCCAGCCGGTTCCGTCGGCCGTGGAGGAGAAGGCCTTGCAGCGGCCGTCGGCCGCGAGGGCCCGCTGCCGGGAGAACTCCACGAAGTGGGCGGGCGTCGCCATCACGGCCACGCCCCCGGCCAGGGCCATCGAGCACTCGCCCTGCCGCAGCGACTGCGCCGCCAGGTGCAGCGCCACCAGGGACGAGGAGCACGCGGTGTCCACCGACACCGCCGGACCTTCGAGTCCCAGGACGTACGAGACCCGGCCGGAGGCCACGCTCGCCGCCGACCCGGTCGTGGTGAAGCCCTCCAGTTCCGGGGCCACTGCGGCGGCGCCGGTCCCGTACCCCTGGCCGAACAGCCCGGAGAACACGCCGACGTCGGCGCCCTTGAGGGACAGCGGGTCGACGCCGGCCCGTTCCAGGGCCTCCCACGAGGTCTCCAGCAGCAGCCGCTGCTGCGGGTCCATCGCGAGGGCCTCGCGCGGCGAGATCCCGAAGAACCCGGCGTCGAACAGGCCCGCGCCCTCCAGGAAGCCGCCCTGGTCGGTGTACGAGGTGCCCGCGTGCCCGGGGTCCGCGTGGAACAGCCCCTCCAGGTCCCAGCCGCGGTCCTCGGGGAAGCCGGAGACCGCGTCCCGGCCCTCGGACAGCAGCCGCCACAGGTCCTCCGGACCGGCCACCCCGCCGGGCAGCCGGCAGGCCATGCCCACGATGGCGATCGGCTCGCCGGGGTCGGCCGCGGCGGGGGCCGTGCCCGCGCCCCCGGCCTCCGGGGCGGCGCCGAGGACCTCGGCCCGCACCCCGGCCGCCAGGGCCGCCGGGGTGGGGTGGTCGAAGACGACGGTGGTGGGCAGCCCGAGCCCGGTGATCTCCACGAGCCGGTTGCGCAGGGCGACGACGGCCAGGGAGGTGAAGCCCAGGTCGCGGAAGGCCCGGTCGGCCGGGAGCGGCTCGCCGCCCGGCTCCCCCAGCACCTCGGCGGCCTGCGTGCGGACCAGGTCCTCCAGCAGGGCCAGCTGCGCGCGCCCGTCCAGTCCGGCCAGCCGCTCGCGCAGGGCGGCCGTGACGGCGGCGTCGGGCCGGATCCGCCGCGCGGCCTCCTCGGCCAGGGCCGCACCCGTCTCGTATCGCAGGACGCCGGGCCGTTCAGCCAGCAGGCGCCGCTGGGTCTTGCCTGAGGCGGTCCGGGGGATGGAGTCGACCTCGCGGACCTGCTCCGGCACCTTGTAGGGGGCGAGCTGCTCGCGGCAGCGGGCGATCAGCGCGGCGGCGTCGAAGCCGGAGGCGCCGGGGACCACGTATGCGACGGGTACCTCGCCGAGGGTCTCGTGCGGCAGGCCGGCGACGGCCGCGTCGGTGACGCCGTCGACGGTGCGCAGGACGGCCTCGACCTCCTCGGGGTGGATGTTCTCCCCGCCGCGGATCACGAGTTCCTTGATCCGGCCGCAGATGGTGAAGTAGCCGGCCTCGTCGCGGCGGGCCAGGTCGCCGGTGCGGAACCAGCCGTCCTGGAGGGCGGCGGCGGTCGCCTCGGGGTCGTTGTGGTAGCCGACCATGACGTTCGGTCCGCTGACCCACACCTCGCCCTCCTCCCCGGCCGGTACGTCCCGGCCGGTGGTGGGGTGGACGATGCGGACGTCGACACCGGGGGCGGGCAGACCGCAGGAGCCTTCGACGCGGGCGCCGTCCGGGGGGTTCATGGTGATGGCGCCGCAGGTCTCGGTGCTGCCGTAGGCGTCGACCAGCGGGACGCCGAAGAGCTCCTCGAAGTCGCGGCGCAGCCGGGAGCCGGTGACCGCGCCGCCGACCAGCCCGATGCGCAGGCTCGGGACGCAGAAGCCGTCCCGGCGGGCGGCGGCGACGAGGTGGTGGTAGGTGGTGGGGACACCGGCCAGGAAGGTGCAGTCCTCCTCGCGCAGGGTGCGGATGACGTCCTCGGCGGAGCTGCCGTCCATGATCCGGGCGGTGGCGCCGACGACGGTGACCGACAGGACGCACGCGATGTGCGAGAGGCTGTGGAAGAGCGGCAGGGGCCACAGGACGCGGTCCCGGTCGGTGAGTCCGGGAACGGGCACGTAGGAGGAGGCCACGGACCAGAGGCAGTTGCGCTGGGTCGACAGGACGCCCTTGGGGCGGCCGGTGGTGCCGGAGGTGTAGAACATCCAGGCGACGTCGTCGAGTCCGAGGTCGTCGCGGGCGGGCAGGTCCGGCTCGCGCAGGGCCAGTTCGTCGTACGAGTGGGCCGAGGGGTCCCCCGCGGCCCCGTCCGCCACCGGGTCTCCGCCGGTGACGAGCAGGGTGGTGCCTGGCCCGAGGGCCGCCGATCCCCGCAGCCGGTGGGCCTGGGCGGGGTCGGTGATGACCACCCGGGTCCCGCTGTCGGCCAGCAGGTACTCCAGCTCGGCGAGGGACGAGGCCGGGTTGAGGGGGACGCCGATGCCCGCGGCGCGGACGATCGCGAGGTAGCCCTCGATCGTGGAGACGGTGTTGCCCAGGCAGAGGGCGACCCGGTCGCCGGGCTCGACGCCCAGGCCCGCCAGGTGTCCGGCGAGCCTGCGCGTCCGTGCCTCCAGGTCGCCGTAGGTGACCGACCGCCGGCTGTCCTCGAAGGCCGTCTTGTCGGGGAAGCGGGTCGCGTTCTCCAGGAGTGCGACGGGAAGTGGCCTGATGAGTTCGGTGCGCACTGCGCCGCAATTCCTTTCGAGGGGACGACTGCTACCAGGTGACGGGCAGGCTCTTCACCGCGAAGACGGAGCCCTTGAGCCGGAGCGGGACCTCTTCGGCGGCCACGGCCAGCCGCAGGTCGGGGAAGGCCTTCAGGAGGGCCGACAGGCCGGTGCGCAGCTCGACGCGCGCGAGGTTCTGGCCGAGGCACTGGTGCACGCCGAAGCCGAACGCCACGTGGCCCGAGGTCTCGCGGTCGATGTCGAGGTCGGCCGGGCAGCCGAACCGGGCCGGGTCGCGGTTGGCCGCGGGCAGCGACACGGTGACGGTGTCGCCCTTCTTGACCAGGTGGCCGTCGAGCTCGACGTCCTCCAGCGCGGTGCGGTACATCTCGTACTGGTTGACGGTGATGTAGCGCAGGAGCTCCTCGACGGCGGCGTCGAGCTTCGACGGATCCGCGCGGAGGGCGGCGAGCTGCTCCGGGTGCTCCAGGAGGGCGAAGACGCCGACGGCGAGGGCGCTCTCGGTGGTCTCGTAGCCGGCGAAGAGCAGCAGGGTGACGATGTTGCAGATCTCTTCGGTGGTGAGCTCGCCCTCGGCGATCAGACGGCTGATCAGGTCGTCGCCGGGCTGCTGCCGCTTGTTCCCGACGAGCTCGGTGATGAAGGCGGTCACCTGTCCGAAGGCGGCCCCGACCTCCTCCTGCGTGGAGTCCGGGTCGTGCAGCACCGTCGGCGCGTGCTGGTAGCGCTCGCGCTCCTCGTACGGGAAGCCGATCAGCTCGGACAGCACCCTCAGGACCAGCGGCTTGGCGTAGCTGCCGATCAGGTCGACGGGACCGCCCTGGGCGCGCATCACCTCGATCTGCTCGGCGGCGACCTCCGCGACGCGCGGGGCCAGCAGGTTCGCCCGGCGGGCGGTGAACTCGCCCGTCAGCAGCCGCCGGTAGCGGGTGTGGTTCGGCGGGTCCATGTGGATGAACATGCCGGGGATCTCCGGGGAGCTGCCGATGACTGCTTCTCCGAAACGGGTCACCGGGAAGTGGAATTCCTGGAGGCCGTGGCTGAACCTCGGGTCACTGAGGACCTTGCGGACCAGTTCGTGGCTGGTGGCGATCCACCCGATGTGTCCGTCGGGATAGACCATGCGCGCGAGGGGTCGTTCTTTGCGCAGGGAATCGAATAGCGCGGGCGGGTCGAAGTGGTGAGTCCGCGCCCACGGCTCCTCGTAGGAGATTGCGTCGCTCATGGGGTCCTTCTCGCTCGGGGCGGGCGGGGCCTGGGCTACTGGGCCAGCTTCGCGAGGGTGTCGTACGCGTTCGCCAGGGAGGCCTCGGCCAGCGGCCGGAACTCCGCCATCTGCGGGGCGACGGTGGCCATCGTGAGCTCGGCGGTGACGAAGGTGAGGTCCTCGCCCAGGCCGATGGCCTCAAGGATCGCCTTGAGGTACGTCTGCTGGTAGTCGAAGGCCTCGCGCGGCGTACCCGGCGCGTAGGAGCCGCCCCGGGAGAGCACGACGACGACCTTCTTGCCGCTGAGCGGGCTGGGGACGGCCATGTGGGCCGGGTGGACGATGCGGTCCAGCCAGGCCTTGAGCGCCGACGGGATGGTGAAGTTGTGCATGGGGACGCCGAGGACGATCACGGAGGCGTCGAGGACCTCGCGGGTGATCGCCGCGGTGAGCTCCCGCTCCTGCTCGCTCTGCCCGTGGTCGGTGTCCGGGTAGATGAGGGACTGGTGCACGGGCTCGGTGATGTGCGGTACCGGCTGGGCCGCGACATCGCGGTAGGCGTAGCCGCCGCCGGGGTGGTTGTTGCGCCACTCCTCGGCGAAGTGGGCCGAGAGCCGCCTCGACACGGATTCAGTACCGAGACTCGAATCGACATGCAGAAGCTGCGACATGTGGACGTCCCCTTAACGATCGCGAAATGTGTGAGCGCCCACCCCGAAGCGGCTTTTCGAAGCGTCGCGCGGGCATGGGCCTGATCTCCTGATCCAGGCTAGGCGGATGGTTCACGCCACAACATCCCTCAGCCTGGTAGGCCCCGGCCCGCCCTTTCCCAGCGGATCTCAAGGGGATTTCCGGCCGCGATCGGGAGGGGAAAAGACGGAGCTCCCGGCGCCCGGTGTCCCCTGGGGGTCCACCGTGCGCCGGGAGCTCCGTCGGCCGCCTCCGGTGCCTAAGCGCCCGCGGGCGCGGCCGGTTCGACGGGCCGGCCCGTACGGGACGACTCGATCGCGGCCTCGATGATCCGCAGCGTGCGCACGGCGGCCGCGCCGTCCGGGCCGGGCCCGTCGCCGCCGCCGCCGTCGCCGTCGCCGGCGAGGAAGGCGCCGAGCACGCGGGCCTCCAGGTCTCCGCCGCCCGGCTCCCAGCGCTCCGCGCCCGTGGCGGAGTCGAAGCCGCCGATCAGCCGCGGGCGGGCGGTGAAGTCCACGCTGCCCCGCTCGCCGACGAAGGTCAGGGCCGGCCCGCCCGCCCCCGACGGGTTCCCCGCCAGGCCCCGGCTGCAGTCGAGGGACGCGACCGTCCCGTCCGCGTAGCGCACCGTCATGAGGGCCGCGCTCTGGACGTCCTGGCCCCCGCTGAGGAGCCCGTTGGACTGGGCGTACACCCGCTCGGCGGGCTGTCCGCCGAGCACGGCGTCCACCAGGGCGAGCAGGGACGCCGCGTTGGCGGCCAGGACCGCGCCCGCCTCCGGTCCCTCGGCGGCGGGGGCGTTGCAGGCGCCGTGCACGGTGGTCAGCCTGCCGATGGCCGTACCCGCGGCGAGTCCCTCCCGGACGGCCGCGAACGCGGGGCTGGAGCACTCGGGGGAAGCGGGCGTCAGCCGCACCCCCGCCTCCTCGCAGGCCCGCACCATGGCCAGGGCGTCCGTCGCGGTGGCGGCGAGCGGCTGTTCGCACAGGACGTGGGCCCCGGCCCCGGCGGCCCGCTCGACCAGGTCCCTGCGGCGGGCGAGGCCGCTCGTGACCACCACGGCGTCGGGGCGCAGCGCGAACGCCTCGTCCCAGCCCTCCGCGTAGGCCGCTCCCAGTTCCCGTGCCACGGCCCGCCCGCGGGCCGGGTCCTGCGGCGGGCCGTCGGGGTCGGCGATGACCAGCTCGACGCCGGGTGTGGCGGCCAGCAGCCGGGCGTAGGTCGCGGCGCGCTCGTGCGCGAACGACAGGACGGCGACCCTCATGCCGCGGCCCCCTTTCCGATCGGTTCGAGGTCCACGGCGCGCCCGCTCCAGGCGGACTCGGCGGCGGCCTGGGTGATGCGGATGGCGGCCAGTGCGTCGTGGGGTCCCAGGCGCGGCTCGGGACCGCCGAGGAGGCCCTGGGCGAACTCGCTGATCTCGGAGAGGAACGGCTTCTCCCCGAAGTGCCCGAACGCCGGGTCCTCGACGCCGAACGCCCTGGTCTCCTGCGGCCATTCGGAGTCGTAGAGGGCCGTCCCGTCCGTGCCGGTCACCTGGTAGGTGAGGCGGAAGGGGGGCTGGGGGGTGGCCGTCCACCGGCACACCACCTGGCTGAGAGCGCCGCTCGCGTGGGTGAGGACCGCGGTTCCGGTGGCGACGGCCCCGGTCGGGGCGGGGGCGGCGATGTCGCCCTGGTACTCGGCGTGGACCCGGACGACGTCCCCGAAGAGCCAGTACGCGATGTCGACGCCGTGCAGCATCTGGTCGGTGAGGATGCCGCCCGACCGGGCGGGAACCTCGGCGGTCCAGGGCCGCGGATGGTGTCCGGCCACGGTGAACCGGCCGATGGCGCCCGTACCCAGGCGGCCCGACGCCACCAGCGCGTGGAGGCGGGCGTAGGCGGGGGCGAACCGGACGTTGTGGGTCGGGTACAGCGGTACGCCGGCGCGTGCGGCTGCGGCGACGATCTCCTCGGCCTCGGGAAGGGAGGCGGCGAGGGGCTTCTCGCACACGACGCCCACGCCCGCGGCGATGGCGGCCATGGCGATGGCGTGGTGGCTGTCCGTCGGGGTGCAGATGTCGACGGCGTCCGCGCCGTCCAGCGCCTCGTCGAGGGAGCCGACGGCCTTGGCGCCGAACTCCCCGGCCAGTTCCTCCGCGCGGCCGTCGGTGGAGTGGACGCGGACGGACGCGCCGACGGCGGTCCACGCGTCCAGGTGGAAGCGGGCTATGAGTCCCGCGCCGATCAGTGCTACGTCAAGTTGCCGCATGGCATCCCCAGCCCTCTTCCCCATCGTCTTCGCCGACGCCACGGCCACGAAGTGTGATCAGTCTCGCCCGGGGGCGGGACCGGGGCCATCACCAACGTGGGTAGTCCGTAGGCCCGTAGGGGGCTGGGGCCGGGGGGTGTCAGGCGGAGGTGACGGGGAGGACGTCCGGGGAGAGGGTGCCGGCGTGCGCCGTGGCGGAGGTGAGCCGGCGGCGGTGGTGGCGCCGGCACAGGACCTCGTAGCCGATCTCCTCCGCCGGCCGGTTGACGTCGCCGACGACCACCTGGGCGCCCTCGACGACCATGACGCCGCCGACCGTGCGGGCGTTGTGGGTGGCGCGGGCGCCGCACCAGCACAGGGCCTCGACCTGGAGCTGTTCGATCCGGTCGGCGAGCTCGATCAGCCGCTGGGAGCCGGGGAAGAGCTTGGTGCGGAAGTCGGTGGTGATGCCGAAGGCGAAGACGTCCATGTCGAGGTCGTCGACGATGCGGGCCAGCTGGTCAATCTGCTCGGGGGCGAGGAACTGGGCCTCGTCCACGATCACGTAGTCGGCCTTGCCTCCCTTGGAGAGCAGTTCCACCAGGTAGGCGTACAGGTCCATGCCCTCGGCCGCCTCGACCGCCTCGGTGACCAGGCCGAGCCGGGAGGAGATCTTGCCCTCGCCCGCCCGGTCGTCCCGCGTGAAGATCACGCCCTGGAGGCCGCGTGCGGAGCGGTTGTGGCCGATCTGGAGAGCCAGTGTGCTCTTTCCGCAGTCCATCGTTCCGGAGAAGAACACCAGCTCGGGCATGGGAGGTACGGGACCTTTCGGGTCGTGGGCGGTGGAGGGGCGGGGCGGGACGGGACGGCGGTGCTCAGGTGCGGACTTCGAGCAGCGGGACCAGCTGTTCGGCGGCCGTCATGGAGCCGTGCATGCCGGTGAGGGCCGACTCGTTGGGCTCGTTGCGGGAGGCGGTGATCGCGACGTCGGCGTGGGCGGCGGCGACCACGTCGCCGATCCTGCCGAGGACCCGCTCGTCGCACTCCCCCGGCGCCCCGAACCAGCCCAGTTCCAGGGCCTCTTCGCGGCTCGCGACCCAGAAGCGGTCGCCGAGGACCTCACGCCAGACGGTCAGTACGTCGGCCTCGGCGCCGGGCACCGCGTAGACGTGCCGGGCGCGGCCCTCGCCGCCGAGCAGGGCGACTCCCGCGCCGAGCTCCCAGTCCTCGTCGAAGTCGATGCGGGAGTCCTCGTCGAAGGGGACGTCCACCATGCCGTGGTCGGCGGTGACGTAGAGCGCGGTGCGCGGCGGGAGCTGCTCGGCGAGGCGCTGGACGAGCCGGTCGACGTACATGAGCTGGCCGCGCCAGGCGTCGGAGTCCACGCCGTGGCGGTGTCCGGCCCCGTCGAGCTCGCTGTAGTACGTGTAGACGAGCGAGCGCTCACCGGCCGCGAGCTGGATCGCGGCGAGGTCCATCCGCTCCTCACCGGTCATCCGGCCGTGGAAGGTGCCGCCGCTGAGGGCGATCTGGGTGAGCGGGGTGCTCTGGAAGTGGGGGGCGGACACCTGGGCGGTGTGCACGCCGGCCGCGTCGGCGAGCTGGAAGACCGTGGGGTACGGCTGCCAGGGCTTCGGCGGGGTCCACGGGTACCAGCGGAGCTGGTTCATCAGCTCGCCGGAGGCCGGGTTGCGCACCGCGTAGCCGGGCAGGCCGTGCCGGGCGGGCGGCAGGCCGGTGCCGACGGAGGCGAGGGAGGTGGCGGTGGTCGCCGGGAAGCCCGCGGTGATCGGCCGGCCGGTGCCGCCGCGCGAGGTGGCGAGCAGGGAGGCCAGGTAGGGGGCGTACTCGGGGTGGGCCTCGATCTGCTCCCAGCCCATGCCGTCGACGAGGAAGACGCAGTTGCGGTCGGCGGGGGTCAGCTCGGCGATCCCGGCGGTGAGGCCGGGCACGCCCTGGCCGGCCGCGAGGGTCGGCAGCAGGTCGGCGAGCGAGCCGGTGCCGTAGTGCGGGACCGGGGCGCCGGCGAGGTCGAGCAGTTCCGGTTCGCCTGGCCAGTTCGGCGGCGCGGGGTAGGACATCAGCGGGCGGTGGCCGCGGTGGCCTCGGAGAGGGCCTGGGCGAAGAGCAGCGTCTGGCGGACCGTCTCGGGGCCGTCGCCGGCCTCGCTGACGCGCAGGCTGAGGTCGTCGGCGGTGGAGTTGCCGGTGTAGCCGTGGTCGGAGTCGCAGTTGGGGTCGCCGCAGGCGGCGGGCTCCAGGTCGATGCGCGAGACCGCGCCCCAGCCGATGGTCAGGACGACCTCGCGGGGCAGCTGGCCGGGGGTGTAGGACTCCGGGTTGGCGACGACGCGGCTGAGCACCACCGAGGAGATGGAGCCGAGCTTGACCGACTCGGTGGAGGTGGTCGCGTACGGGGACGGGGACCCGGCGTCGGCGGCCTGCTCGTCGGTGTGGCTGACGATGAACCGGTTGTCGGTGAGGACCAGCACGGTGACGTGCCGGCGCACCTCGTTGGAGTCGAAGGTGGTCTCCTGGTGGACCACGTACGACGAGACCGGCTCGCCGCCCACCGCGGCCTCCACGGCCTCGGCCACGAGGGCCGGGTAGTAGCCGCTGCGCTCGATCGCCGCGCGCAGCCCCTGGGTCGTCGTACCGGATTTCGCCATGAGGTCCATCCTAAGGCCCGTACGGGGTCCCCCTACCTGCCCGTCGCTCAGTAGCTGGGGAGGGTGCGCGGGCCGAGGTCGGTCCGCGCGGGCGGGTGGGCGACGCGGACGGTGGCGCTGAGCACGGTGAGCCCTTCCGTGGCGACGACGACCGGCTCCAGGGAGACCCCGGTCACTTCGGGGTGGTCGTCCACCAGGCGGGACAGCCGCAGCAGCAGTTCCTCCAGGGCGGGGGTGTCGACGGGGTCGCTGCCGCGCCAGCCGAAGAGGAGGGGTGCGGCGCGCAGGGAGCGGACCAGTCCGGCGGCGTCGCGGTCGGTGGCGGGGACCAGGCGGTGCGCGGTGTCGCCGAGCAGCTCGGAGGGGACGCCGGCGAGCCCGAAGGAGAGGACGGTGCCGGCGGCGGGGTCGACGACGGACCGGACGACGGTGTCCACCCCGCGCGGGGCCATCGACTGGACGACGGGCAGCAGCTCGGCGGGCTTGCCGAGGGCCTCGGTGAGCTCCTCGTAGGAGCGCCGCAGCTCGGCCTCGGTGGTGAGGTCGAGGCGCACGCCGCCGAGGTCGGCGCGGTGGCGCAGGTGCGGGGCGGTGGTCTTCAGGGCGACGGGGTAGCCGAGGACGCGGGCGGCGCGGACGGCGGCGTCGGCGCTGGGGGCGGGGAGGACGGGCAGGACGCGGATGCCGTAGCGGGCGAGCAGCGCGCGGGCGTCGGGCTCGTCCAGGGTGAGCACGGCGCCTTCGGCGACCCCGGCGAGGAGGGTGCTGAGCTGGGCGGCGGCGCCGCTCTCGTCGATGTCCTCGTATTCGGGGACGTGCCCGGCGTCGGCGGCGGCGCGGCGCCACTGGGCGTAGCGGACGGCTTCGGCGAGGGCCTTCACGGCCCGCTCGGCGGCGGGGTAGGCGGGGATCCGGCCGCCGGAGCCGGGGCCGGCGGGTGCGGGTGCGGGAGCCGCGGCGGCCGTGGTGCGGTCGCGGGCGCCGGGGGCGGCGGGCGGCGGGGTGGCGGCGGGGGCGGTGGCCCGGGCGGCGGAGAGCGCCTCGACGAGTTCGCCGAGCTCGACGTGGACGACGGCGACGGGCTTGCCGGGGACCTCGGCGACGGCCTCGCGCAGGGCCTCCGCGAGGTCGTCGGCCAGGGCCCGCTCGCCGACCCAGGGGATGGCGGTGACGACGACGGCGTCGCAGTCCTCGGAGGCGAGGGCGGCGGTGAGGGCGGTGCGGAAGTCCTCGGGGGTGGCGGCGGTGGTGAGGTCCAGCGGGGGTGACGGCCGCAGCCCCTCGTTCAGGCAGGCGTCGTACGTGAGGACGCCGAGGGACTCGGAGTTCCCGAGGATCGCCACGCGGGGCCCGGCCGGCAGGGGCTGTCCGGCCAGCAGGAGCCCCGCGTCGACGAGCTCGGTGACGGTGTCGACCCGGATGACGCCGGCCTGCCGGAGCAGCTCGGAGACGGTGGCCTCGGGGAGCCGGGTCCCGGGGACGAGGTGCCCGGCCGGGGTGTGCCGGCCGCCGAGGGCGACGACGAGCGGCTTGACGGCGGCGGTGCGGCGGGCGAGGCGGGTGAACTTGCGGGGGTTGCCGAGGGTTTCCAGGTACATCAGGGCCACGTCGGTGGCCTCGTCCTCGTACCAGTACTGGAGGATGTCGTTCCCGGAGACGTCCGCCCGGTTGCCTGCGGACACGAAGGAGGACAGGCCGGCGCCGCGGCGCAGCAGCCCGGACAGCAGGGCGATACCGATGGCCCCCGACTGCGTGAAGAGCCCGGTCCGCCCGCGGGCGGTGGCGGGGGCGGGGGCGAGGGAGGCGTTGAGCTCGACGTCCGGCGCGGTGTTGATCACCCCGAAGGCGTTGGGCCCGATGAGCCGCATGCCGTACGAGCGGACCTGCCGTACCAGCTCGCGCTGCCGGGCCAGCCCGTCCGGGCCGCTCTCCCCGTATCCGGCGGACAGCACGACCAGCCCCTGCACCCCGTGCTCCCCGCAGGCGGCGACGGCGTCCGGCACACGCTCGGCGGGCACGGCGATCACGGCGAGGTCCACGGGGGCGCCGATGTCGGCGACGGCCCGGTAGGCCCGCACCCCGTCCAGCAGGTCCCCCTCCATCCCGGCGGCCCGGGCCTCGTTGACGGCGTAGAGGTGGCCGTGGAAGCCGCCGTCGCGCAGGTTGCGCAGGGCTGCGCAGCCCACGCCGGATCCGGAACGGCTGACGCCGATCACCGCGACGGAGCTCGGGGCCAGCAGCCGCTGGACGGAGCGGGCCTCGGCGCGCTGTTCGCGGGCGCGCTGGACGGCGAGGGACTCGGCGGTGGGTTCCAGGTCGAGGGTGAGGTGGACGGAGCCGTCCTCGAAGCTGCGTTTCTGCTGGTAGCCGGCGTCCGTGAACACCTTGATCATCTTGGTGTTGGCCGGCAGCACCTCGGCCGCGAAGCGGCGGATGCCCCGCTCCCGCGCCACGGCCCCGATGTGTTCGAGCAGGGCGGAGGCGACCCCGCGGCCCTGGTGGGCGTCCTGGACGAGGAAGGCCACCTCGGCCTCGTCGGCGGGGGCGGAGGCGGGCCGTCCGTCGGGGCCGATGCGGTCGTAGCGGACGGTGCCGATGAACTCCCCGCCGATGGTCGCGGCGAGGCCGACGCGGTCGACGTGGTCGTGGTGGGTGAAGCGGTGCACGTCGCGGTCGGAGAGGCGGGGGTAGGGGGCGAAGAAGCGGTAGTACTTCGACTCGTCCGAGACCTGCTCGTAGAAGCTGACCAGCCGCCCCGCGTCCTCGGTGGTGATGGGGCGGATCCGGGCGGTGCCGCCGTCGCGCAGCACGACGTCCGCTTCCCAGTGGGCCGGGTACGAGGGGTCCGACGCGATGGTCATGGGGCCAGCCTAAGCGCAGGATCCGGCCGGGCGACCGGGTACCTCCGACAGGCGGTACGGCGCGTACCCCGGGAATGAGGCGTGAGGGGGCGGATCAGTGCAAAGCTGAGGAGGGCCGAACGGCGGCGGGACCGGGCCGGAGGCCGGTCCGAGCATTCCGGGTCACGTGAGAGACTGGTCTAGACAACCGCGAGAACCTGAAGGGCATCACCATGGCAGAGCGCCGTGTCAACGTCGGCTGGGCCGAGGGCCTGCACGCTC
Source organism: Streptomyces racemochromogenes (assembly GCF_044129415.1). Taxonomy (GTDB): domain Bacteria; phylum Actinomycetota; class Actinomycetes; order Streptomycetales; family Streptomycetaceae; genus Streptomyces; species Streptomyces racemochromogenes_A. Next base: position 32,743 of record NZ_JBBDHD010000040.1, read on the forward strand.
GTCCCGCGTCGATCTTCGTCCGCGCGACGACCGCTTCCGGCGTCCCCGTGACCATCGCGAAGGCGGGCGGCGACCCCGTCAACGCCGCTTCCATGCTGGCGGTCCTGGGCCTGGGCGCCCAGGGCGGCGAGGAGGTCGTCCTGGCGTCCGAGGCGGAGGGCGCGGAGGTCGCGCTGGACCGTCTCGCGAAGCTGGTCGCGGAGGGCCTGGAGGAACTCCCGGAAACGGTCTGACCCCCTCCTCCGAAGCCGCGGTCCCACCACCCCGGGGACCGCGGCTTCGCACGTTCCCGGTCCGCCCCGCCCCGCCCCGGAATTCCGTCACCCGAAAATCCGCCGCAGCATTTCTCACCGGAATTGACCGGCGGCAGCCGCACGCCTGCTGCGGGGGAATTACCCGCGGCCCGGCCCCTTTTCTACACGCCGCGCGTTAATTCCGACCGCCCGCCGTGTTTACGGCACGTTGCAGATTCCTCACCCGAGGCCGGAACACCCCCACGGCCCGCTCCCCGTGCAGCGCGGCCACCGCCCGGGCCCGCTCGGCGTCCCCCCGCGCCACCGCGTCCACCAGCGCCCCGTGTTCCGCCCAGGAGTCCACCGGGCGGGCCGGCGCCCCCACCTCGTACAGCCAGGCGATCTTGCGCCGGGTCTGCGTCAGCAGCGTGATCAGCCCCGGGCTGCCGGACGCCTGTGCCAGGGTCTCGTGGAACCAGCTCCCGAGCGCCCGCAGATCCTCCCCCTGCGCCCGCCCGGCCCGCTCCTGGCCCAGCCGCACCATCCCCCGCAGCACCTTCAGGTGCGCCTCGGTCCGCCGCCGGGCCGCGCGCGCGGCCGCGAGGGGCTCCAGCAGCAGCCGCAGCTCCAGCAGGTCGGCCGCCTCCTGCTCGCTCGGCTCCGCCACGCACGCCCCCGCGTGCCGCCGCGTGGTGACGAACCCCTCGGACTCCAGCGTGCGCAGCGCCTCGCGCACCGGCACCCGGGAGACCCCGTACCGGCGGGCGAGCACCTCCTCGGTCAGCCGGCCGCCCAGCCCGAAGAATCCGGAGACGATGTCGTCGCGAATGGCCGTACACACCGCGTGCGCCGGAATACTCAAGGCCGGACCTCCGCTGGGTTTCGCTGGGTTTCGTTCCGATCGACCGTGCCGCCCCTGCGACTCTATTGCAACCCGCGGAGATTTCCGAGAACGCATGGAAATCCTGACGGAAGAAACGCGGAAACGCAGAAGGCCCCGGCTCACAGAGCCGGGGCCTTCCTCACGAAGTCGGGTCAGATGCCGACACCGTGCTGGCGCAGGTAGGCCAGCGGGTTGATGTCCGTGCCGTAGGTGGCACCGGTGCGGGCCTCGAAGTGCAGGTGCGGGCCGCTGGAGTTGCCCGTGGAGCCCGACAGGCCGATCTGCTGGCCGGCGGTGACGGTCTCGCCGACCGAGACGCTCAGCGACATCAGGTGGCCGTACTGGGTGTAGCTGCCGTCGTTGTGGCGGATCACGACGTTGTTGCCGTAGGCGCCGCCCCAGCCGGCCTCGACGACGGTGCCCGCGCCCACCGCGTGGACGGAGGTGCCCTCGTCGGCGTGGAAGTCGATGCCGGTGTGGCTGCCGGAGGACCACATGCCGCCGCCCGCGCCGTACTGGGTGCTGACGTAGGAGCCGTCGACCGGGGCCACGAAGGTGTTGGCGCGCTTGCGGGCCTCTTCCTGGGCGGCCTTCTCGGCCGCCTCGCGCTCGGCCTTCTCCTTGGCCTCGGCGATGCGCTTCGCCTCCTGGGCGCGCACCTTCGCGTCGGCCTCGGCCTGCGCCTGGGCGGCGACGGACTCGGCGGCGGTCTGCTGGGTCGCGGCCTGGACCTCGATGTCGTCCTGGAGGCCGTCGGCGACGACGACGGCGTTCAGCGCGCCGGTGTCCTCCGGGGAGGGGCCGCCGTGGGAGTCGGCGGCGAAGGCCGGAGCGGCCAGGGTGCCGACCACGCCCGTGGTGGCGAGGGCCGCGATGCCGGCGTACCCGGCGGTCTTGCGGCTCAGACGGCTCGAACCACGGTGCTTGCCGGAACCGGCTGCACGACTGCCAAACGCCATGGCGGGGGTGATCCTTTCCTTCCTTCTCGCCTACCGGGTTAGCTGACGGGTTCGGAGCAGGAAGGTCTCCTACGGCCCCCCTCTGGCGAGGCGGTCCGATTCACCCCAGGGACGATGTGGGTCCCCGGCTCCCCAGGCTCGCGCCTGACGGGGACTCGGCGATCGCTGTCCGGTGCCGCGGGTGCGGCTGGCACAACTGACGGACAGCACGCCTGACGCTAGGCGGATCATCAGTCAATCGCCAAACAGACGAGCGGATTTGTTGCGTACGCCACACCCCATACCTGAAACCACGCCACTAAACGGACAAAGGGGGCCCGGTGGATGCTCCACCGGGCCCCCTCGAAAACGGGCCGACCGCCGGTCAGTTGGCGACGACGGTGACCTCGCCGATGCCGAGGGCCAGGACCGGCTCCTCGATCTGCGCGGCGTCACCCACGAGGACCGTGACCAGCCGGTCCACCGGGAAGGCGTTCACGACCGCCGAAGTGGCCTCCGCCGTACCGGTTTCGGCCAGCCGCGCGTACAGCCGCGCCTGGTAGTCGTCCGGCAGCTCCTGCTCCACCTGGTCGGCCAGGGTCCCGGCGACCGAGGCGGCCGTCTCGAACTTCAGCGGGGCCACGCCCACCAGGTTCTGCACCGCCACGTCGCGCTCGGCGTCCGTCAGCCCCTCCGCGGCCAGGGTGCGCAGCACCTGCCACAGGTCCGCCAGCGCCGGACCCGTGTTGGGGGTGTCCACCGAGCCGCTGATGGCGAGCATCGAGGCGCCCTTGCCGTCGGCCGTGGAGCGCAGCACCTGGCCGAAGGCGCGCACCCCGTAGGTGTAGCCCTTCTCCTCGCGCAGCACCTTGTCCAGACGGGAGGTCAGGGTGCCGCCCAGGCAGTAGGTGCCGAGGACCTGCGGAGCCCACACGATGTCGTGCCGGTCCGGCCCGATCCGGCCGATCAGCAGCTGCGTCTGGACCGCTCCGGGCCGGTCCACGATGATCACGCGGGCCGTGTCGTCGGCCGTCACCGGCGGCACCGGCAGCGGCGCGGCGCTGCCGCCCGTCCAGGCGCCCAGGGTGTCGGCGAGGACCGCGTCCAGGTCGATCCCGGTCAGGTCGCCGACGACCACCGCGGTGGCCGTGGAGGGGCGTACGTGGGCCTCGTAGAAGGCGCGTACGGCGGCGGAGTCGATCCGCGCGACCGTCTCCTCGGTGCCCTGGCGGGGGCGCGACATGCGCAGCGTGGCCGGGAACAGCTCCTTGGAGAGCTCCTTGGCGGCGCGGCGCTGCGGATTGGCCTGCTCGTGCGGGATCTCGTCGAGCCGGTTGCGCACCAGCCGGGCGACCTCGCCGTCGTCGAAGGCGGGGGCGCGCAGCGCCTCGGCGAGCAGTCCGAGCGCCTTGGGCAGCCGGGAGGCCGGGACCTCCAGGGAGACGCGCAGGCCGGGGTGGTCGGCGTGGGCGTCGAGGGTGGCTCCGCAGCGCTCCAGCTCGGCGGCGAACTCCTCGGCGGAGTGCTTGTCGGTGCCCTCCGACAGGGCCCGGGCCATGATCGTGGCCACTCCGTCGAGCCCCTCGGGCTCGGCGTCGAGCGGGGCCGCGAGGTTGACCTCGACCGCGACGACCTGCTGGCCGGGGCGGTGGCAGCGCAGCAGGGTCAGGCCGTTGCCCAGGGTGGAGCGCTCGGGGGCGGGGAAGGCCCACGGCTTGGCCTCGCCGGCCTCCGGCCGCGGGTGGAAGGTCATCGTGACGGCTGCGGTGTCGCTCACTGCTCCGCCCCCTCGTTCTCGTCGCTCTCGTCGTTCTCTTCGGAACCGGCCAGCGGCTCGTAGACCAGGACCGCGCGGTTGTCGGGCCGCAGCCGGGCGGCGGCCACGGCCTGCACCTCCTCGGCGGTGACGTCCAGGACGCGCTGGACGGCGGTCAGCGCCAGCTGCGGGTCGCCGAACAGCACCGCGAAGCGGCACAGTTCGTCGGCGCGGCCGGCGACGGTGCCCAGCCGGTCCAGCCATTCGCGCTCCAGCTGCGCCTGCGCGCGCTCCATCTCGTCGGCCGTGGGGCCCTCGGCGGCGAACCGGGCGAGCTCCTCGTCGACGGCCGCCTCGATGGCGGGCACCTCGACACCGCTGGAGGTCTTGACGTCCAGCCAGCCCAGGGAGGGGGCGCCGGCCAGGCGCAGCAGGCCGAAGCCGGCGGCGACGGCGCTCTGGTCGCGGCGGACCAGGCGGTTGTGCAGGCGGGAGGACTCGCCGCCGCCGAGGATCGTCAGCGCCACGTCGGCGGCGTCGCACTCGCGGGTGCCGTCGTGCGGCAGGCGGTACGCGGCCATCAGAGCGCGGGCCGGGACCTCCTCGACGATCTCCTCGCGGAGCTGCCCGCCCATGATCTCGGGGAGGGTGCCGTCGCGGGGCGGCTGCTTGCCGTCGTGCGCCGGGATGCTGCCGAAGTACTTCTCGATCCAGGCGAGGGTGCGCTCGGGGTCGATGTCGCCCACGACCGACAGGACGGCGTTGTTGGGCGCGTAGTACGTGCGGAAGAAGTTCCGGGCGTCCTCCAGGGAGGCGGCGTCCAGGTCGGCCATGGAGCCGATCGGGGTGTGGTGGTACGGGTGGCCGTCGGGGTAGGCCAGGGCGGTCAGCCGCTCGAAGGCCGTGCCGTACGGCACGTTGTCGTAGCGCTGGCGGCGCTCGTTCTTGACCACGTCGCGCTGGTTCTCCATGGACTCCTCGTCCAGGGCGGCCAGCAGCGAGCCCATGCGGTCCGCCTCCAGCCACAGGGCGAGCTCCAGCTGGTGGGCCGGCATCGTCTCGAAGTAGTTGGTGCGCTCGAAGCTGGTGGTGCCGTTCAGCGAGCCGCCGGCACCCTGGACGAGCTCGAAGTGCCCGTTGCCCTTCACGCTCGCCGATCCCTGGAACATCAGGTGCTCGAAGAGGTGAGCCAGACCGGTCCGCCCCTTGACTTCGTGGCGGGAGCCGACGTCGTACCAGAGGCAGACGGCGGCGACCGGGGTGAGGTGGTCCTCGGACAGCACCACGCGCAGGCCGTTGGCCAGCCGGTGCTCGGTCGCTGTCAGGCCGCCGGAGCCGGCCTGAGCTGTGGCCGTGTGACCCATGGGCATGTGGTCCCTTCGATCGCGATGCGGAGATTCACTGTCGACCTGCCACTGTATGCAAGCGCGCAGGTGCGCGGAGAAGTTCCCGACCCCCGCACATGGGTCGGGGTGGGGCGTTGTCGGTGCCTCGGGCCACAATGGTCCGCGTCGACCCCGTCGCACACCCCAGCACGTACACCCCCCGATCTTGGTTAGGAGCGCCGCAGCGATGGCCCGCCGCAGCACGAAGACCCCGCCGCCGGAGGATTTCGAGGAGAAGATCCTCGACATCGACGTCGTCGACGAAATGCAGGGCTCCTTCCTTGAGTACGCGTACTCAGTGATCTACTCCCGGGCCCTGCCGGACGCCCGGGACGGCATGAAGCCGGTGCACCGGCGCATCGTCTACCAGATGAACGAGATGGGCCTGCGCCCCGACCGGGGGTACGTGAAGTGCGCCCGCGTCGTCGGCGAGGTGATGGGCAAGCTGCACCCGCACGGCGACCAGTCGATCTACGACGCCCTCGTGCGCATGGCGCAGCCCTTCTCGATGCGGCTGCCCCTGGTCGACGGCCACGGCAACTTCGGTTCGCTCGGCAACGACGACCCGCCGGCCGCGATGCGCTACACCGAGTGCAAGATGGCCGACGCCACGTCGCTGATGACGGAGTCGATCGACGAGGACACGGTCGACTTCGCCGCCAACTACGACGGCCAGGAGCGCGAGCCGGTCACCCTGCCCGCCGCCTACCCGAACCTGCTGGTCAACGGCACGTCCGGGATCGCGGTCGGCATGGCCACCAACATGCCCCCGCACAACCTGGGCGAGGTCATCGCGGCCGCCCGCCACCTGATCCGCTACCCGGACGCGGACCTGGAGGCGCTGATGCGCTTCGTGCCGGGTCCCGACCTGCCCACCGGCGGCCGGATCGTGGGCCTGTCCGGCATCAAGGACGCCTACGAGAACGGCCGCGGCACCTTCCGGATCCGCGCGACGGTCTCCGTGGAGGACGTGACGGCCCGCCGCAAGGGCCTGGTCGTCACCGAGCTGCCCTTCACGGTCGGCCCCGAGAAGGTCATCGCGAAGATCAAGGACCTGGTCGGCTCGAAGAAGCTCCAGGGCATCGCCGACGTCAAGGACCTCACCGACCGGGCGCACGGCCTGCGCCTGGTCGTCGAGATCAAGAACGGCTTCCACCCGGAGGCCGTGCTGGAGCAGCTGTACAAGCTGACGCCGATGGAGGAGTCCTTCGGCATCAACAACGTCGCGCTGGTCGACGGGCAGCCGCTGACGCTGGGCCTCAAGGAGCTCCTGGAGGTCTACCTCGACCACCGCTTCGAGGTCGTGCGCCGGCGCAGCGAGTTCCGCCGCGGCAAGCGGCGCGACCGGCTGCACCTGGTCGAGGGCCTGCTGGTGGCCCTGCTCGACATCGACGAGGTCATCCGCCTGATCCGCGACAGCGACAACTCCGCGCAGGCCAAGGAGCGCCTGATGGAGGTCTTCTCGCTGAGCGAGGTCCAGACCCAGTACATCCTGGACACCCCGCTGCGCCGGCTGACCCGCTTCGACCGGATCGAGCTGGAGTCCGAGCGCGACCGGCTGACCGCGGAGATCGAGGAGCTGACCCGGATCCTCGACTCGGACGCGGAGCTGCGCAAGCTCGTCTCCTCGGAACTGGCCGCGGTCGCCAAGAAGTTCGGCACCCCGCGCCGTACCGTGCTGCTGGAGTCCGCGGGCACGGCCGTGGCGGCCGTACCGCTGGAGGTCGCGGACGACCCCTGCCGCGTCCTGCTGTCCTCCACGGGCCTGCTGGCCCGTACCGCGAACGGCGACCCGCTGCCGGTGGACGAGGGCGCGGCCCGCGCCAAGCACGACCTGATCGTCTCGCAGGTGGCGGCGACCGCCCGGGCCGACGTGGGCGTGGTGACCTCGTACGGCCGGCTGCTGCGGCTCCCGGTGATCGACCTGCCACAGCTGCCCGACACGCACGCGGCGCCGAGCCTGGCGGGCGGGGCGCCCCTCGCGGAGTTCGTCTCCGGGCTGGAGGCCGACGAGACGGTGGTCTGCCTGACCTCGCTGGACGAGTCCTCCCAGGGCCTGGCCCTGGGCACCGAGCAGGGCGTGGTCAAGCGGGTCGTGCCGGACTACCCGGCGAACAAGGACGAGCTGGAGGTCATCACCCTCAAGGAGGGCGACCGGATCGTCGGCGCGGTCGAACTGCGCACGGGCGAGGAGGACCTGGTCTTCATCACCGACGACGCCCAGCTGCTGCGCTACCCGGCGGCCCAGGTGCGCCCCCAGGGCCGCCCGGCGGGCGGCATGGCGGGCATCAAGCTCTCCGAGAACGCCAAGGTGATCCACTTCTCGGCGGTGGACCCCGCCCGGGACGCCCTGGTGTTCACGGTGGCGGGCGCGCAGGGCACCCTCGACGGCTCGCCGGCCTCGGGCAAGCTGACCCCGTTCGACCAGTACCCGCGCAAGGGCCGGGCCACCGGCGGGGTGCGCTGCCAGCGGTTCCTGAAGGGCGAGGACACGCTGGTGCTGGCCTGGGCCGGCAACGCCCCGGCCCGCGCGGCCACCGCGAACGGCACCCCGGCGGCCCTCCCGGCCCCGGACCCGCGCCGCGACGGCTCGGGCACCGCCCTCCCGGCGGCGGTCGCGGTACTGGCGGGGTCCGCGCTGTAGGACGCCTGCGGCATTCGGGTGGTGCGACCGGGGGACGTACCACCCGAATGCCGACTAGTGTTTTCCCGTTGTTGCTTGTGGTGGGGCGGGGGGACGCTGATGAGCCGTCAGTCGAGCGGGATGATCGGGGACTGGGCCGAGGCTCAACGCAGGCAGCAGCGGACGCAGCTGATCCAGCAGCGTGAGGCGGAGCGCCGCCGCAGGGCGTGGGACCGCGAAGTGGCCCGGGGCGAGCGTGAACAGCAGGCCGCCTACCGGCTGCGTCGGGAGGCCGAGGCCCGGCAGCGCACGGAGGCCATCGAAGCCGAGGTCGAGGCACTGCAGAACCTCCTTGTCAGAGGCTGCCGGGCCGCGACGTTCCGGATGTCCTCGCTCGTGCGGAGCGAGGAACTCGAACCCTTCCGTCCCGGCTCTCTGGCAGACCCCGTGGCGATGCCCCGGATCGAGCAGTTCCAGCAGCAGAGCAGCAGCATGGCAGCGGGTTCCTATCGGCGGGCCCAGGCGGAGCACGAGGAGCACGCCCAGTACACCCGGGCCTGCCAGAAGGCGCGGGCCGCCGAGACGCGGCGCCTGCAGCAGCTCGCCGAGCAGCGGCAGCAGTACGACCGGTGGGCGGCGGAACAGCTCGCCGCGATACGCGCCCACAACCAGGGGCTGGGCGAACTCACCGAGCGGCTGCGCGCGGGTGAGGCCGAGGCCGTGGTGGAGTACTTCTCCGCCGCCCTCTACGCGTCCGCAGCATGGCCGCAGGAGCTGCCGAGGCAGGTCACCGCGGCCTACGACCAGGCGGCGCGGCATCTTGTGCTCGACTGGGAGCTGCCCCGCTACGAAGTGGTCCCGGAGACCAAGTCGGTGCGGTACCTGCCGGGAACCGACCAGGACAGGGAGTCGCCGCGTCCCGCCGCGCAGCGCCGGGCGCTGTACCGCGACCTGCTGGCCCAGTGCCTTCTGCTGGTGGTACGCGAGCTCTACGCGGCGGACGAGTTCGAGGCGCTCGACCTGGTGGTCGTCAACGGCTTCGTGGACGACCACGATCCGGCGACGGGCCGTGAGGCGCGGATCGTGCTCGCCACGGTCGCGGCGGCGCGGTCCGCGTTCGGGGAGCTGCGGCTGGAACAGGTCAGCGCGGTGGATTGCCTCGTCTCCGGGCTGGGCGGCCAGCTGTCCGCCCGCCCCGACCAACTGGCGGCGGTACGGGCCGGGCGTCGGCCCGACGAGGTCGGCGGGGGCGTCGTCAGCCACGGAGGGCACGAGCCCGACGCCGACGAGCCGGACCTCTTCGCGATGGACCCGATCGACTTCGAGAACCTGGTCGCGGAGCTGTTCCGGGCGATGGGCATGGAGGCGGTGACCACCCAGCGCTCGGGTGACGGCGGTGTGGACGTCGAGGCGCTGGACCCGGCGCCGATCCGGGGCGGGCGGATCGTGGTGCAGGTCAAGCGCTACCGCAACACCGTGCCCCCGACGGCGGTCCGGGACCTGTACGGCACCGTCCAGGACAAGGGGGCGAACAAGGGGGTGCTGGTCACCACCGCGTCCTTCGGACCGGGGTCGTACACCTTTGCCAACGGCAAGCCGCTGGAGTTGGTTCCCGGAGCCGATCTGGTCGGGCTTCTGCACCAGTACGGTCTGCGCGGCCGGCTCGGCGGCGGCAGCGGCGTGGCGGCCCCGGAGACTCCCGCTCCGCGGACACCGCAGCCCGCGGAGCCGGCGGATCACAATGTGCTCGGCATGTCCTGGTCGGGCTCCGTCTCGCTGGACGTGTGCGCGCTCGTGTGCGCGGGCGGCCGGGTCCTCAGCGAGGAACACTTCGTGTTCTACAACAACCCCCGCACGCCCGACGGTTCGGTGCGCACCCGCGCGCACGCGGCACCCGACAAGGCCGCGGTCGAGGTGTCGTTCGACGCGTTGCCCGAGCACGCCGACCGGCTGGTCCTCGTGGCCGCGATCGACCCGGAGGCGGACCCGCACGCCGACCTCGCCGGGTTCACTGAGGCGTTCATCCGCCTGCTGTCCGCCGACGGGGAGGAACTCGGCCGACTGGAGGTGTCCGACGGCCGCCCCGGCGAGACGGCCCTGGTACTCGGCTCGTTCCGGCGCCGCTCCAACGGCGACTGGGACTTCGTCATCGGCGGCAAGGGCTACCGCGGCGGCCTGGAGGACCTGCTGCGCGAGTACGGCGTGGAGGTCGCCTAGGCGGTGGAGCCGCCGGCGGCGGGCATGGGCCAGGAGCGGCCCGTGGCCTGCGGGGCGACCGCCGTCGTCGGGGCGCGGACGGCTACCCGCGCGCTCCGCCCGGCGGGTCCTCGGGGGCGTCCTCGGCCGGGGCCTCCTCCACCGGTCGGGGTGCGTAGCGCAGCACTCCCCACATGCTCTCCGGGCCGGCCCGCCCGGGGTCGGCCTCCCGGCAGTCCTCCAGGGCGCCCAGCAGGCCCGGGCCGTCGATGCCCTTGCCGATCAGGACGAGCTGCGTACGGCGCGGCTCGCCCCGGCCCCAGGGGCCGGGGTCGAACCGCAGGAAGCGGCCGACCGCGTGGACCTCGTACCGCTCCTGGTGGCCCGGGACCCCGAACCACACGAAGCCCTTGATCCGGTAGAGGCCGGCGGGCCGGCGGTCGAGGAAGTCGATGAAGCGGCGTGGGGAGAGTGCCTGGTCGGTGGCGAAGGAGACGCTCTCGTACGTCGCGTGCGCGTGCGCGGCGTGGTGGTCGCCGTCCTCGTGCTCCCCGGCCTCGGCCAGCAGGTCCTCGAAGGAGAGCTGGCCGCGGGTCTCGGTCCAGGGGCGGCGGTCGAAGAGGAGTTCCGGGTCGATCCGTCCGTGGTCGGCGCCGACGAGCGGGGTGCCCGGGGCGGCGAGCGCGGCGAGTTCGGCCTCGATGCGGGCGCGTTCGGCGGCGTCGACGCGGTCGGTCTTGTTGAGCACGACCAGGTCGGCGACGGCCAGGTGGCGGTCCGTCTCGGGGTGCGCGGCCCGGGTGGCGTCGAACTCGGCGGCGTCCACGACCTGGACCAGGCCGCCGTAGCGGACGGCCGGGTTCTCGTTGGCCACGAGCATCCGGACCATTTCCTGGGGCTCGGCGAGCCCGCTGGCCTCGATGACGATGACGTCGATCCGGTGGACGGGCGCGGCGAGCTTCTCCAGGTACGCGTCCAGTTCGCTGCCGTCGACGGCGCAGCACAGGCAGCCGCCGCCGAGCGAGACCATGGAGTCGCCGACCTGGCCCGCCACCGCCATGGCGTCGATCTCGATCGAGCCGAAGTCGTTGACGACGACCCCGATCCGGGTGCCCCCGCGATGGGTGAGGAGGTGGTTGAGGAGCGTGGTCTTCCCGGAGCCGAGGAATCCGGAGAGGACGACGACGGGGATGGGCTGGACGCTGTTCACCCGGACGATCGTAGTCAGCCCAGCGCGGGCACCGGCTGGGGCGGGGTGGGACCGGTGTAGCGGGCGGCCGGCCGGATGATCTTCGAGTCGGCGGCCTGCTCCAGGACGTTCGCGCTCCACCCCACCACCCGGGCCGCGCAGAAGGTCGGGGTGAACATCTCGCGCGGCAGGCCGCACAGCTCCATGACCACCCCCGCGTAGAACTCCACGTTGGTGTGCAGTTCCCGGCCCGGCTTGAGCTCGGCGAGGATCTCCTCCACCTGCCGTTCGACCTCCACGGCGAATGCGACGAGCGGCCCGCCGAACTGCCGGGCGATGTCGCGCAGCATCCGCGAGCGGGGGTCCTCGGTGCGGTAGACGGGGTGCCCGAAGCCCATGATCCGGTCTCCGGCGAGGACGCGCTCCCGGATCCAGGGGCCGATGCGGTCGGTGGTGCCGATGGCGTCGAGGGTGTCCAGGGCGCGGCTGGGCGCTCCGCCGTGGAGGGGGCCGGAGAGGGCTCCGATCGCCCCGGTGAGGCAGGCGGCGACGTCGGCGCCGGTGGAGGCGATGACGCGGGCGGTGAAGGTGGACGCGTTGAAGCCGTGGTCGACGGTGGAGATCAGGTACCGCTCGACGGCGCGGGCCTTGACGGGGTCGGGCTCCTCGCCGGTGAGCATCCACAGGTAGTTGGCGGCGTACGGGAGGTCGTCGCGCGGGTCGACCGGCTCCAGGCCCTGGCCGAGCCGGTGCAGGGCGGTGAGCAGGGTCGGTACGGCGGCGCAGGCGGCGAGGGCGTCGGCGGCCCGGCGGGCGGGGTCGAGGTCGTAGACGGGCCGGAAGCCGGCGGAGGCGCCGAGGAGCGAGAGCGCCGTGCGGAGTCCGGCGAGCGGGCCGGACAGGGCGGTGGCCCGGGCGAGCGCGGGCAGGGCGTCCCGTACCTCGGCGGGCAGGTGGCGCAGCGGGGCGATCTCGGCGGCGAACGCGGCCCGCTGGGCGGCGTCGGCCGGGAGGGAGCCGCGGAACATCAGGTGCCAGACGTCCTCGAAGGTGCGGGACGCGGCCAGTTCCACGGCCGAGTACTGGCGGTAGTGGTAGAAGCCTTCGCGGCCGCGGACGTCACCGAGCTGCGTCTCGGTGACCACGACTCCCGCGAGACCGCGGGGTACTTCGACGGTGGTGTTCATGGATCGACCATCCACCCTTGATCGGATCGATGTCAACATTGATCGAATCAACATATGTATGCTCAGGGTCATGAACGACCGCGCGTCCGATCCCCCCGCCGAGACCTCCGCGGAGGCCCTGCCCCGCCGGATCACCACGCAGGAGGCCGCCCGGCTCCTCGGGGTGAAGCCGGCGACCGTGTACGCGTACGTCAGCCGGGGCCAGCTCGACAGCCGCCGCGACCCGGTGGGACGCGGGAGCACCTTCGACGCCGCCGAGGTGGAGGCCCTGGCCCGGCGCAGCCGGCGCGAGGCGGCCGGCCCGGCCACAGGAGAGCCGGCCGTGCGCACGGCGCTCACCCTCATCGAGCCGGGGTCGGACCGGTACTGGTTCCGCGGCGTGGACGCGGTCGAGCTGGCCTCCCGGTACGCCTTCGAGGAGGTCGCGGAGTGGCTCTGGACGGGGACCCCGGCGCACGGGGCCCGGTTCGCCGCTCCCGCGGAGCCGCTCGCCGCCGCCCGGCGGGCGGTGGCCGCGATGCCGGAGCACAGCGGGCCGCTGGACCTGCTGCGGGTGGCGGTCGCGGCCGCCGCGGTCGCGGACCCACTGCGCTTCGACCTGTCGGAGGAGGCCGTACTGGGCTCCGCGCGCTGCCTGATCCCGACGCTGGTCGGGGCCCTGCCCGAGGCGGCTCCCGCACGGGCCGGGGACGGGCGGCTCGCCTGGCGGCTGTGGTCCCGGCTGACCGCGCAGGAACCGGACCCGGCGGCCCTGGACGTGCTGGACCTGACCCTGGGCCTGCTGGTCGACCACGACCTGGCCGCCTCCACCCTGGCCGTCCGGGTCGCGGCCTCCGCGCGGGCCCACCCGTACGCGGTGGTCTCGGCGGGGCTCGGCGCCCTCGAAGGCCCCCTGCACGGGGCGGCGGGGCGGCTCGCGCACCGGATGCTGGCGGAGGTGCCGGAGCGGGGCGGCGCCGCGCCCGTGGTGGCCGAGTACCTGCGCGCGGGCCGCCGGGTGCCGGGGTTCGGCCACCGCCTCTACCGGGGCGAGGACCCCCGGGCGCGGGCGCTGTTCGGGCGGCTGGAGGAACTGCCCCGGGCGTCCGCCGCCCTCGGCGCGGCCCGGGAGGTGGCGGCGGTGATGGCCCGTCACGGGCTGCACCCCAACGTGGACCTGGCCCTGGCGGTGCTGACGGTCTCCTGCGGGATGACCGCCGAGGCCGGGGAGACGGTGTTCGCGGTGGCCCGTACGGCGGGCTGGATCGCGCACGCCCTGGAGGAGTACCAGGAGCGGCCGCTGCGGATGCGCCCGAGCGGCCACTACACGGGCCCGCGGCCGCCCCGCCCGCTCCCCTGACCGGTGGTTCAGCCTCCGGACACCGCGCGCAGGGGCCCGAGCGCCGCCGCCCGGCGGGCCGGGAGCGCGGCCGCCGCGGCGCCGGCCGCGAGCGAGAGGACGACGACCAGGGCGAGGGTCCCCCACGGCGGGGAGAACGCGTACCGGGGAATGGCCCCGTTGGCCAGTCCGCTGACCCTCCACGCCCCGAACAGGCCGCCGGCCAGGCCCAGCAGGGTCCCGAAGGCGGCGATGGCGAGCGCTTCGAGCCCGATCATGCGGCGGATCCCGCCGCGGTCCATGCCGAGGGCGCGCAGGACGCCGATCTCCCGGGTGCGTTCGGCGACCGACATGGCGAGCGTGTTGACCATGCCGAGGGCGGAGATGACCACGCCGACGGCGAGCAGCCCGAAGATCATGGTCATCAGGTCGCCGGCCACCCCGGCTTGCTCCTGGACGAGCTGGCTCCGGTTCTGCACCTTCAGCAGCGGGCTGTCGTCGACGGCTTCGCGCAGCCGCTTCTCCAGGTCCGCCGCGCCCGGGCCGGTACGGACGAGGACGCGCTGGACGGAGTCGCGCAGGAAGCCGTGCCGCTGGACCTCGCCCCGGTCGGCGAGGACGTCCTGCGCGGTGGGGTTGTCCTCGTAGATCCCGACGACGGTGAAGGTGCGGTCTCCCTCGCCCTGGCCGGGGCCGAGGCTCCCCTCGATCCGCCCGCCGGTGACGAGCCGGTTCTCACGGGCGAAGCTGCGGGAGACGGCGATCCGGCCCGGCCCGATGCCGTCGGCCGAACCGCTGGTGAAGCGCAGCTTCATCACGGCGCCGACGGTCTTCGGGTCGACGCCGGAGACCTGCCGGGCGAGGGCCCCGGCCGAGAAGGTGGAGTCCGCCACGGCCGAGGCGGTCGAGACCCCCGGCAGGGCGGCGATCCGCCGGACCGCGGCCGCGTCGACGGCCGTGGTGGTGCTCCGGGTGCCGATGACGTAGTCGGCGCTCAGCCCGGCGGCGGCCTGGGAGTCCAGGGCGCGGCTGGAGGAGTGCTCGATGACCGCGAGTCCGCAGACCAGCCCGGTACTGATCATCAGGGCGACGGCGGTGGCCGCCGTACGGCGCGGGTCGCGCAGGGCGTTGTCCCGCGCGAGGTCGCCCACCACCCCGAACCGGCCGGTGAGACGGCCCAGGAGGCGGATCACCGGGCCCGCCAGCAGCGGGGCCAGCAGGATCAGCCCGGTGACGAGGATGCCGCAGCCGAACATCGCGGTCCGCAGGTTCGCGTCCGAGGCGTCGCGGGCGTCGTCCAGGGAGACCAGCAGCCCGGCGCCGACGAGGAGTACGACGGCGCCGGCCGCGCCCCGGACCCGGGACAGGGTCGCGGAGGGCGGCTGCTCGGCGGTGCGCATCGCCTCGACGGGTGCGATCCGGGCCGCCCGGCGGGAGGGCAGCCAGGCGGCCAGGACCGTGACGCCGACACCGACGGCCAGGGAGGCGAGCACCGGGGCGGGGCCGACCACGAGGGGGCCCCGGGGCAGCAGGCCGTCAGAGCCGCCGAGGAGGCCGGGCAGGACGGTGGCGACGCCGAGCCCGAGGACGAATCCGAGCACCGAGGCGGCGAACCCGACCAGGGCCGCCTCGGCGAGCACGGAGACGACCACCTGTCGGCGGGTGGCGCCGATCGCGCGCAGCAGCGCGATCTCGCGGGAGCGCCGGGTGACCAGCATGGTGAAGGTGTTGATGATGAGGAACGAGCCGATGAAAAGGGAGACCACGGCGAAAATCAGGGGCAGCCGGGAGTAGCTGCTGGTCTTGGTGTCGATGAAGACCGCCTGCCGCGCGGCGAGCGCGGCCGTGGTGGTGGCCTCGGCCCGGTCGGCCGGCAGCAGCGCGCCGACGCGGCGGGCGAGGTCGCCCGGGTCGGTGCCGGGCGTCGCGGCGAGGTCGATGCCGGTGTAGCGGCCCGGTGAGGCGAACAGCCCCTGGGCGGTGGCCTTGTCGAGTACGGCGAGGGTGCCGCCGGCGGTCACCCGGGGGTCGGTGGTCGAGACGATGCCGACGAGCCGCATCCGCAGGACGGGACCGTCGGTGGCCAGTCTGACGGTGTCGCCGAGGGAGTACCCGCCGGCTTCGGCGGTGCCCCGGTCGAGGGCCACTTCGCCGGAGGTGCGCGGGGCCCGGCCGGCGGTCAGCGGGTAGCGGCCGTCCTTGCCGTCGGGGCCGGGGACGTAGGCGGCGGCCGGCTTCCCCATGGTGTTGCCGGCGCGCAGGGGGGTGCCGTCCTTGGCGGCCAGGGTGGCCGTGCCGTCGGCGGACGGGCGGACCGCGGCGACACCGGGGACGGCGGCCAGCCGGGCCACGAGCGCGTCGTCGAGGACGGATTCGCGCTGGTCGGCGGGGGCCCCGAGCGGGTACTCGGGGTCCACGGTGACGGCGGTGCCGGCGTGGTTCCGCGCCATGGAGGCACGGTAGGCGGCGGTGGTGGAGTCGGCGAAGACCAGTGAGCCGGAGATGAACGCGACTCCGAGGCAGACCGCGAGGACGGTCATGGCCAGACGGGCCTTGTGCGCGAGGACGTTGCGCAGGGCTGTTCGCAGCATGGCGGGCTTTCAGGAGGGGTGGCGGGGCGGAGGGGAACCGGCGCCGGGACGGGCCTGACGGCGCGGCGGACGGACACGGGCGCGACCGTGCGGACGGCGCGGCACGGCACGGCACGGCACGGCGGACCGGATCGGCCGGCCGCAGCAGGGATGGCCGGACGGCGCGGCGGACCGGAACGGGGGCCGGTCAGGAGGTGCGGCCGCGGGCCTCGAACGCGAGCATCCGGTCGAGCACGGCGCCGGAGGTCGGCTCGTGCAGTTCGTCCACCAGGCGTCCGTCGGCGAGGAACACGACCCGGTCGGCGTGGGCCGCGGCCACCGGGTCGTGGGTGACCATCACCACGGTCTGCCCCAGCTCCCGCACCGAGTCGCGCAGGAAGCCGAGGACCTCCGCGCCGGAGCGGGAGTCCAGGTTGCCGGTCGGCTCGTCGGCGAACACGATCTCCGGCCGGGACGCCAGGGCGCGGGCCACCGCCACGCGCTGCTGCTGGCCGCCGGAGAGCTCGGCGGGCCGGTGCGCGAGCCGGCCGGAGAGCCCGACGGTGGCGACGACGGCGTCCAGCCAGGCCGCGTCGGGCCGGCGGCCCGCCAGCCGCAGCGGCAGGGTGATGTTCTCCAGCGCCGTGAGAGTGGGCATCAGGTTGAAGCCCTGGAAGACGAAGCCGACCTTCTCCCGCCGCAGCCGCGTCAGCTGCCGGTCGTTCAGCGAGGACAGTTCCACCCCGCCGATCCGGGCCGATCCCGACGTCACCGGGTCCAGGCCGGCCATGCAGTGCATCAGCGTGGATTTGCCCGACCCGGAGGGGCCCATGACGGCGGTGAAGCGGCCGCGGGCGAAGTCCACGGACACCGCGTCGAGCG
Source organism: Streptomyces racemochromogenes (assembly GCF_044129415.1). Taxonomy (GTDB): domain Bacteria; phylum Actinomycetota; class Actinomycetes; order Streptomycetales; family Streptomycetaceae; genus Streptomyces; species Streptomyces racemochromogenes_A. Next base: position 49,903 of record NZ_JBBDHD010000040.1, read on the forward strand.
CCGTGACCCGGGTCTCGCCCTTTCCGTACGTCTTGGTCAGGCCGCAGGCGCGGGCGGCCGGTTCCTGGAGGGCCGCGCCGGAAGGGGAGGCCGAAGGGGGGAAGGTCTGTGACATGCGTTCATCGTCATGGCGCTGACCTGCACAGACATCGCTCTGGAGGCGGGAGTTCGGCTCTGCCGAAGGACCGGTGCGTGGCGCCCGTCCTCTGCCGGAGGGGGGAGGAGAGGGCGGCTCCGCTCTGTCCTTCGGCGGGGCGCGGCGTTCAGGGGGCCAGGCCGGTCCGGTGGGCCAGCAGCGCCGCCTGGACCCGGCTCGTCGAGCCGGTCTTGTCGAGGATGGCGCCCACGTGGGTCTTCACGGTGCCGGTCCCGATGCCCAGCCGGGCGCCGATGTCCTGGTTCGACAGCCCCTCGCCGAGCATTGCCAGGACCTCCCGCTCCCGGCCGGTCAGCCGGGCGATCCGGTCGTCGGCGGCCGCGTCGGCGGCGCGCGGCTCGGCGGCGGTCAGCATCCGGGAGATCACGGCCCCGGTCACCCCCGGGGAGAGCACGGCGTCCCCGGCGGCGGCCGCCCGCACCGCGCTGATCAGCTCCTGCGGGCCCTCGTCCTTCAGCAGGAACCCGGACGCGCCCTCGCGCAGCGCCCGCACCACGTTGTCGTCGTCGCCGAAGGTGGTCAGCATCATCACGCGCGGCGGCGGGTCGAGGGCGAGCAGCGGGGCGATCGCGGCCAGCCCGTCGCAGACCGGCATCCGGATGTCCAGCAGGACGACGTCCGGGTGGTGGGCGGCGGCCAGTGCGACGGCCTGCCGCCCGTCGGAGGCCTCGGCGACGACGTCGATGCCGTCGGCGTGCCGCAGGATCAGGCGCACTCCGGCGCGGATCATCGCCTCGTCGTCCGCGAGGAGCACTCGGATCGGGTGGGCGGGATCGGTCACGGGATCTCCCAGGGTGTGGCGTCCCGGACCGACGGGACGGTGAATCGGTCGATGGCGATCAGGCGCTGCCCGGCGTCGAAGCAGTAGCGGGCGATGGTCAGGGAACCGGGGCGGGACGCGGTGGCCCCGTTGAACGGGTACACGCAGCCGGCCGTGCCGGGTGGGCGCGGCGGTTCCCGGTCGGCGGCCGCGGCCCGGACCGCCGCGTTGTCGGTGACTCCCGTTCCCGTCACGTCGCCGTAGCTCATGCCGACCCGGGGCAGCGGTCGCGGTCCGGCGTCGCGATGCGGGGCGCTCGCGTAGACGAAGAGCGTGCCGAGGGCCATCAGCACGCTCAGTGCCACCATCCCGAGGGCGAGCGTCAGCGTCTGCGCGGTGCCGCGCTCGGCGGGTGGGGGTCCGGAAGGCCCCGCGGCGGCCCCGGCGGCGGTGCCGGGGGCCTCCCGCCGTCGGGGCGCGAGGGCGTCGCCGGGTTCCGCGGGCAGGACCGCCTCGACCCGGAAGCCGCCGGACGGCTGCGGGGCGGCGGCGAGGGTCCCGCCCAGCAGCTCGACCCGCTCCCGCAGGCCGGTGAGCCCCCGGCCGGTGCCCAGGCTCCCGGCGGGGACGGGCGGCCCGGGCGGGGCGCCGTTGCGGACGGTGACCCGTACCGCCTCCTCGCCGTGGGCCACGGTGACGGTGACGTGCGCCGCGCTCGCGTACCGGTGCACGTTGGTCAGGGCCTCCCGCACCACCCGGTGCACCGCCCGCCGCACCCCCGCCGGGCGGCCGTCCAGGTCCGGGCCCGTCCAGGCGAGGCGCACGGCGACCCCGCCGTCCCGGGACTCCGCCACCAGCGCCTCGATGTCGGCGCGGGTGCCGGTGGCGTCGGTGAGGGCCTCCGGACCGGTGTCCCGGCCCAGCGGCCCGAGCACCCCGAGGGCCTGGCGCAGCTCGCGCAGGGCGTCCCGGGTCGTGCGCCGGACCAGGACCGCCTCCTCGCGCAGTTCGGGGTCGGCGTGCTTCAGGGCCAGCTCCAGCCCTCCGGCGTGCAGGGAGATCAGACTGAGCCGGTGACCCACCAGGTCGTGCATCTCGGCGGCGATCCGGGACCGCTCCTGGGTGCGGGCCTCGCTGTCGGCGAGCCGGCGGGCCCGCTCGGCCGCGTCCCCGCGCTCGCGCAGCGCCCGCACCAGCCGCCGCTGCTGCCCGTACGAGGTGCCGACCAGCCCCGGGACCAGGACGGCGACCGGTGTCAGGACCAGCCCGAGCGCCGGCCCGTACGGCAGCGGCCCGGGCCCGAGCCAGGGCGCGAACACCGTCGCGCACACCACCAGCAGGGCGGCCGCCGCCGCCAGCAGCCGGGCCCGCCGCCGCGCCCCGACCGTCCTCCGGGCCACCGTGTACGCGGTCGCCGCAGTGACCGGGCCGACACAGCCGGCCACACCGGTCAGCGCCGCGAGGGCGAGGAGGACGGCGGCCGGGAAGCGGCGGCGCAACGGGAAGAGGGCCCCGGCGACGGCCAGCGCGGGCAGCTGGACCCAGGGGTGCGGAAGCACGTCGGCGTAGCCGACCACCACCCACACGCCCAGCCCCGCGAGCAGGACCCCGGCCGTCTCCGCGACCGCGCGCACGGGACCCCGGAACGGACGACGGAAACGGAACGGCCCGGTGCTCACCACGCTGACCAGTATCGATTCCGGAACCGGCGGGGGCATGCGCCTCACGGCCGATCCGCCCCTCTGCCGAAAGGCAGAGGCTCGCCCCGGTACCGCCGCCCGCCCCCCGCCCCGCGCGCCCTGCACGGCCTCCGGGGCCGGGCGGCGACCGGCCCGGAACCCGCTCACCGTCCGTGACCCTCGGGACCGGTCTGCGCGACGGACATTCCGCTTCCGCTCCCGCCGACCTACGGTTACTCGTCATGCGGTCCCTCCCCCTGCGCACGCGGCGCCTCGGCCTGCCCCGACGCGCCGTCTCGCAGATCCTGCTCACCCAGCTGGCCATCGCCGCCGGGGTCCTCGTCCTGGCCACGGGACTGTTCCTGGCACCCCTGAGCCACCAGCTGGACGACCAGGCGATGCGGCGCGCGCTGGCCATCGCACAGAGCGCGGCGGCGGACCCCTCCCTGGCCGCCGACCTCCTGCGGTCGGGGCCCACCGCCGACAGCCCCGTGCAGGCCGCGGCCGAGCGGATCCGCAGCGCGACGGGCGCCGAGTACGTCGTCGTCCTCGACCTGAAGGGGATCCGCCGCTCCCACCCCAGCCCCGACCGCATCGGCCTGCCCGTCTCCACCGACCCGAGCGACGCGCTCGCCGGCCACGAGGTGATGGAGATCGACCGGGGCACCCTGGGCCGCTCCGCCCGCGGCAAGGTCCCGCTCGTCGCCGCCGACGGGCAGATCGTGGGAGCCGTCTCCGTCGGCATCGCCTACGACAGCGTGCGCGACCGGCTCGTCGGCGCCATTCCCGGCCTGCTCGCCTACTCCGGCGGCGCCCTGGCCGCCGGGGCGCTCGCCGCCTACCTCCTCTCCCGCCGGATCCAGCGGCAGACCCGGGACCTGGCCTTCTCCGACATCGCCGGCCTCCTCGCGGAACGCGAGGCGATGCTGCACTCCATCCGCGAGGGCGTGATCGCCCTCGACGCCGACGACCGGGTACGCCTCGTCAACGACGAGGCCGCCCGCCTGCTGGGCCTCGACCAGGACCACCCGGGCACCCTGGCCGGCCGGCCGCTGGACGAGGTCCTCGGCGCGGGCCGCACCAGCGACGTCCTGGCCGGCCGCGTCACCGGCCGGGACCTGCTGACCGTCCAGGGCCCCCGCGTCCTGGTCGCCAACCGCATGCCCACCGCCGACGGCGGAGCCGTCGCCACCCTGCGCGACCGCACCGAACTGGAGCACCTGAGCCGCGAGCTCGACTCCACCAAGGGCCTGATAGACGCCCTGCGCGCCCAGGACCACGAGCACGCCAACCGCCTCCACACCCTGCTCGGCCTCCTCGAACTGGGCCTGCACGAGGAAGCCGCCGCGTTCGTGACCGAAGTGGTGGGAGTCCACCGCACGACGGCCGAGCAGGTCACCGAGAAGGTCCACGACCCCCTGCTGGCGGCGCTGCTGGTGGGCAAGGCCACCGTCGCGGCGGAACGCGGCGTCCCGCTGCGCCTCGCCCCGGACTCCCTCCTCCCCGACCGCCTGGTGGACCCCGGCGGCCTCGTCACGATCGTCGGAAACCTCGTCGACAACGCCCTGGACGCCGCGGCCGGCTCCGCCGCGCCCCTGGTCGAGGTCGACATCCGCGCGGAAGGGCGCACCGCCGTCCTGCGCGTCCGCGACAGCGGCCCCGGGATCCCGGCCGGGCGCCGCGAGGAGATCTTCACCGAGGGCTGGTCGACCAAGCAGCCGGCGGGCCACCGCGAGCGCGGGCTGGGCCTGGCCCTCGTACGCCGCCTCGCGGAGCGGCAGGGCGGCAGCGCCCGGGCCGGTGCAGCAGAGGACGGAGGGGCGGAGTTCTCCGTCGTACTTCCGGAGGCCCTGCGGTGAGCGGATCCCCCATCCACGTATTGGTCGTCGACGACGACATGCGTGTTGCCCGTATCAACGCGGCGTACGTGGCGAAGGTTCCCGGGTTCGAGGTGTCGGGCCGGGCCCATTCGGCTGCCGAAGCCCTGGAGTTCCTCGCCGGGAACCCGGTGGACCTGGTCCTGCTCGACCACTACCTCCCCGACGGGACCGGCCTGGACCTGGTACGCCGTCTGCGCCAGCTGGGCCGGCACACCGACGTGATCATGGTCACGGCCGCCCGGGACCTGGCCACCGTCCAGGCGGCCATGCGCCTCGGCGCCCTCCAGTACCTGGTCAAACCGTTCACCTTCGCCGGCCTGCGCGCCAAACTGGAGGCGTACGCGGCGCTGCGCCGCTCCCTGTCCGGCGGCGGCGAGGCCGAACAGGCCGAGGTGGACCGCATCTTCGGGGCCCTCGCCACGGCCGGCACCCCCAACGAGCTCCCCAAGGGGCACTCCCCCACCACCGCCGAACTGGTCCGCCGGGTGCTGCGCACGGCCGAAGGCCCCCTGTCCACCCAGCAGATCGCCGACCGGGCCGGCATCAGCCGCCAGACCGCCCAGCGTTACCTGAAGCTCCTGGACCGCGCCGGCCGCGTCTCCCTGGCCCTGCGCTACGGCGAGACCGGCCGTCCGGAACACCGCTACAGCTGGCTCCCGTCGGCCGGCGCCTGACCCGCCGCCCCACGGCACTCACACGGCGCCGGCCCCCGTGAGGGAACGGACCTCCGTCTGGGCGTACTTGCGCTCGTCCGGCTCCTCGGCGGAGGTGACCGTGCCCAGCCAGCCCGCCAGGAAGCCGAGCGGGATCGAGACGATGCCCGGGTTCTGCAGCGGGAAGTACTGGAAGTCCAGCCCGGGGAAGAGGGATCCGGGACTCCCGGAGACGACGGGCGACAAGGCGACCAGCAGCAGCGCCGGCACCAGCCCCCCGTACACCGACCACACGGCCCCCCGGGTGGTGAACCCCCGCCAGAACAGCGAGTACAGCAGCACCGGCAGATTGGCCGAGGCCGCCACCGCGAAGGCCAGCCCCACCAGGAAGGCCACGTTCAGGTCCTGGGCGAGCAGCCCGAGGGCGATCGCCACCGCACCGATCCCCACGGCCGCCACCCGGGCCACGGCCACCTCGCTGCGCTGCCGGGCCCGCCGCCGCCTGAGGGAGGCGTACAGGTCGTGCGCGACCGAAGCCGACGAGGCCAGGGTGATCCCGGCGACCACGGCGAGGATCGTCGCGAAGGCGATGGCGGCCACGAGCGCGAACAGCACGGCCCCGCCGGTGGAGTCGGCGCCCCCTCCGAGGATGCCCGCCAGCAGGGGCACGGCCGTGTTCCCGGAGGCGCTGGAGGCGCGCACCGCGTCGGGGCCGACCAGCGCGGCCGCCCCGAAGCCGAGCACGATCGTCATCAGGTAGAAGCCCCCGATGAGCCCGATCGCCCACACCGCCGACCGGCGGGCGGCCCGCGCGGTCGGCACCGTGTAGAACCGCGACAGGATGTGGGGCAGCCCCGCCGTTCCCAGCACCAGGGCCAGGCCCAGGCTCATGAAGTCGAGCCGCGCCGTCCAGCCCCCGCCGTACTTGAGGCCGGGGCTCAGGAACCGGGCCCCGTGCCCGCTGCGCTCCGCGGCGGCGGCCAGCAGCCGGTCGAGGTCGCCGTGGAAGCGCAGCAGGACCAGCACGGTGAGGGTGATCGCCCCGCCGATCAGCAGGACGGCCTTGACGATCTGGATCCAGGTGGTGGCCCGCATCCCGCCGAAGGCCACGTAGACCACCATCAGCGCGCCGACCCCGACGACGGTCAGGGTCCGGGCCGCCGGCCCCGTGTCCGACAGGAGCAGTCCCACGAGGCTGCCCGCGCCCACCATCTGTGCGACGAGGTAGAGCACCGAGACCACCACCGAGGAGCTCCCAGCGGCGATCCGTACGGGGCGCTCGCTCATCCGGGCGACGACCACGTCGGCGAGGGTGAAGCGCCCGCAGTTCCGCACCAGCTCGGCGACCAGGAACAACACCATCAGCCAGGCGACGAGGAAGCCGATCAGGTACAGCAGGCCGTCGTAGCCGAAGAGGGAGATCAGCCCGGATACCCCGAGGAAGGAGGCGGCGGACATGTAGTCGCCGGCGATGGCGAAACCGTTCTCCATCGGGGAGAACAGTCTGCCGCCCGCGTAGAACTCCTCGGTCGAGCCGTGCCTCCTGCGGCTGACCCAGGTGGTGATGCCCAGGGTGACCGCGATGAAGAGGCTGAAGAGGATCAGCGCGAGCGTCTGGTGTTCGGAGGTCACCGGCCCTCCCCCGGGGTCGTGCGGGTGGGCTCCTGGCCGCGTTCCCGTTCGAAGACGGTCCAGCGCAGGTCGAGCGCGGCGCTGTCCCGGCGCAGCCGCGCGTGCCGGGAGTAGGCCCAGGTCAGCAGGAACGTGCTGAGGAACTGGCCGAGGCCGGCCAGCAGGGCCACGTTGAGCGAGCCCGCCACGGGACGGGCCATCAGCCCGGGCGCGGCGGTCGCGGCGACCACGTAGGCGACGTACCAGAGGAGGAAGCCGGCGGTCGCGGGGACGACGAACCTACGGTACCGGCCGCGGACCTCCTGGAAGGCGGCGCTGCGCTGCACTTCCAGGTAGATGTCGGACGCTCCGGGGGCGCCGCGGTCCGCCGGGTGCCGACGCGGCGGATGGGGCTCCGCGCCCTCGCCCCAGCCCACGGCCAGGGCGTCGTACCAGGGGTCGTCCAACCGGATCGTTCCGGCTTCACGACCTTCGCGCTTGTCCACCGAACTCTCCTTGTCCGCTGCCGCCTTGGCGGCGTGCTCACAAGGATGTGCCGAATGGTCGCTTTCCGGACTGGTGTCCTGGCGCTCTTCACCCCATCAGGTGAGGGGGTGAAGAGCGCCGGGACCGCGGGTGGCGCGCTCAGGCGTCGATGCGCGAGCGGTCCAGGGTCGCGGCCGAGCTGGTGATGAACTCCTTGCGCGGGGCGACCTCGTTGCCCATGAGGAGGTCGAAGACCTGCTCGGCGGCCTCCAGGTCGCCGATGTTGATCCGCCGCAGGGTGCGGTGGCGGGGGTCCATCGTGGTCTCCGCGAGCTGGTCCGCGTCCATCTCGCCGAGGCCCTTGTAGCGCTGGATGGCGTCCTTGAAGCGGATGTTCTTGCGCTGGAACTCCAGCAGCGTCTGGCGCAGCTCGTTGTCCGAGTACGTGTAGACGTACTTGTCCTGGCCCTTCTTGGGCTGGACCAGCTCGATCCGGTGCAGCGGCGGGACGGCCGCGAAGACCCGGCCCGCCTCGACCATCGGCCGCATGTACCGCTGGAAGAGGGTCAGCAGCAGGGTGCGGATGTGGGAGCCGTCGACGTCGGCATCGGTCATCATGATGACCTTCCCGTACCGGGCGGCGTCGATGTCGAAGGTACGGCCGGAGCCGGCTCCTATGACCTGGATGATGGCGCCGCACTCGGCGTTCTTGAGCATGTCCGAAACAGACGACTTCTGGACGTTGAGGATCTTGCCGCGGATCGGCAGCAGCGCCTGGAACTCGGAGTTCCGGGCGAGCTTGGCCGTACCGAGGGCCGAGTCCCCCTCGACGATGAAGAGCTCGCTGCGGTCCACGTCGTCGCTGCGGCAGTCGGCCAGCTTGGCCGGCAGCGAGGAGGACTCCAGCGCGGTCTTGCGGCGCTGCGCCTCCTTGTGCTGTCGGGCGGCGATCCGCGTCCGGGCGGCCGCGACGATCTTCTCCATCACGGCCCGGGCCTGCTGCTTGTCGTCGCGCTTGGTGGAGGTCAGGAAGGCCTTGAGCTCCTTGGCGACGACGGCGGCCACGATCCGGGTGGCCGCGGAGGTGCCGAGCACCTCCTTGGTCTGCCCTTCGAACTGGGGCTCGGCCAGGCGGACGGTGACGACCGCCGTCAGGCCCTCCATCGCGTCGTCCTTGACGACGTCGTCCTCGGCGACGCGCAGCAGCTTGGCCGAGCGCAGCACCTCGTTGACCGTCTTGGTGACCGCCCGCTCGAATCCGGCCACGTGGGTGCCGCCCTTGGGGGTGGCGATGATGTTCACGAAGGACCTGAGGCTGGTCTCGTACCCCGTACCCCACCGCAGGGCGATGTCCACGCCAAGCTCGCGGGTGACCTCGGTGGGCGTCATGTGTCCGCGGTCGTCGAGGACCGGGACGGTCTCCTTGAAGGTGCCCGACCCGGTGAGGCGCAGCACGTCGCAGACGGCCTTGTCCTGGGCGAGGTAGTCGCAGAACTCGCTGATGCCGCCGTCGAAGCGGAACGTCTCCTCGGTCTTGCCGGCGCCGTCGATGGCCCGCTCGTCGCGGACGACGATGGTCAGGCCGGGCACGAGGAACGCGGTCTGGCGGGCGCGCTGGTAGAGGGTCTCCAGGGAGAGGCGGGCGTCCTTGAGGAAGATCTGGCGGTCGGCCCAGTAGCGGATGCGGGTGCCGGTCCTGCCCTTCGCCACCCGCTTGCCCTTGCGCAGGCCGCTGCCCGGCTCGAAGGCGGCGTCGGGGCCCTCTCCGGTGAACGCGCCGGGGACGCCGCGCCGGAAGCTGATGCTGTGGGTGGTGCCGCGGTCGACCTCGACGTCGAGGCGGGCCGACAGGGCGTTGACCACGGAGGCGCCGACGCCGTGGAGGCCGCCGGAGGCGGCGTACGAGCCGCCGCCGAACTTGCCGCCGGCGTGCAGCTTGGTCATGACGACCTCGACGCCGGACATGCCGGTCTTGGGCTCGACGTCGACGGGGATGCCGCGGCCGTTGTCCCGGACCTCGACCGAGGCGTCCTCGTGGAGGATGACCTCGATGTGGTCGCAGTAGCCGCCCAGGGCCTCGTCGACGGAATTGTCGATGATCTCCCAGAGGCAGTGCATGAGGCCTCGGCTGTCGGTGGAGCCGATATACATGCCGGGGCGCTTGCGGACGGCCTCAAGGCCTTCGAGGACGAGCAGGTGCCGCGCGGTGTAGTTGGAACCGTCCCGGTCTGCTCCGGACAGCAGCGCGCTGGAAGGCACGGACGTGTCGGCGGTCACGCAGTTCGCTCCTCGCTGAATTTCTTTGACGACCCGCTGGGGCGCAGGGGTGGCTCGGTTGCCCGTCGAAGGGTACCGAGGCCAGGTAGAGCCGGTACAACGCCACCCTCGCGCGTTCCACAGCCTAGTGCAGATCCGTACGGATGTTCGATCCCCCGGGAGGGTGAAGCAAACATCACGTTCCCTTCCACGCATGAACCATTTAGGGTTCGGGCACGTCCTCATCAACATCCGGCACTCACGCCGGGGAGGACGAGAACTGCTACAAGCGAACGACTGACAACGCGAAACCGTAAAGCAACGCAATACGGCTCCTTCGCCGCCAACCGGCAGCAGCCGGCCAGCTTCGGAAGGAAGTTTCGAGGAAAAGCCGCGAGCGGGAACGTTTTCGGCCTGGTTGGATGTTGACCCTGGTACGACAGCTCGTCGAGCTAGAGAAGAGGCGACGTGACTACTGTTCTGACACCCGCGACCCCGCTGACGGCCGCTGACCGATGCGACCGTTGCGGCGCCCAGGCATATCTGCGCGTCGTCCTCCTGAGCGGTGGTGAACTGCTCTTCTGCGCCCACCACGGGCGTAAGTTCGAGCCGGAACTCAAGAAGATCGCCGCGGAAATACAGGATGAGACCGAGCGGCTGACGTCCGCTCCGGCCGCCCACGCAGCCGACCACGAGGACCGCTGACACACGGCCTGCCCTCGCATCCGACGAGCCAGGACCGGCTAGGCCGGTCGACGGGCGGCGCCTCTGAGACCCAGAGGCGCCGCCCGTCCTCATGTCCGGCCCGGCCCCTTTCCGGCGCCGGGCCGGACCCTTTCCGGTGCGGCCCCGGCTCCGGGAAGGCCTCCTCCGGCTCCGGCAGCCCCGTGCCGGGCCGTACAGGCGCCCTGGAGCCCCTGCGGAGGCCTCCGCGACGTTCCTACTCCGCGTCCCGCCGCCGGCCCTCCAGGGGCCCGCTCACGAAGTCGATCAGCGGGGCGATGCGGGTGTAGACCCCCGGGCTGTCGGCGCGCCCGCAGCCGCGGCCCCACGAGACCAGGCCGATCAGCCGCCCCCGGGCCACCAGCGGGCCGCCGCTGTCGCCCTGGCAGGCGTCCTTCCCCCCGGAGCGGTCGCCCGCGCACACCATGGAGTCGGCCCGGTACTGACCGTCGGAGCCCGGGTAGGCCCGCCGGCAGACCTCGTCGTCCAGGACGGTGACCTGGGCCGCCCGCAGCCCGTACGCGTAGTCGCCGAACCCGCTCGTGTCACCCCAGCCGTACACCGCCGCCCCGGTGCCCGCCTCGTAGCCGGGGTGCCCCTCGCCGGCCATGGGCAGCACGTGGTCCGCGGGGACCGCCTCGGCCAGCTCCAGCACGGCGAGGTCCCCGGCGTTGGTCCCGGGGTCGTAGGCCGGGTTCACCCGGGCCGCGCGCACCGCGATCTCCCGCCCTTCGGGGGCGCGCAGCTCCGTACGGCCGGTGATCACCCGGAAGTCCGAGACGGAGTCGACCGGGCCGCCCAGCACCTGGCGGCCCAGGCAGTGGGCCGCGGTCACCACCGTGGTCGGGGCGACGAGGACTCCCCCGCAGAACTGCCCGTCGCGGATACCCCCGAACCGGTCACGGCTGGCGAGGGCCACGACCCACGGGCTGTCGGCCACCTTCACCGGCTTCCCGCCTATGACGACGCTGTCCGCCGCCGCCGTCGGCGCCTGGGCCAGCGGCGCCACGGCCGCTCCCGCCACCAGGGTCAGTGCGCCCGCCAGGGCACGGGCGAAGGGACGACTCATGGGGCCTCCTGACTCCGAGTGTGCATGACTCCACCCAGAGTGGGATGCCCGGTGGGCGCGCGCCCCCCCCCGGCCCCCCCCCCCCGCCCCCCGCCCCCCCGGCGGGCCGCCCCCCCCCCCCCCCGGTTGTCGCGGCGCCCCGCGGGGCGGCCCGCGGGG